>CP033784.1:1890188-2520251 GCA_003955985.1 Corynebacterium jeikeium
GGTAGAGCGTTTCGTAATTTTTTCGTATTTTGATCGGCAAATTACGAAACGAGGTCAAAACTACGAAACGAGCGCGCTACAGACGTGTCACAGGTCATAAAAAGGCGCGCCCCTTGCGTGTCACCGTGACGCAGCATCCCGGCCGTGTCACATAGCTACAACCCCTGCAGCGTGCCCTCAATGAGGACGGTCTATGTCGTAGACATGTGCCCGTAATGTGCGTCTGTGTCTCTCCCTTAAAAGGTTTGGGTCGAAATGCCGCAAAATTACGAAACATCCCCGAAATGTGACGTGTCTGTGCAGGTCACAGCGTTATCGCGTGTTTCGTAATTTGGTTTTCCGATTTTCGTAGTTCTACGAAACCGCAGGTAGAGCGTTTCGTAATTTTTTCGTATTTTGATCGGCAAATTACGAAACGAGGTCAAAACTACGAAACGAGCACACTATAGACGTGTCACAGGTCACAAAAAGGCGCGCCCCTTGCGTGTCACCATGCCGCCACACAACAGCTGCCCCACCACAACACCCCAGCCGTGCCACGTGGCGTGTAGAAACGTGCTCGGTTCGATTCGTAAAGATTAGGTCGCAGGCTATTGTGCGCGACGCATAAGTTCCGTACGATGGCCCCCAGACCGTATGTGGCGTTTTAATTCGTTTTTGGTTTAGCCAGCCGCATACGGGGGATAACCCCGAGGATAATTCATAAAGAGACAGCCTCTCGACCGTGATAGGCGCGGTTCCTCCGACGAGATAGACCGGTCGGCAACGGCATTGCCAACCACAAAAGCGGTCAGGTAGGGAGTAAGCGCTCCCGTAAAGCGATGGGACGGCAGACCACCGTTCTAGCGAGTTGAGCACGGCACTCCAAGCCGCCTGAATAGCAAGCCGGTAAAGCACCCCGCTCCGGGACAGATCAATCTGCCCAGGAGCGTTTTTCTATGTCCGAAAAGGACACGACTACCGCCGTCGCGCCACGCTTTTACACGCTGCAGGAACTCGCCGATCTCGGGTTAAGTAGCAAAAAGTGTGTCCGCTCGGCGTGTTGCGGGGCGGGCACACCGTTTGTTACTTCATGGGGCCTTTTCTGATTCCTATCGAGTGTTCGTACTCGGTTGGGATAGCGTTGTCGTAGAAGGCTGGTCGGCCTGTTTCATGGTCGGCTTTGTTGTGGTCTTCTTCGACAAGATCGTTGACTTTGGCGAGTTGATCTTGGCCGAAATTGCACTGCCTGGCGATCTTTAATGGGTCGTCAGGCAGTTGCGTTTTCGAGTGCAGGTACCACTCGAGCATTTTTCGTTGGCGTTCCCCGGACCTGCCGCGATGCGCGTCGGCGATGCGTTTGAGCCCGGCGTTGATGCCGCCTTCCAGACTGTTTGTCGTTGAAGCCCAGCGTTGAGGCTCAAGCGCATTCGGTGGTGGCTGCAGGTAGGTAAACAGCCATCCTTTCCGTGAGAGGTGCAGCAGGGAGTTGTATGCCTTGCGAACTCGCAGATGGGTCCATTCCCACTGGTTGTTGAGTGTGCGGCGCTCTTTTGACACGGGCGTTTTCTCGTTGAGGAATGCTTTGAATACCTGTCCGAAGTCGTGCAGACGCAGCGTCCACTCCCGTGCCTGGTCGAGTGTGGTGATACGGGTCAGTTTCAACGCCAGGGCGTAGATGGCTTTGCCGGCGTCGGTGCGTGGTCGTGATGTGGTGTAGCGGCGGATGACGCGTTGCGCATGGACGAGGCATCGTTGGATTATCGCGTTCGGCCAGCAGGCTTTAATCGCAGTAAGTGCGCCTTGTCCGCCGTCGAGGACGACGCAGAGCGGCTCAGCGATTTTGCGGAGTAGCTGCGTGTAGGCGTGGGCGGTTTCGTGTTTGGTCCAGTGCCATGCGATGACGTGGTCGTGGCTGGCTGCGACGAGCAAGCATCCGGCGGCGGTGTAGGTACCGTCGATGAAGATCTGGTCGTAGATGCGCTGTGGGTCACCGTCGTTGGGGATGTCGATGAGCCAGAACGGTTTGAATCGGCGGTCAAGTGTCCAACGGCTTACCCCTTGTTGCTGGGCGAGTTCAGACAACGTTGCTGTGGAGGTGGCATAAGAGACGAAGGCTTTAAAGTCGCGGGTCTGCGTGCGGTCGGTGCGGGTTCGTGTCGTGGAACTGCCGCAGTTCGGGTCCTTGCATCGCCACCTGGTTGTGCCTTTAGAAGTGGTTCCGTTTTTCTTCATTTGCCCAGCGCATATCGGGCATCGTGGTCTGTTTTTACTCACCCGGAAAGCACACCAACCCCCGATTAGCACATGCGGGTGCCATTCCGGTGGATTGAACACTAATCGGGCGGATATAAGGTCTTGATGCTTATATCCGCCCGATTTACCCAGCCTAATCAGCAGTAATGCTGAAAGTCAGACACACTTTTTGCTACTTAACCCCCGATCTCGGCGTCGGCTCCGAGTCCACGTTGCGAAAAGCTATTAAAGAGGGCCGTCTTTCATTCCACCGTTTCGGCACCGCCTATCGGATTCGCCAAGACGATCTCGACGCCTACCTCGCGGCCGCACGCCGCCCTGCCCCGCAGCTATTCGACGGCTTCGTCGATGCCGTCGTGAATGCAGCGCCCCAACTGACAGATGAGCAGCGCCAGCAGCTCGTCACGGTGCTGGGCGGTGTGAAGCACTAATGCGGACAAACCCGCCTACGACGAGATCCCGCCGCTTAGCTCAGCTAGTCAGGCTGGGTCTTGAACTGAGTGCGAGGGCTGATGGGTGATGGCCGTGCTACTACACACGCGCGCTCCACCGTCGTGCCCCGAGTCCAAATAAACAGTTCATTCAACCAAGGAGAACAAACCATGTCTTTCAGAGACGATTACGCAGCAGCGCTGCGCGATGAGCAGCAAGCAAAAGATACCGTGAACGAGGCGCGCCGTGCACACAAAGCGACAAAGGAGCGCCTTGCGCAGTTGCGCAAGTATGCCGAAGAGTTCGAGGTGAATCTCGACGGTGACAAGTCCGCCAGCACCGAAGGGGACGGTGACAAGTCCGCCAGCACCGAAGGGGACAGCGATACACCTGAGAACGGTGACGGCGACACGCCTGAGAGCACCGAGGGCAGTAAGCCGAAGCGGCATCTAGAAGTTGTACCCGACTAACCCTTTAGCCGTACACGCAATCACCTCATGTGTGTACGGCCACGCGGCGTGACGACGTACAGCCGTCACGTTTGATGTCGCCACACACCCCGCTCGCAAGGGCGGGGTTTTCGCGTGTGTGCGGGTGGCTGCGGCACCGCTACACGTGACACTGTCACGATGCTTGCGCCGGTATCGGCGACGGGGCATATACACGTCTGCCCCGTCGCCTGGATCATCCGCCACATGGCTGGCGGTATGTCGCGCTGCTGTCATGCGCGGTTTTGGCCGGCATAGTCTTGTATGGATGTGAAATATGCCGAAGACGGGGCCGTGGGTGCAGCAAAGACAGCAGCGTGGACAGAGCAGATTTCAGCAGCTGTGCTGCTGAAGATGCAACCGCGACGGCAGATGGTATGCGGCGCATGCCGCATAATGCCGCGTCGTGAGATACGCCAATATCCATCTCGGCAGGCTTGCCGTGATGGAGCGTTTCGTGATGACCCAAACACGACACATCGATGCTGGCATATCCGAATGTATATCAACGGGATATATCGGATTGCCGGCAGTGTCGTGATGCAGAGCATGGGTCATCACACAAGGTGCAGCGCCAGCTGCACTATTGGGCATCTTGACCGGAGCGCAAGCGGAGGGCAAGACAGCACCAGCCAGACCGAGCGAGCGAGGTCTGAGACTGGGGCTGTAGGGGGCGGCGCGCCAGCGCCGGGCACCGGGTTATGCGAGCGCCAGCGAGCAGTAATACCCGGTGCAGTGCCTCGGCTATGCCGAGCGCCGGAGCGCAGCGGAGGCGTCGCACCCCCTTATGCCCTTTTCCCCCTTCTACCCCTATAACGACAAACATATAGGGGTTTTGACACAGAAGGGGGCTGCGACCTGCGTGTTTCGGGTCTTAAAGTGGTCTTCGACCCTTACCCGAAACGGCCCGTTGATGCGCGAAGCGCACATGGTGCCTACGCAAAACCTGCAGGTCGCCACGCTGTGCGCACCACATACGGCTACGTCCGTTGTATGTCGGTCTTAAAGTAAGGGCCGATGACGGGTGGAAACGCCGCTTGCGGCGTCTTCCCGCGTCATCGCGCACGCCGTGTGCAACGTGAGCTTGCGAACGTGCCACGGCGTCGAACTGAACGGCAAGACCGACATCGCCTACGTGGTGCGCACAGCCACACCCTGCACCGTGACACCGCCGTTAGGCGGTTATTGCAGGGTGGTGAAAATCCCGCAGCGAGCCATCCGCCGCCAGGCGGTGTTGATGCTGCTGCGGGGGTAACGACACGGGCTGAGTAACACACTCCATATCGGCCCGTGCCATAAGCACAGTATCGGTGCAGACGCATCACGCTCGCGGCGGAGATATGCGCGCAAGCGCATGTAATGAGCACCGCCAGCGACGTGTGTTTCGCAGCGCGTCGCGCTGCAGCAGATCCAGCGGCAGCTGTTGATGCAAATGTGTAGCGCCGCGACTCGATTGGTTCATCTTTGTGGCAGCGGCTGTACGGCCCTGTGGCGGCCGTAGACGCCTCGGATGGACGGAGTGCGCGTGCAGAAGAACAGTTTCAAGACGTCGCTGTTCGTCGTGTATCTGCCGAAGTCGATGTGCAAGGAGATCCCCGACTACTACACCAGTGAGGTGGACGGGCGCGAAGTGAAACGTCCGCGCTATGTCGCCCGCGACTACGAGGAAGCAAAGCAGTACCTCGAAGAGTCAATGCGCTGGCTTGCAGAAAACTTCATCCCCGGCGGTATCGACGCAGTCGCTGGCGGTGATATGAACTTTGACGAATCAACGCCACACATCCAGTTCCAGGCGGATACGTTCTCACCGAAGCCCGAAGATCCCGACAAGCTCCGTTGCCGCCCCGGCATCGCGTACAACACTGACACCTCAGTGCGGTACACATCCGGCCCGAAGAAGGGCAAGCAGATCTCGGGTAACCAGAAGTTCATCGACGCGCAACGGGGCCTGCGCGAACACATGCACTCGCTCGGCTATCCGGTGGAACTAGAAGTCTCCGAACGTCATGACGAGTCACTCAACCTCGACCGCTACACCGAGCAACAAGACCGGGAGCGCGATCTCGCCAAGCGCGAGGATGATGTGGAAGTCAAGAAGCGATCCGTGCAGCGCGACATGGACGCAATTGATCGTGACCGCGAGCAGGCTGCTAAGGAACTTGAACAGGCGCAAGAAGCCCGCGAAGCAGCCCAGCGCGTACAGGAGAATGCTGAAGCACAGGCTCGCGAGGTTGCCGAGCGTGTGCTCAAGGAAGCACGCGAGAAGGCCGAGCAAGAAGCCGAAGAGATCCGCAGCGAAGCACGCAAGGATGCTGAGCAGGAGTTGGGCCTGGCCGAAGCGCAAGCAGACGAGCTGCTCGAACGAGCCGAAGAGACTGCGCGGGCCAAGGCGGGCGATATTACAGCCGCAGCTCGCAGCGAAGCAGAGACGATCACTCGCAAGACCGACGAGGCCCGTAAGCAGGCTGAGCGCGACGCCGAGACGATCCGCAGCAAAGCACGAGATGAGGCCACGAGCATCCGCGACGAGGCCACACGCGACGCTGCAGTAACGCGCAAGGATGCCCGCGATGAGGCTGATCAGATCCGCCGCAACGCGCACACGGACGCCGAAGATGAAGCCGCCATCATCATCGAAGAAGCGGTGAAGTCAGGACAACAGTTGGAGCACTTGGATAAGAAGTTCCTGGTGCAAGAACTGCATCGCAGCCCAGAGTTGCTTGAGCGTTACACGCTGTTCAGGCAGTCGCAGACCTCAGGCAAGAAGGGCGGGGCGCAGCAGCGTGCACGCGAGCGCATCGAGAAGCGCCGCCAGCAGCAACAGCAGCGTGATCGTGATGGCGGTATGGAGTTGTAGCACTGCTCTCCCCTGCCCTGTACGGCCTTCTGCGGGCCTAACAGGGGGCCGTCGGCGTCGTAGGTCATTGGCGGCGGGTAAACGGCTGGTATTCAGCGAAAATCGAAGAAATCTCGGCTAGGCGGGGCCGGTGTCACTACGTTGCGCAGTGAATTGGCCTGTTGAGTGGCGGAGATAGTGCGCAGCACGTCGGTGTGTACGACGGGGCATGTGCTGCGCAGAAGAGATGTCCGTAGAAGGGCCGACAGAATGTCGTTGTCATTCTGTTGCGTAGTAAAGGTGTCAATAGGATGACAAACCACTTCACTGCCCAATTCACATGTCATTAAAGTGACAGGGCATTTGATTGCGCAGTAAACGTGTCGATGAAATGGGTGCCCAATACACAGTGCAACCTACGTGTTAATGAAATGTCACAGACACTACATAGTGCAGTGAGTTGCGCAGCAGAAACGCCAGTAAAAGCACCGCACCACTGCACCGTAAAACTGCACAAGTGATTCGCAGCAAATTGGCGTGTGAAATGGTTGAAAAAATAACCCCGCAGGTTTCCCTGCGGGGTTTCGTAGTTAGAACGGTACTTCTTCGCCCTCAGCGCCAGCCAGGGCGGCGGTCGCCGCCTCGCCTCCGCGACGGGCAGCGCGAGCAGCGGACTCCTTCTTGGAATCGATCAGCTGCACCGTGTCGATGCGCGCCACCAGCGGGTACTGCTTCACACCGTCCTTGTCGGTGTAGACGTCGGTCTTGAGCGAGTAGCTCACCGCAACGCGATCGCCGGAGCCGATGCAGCCGAACACACCGGGGTTCGCGGCGTCCTGGACGTAGCCGGTCAGCTCCACGATCTCGCTTTCCACCTTGCCGGTGGACTTGTTCTTGAAGGTGTTGCGCGCATAGACGCTGAGCTTCACCGTCGCGCCGCCGTTTGCGTGCTCGAACAGCTTGGGTGCGCGAGCTGCGTTGCCGACGATGGTGCCGTTGTTGAAGGGGTTGGACATGTTGGTTCTCCTTACGTGAGTGGGTGTGATTTGCCGTGCAATTTGGGTACTTAAGCAGCTGCTTTGCTGCTGCGGGGCGGTTGCGCTGTCGTTACAACACTGCCCAGGGCAGCGGTGTGCCTGCCGCCTCTAGGTCGCGCAGTTCTTGTGCTGCGCCCGGATCGGCGTCCTCGCCGTCGATGCCGTCGGCGAGCTGGTAGAGCAGTTCCAGGTCGGTGTGGGTGATGTCGCGCATCACGTGCCTCCTTGTTCGGATTGATGGTCAATCCGTCTGTTGGAGACAGCTCTGCTGTCTAAAGGTCACTCCCCTGCCTCGTTGCGGTGTCTGTCGTCGCAAGCCAAGGCCCCGCGAGAAAAAGAAACCCCGTTGCATTGCTACAACGGGGTGTGTGGTGCTACTCGGCAAACAAGATCGTGCGGGTCTTCTCAGCGCCCTCGCGGACAAGCTCGACCATCCGCTCGCCCTGGCCGATATCGATCAGCTTCGCCACCAGCGACGGGAAGTTCTCGTCTGGCCCGATCTCGGTGGCTCGCTGCGCAGCCACGCCAGCTAGCCCCGGCTGGCCTGTGGCGTGCGCGAGCACTGCGACAGTGGCGGTGAGCTGCGAGCGCATGCCTGGCCAGCTCGTTGGAACAGCGCGCATCACCTGCTCCGCGAACCGTAGGCCCGCCTGCGGGTCATCGAGCAGCGCCGCGAGCAGCGCGTCTCGCAAGCGCTTTGTAGTGAAGCATTTCAGCGCCGATCGAACAGCGCGCGTGCTCGGCTGGGTTATTCCTGCCGCCGCCTGCTCGTATTCACGCTGCAGCACGTCTGCGAACATGGGCGGGATATACGCCAGCGCGTCTTCGATGATGTCGGCGTGCTCGGCAGCGTCGATGCCGTGATCGGTGCTGTTCAACCGTGCCTCGATGTCGTCTTTGCTCGGCTCCGGCAGCTCGCCGGTGTGCTCTAGCATCTGCTGCAGCGCCGCTGATGCGGCGACCTCGCCGACAACGCCGTGGCGCGGCTCGTCGATGAGCGGATGCTGGTACACAGACCACCATGCAGCCCCGGTGACAATCTCGGGCACCTGCACCACCCCGAGCAGCGGCGGTAGGTGCACTGCCCCGCTGGTGAGGTACGTGGCCGTCGCGTCAAAGATCGGTTGCGCAATGTCATCGCTGATCATGTACGCGATAACAGCGTCGAGTTCCAGGTGGTTGATCCACGCTGCGAACCGCTCGCGGCTCTCGGTGAGCTTCTCCACTGCTTCGTCCAGGTCGAACCGTGCGACCGGGCCGAGGCGGACGGTGTCGACGCCCTCGTCGTCGACGAAGAACGCGAGGATCAGCGAGTTGTTCGGGTAGAAGCCGAGGATGCCGGGGAGGTTCGCGAGGATCTCACCGTGGGATGCAAGCGTGTGGGAATGAGTGGACATGGCAGTGCTCCTTTGCACGAATACGGGGTGTATGTGGTCAATCCCGTATTCGGCCCGGCTCTGCCGGTCGCAGGCGTATCCCAGCAGTGCAGCACTCATGTGTGCCGAGCGTCGCTAGCGCAGCCTGATGCCTTCTCGCCGGGTGCGAGCGCTAGCGACGCAGCCTGTGCTTAAGCGTCGGCTTCGATGCGCTTGAGAGCGCGATAGATCGTCGGCCGCGAGACGTTAAAGGTGCGCGCTACAGCGCTGACGGACTTGCCGCCGTCGATAAGCTCCTTGGCCATCTGCGCCTGCTCAGCGCTGAGCTTCGGCTTGGGGCCGGCGACCCTGCCCTGTGCGCGGGCGTGCGCCACGCCCTCACGGGTGCGCTGGACAAGCAGGTCACGCTCCCACTCGGCAAGACTTGCCATGACGTTGATAACCACCTTGTCGGTGGGCTTCGACGTGTCCAGCGCTGGCTCCAACACCTTGACGTTGATGTCACGCTCGGCGAGGTCAGCGATGGTGTTCACGGTGTCCGCGAGGCTGCGGCCGAGCCTGTCCAAGCGCGTGACAACGAGCGTGTCGTCGGGGCGCATGTACGCCAGCGCGTCATCAAGACCAGGCCGTTGCCAGTTGGTGCCGGAGATGGTGTCTGAGTAGATGTGGTCCGGGTCGCAGCCAGAGCCTGAACGCTCAGATGACTTCGAGCCTGACTTCTAGCCTGGAACCGCTGGTAGAAGTAGCTGTATCTGAGGCAATGTCGAAAGAGCCTAAGAGCCTGCACGAGGCAGCAGAAGCCTCTAAGAAGGCTCGCAGCGCTCTGCTCCAGGAGAAGGAGTCCAACGAAAAGCTGCTGGAGAAGATACGTGCAGAGCGCAAAAAGTACAACGACGACATGGAAAAGTCGAACACGAACTTTATTAAGGCCTGCATGTCTGCCTCGTGGATTGCAGCCAGTGTTCTCTTCGTTGCTATCGCACTCGTTGCTGTCGGAGCCTTGGGGAACGGGCTGCTAAGTATGCTCGGCATACCCGACGGCGTGTCTGCCTTGTGGGGTCACGTCCAGGAGGCCAACGGCATCGGCCCAACACTGGGCTGGTTGGCGTTAACACTTATCGTCATAGGGGTTCTTATAGCGCTTATGACCTGGATGTTGTCCCAGGCTGCGCCGGGTATTGCTCACTTAGTCGAGGAATACCGTCGCAATCACCCGAGGAAAGAAACGAACCACTAACTAGAACACGTGCACCGTAAAAAGTAAAAATCCCCACAACACAGCGTAGCGGTTAACCGCTACGCTTCTTTTATGCTCTTCCTATGCCCCAACTTTGCAACAGCACCAATAAACTGGCGCCCCGGTTATAAGTTGGGGCGCCAAGTCGATGTGCTCGAGTCGGGGGATGTTAGTGGCCGGTGCCAAGCCGGCCAGACAGGCGGTTCAGCCGGTCCTGACTGGGACCGTCGAGCCCGATAATGGACACGGTTTTGCCTCTGTCCTGGAACTTCTGCGTAATCGCGTCAAAGGTCGCGACCGTGGAGGCATCCCAGATCTCCGCCTCAGTGAGATCAATAGTGATATGACGGGCAGAATCGGTGTAATCAAAGCGATAAACCAGGTCATTGCTTGATGCCCAAAACAACTGGCCATGCACCCGGTAGGTACGAGTATCAATCTCGCCATCGCCGTCGCCGTCGATATCGGAGACCTTTTCAATGGAAGCGATATGTGCCATCCGACGGGCGAACATGATCATCGCGGTGACCACACCCAACACCACACCAATGGCCAGGTTGCTGGTGGCTAGGGTGGCAATAATCGTCACGGCCATAACAATGGTCTCAGAGACCGGCATGAGTTTAAGGGTGCGTGGATGCACCGAGTGCCAGTCGATGGTGCCGACCGAGACCATGATCATGATTGCCACCAGCGCAGCCATCGGGATCATGCCAACGATGTCGCCCAGTGCCAGGACCAGGACCAGCAGGAACACACCGGCTAACAGGGTGGATAGGCGGGTACGTGCCCCGGATTCGCGGACGTTGATCATGGTTTGACCGATCATCGCGCAGCCACCCATGCCGCCGAAGAAACCGGAGGCAATATTAGCCACCCCCTGTCCCCAGGATTCACGAGTTTTATCGGAATGAGTGTCGGTGATGTCATCGACGAGCTTGGCGGTCATCAACGATTCCATGAGACCGACCACGGCCATGGCCAGGGCATAAGGCGCGATGATCTGCAGGGTCTCCAACGTCCACGGCACGTTCGGAATAAACAGGGACGGTAAGGTCTCCGGCATCTTGCCCATGTCCGAGACCGTCGGGACAGTCAAACCGGCGGCAATGACCAAACCGGTGAGCACGATAATCGTGACCAGCGGGGCGGGGATCACACTGGTGAGCTTGGGGAAGAAAATCATGATCACCACACCCAAGCCGACGAGTGGGTAGACTATCCAAGGCACATCAATGAGGTGTTCGAGTTGGGCGGTGAAAATCATAATGCCCAGTGCATTGACGAAACCCAGCATCACCGATCGGGGGATAAAACGCTGAAGTTTCGCCACACCGAGGGCGCCGAGCACGATTTGTAGGACACCGCCCAACAAGACGGTGGCGATGAAATAATCCATCCCGTAACCACGCGCCACAGGAGCAATGACTAGGGCAATAGCCCCGGTGGCGCCGGTGATCATTGCCGGGCGGCCACCGGTAAAGGCGATCGCAATGGCCATGACTACCGAGGAAAACAGACCCATGGCTGGGTCAACACCGGCAAGGATGGAAAAGGCAATGGCCTCAGGGATCAGCGCCAGGGATACCGCCAGTCCGGCCAGAATCTCTATACGGATACGGGCGGGGGAAGAAAATGCGTAACGGAAGGATGCGATGATCCCGGTAGGGGCATCAGCGCCGTCTGGACTCAGGAGGGGGCGGGGGGCCGCCGTGCTAGTTTCAGTCATAGATGTCCAATCTTTGAGGGGATAGGTAACTGGGCGAACGCCCGAAAGGAATCCAACCCTCTAGTAACTTTAGGTTTGGTGATGGTGGTCATGGTAGCGGGAGTTTTACTCAACCGCCAACCCAGGCACAGGAACCCGTGGGCAACATCACCGTGAAGGAGAACAGGCAATGCAAAACAGTAATTTCAAGATCGGCGAGGTCGTTGACCAGACTGGGTTGTCGATTCCCACCTTGCGTTATTATGACAACGTCGGCCTGATTACCCCATCGGGGCGTAGCCCTGGTGGGTTCAGGCTTTATAGTGAGGCTGATGTACGTCGTGTTTTGCTGGTGCGACGGATGAAACCGCTGGGGTTTACTCTGGATCAGATGCGGGAATTCCTGGAAGCTGCGGAGATTCTTCATAGTTCAGATGGCGGGCAGGACAGTGATACCGCACAGCAGGCACGGAGTAATGCCAAGGCCACCCTTGCCGACATTCGTGAGGAGACGCGCACCCGCTACGAAAAGCTACGCAAGCAAATTGCCTACGCTGAGGAATTCCTCGATCTGGTCAACACCCTGGTACCCTAAAGTGCCCCCATCCTTCGCAGGGAGAAAGAGACCATCGTATTGAATGCGCTCTGTCGAGTCGCGTTCCAGATGAAGTGGACGAACGCCCGCGGCCTCTCCGGAGTGGATGGCGATAGTACAGAGGACTTCTGAAATCCGTGCAGACGACTCCTCAAAACGACACAGTCATCCAAGGTCACAAAATCGAAAATTGTCACTTAACCCCATCACTTCCAAACCGGCTTAAGTGACAAAATGCCATCGCTAAAGTCCCGATTTGAGTCCCAGGACGTGCGCCTTAAGAGAAATAACTAAAGCCCCTACCAGTGTTTCTCCTGGTAGGGGCTTGGAAGTTGGTAGCGGGGGCAGGATTCGAACCTACGACCTCTGGGGTAACAAGAGCCGTGTCATACTTCCTGCGAACGCCACGGTTGAGCAGTGTCGCCCCCGATACACGAAGGCAGATCTCCCCCGAACTGCCGGCTCCCGTGGCGTTCCTTCGTAAGAGCTTTGCGCGCCGCAGCGCATGCGCGCGATTGTTGACGTGTCACACACTGCAACCTAGTTCCACACGATCTGCACCGATTCAGGGTTAAAGGTCTTGGTGCCGCGCACGCCACGGCGCAGGCGCACCTGGCACAGGGTATTGATGACTCGGCGCTGCACGGCAAGCTCTGCGTTGTCGAAGGCATCCACGGGCGAGGCGTAGCCGGTTGTGTCGAGCAGCGCCGATGCGCCAGCAAGACGGGCACGGCGCGTTTCGAGTTTCTCGATCTGCGGCTCATAACGGTTTCGCGCGCGCTTGAGGTCACGGGCCTCGATAAGCTCCTCATCGTAGTCAGCCTGGACGCGGGCGAGCTTTGCGCGAAGCTCAGCGAGTTCGTCGTCGATGGCGTTGACCTCGTCGTCGTCCACAGTCGGCAGCAGGTCCGCCAGGTCGTCACGGCCAAGGCGGGCGCGGATCACGGCGAGCACAAAATCATCGACGCTATGTGTGCGCACTAATCCACAGGCGGCGCAGCGGTAGCGGTCGGCATGTGTGCGCACGGGGTTGCCACACTCGTCGCAGACATACAGACCCGAGCCGAGATGGCGGCGAGTGTTCCGGCGCTCCTTGTTGGTCAGCCGGTCGGGATCGTCGAGCACGTTCTGCACGCGCCACCACAGATCTGGTGTGACGATCGGCTCCCACTGCCCTTTCACCGGCTCGCCGGTATCGGGGTCGCGGACGATATGCGTGACACGGCGGTATTTGTTCTTCACGCCTTTGCGCTTGGCCTTCTTATAAGTGGAGTAACCCGCATACACGGGGTTGCGCAGGATCGAGTGCAACGACGTGTAGGCCCACGGCTGCGCGTCGGGAACCGGCTTTTCTTCCTGGCCTTCAGCGCGGCGTCGAGCGTTGCGCTCTGTGACCACGGTGTACATATGGCGCGGCGTGGTCGGGATATCCGGCAAGCCCGGTTGATCGACCCCAGATAAGGCGCGCGCAATGTCGCGCATGGAGTTGCCCTTCTCGACAGCGCGGAACATACCGAGCACGGCGGCGGCTTCGGATGGAATGATCTCGCCGGTGGAGGTGTAGCCGATAGGGCGCACACCGCCGGAGTACCAGCGGCCCTGCTCGGCGCGTTGCTGTTGCGCACGGGATTGGCGCATGCTCTTTCGCTCGATCTCGCCGCGCGCCACGGCTGCTTTAATACGCGCGTACATTCTGCCGCCGTCGGTGGCAAGGTCAGCATCACCGTTCGCGGTGACGAGTTTCAGCCCCTGCTCCTCTGCCCTGTCGATCCACTCTTCGAGCTGCCAGGGCTGCCGCGTGAGGCGGTCGAGGTCCCAGCAAATGATTGCGTCGATCTCGCCGCGCTCAAAGGACGCCACCATGGCGTCGTAGTCGGGGCGGTCCACGTCCTTCTTCGACGCGGAGATCGACTGATCGACGTAGGTATGCACGACGTCCCAGCCACGTTGCTCGGCAAGGGCTTCGCAGTCCTGACGCTGCCGGTCGATGGCGAGGCCGTCCATGGCAGCATCGAGCGAGATACGGAGGTAAATAGCAGCACGTGTTGTCATGCCGCTAACACTAGCGCGCCTCAGGTTACATTGAAACGAAACTCCACCACGTCACCGTCGTGCATGATGTAGTCCTTGCCCTCCTGGCGGACCTTGCCCTTGGCCTTCGCTTCAGCGATTGAGCCGGCCTCAACCAAGTCATTGAAGGACACAATTTCAGCCTTAATGAAGCCACGCTCAAAGTCAGTGTGAATCACGCCGGCAGCCTGCGGGGCCGTAGCACCCTTCGGAATGGTCCAGGCGCGAGACTCCTTCGGGCCAGCGGTCAGGTAAGTCTGCAGACCAAGAGTGCGGAAACCAGCGCGAGCAAGCGAATGCAGACCCGGCTCGGTCTGGCCAATTTCAGCCAGGAGCTCATTGCGGGATTCCTCATCCAGCTCCAGAAGGTCCGACTCAGCCTTGGCGTCGAGGAACACACAGTCCGCCGGTTCCACAGCAGCGGCCAGATCCGCGCGGCGGTCCTCGTCGGCAAGCACTTCCTCGTCAGCGTTGAAGACGTAGAGGAACGGCTTTGCGGTGAGCAAGTGCAGCTCGCGCAGAGCGGAGAGCTTCACATCATCGGAAGCAGCGAAGAGAGTGCGCCCTTCTTCCAGTACGGCAAGAGCCTGCTTGACGGCTTCAACCTCACCGACCTTTTCCTTATCCTTCTTGGCTTCCTTTTCCAGACGCGGCAGCGCCTTCTCAATAGTCTGGATATCAGCCAGGATGAGCTCGGTTTCAATCACACCGATGTCAGAGGCCGGGTCAACCTTGCCGTCGACATGCACAACGTCATCATCATTGAAGACACGGACGACCTGACAGATAGCGTCAGCCTCGCGGATGTTGGCGAGGAACTTGTTACCTAGACCTTCGCCCTCCGATGCACCCTTGACGATGCCGGCGATGTCCACAAACGACACCGTAGCCGGAAGAATACGCTCGGAGCCGTAAATTTCGGCGAGCTTATTCAAACGGGGATCGGGAAGCTCCACAACGCCGACGTTCGGCTCGATGGTGGCGAACGGATAATTCGCAGCCAGCACATCGTTGCGTGTCAAGGCGTTAAACAGGGTTGACTTTCCGACATTGGGCAGACCGACGATTCCAAGTGTAAGACTCACATTGCTCATCTTACGGGCTCGGGGAGAAAGATTTGAACTCGCCCTAACTTCGTGAAGTTGCCCCCTATCCCCTCCGAACCCCCATAATGAATACGTGAGCAATAAACCCAATGAAGGCGAAGAGTGGACTGCGCAGTCCGAAAAAGACGCTATCGATCACGTAATGGGATCGGAGCCTCTGCGTATAGAACAGTCTCTGTCTATCCCCTCCGACGCCCATAAGTCAGCGGCAACGCAACCGGATCTGCCGGAAGATGCTGAAAACCTCGATGAGCTTATGAGCGAAAATGACTCCGAGTCCATCGACCGCGCCGACGTCATTGGCGAGGGCGCCCGATGGTTCGCAGGTTGGTGCCTGCGTTTCCTCATCACCGCAGCGGCGCTGTATGTCAGCGCTATGATTCTGGGAAAGATTTGGGCTGGCGTTCTGCCGATTCTGCTGGCTCTGATTGTCTCCACGGTGCTGGCTCCGCCCGCCGTGTTCCTGATGAAACACCGCTGGCCCCGCGCACTCTCCGCACTGACGGTCATCCTAGGCGCGCTGGCGCTGCTTGGCGGCGTTGTCGCGTTCCTCGCACCGACTGTGCAGTCGCAATTCCCAGAATTGCGTCGCCAGTTCACCGACGGCATTCAGGAAGTCCAGAACATCATTCAGGCTCCACCATTTAACGTCAAGGATGAGCAGATTCTCGACGCACTGGACCAGGGGTCCACATGGCTTCAGGAGCGCTCCGGCGATATCGCCAACACAGTCTTCCAGGGCATCTCGGTGGTCTCCTCGGCCGCCGTAACCTTGATGGCAATGCTGGTTCTGACGTTTTTCTTCATCAAGGACGGCCAGGACTTCCTGCCATGGCTCCGCCGCCTGACTGGACGTCGCCTCGGTTGGCATCTCACGGAGGTGCTCACCCGCTCCTGGAACACGCTGTCGGGCTACATCCGCACGCAGGCTATCGTTTCGCTTATCGACGCGGTCTTCATCGGTGCCGGTCTTGCGATTTTGAATGTGCCGCTGGCAATGGTCCTGGCCGTGGTGACTTTCTTCGCTGGCTTCATTCCTATTGTCGGTGCGTTCACCGCCGGCTTCATTGCGGTGGTTGTCGCACTTGTTGCCAACGGCCTGACCACAGCAATCTTTGTCTTGCTCATCATCATTGCCGTCCAGCAGATTGAGGGCAATATTCTCTCCCCGATTCTGCAGTCCAAGGCTATGGACCTGCACGCCGCAATCGTCCTGCTGGTTGTCCTACTCGGTGGCGGTATCTTCGGCATCATCGGCGCCTTCCTGGCGGTGCCAGTCACTGCAGTCGTCGCGGTCTGGTTCCGCTACCTCGGCGACCTCACGGATTTGCGTACGGGCGACAAGACCGCAAAGGACATCGAGTTCGCCACGGATGCCGGATCAATCTCCGGCATTCAGATTGAAGCTGCCGGCCGTGCAATGCGCGACCGACTGGCTTCGTTCCGTCTGGGCAGTGATGACTCCGACAGCTCCGCGGAGAGCGCTGTGAAGGCAGATGCTCGCACCGCCGGTAAAGTTTCCCCCGATGCTGGTCCGACCAAGCAGGAAGAGGGAGCGATGACCAAGGCCTTCCACAAGGTCACTGAAGTCGTCTCCGGGCCTTTCTCTAAGAAAAACAAGTAGGGCGAGATTCCAAGACACGGGCAGGCTCTTATACCGGGCTTGCCCGTTTTTATCACTAATAACCGGTAGGATACGCATTCGTGTCGAACAGATCAGCAATAACCCGTAAAGGCAGTGGGAACAAACCCCTGCTTCCACGCGTGCCAATGTTTGTGCCGCCGTTGCTGATGCTTCTGGCCGGCGTTTTTGGTTTGCTCTTTTCTGTTCCCAACGGTTCGCTTGGCAAGCCCTACTTCATTGCTTTTGCCGTGGCTGCTGTGGCCGGAACACTGTTGGTGGTTCCTCGCGGTCTGGTAGTTACCGTCGCTCAAATCCCTATTTTGTTCGCGCTTGTCACCTTTTTCACAGCGTGGTTTACCGGTTCTCTCGCCGATCCCGAAAATGGTGGCGCGACCGCGACGACCTCTAAACGCGCTCGCCTGGTGACCTCCGCATATCCCATCATCCAGCAGTTCCCGTGGCTGCTGATCTTGATGATTATCTGTGTCATCATCGCAGTGTGGCGTTACCTCGAAATCACCCGCACCCAGGAGAAATCCCTCAACACCCAGCGCAAGGCCGCTAAACAACGCCAGCACCGTGACGAAGCCGCTGTCGAATCCAGCTCTCAGGTTCGCCGTCGTCTCGCCGAATCTGATCGCCGCGTAGCTTCTCGCTCTCAGGAACGCCCTGCTTCACGACGTCCCGCTGCGGACATTATCCGAGATGCCGAAGCTCGCCGCCAGGCGCGCCAGCAGGCTGCACGCTCTCGGCAGGAGACTTCTCGTTCTGGTGCCCGACCGGCAGCGAGCGCCAGCTCGGCATCGCGCAACGCCGAGCAACTGCGTGAGCGACCAGTTGACCGCTCTGGGGAGCGCGCCCAGCAGCGCTCGAATTTCGCACAGCGGGTCCAGCAGCCAACATCCCGTTGGCAGTCTCGCCCGCATCCGGGCCAGGCGCAGTTCACTCAGGATTCCACTTCGCCAAACTCGACCAGACAGCAGCCTCATCGTCCGATTGAACGGCCAAACGCACCGCAGCGGCCGAAGCAGGAGTTTCCCCGTCGTCAAGCGGCAGGAACGGCACGGATGTGGGGAGAACAGTCTTCGCCGGAGTCTCGGTCCGAAAAGCCTCAACAGAGCCCCGCACGCCCGGGGAGCAACCACCGTCGCACCGAGGAGTGGCCACCGCGACAGCAGCGCCCTCGCCAGGAGCGCATAACCGGGCGCGATAGCAGGTCTCGTTACCGCAAGTAGCTCGGGCTTGCACTTTTACCGTCACAGTTGCCCACAGGCAGATTTAGCCTGTGGGCAAAGTGCGTTTATTAGCAGGACGATCCGCCCCATCGTGTAAGTGTTGATGTATGTCGAAATTGGAAACGTCGGCCGAGAAACCGGTTCAGGTTCGACGCCTGAACCAGTTAGTCAAGGACTACATTGAGCGCCTTGGACAGATTTGGGTCGAGGGGGAAATCGCCCAGGTCAACTCCAAGCCGAGCTGGAAGCTCTCCTACATCACTCTGCGTGACACCTCCGCGGAGTTTTCGGTGTCGGTGACTTGTTCTACGGCGGCTCTGCGCAATAATCCGTTGCGCAACGGCGACCGCGTAGTGGTTTTGGGCAAGCCTGCGTTTTATGCCGGGCGGGGGCAGTTTTCCCTGTGGGCTACGGAGTGGAGACCCGTGGGGTTGGGGCAACTATTGGCGCGGTTGGAACAGCTGCGCCAGGCGCTAGCGGCGGAAGGACTTTTTGATCCACGGCTGAAACGCCCTCTGCCCTATCTCCCCAACAAGATCGGGTTGATTACTGGTCGCGGTTCGGCGGCTGAACGCGATGTGCTTTCGGTCGCGGGTGCCCGCTGGCCCGAAGTGGATTTCCGGGTAATCAACACAATTGTGCAGGGCGCCAAGGCTGTTCCGGAGATTATTGAGGCGCTTGCACAGCTCGACGCCGATCCGGAGGTTGATGTCATCATCGTCGCCCGTGGCGGTGGCAGTGTCGAAGATTTGCTGCCTTTTTCAGATGAGGCTCTGATTCGTGCGGTGAGTAAGGCGACAACACCGATGGTTTCTGCAATCGGGCACGAGCCGGATACTCCGCTGTTGGATTACGTCGCTGATTTACGTGCTGCCACACCGACGGATGCAGCAAAGAAAACAGTGCCCGATGCTGCTGAGGAACGACGCCTCATTGCACAGCTGCGTGAGCGCTCCTCGGCATCCCTGCGGCGATGGGTTGACCGTGAAGTAGCTACTCTGAGGGATTTAACGTCGCGGCCGGTACTGCGCGATCCGCTCACTCCCATCCGCGTGCGTGAAGAGTTTGTCACGGCGCAAGTGGATCGGCTGCGTTTTCTCATCCACCGCAGTCTGGAACGCGAGGAGGCAGTGGTATCGGGATTGCGCGGCAAGGTTTCAGCACTTGGCCCCTCTGCCACACTCGCTCGCGGCTATGCCATCGTGCAGGCACAATCGGCTACTCAGCCGGAACCACAGATTGTGACCTCTATTGCAGATGCTCCGATGGGTTCCCAACTGCGAATTCGCGTCAGTGACGGCTCCATCTCTGCAGCGACGCTAGCTACGAAGCCGGCGAATTAGTAAGCAATGACTTTTCCAACCTTGAAGCTTTAACTACTAAATGTGAAGGACGTATTCGCTAATGAATGACAATGTTTTCGGCGCGGGTCAGGCTCCCTCTTCGGAGGAACAGGTACCGGTGGAGAACCTGAGCTACGAGCAGGCTCGAGATGCGCTGGTCGAGACCGTCAAGCTCCTAGAACTCGGACAGATGAGCCTGGATGAATCCCTGGCGCTGTGGGAGCGAGGCGAGGCGCTGGCCCGCCGCTGCGAGGAGCATTTGGCTGGCGCCCGGGCAAAGGTTGAAGCCGCCTTGGCCAGCAAGAATCAGGATGTCTCGGCTTCTGCCGAGAATGTGGGCGATGAGGACTAAAAAGAGACGAGAAACGATCGTCGGTTCATATCGTTTCTCGTCTCTTCGCTGATAGCTGAGTTCAGCTATTTTATGGCTCTAGTCGGGATTACCACTCCAGGTGAGTGCTCGACTCGGCCTACTTTGCTGGTGCCGACGGCATCTCGGACGCAGTCGGCTGCGGCTGTGACGAATCCGGCATTGTCGCGTCCGGATCGATTGGCTCGGCCTTCTGCATAGCCGCCGCCAACTGTGTGAACTCCTCGTCGTTGGCAGTGCCCTCGATAATTGCGCGGGAGTCACCGAGGTCCCCAACCCATACGCGACGCACGTTGTCCTCAGCCGGCTCATACTTAGTCCAGGTTGTACCTTCCACGTCAGTAGTACCGTCCCGGAGACGGTTCTTACCATCATCCGGCAGCTGACCTGCTTCCGCATCTGTTTGCGTGACCTGAATGAATGCTCCGCTAGCGGTGACATAGCCAATAATGGTCGTCTGCTTCCCCGCCGCCATACCCGCGCGGGTCGAGTTTGAAGTCCAGCCCTCAGGCACCTTCGGCAGGCGAACTGGATAGTCCACGCGCCGAGCCTCCACGTTCACGAATGGGGCAGCATCGACTTCGTGCACCGGACCGTTTTCCGGCTTCCCGGGGTTAAAACTGCACAGGCCGGTAAAGCCAATGGTGACAGCCACCGCAAGAAACATCACCACGAGGGTGAGAATCATGTCTCGACTGTCCTGCAAAATCCTAGGTTTCTCATTCGCCACGCGCTCAAGTATGCCAAAGGCCCCGCAACGAACCTAGTCATCATTCGCACCCGCACAGCTGCAGCTAGCAATACTTGATGACGGACGCTGTCGACGTCGTCAAGCGAACTGACGCCGGAACAAACTTTTGATAACCGCGTGATGTGGGGGTTTAGCCCTGAAACTCCCCCCACTTTGGCGCTGCGTCCACCCCCGAACACCAAAAAGGTGGAACACTAGTAACAGATGCAAAGGCGCTAAAACTGATGCGCCAAACATCAATCAATAGAAATTGTTGCAACGCTAAACCCCAGTTTCCTGGCGTGGCGTCTCCCAGCACATTCTCAAACCTCAAAAGAGTTCTCAAAAACCACGGAAGGGCCAGAAGTCAATGAACGCCTCGAATCCTGAAGCACCAGATCGCAACCTTGCGATGGAGCTCGTCCGAGTTACTGAGTCCGCTGCACTGGCAGCTGGTCAGTGGGTCGGTCGTGGTCAGAAGGAAAAGGGCGACGGCGCTGCCGTCGATGCCATGCGTCAGCTCATCAACACCGTGGCTATGAACGGTGTCGTTGTTATTGGCGAGGGCGAAAAGGACGAAGCCCCGATGCTGTTCAACGGCGAAAAGGTCGGCAACGGCCAAGGCCCGGCCGTTGACATCGCGGTTGACCCGATTGACGGCACGACTCTGATGGCAGAGGGCCGCCCGAACTCTATCGCTGTTCTTGCTGCTGCAGACCGCGGCTCCATGTACGACCCGTCGGCTGTGTTCTACATGGATAAGATTGCTGTTGGCCCGGAGGCTGCCGGCAAGATTGACATCGAGGCTCCAGTTGAGCACAACATCAAGGTCGTTGCTAAGGCCAAGGGGCTGCGTCCGGAAGATGTCACTGTTGTCGTGCTGGATCGCCCGCGCCACGCTGACATGATTCGTGACATCCGCGAAGCTGGCGCCAAGGTTCGACTGATTGGCGATGGTGACGTTGCTGGCGCTGTTGCCGCAGCTCAGAACACGAACTCGGTCGATATCATGATGGGCGTCGGCGGCACCCCAGAAGGTGTCATCACCGCATGCGCCATGAAGTGTATGGGCGGCGAAATCCAGGGCAAACTGCACCCGCGCGATGAGGCTGAAATTAAGAAGGCTCTCGACGCTGGGCACGATCTTTCTCGTGTTCTGACCACCGATGACCTGGTGGCATCCGACAACTGCTACTTCGTTGCCACTGGTGTCACCAACGGTGACATGCTGCGCGGTGTCGCTTACCGCGGTAACGGCGCGTGGACCCGCTCGCTGGTTATGCGCTCCAAGTCAGGCACCATTCGTCGCATCGAGGCTTTCCACTCCCTGGAGAAGCTGCGCAAGTACGCCAGCATCGACTACGGCAAGGGCGAGATGCCTGACATCGATCTGTAAGTAACTACCCCTTTAGTGGTGCCCTCAGGGCACCACTTTTTTAACAAACTGATTCATACTTGAAGACGAATGCGCTAACGGTTCTGCATCGCATGAAAATTGCATGCGCAATGAGGGGCCGTCCTGCGCGCACTCAAGTTCCCCTAACTGAAAGAGGCAACGAATGACAGAGCAGCAGTTCCGCATCGAGCACGACACCATGGGCGAGGTTAAGGTTCCGGTTAACGCCCTGTGGCGCGCACAGACTCAGCGTGCAGTTGAGAACTTCCCGATTTCCGGCCGTCCGCTGGAGTCTGCACAGATTCGCGCTATGGGTCTGCTGAAGGCAGCTTGCGCCATCGTCAACAAGGAGCGCGGCCTGCTGTCTGCTGAGCAGGCAGATGCCATCGTCGCCGCTGCCAAGGAAATTGCCGAAGGCAAGCACGATGCTGAGTTCCCGATTGACGTCTTCCAGACCGGTTCGGGCACTTCTTCCAACATGAACACCAACGAAGTCATTGCGTCCATCGCAAAAGCCAACGGCGTTGAGGTTCACCCGAATGACCACGTCAACATGGGTCAGTCTTCCAACGACACCTTCCCGACTGCCACTCACGTCGCAGCAACCGAGGCAGCTGTCAAGGACCTCGTCCCGGGACTGAAGGTTCTGCAGGAGTCCCTGGCTAAGAAGGCCAAGGAATGGGAGACCGTTGTTAAGTCCGGCCGCACTCACCTGATGGACGCTGTCCCGGTGACCCTGGGTCAGGAGTTCTCCGGTTACGCCCGCCAGATTGAGGCTGGCATTGAGCGCATCGAGGCCACCCTGCCGCGTCTGGGCGAGCTGCCAATCGGTGGTACCGCTGTTGGCACCGGCCTGAACACCCCGGCGGACTTCGGTGCCAAGGTCACCGCTGAGCTCGTCGAACTGACCGGCATCAAGGAGCTGCGCGAGGCTCAGAACCACTTCGAGGCTCAGGCTAACCGCGATGCCCTGGTCGAATTCTCCGGCGCTATGCGCACCGTCGCAGTCTCCCTGAACAAGATCGCTAACGACATTCGCTGGATGGGCTCCGGCCCGCTGACCGGCCTTGCTGAGATTCACCTGCCGGATCTGCAGCCGGGTTCCTCCATCATGCCGGGTAAGGTCAACCCGGTTCTGTGTGAGACTGCCACCCAGGTCGCAGCGCAGGTTCTGGGCAACGACACCGCTGTTGAGTTTGCTGGCGCTAACGGCGCATTCGAGCTGAACGTCTTCATCCCGGTCATGGCACGTAACGTGCTGGAGTCCGCTAAGCTGCTGGCGAACACCGCACGCGTCTTCGCCGAGAAGCTGGTGGACGGCATCGAGCCGAACGTTGAGCGTATGAAGACTCTGGCTGAGTCCTCCCCGTCGATTGTGACCCCGCTGAACTCCGCCATCGGCTACGAGAACGCAGCTAAGGTCGCTAAGACTGCTCTGAAGGAAGGTAAGACCATCCGTCAGACTGTTATCGACATGGGCTTCGTCGACGGCGAGAAGCTGACCGAGGAAGAGCTGGACAAGCGCCTCGACGTGCTGGCAATGGCCAACACTGATCGTGACTAGTTCTTTCTGAACTCGAAGGTGTGAGAGCACCTTACGCATAAGACCCCGTAGTCTCACTTCGCTGAAAGACTTCGGGGTCTACTATTTTTTCCTTAACGTCGGACAAGTTTCAGAGAGTGACTAACTATTCCCACCTATCGCCACACCATCGCATTTCCTCGCCGTTGCGTCGCCGAGTGGTTCTCCCGCCCAGGCGCTGTCACCCGCCTAACACCGGGGCTTCTCCCGATGTCACCGAAATCCGAATCCGCCAACCTCGCCGACGGCACGACCGTATTCTCCATGCCGGCTGGCCTCAAATGGATTGCACGTCACGACCCGGCCGGTTTCCTCCCCGGCCAGAGATTCATTGACGAAGTCACCAGCGAACCCTTTCGCCGCATCACGGGGTGGAAGCACACCCACGTTCTCTCCGATACTCCGCTTGACGACGGCAGCGCTGGCACGGTTTTAGAGGACACCGTTGACACCAAGGTTCCGGTACCCGGGTTAGATTCGATGTTCGCCTACCGTGCTACGAAGGTTGCTGGAGACCTTGCGGCCGTCGATAGGCTTTCGGAGTATTTGGGGCATGTGCCGGAGCCGCTGACAGTGGCGATCAGTGGAGCTACGGGGACCATCGGAACGCAGCTGCGCGCGCTACTGACCACGGCCGGACATGAGGTGATTTCGCTGGTGCGCTCACGTGAACAGACGGGTGTGGACAAGCGATATTGGGATACTGCGGCACCCGCAGCTGACTTGCTGGAGGGAGTCGACGCGGTCATCCATCTGGCCGGCGCACCGATTGCGGGGCGCTTCACGGAGGCGCATCTTCGAAAGGTTCGCCATTCCCGTGTCGAACCAACGCGAGCTCTGGCAAAGCTCGTTGCATCTACTGACAGCGTGAAGGTCGCGGTTGGAGCGTCGGCGGTGGGGTTCTACGGTGCGGATCGTGGCCCAGAGGTGCTCACCGAGGACGCTGGCCCTGGCGCGGAGGCGCAGCGTTACGACGGTAGCGCCACCGCGGACAGTCTCTCGGCTATCGTGCGCGATTGGGAAAATGCATGGGATCCCGCTCGCGATGCAGGCAAGCGGGTCGTAAACGTCCGTACTGGTCTCGTGCTTGCTGGTGGCGGCGGACTCTTGCCGCTACTAGCGGGCGTTGTGTTCACCGGACTTGGAGGAAGATTGGGGTCGGGCGAGCAGTGGTTCCCGTGGATTGCTTTGGACGACCTGTTGGACATCTATCACCGGTCGTTGGCAGATTCCGCACTTGCCGGACCTGTCAATGCGGTGGTGCCACTGGCTTCCGGAGTGAATAATGCGGAGTTCACGAGGGTATTGGGAGAGGTCTTGCACCGCCCGACGGCGGTTCCGATTCCTTCACTGGGGCCTGCAGTACTGCTGGGCAAACGCGGTGCTGCGGAGTTGGCTCTCGCGAATCAGAGAGTAGAGGCAGCAGCGCTGCAAAAGGCGGGGCACAGGTTCCGCTTCACTTCGCTTAACGACGCCCTGCGCCACGAGCTATTGAAGGAGACGTAGCCTTCCACCGTGCCTACACAAAACACGAAGGTTGTGTAATTGAATGGCGCGTTGCGACTATCAACAACCCGACCCCTGCGCCTGAGTCCACGGCATCCTGAACAACCCAAAGATGCTCTCTGCATAGGTACTCAAACACCTGTTGACTCATCAACTTGCCATCACATTGCACTCGGTGTAACTTTGCACCTCGTGCAAATTGATGAGAATACCTATCACAGATTGGACCCGGGCCAACACCCCGAGTGCGGTCTCCGGGAGCTCAAAAGGTTTCAAACACACTGCGCTTTGGCCGATGCCGCGACCGCCCTTGTATTGGATCGCGGATACGACCAAGTCAACATCGAAGACATCTGTCAGCGGGTCAATATCAGTCGACGCACATTCTTCAATTACTTCGACTCCAAGGATCAAGCCATCTTCGGCAACGGCATCATGTCATTCGATGCTGACGATGAAGAGGTATTCCTCGCCCAAATTCACCAAGACCCCATCGCGGACATGCTCGATTTCATCGAGAAAAAGCAGCAATCCCAGCTACTCCGATATAAAGAGCTGGGGGCAACCGAAGAGTTTCACCGTCTGCTCAAGGAGCGTATCCGCGAGATTTTGCGCAATGAGCCAAAGCTATCGACGGTTGTCATTTCGAATTTTGGCAACTCAATGCGCCGCGTCCGTTCTGCCTTTGAGCGCTATTTCGAGATGAATCCACAGTCGCGCACGCACCCCGAGCTGCCCGTCGGGCACGAGGTAGCACTGTCGGTCGGTTTCGTCCGCGAATGCGTGCTGTACTCATCGGCTCATCGGGACGAATTCACAACAGATACACCGCTTCACGACGCCGCCGACGTCGTTAAAAATTTCTGGAGGAGGAATAGTGACAGCTAGCAACACCACTGCTCAAGATCAAACCGACACCACGGTTTCTGACAACAAGTCCCACTTGGGAATCATTTTCTTCGCGCTCATTCTCACTATGCTGATGAGCTCGCTGGGGCAGATGATTTTCGCCACCGCCCTGCCGACCATCGTCGGCGAGCTCGGCGGAGTTGACCACATGTCGTGGGTTATTTCTGCATTCCTGTTGGCACAGACTGTGGCAATGCCGATTGTCGGCAAGCTCGGTGACATGATTGGGCGCAAGGGCCTGTTCATGATGGGGATCGCGCTGTTCATGGTCGGTTCCGTCATGGGTGCAATCACCAACTCCATGAGCCTGCTCATCGCCGCCCGCGCCTTTCAGGGATTTGCTGGCGGTACATTGATGGTTTCCTCGCAGGCCATCCTGGCCGAGGTTATTCCCGCACGCCAGCGCGGTAAGTACATGGGCATCATGGGTGCTGTGTTCGGCCTGAGTTCCGTGCTGGGACCAGTGCTGGGAGGCTGGTTCACCGACGGCCCGGGCTGGCGCTGGGGCCTGTGGATCAACGTCCCGATGGGCGTGGTTGCACTATCGGCAGCTGCAGCCTTCCTGAAGCTGCCCCGACGCCAGAGTGAAGGAAACTTCGACTACATCGGCACGATGTTCTTGACTGCCGCTGCCTCGACGCTAATTCTCACCACCACGTGGGGCGGTACACAGTACGACTGGAACTCCGGAGTCATCATCTCGCTTATCGTTGCCTCCGTGGTTTCCTGGGTGCTGTTCTTCCTCACCGAGACTCGTGTTTCCAACCCACTGATTCCGACGCACTTGTTTAATAACCGGAACTTCGTGCTCACGACTGTGTCGGGTCTCATTCTGGGTATCGCGATGTTCGGCACTATGGCCTATATTCCGACCTACCTGCAGATGGTGCACTCAATGTCACCGACCGCTGCAGGCTTGATGATGACGCCGATGATGGTCGGCATGCTGCTCACCTCAATTGGCGTTGGCCAGATTATTTCGCGGACTGGTAAGTATCGCTTCTACCCCTTCGTCGGCCTGATGATTATGGCTGTCTCCCTCTACTTGCTGTCCACGCTGGAGACCACCACCCCGCTGTGGCAGGTTGGTGTTTACCTGTTCATCATGGGCTTCGGCCTGGGCACCGGCATGCAGGTTCTGGTTCTCATCGTGCAGAACTCCTTCCCGGTCGCCATGGTCGGTACCGCTACCGCTGCGAATAACTTCTTCCGCCAGATTGGTGGTGCGGTCGGTTCCTCCATTGTGGGTTCGATTTTCATCCACCGCATGAAGGACCTGGCAGGCGAACGCGTTCCGGCTGCTGTCGAACAAATCAAGGCCGCATCACCGGAGGCTGCAGCAGAGTTCGCAAAGCAGATGGGCCCGGAGGGCTTTTCCTCTAAGTCGATTGGTTCACTGACGCCGCACGTCCTAGATAGCATGCCGGCGCCAATCCACGAAGCGCTGATCTCCAGCTACAACGATGGTTTGACGCCGATCTTCTTGGTACTAATGCCAGTGATTATTCTGGCAGCAATCATTGTGTTCTTTGTTCGCGAGGATCCGTTGAAGGAAACCGTCGAATAATTAATTCGCGGGAGCCGCGGCTCCCGGCAGCTATGCCCCCACCTGGCCGTCGGCGCGGTCGAGCTTGTCCAGAATCGGACGGTTCGGCTCACCGGCGGCTTCTGCTTCTTCCTGGACGCGCTTCAGTGCGCGCTCCTCTGGCTTTTCCAGGAGCTTTTCCAAAATAATGACATCGCGCCACTGCCCCGCCATTGGGCCGTAGGTCATCTTTGCCATGTGGTGGTAAATCCCCACTTCACGGAAGCCGAGCTTTCGATGCAGCTTTAACGATCCCACATTCTCCGGGAAGACCCACGAGTGAATCGACCAGCAGTCGAGCTCCGTGGCATCGTCGATAAGCTTCTGCAGCAGCGTCGCCGCCAGCCCCATGCCCTGCCCGTCAGGATGGACGTAGATGGAGTCTTCGATGACGCCATTGAAAATCGGGCGCTTGGATACCGGCGCTGCCGATGCCCAAGCCAGAATCTTGTCCGGGTTTTCTGCGTCGACGGCGACGTAACACAAATCCACTCGTTTGAGTGCGATGAATTCGTCCCACTCGGGAGCGGAGTGCTCCCAGGACGCGTGCCCCGTATCCAGGCCAATCTCGTAGATCTCTTGGATCTGTGGATAGTCCTCTTCACGCATCATTCGAATCGTGAAATCGCGCTTCTTTTCAGCCATAACTACAAGTGTGGCTAATTTTTCCGCGCACGTCGAACGAAACGGCAAAAATATTGTAAAAAGATTACTTTCGCCTGCGCGGTCGCCCGTTTCCGCCGCTGCTTCGACGTCCACCACGACCACTGCGCGCATGCTTTACGACGGTCCCAGCGCGCTGCCGGCGGGCTTGCTTAGCAAGCGTCTTTTCTCTGGCCGACAACTTCTTCGGCTGCTCGTCAGCCCTCTTGCGCCCCAACTGCGTGCGTGTCGAGCCCTCCCTGCGCCCCTGGACAATGCCGACGAACTCCTGCCGGAGCTCGTCGTCCTCTACTTTCGGCCACACCAACCAAATAGCTGTCCGGGACAGCGGATCTGTGGCACCTTCCTCGGCCACCAAGTTCGATGAGGCCACCGCCTTCTTCGATAGCGCCTTCAAAATCGTGCGAGGTCCCACCACGACACCTGCACCAGTGGCCGCAACGGGCAGCATCTGTCGCAGCTCATCCGCATCCACGGAGGTCAGCAGCACAGTTTCGTCCGCCAACAGCTCCTCCGGCACGGACTCTGTGAGGGAGAACACGTGCTCTTTCTCGAAGGCCACGCCCCAGGCTTCGTCGTAAAGCCGGATGCGATGGAGCGACTCGGGCAGCGAGCTTTCGGACTCTAACCGAACCAGCGCCATGTCAGCGGCGCCGCCGACCAGGTCGGACATCGGATCGTCGGCGGCGTGGGTGTGCAGTGTTGCCGGAATTCGATCCCTAAAGCGGCGAAACCACTTCTCGGGACTGGTGCCGGTGGCGAACACGATGCGCAGGACGGCGGGTTCAGGAGTCGACATACTCCGCAAGGTTACTCGAATGGGTGCTAGCGTTGAACCCATGAAACCCCTAACCGCAGCCAAGAAACTTGGCATTTTCCTCCCGGCCACACCCGAGGAATTTCGCACTGGTGAGATTTCGCACGCGCAGTTTGCCGAACTGCAGTCCAATCCGCCGGAGTGGCTCGCTGAGCTACGCCGCAACGGACCGCACCCGCGCCCGGAAGTTGCCCGCAAGCTGGGCATCACTATCACGGCGTTGAAGAAGAACGACATGGACAAGCCGCTGACAACGGCGGAGATTAAGGATTTGCTCGAGCAGATGCCGGAGTGGCTGGAGGCTGCTCGTGAGTCCATGGCGAAGCAGCGTGTTGAAACCGCTGAGGCAGAGGCCAAGAAGGACGACGGCCCTGGTCGGGCTGCCGCTGAAGCTGCTCGCAACGCCGAGAAATAGCCGACACAGCTGACACACCGACACAGCTGACACCTTCAAGGAGGATTCTCCCGTGGCCATCGACTACACCGCACATGCAATCAACCACAAGGACAACGGTACGGTTGTCCTGATTGGCTCGCTGGGCACCACACAGGAGATGTGGGAGCCCCAGGTAGCTGCTTTGAGCGAAAAGTACCAGGTCATCACGCCAGATGTCCGCGGCCATGGCGATTCCCCTATCCCCGAGGGTGAGTGGGACATGAGCCACTTGGCCGCCGACATCATCGAGGTCCTCGATGAGGAGGATATTGACCGCGCACATTTTGTGGGACTATCTCTCGGCGGCGCTATCGCCCAAACCATCGCATTAGAACACGCCGATCGCGTGGTCAGCCTGACACTGTCGTCGACGGCGCCGAAATTCGGCACACCCGAGGCCTGGCAGGAAAAGGCCCAGCTCGTGCGCGACAAGGGCACGGTCGCACTCGCCGACACTGTCGTCCGCAACTGGTTTACCGACGAGTGCTTCGACACTACCCCTGAGCTCGCCGCCCGCTTCCGCGACATGATCGCAGATTGCCCCGATGACGGCTACATCGGCGCCTGCGGAGCACTCTCTCGCTTCGACACCCGCGAGCGCCTCGCCGAGATCACCGCTCCGACGCTGGTCATCGCCGGCAAGCAGGACACCTCTACGTCTCTCGACGTCGTCACTTCGCTTCACGACGGCATCGCGGGCTCGACCATGGTCGTCATTTCGCCGGCCAAGCACCTGCTCAACCAGGAAACCCCGGAGTACTACAACTCGGCCCTGCTGGCGCACATTGATGGGATTGCCGACTAGCGCCTAATCGCAGCAATAAAAAATAAAAATAACGCGACCTGCTCGCTGTCCATTCCACAGGGACGGCGCACAGGTCGCGTCATTTTTTCGAGTGCAATTGGAGGTTGCTATGACTGCAGTGGAAGAAGCTCGGATAATCAAGGGAACCGGTCTCCACCTGATGCTCATACTAACTACCACCAGCACTAATGGGAATAAGAAAACGAGATTGTTTCGTTAATCACCCCCATGATGACCATCCAAAACGCCTACCCTATCGACCCCAAAGCCCCAGGGTCCCGCCTGTCAGATATGACAAAAATAGCCATTCACCTGGCTTTGTAGGTTAGCATTACCTAACATTGCCGACTGTCGGGGATAGTCTGGATTCAATAGCAACCTCCAACCGCAACGGGGGTAGTTTTCCGGGAAGGTTGGGCACAATATCCGTCGTCAAGCGATTTCACGTCATCAATCGGGAAAAAACTTTTAAAAAAACAAGTGTCTCTCATCACACTCATGCATAATGGGGTACAACAGTCATAGTCACTATGACGATGAACCGAGGCCATCGCGTTTATCTGCAGCGTTTATCTGCGACGTACGAAAAGGCCTTAAGACAAAAATTCCACGACAATATTTCTAGGAGCATGTCATGAAGGACTTTCTGCCCCGTACTCACTTCGAAGAAGAGCACAACATGTTCCGCGACATGGTTCGCGGCTTCGTCGAGAAGGAAATCACCCCGAACGTAGAGCGCTGGCACAAGGAAGGTCAGCCGGACCGCGAGATTTTCAAGAAGGCCGGTGAGCTGGGCCTGATTGGTATGTCCACCCCGGAGGCATACGGCGGCGGCGGAGAGATGGACTTCCGCTACAACCAGGTCCTGAACGAGGAGCTCTCCAACGCCGACTGTGGCTCCATCGTCGTTTCCTTCGGCGTTCTCAACGACCTGGTCGCTCCGTACCTGGCCAAGTTCGGTAACGAAGAGCAGAAGCAGAAGTACCTGGCTTCCATGAACGCCGGCGACACCATCGGCTGCCTCGCTATGACCGAGCCGGGCGCCGGTTCTGACCTGGCAGGTATGCGCACCTTCGCCAAGAAGGACGGCGACCACTACGTCCTCAACGGCACCAAGATCTTCATCTCCAACGGCATGATGGCCGACTTCGCTCTCGTCGCAGCTATCACCGACCCATCCAAGGGCCGCGCTGGCGTCTCCATGTTCATCGTCGACGCTGATCTCGAGGGCTTCACCAAGGCTGGCCCGCTGCAGAAGGTCGGCCTGAAGGCTCAGGACACCGCTGAGCTCAACTTCGACAACGTCCGCGTTCCGGCCGAGAACTTGCTCGGCGAAGAGGGCGCTGCCTTCGGCTACCTGCGCACCAACCTCGCTCACGAGCGCCTGACCCTGGCTTGCGGCTCTGTCGCAACTTCCCGCCGCGCCTGGACCCTGGCTTACAAGTACGCTCAGGAGCGCGAGGCATTCGGTCGCCCGATCATCCAGCACCAGGTCCACGGCCACTACCTGGCTGACATTGCCACCCGCGTCACCGCCCTGCAGGCTTTCGTTGACCAGGCTGTTATGGCCCACAACGCTGGCCAGCTGGACGAGACCGGTGCTTCCATGGCCAAGTACTGGACCACCGAGGAGCAGCAGGACATCGTTACCCGCTGCCTGCAGATGTTCGGTGGCTACGGCTTCATGCTCGAGTACCCAATCTCCACTCACTACCTCGACTCCAAGGTCCAGACCATTTACGGTGGCACCAACGAGATCATGAAGGAGATCATCTTCCGTCGTATCGCCAAGGGCGGCGCAGAGTAAACAGCGCACGTCGGCCTAGCCGATTCGCCCCCAAACCCCGTCAGGTCTTCCTGGCGGGGTTTTTGCATACCTCAAAGTGGGTGGCTGGCGATTATTTACGAGGCTTAATTAGAGCTCCCTTCCCCCGTGCCACACCCCCACTAAAAACATTACCCCCTACAAAACCGAAACTATACAATGAGATACCCATCTCATATACTAAGATTCTGTTAGGTAATGGTGATGCACTTCACCAAATTCCCTCCTAGGCCGCGCGAGCGCGTGACCGGAGATGAAGGATTGGAGTTCCAGAGGTATGAGCACAACCAACTCGACCGCTACCCCTCAGCGAAGGGAGGTGTTTTCCACCCGAGCAGCCTTCATTTTCGCCGCTATCGGCTCGGCAGTCGGGCTTGGAAACATCTGGCGTTTCCCCTATGTCGCATATGACTCCGGCGGTGGCGCTTTCCTTATCCCCTACCTGGTCGCACTTCTGACCGCAGGTATCCCACTGCTCTTCCTCGACTTCGCCATCGGACACCGCTTCCGCGGGTCCGCACCGAAGTCGATGCGTCGGATCAAGCCCTGGGCTGAGCCAATCGGCTGGATCCAGGTCGGTATCGCCTTCTTCATTACCGTCTACTACGCCGTTATTATCGCGTGGTCCTTCATCTACGCCTGGAAGTCCATCCGCAAGAGCTGGGGCCCAGATGCCGAGACCCACTTCATGAAGGACTTCCTCCAAGTAGACACCGAGAGCGTCTTCTCTCTGGACTTCGTCCCCTCGATTTCCATCGTCCTGCTCATTGTCTGGGTACTCGTCATCGGCATTCTGGCCGCTGGTGTGGACAAGGGCATCGGCAAGGTCTCGATTATCTTCATCCCACTGTTGACCATCCTCTTCGTCGCAGTGGTCATCTACTCCCTGACGCTCGACGGCGCTGCAAAGGGCCTGGATGCATTCTTCACCCCAGACTGGTCCGCACTGACTGACTCCAGCGTATGGATTGCCGCCTACGGCCAGATCTTCTTCTCCCTGTCCGTGGCCTTCGGCATTATGCTGACCTACGCCTCCTACCTGAAGCCACGCACGAACCTCACCGGCTCCGGCCTGGTCACCGCGTTCGCAAACTCCTCCTTCGAGGTTCTCGCCGGTATCGGTGTCTTCGCCACCCTGGGCTTCATGGCAGCGCAGTCGGGTGAGGCCGTTGACGAGGTCGCAACCTCCGGTATTGGTCTTGCCTTCATCGCATTCCCGACGGTCATCTCTGAGATGCCCAAGGTCATCGGTTCGGTCTTCGGGCTGCTGTTCTTCCTCTCCCTGGCAATCGCCGGTGTGACCTCCCTGATGTCGCTGCTCGAGGTCGTTGTCTCCGCAGTAAAGGACAAGCTGAACCTCGGCCGCGTCCAGGCCACCCTCACCGTCGGTGGCGCCATGGCCGTCATCTCGCTGCTGGCCTTCCCGACCACCTCAGGTCTGGTAACCCTCGACATTGTCGATAAGTTCACCAACAACGTCGGTATCGTCCTGGTTGCACTGCTGACCATCATCGCAATCGACTGGATCCTGCGCCGCACCAACGAGTTCGCCATGCACCTCAACGCCGTCTCCTCGTTCAAGGTCGGCACCATGTGGCAGATCTTCGTCGGAAACATCACGCCGGTCATTCTCGCCGTCATCCTGTTCCAGGAGCTCATTGGACTTTTCCAGGAAAACTACGAAGGCTACTCCGACACCCAAATCGACATCTTTGGCTGGGGTGTCATCGGCGTGATTCTCATCGGCGCTCTGATTATGGCCATCCTGCCTTGGCGCGGCCAACACCGTCTCGATGGCCCTCCGGGCTCGGACTTCGGTGTGACGCCAGATTTCAAGCGGTCCTCACACCTGCCACGCAAGCACACTCCGGAAACCGAGGAGGTTTAAGCCAAATGTCCGGTATCGCAATTGTCATGATGGCACTGTTCATCATCGTCATCTGGGGCGGTCTGGCAGTCTCGCTGGTCAGCCTATCCAAGCACCCTGACGAGGTTTCCGGTGAGCTGGGAGATCACCCAGAGCTCACCAGTGAAGTACTAGGAGCACAGGAAGAGCAGTAGTTCTTCACTACTATCTCTCCCCTGCCACTCCAGGTATCTGTCTTACTCACCTACGAAATGCGGTGGTCGCTTCTCCAAGAACGCGGCCACCGCTTCCTTATGGTCGGCCGAGACCGCCAAACGAGCCTGCGCGTCCGCCTCCGCCGCAGCAGCAGCCAAGGTATCCCGGCGCAGCAGAGCCTTAATCTCCTTCAGCGCGGCCGTCGGCCCCGCCGCAAACTGGGCAGCCAACTCGCGTGCCCGAGTCGCTGGATTATCCACCACTTCAGTGACCAGGCCGAGGCTCAGGGCTTCGTCGGCAAGCACCTTCTTATCGAAGAACAACAGCTCACGCGCCTTCGCGTCGCTGACCATGCGCGGCAGCAGCGCCGACATGCCACAGTCCGTGGCCAGGCCAATCGACGGGAACGCCGCCTTGAACGACGCCTTCGGGCCGGCGATACGGAAATCACAGTGCAGCGCCAACGACCAGCCGGCACCCGCCGCAGCACCTTCGATAGCTGCAATAACCGGAACGTTAATCGCGGTCAGCTCCGCGACCATCGGGTTGTACTCCTCGACAACCTTGCCCATGCCGGCGCCGGACTGCAGGTCAGAAATGTGCTCCTTCAAATCCTGGCCCGTACAAAACGCCTTCGGCCCGCCGAGCAGGATAACAGCGCGCACATCCGGCTCCTGCGCACGCTCAAAAGCGGCTTTCAGCTCCAAGCGGAGATTCTTATCCAGGGAGTTATAGGCATCCGGGCGGTCGATGGTGATGGCTAGAATGCCGTCGGAAAAGTCTTGAGTAACGTTGCTCATAACCTCGCAGGTTATCGCAATCTCCCCCGCCTCGGACGCACTTTTGCACCAAATCACTCGCCGCGAGTAACAAGGGACACATGACACTTCCACGCCCCGCCACGCCTGACGACGTCCACGAGATCGTCGACCTCATCAAAGACCTGGCGGCCTACGAAAAAGAACCCGATGCCGTCCGACTGACCCCCGAGCGCCTGCGCGAACAGCTCTTCGGGGACAACCCTGCGATTTTCTGCCACGTCGTCGACTCCACATCCGGAAATTTGGACGACGGCGCCGGTGGCGGTGATGGCGGTGTTGGTGGCGGTGATGGCGGTGTTGGAGGCAGCCCGCGCCTCGACGGCATTGCACTGTGGTTCCTCAACTACTCCACCTGGGAAGGCACCCACGGCATCTACCTCGAAGACCTCTACGTCCGCCCCGAGGCACGCGGCACCGGCAAGGGCAAAGCACTGCTGCAGAACCTCGCGCGAATTGCCGTGGAGCGAGGCTACTCACGTGTCGAGTGGTGCGTCCTGAAGTGGAATCAACCCTCCATCGATTTCTACCGCTCCCTCGGCGCCTTCCCCATGGACGAATGGGACACCTTCCGCCTCACCGGCAGCGCCCTGCGTGACTTCGGGGCGTAACAGACGGCAGCGCGTGGTGCGGCGGTACGGCGGTGCAGCTGCGGTGCGTTTGCGCGGTGAAAAGTCCGGATGTGGATAACTGCTAAACCGGCTGACTTATCCACAGCCTGCCCTCGTAGGCGTTGTCCCCCTACATCCGGACTTTTACCTTCAAAGGCATGACAGTTCTTGGGACGCTCGCCGCACTGGCCTCGCGCGGAATGGACACGCTAGCGGAACTCCACGCCGCGCGTCCCGACGGCCACGACGCCACCTCCCACTTGGCGGCAACCCTCGGCCTTGACCCGGCGCGCCTCCGGCTTTTGCTACGCGTCGCCGCCCACTATCTCCAACCCGCTGACACCGAGGAAAACACCAAAGCCCGCGAAGACGCCACCGCCCTTGCGCGCCAGCTCGGCCTCAGCCTGGACACCTGCGTGCTTATCGACAAGCGCAGCCGCCAAGCCAACAACGCCGAACTCCACGACAACCTCCGCCTCACATTCGTCGCTGCCGCCGAACGCCTCGGCTTCGAAGAACTCGATCTCTACATGCGGGAAACTCTCACCGAGCTCAACACCGAAGACGAGCCACCCCAGCACCTACGCGCCCGATTTTCCCGGAAGGTAGACATCCGGGGAATGAAGCACTTCCATATCTCCGGCCCCTCGGATATGCTCGACAATCTCCTGTCGCCGCTTACCATCCGTGCCGCAGAAATCCGGAAGTCCCATCCGGAGTTTTCCCACGACCGCTGCGTCGGCCAAGCGCTTGCCGAGCGCCTCGAGCATGCCGATGCCGCAACGCCCGTCGACAAGCTCGATGAAATGCGCTACCAACCCGCCATCATCATCACCGCACAAGACCTCATCGACTACAGCCCGCGATTCGCCGCCACCACCAACGGCTCTGCGCTCGCCCCCGACGTCTTCCTCAACGCCCTACTCGCCGACACCGGGTGGGCCGTGCTTTACGACGAACACAGCGCCATTACGGACTTATTTCCCATCGGCAACCCCCGCCTGGCGACTGAAGAGCAGCGCATCGCGATGCTCATCGACAACCCCATCTGCGCCTGGCCCGGCTGTGAACGCCCCGCCTATAGCGGACAAGCGCACCACCTAGTCGCCCACAAACACGGCGGCACAACCACGCTGGACAACCTCACCATGGTCTGCCGCGAACACAACGGGCTTAACGACGACGACCGGGAAGGACGCAACGGCCACCTCGAACGCATCCCCACATCCGGACATATTCGATGGCGCCCACCTGACAAGACTCGGCCGCCGCTGTTTAGCAACTCATTCGTGACATCAATGTCCGGGAGGTCCTACGCCGGATACCGGGCAGGCACGACGAAACAGCTCGGGCCGGAGCCACCACCTCCGGACCAAAACCCGGATGTACGGGAAAACCCGTCCTAGCGCACTGCTAGAACGGGTACTTGCGCTGCAAAAACGCAGAATTAGATGAGGTTCCAGTCCTCGATGCCGTCGTAAAGCGGGAATTCCTGAGCGATCTTCGAAACACGAGCACGCAGGGAGTCAACATCCGCATTCTTGCCGGCGGCGAGAGCAGTACCGATGACATCGGCGACCTCAGTGAAGGCCTTCTCGTCGAGACCACGGGTGGCCAGCGCCGGAGTACCGATACGAAGTCCGGATGTAACCATCGGAGGACGCGGGTCAAACGGAACGGCATTACGGTTGACGGTAATGCCAACAGCGTGGAGCAGATCCTCGGCCTCCTGGCCGTTCATCTCAGAATTGCGCAGATCCGCCAGAACCAGGTGGACATCGGTGCCGCCAGTGAGAACATCGACGCCAGCCTCGGCGCAGTCGGAAGCGGTGAGACGCTCAGCCAGAATGCGGGCACCAGCGAGAGTGCGCTCCTGGCGCTCCTTGAACTCCTCGGTACCAGCAATCTTCAGCGCCACGGCCTTGCCGGCGATGGCGTGCATCAGCGGGCCACCCTGCTGCCCCGGGAAAACAGCGGAGTTCAGCTTCTTGGCGTACTCCTGCTTGGCCAAAATCATGCCCGAACGTGGACCACCGAGGGTTTTGTGAACGGTGGTCGACACAACGTCAGAATGCGGAACCGGCGACGGGTGCAGACCGGCGGCAACCAGGCCTGCGAAGTGCGCCATGTCCGTCCACAACTTCGCACCGACCTCATCGGCGATGGAACGGAAAGCTTCGAAGTCGAGGTGGCGCGGGTACGCCGACCAACCTGCGATGAGAACATCCGGCTTTTCTGCGAGCGCCTGCTCACGCACCTTGTCCATATCGATCCGCATAGTGTCCTTGTCCACACCGTATGCGGCGACGTGGTAGAGCTTGCCGGAGAAGTTCAGCTTCATGCCGTGGGTCAGGTGACCGCCGTGTGCCAGGTCGAGGCCCATAATCTTGTCACCGGCGTTGATTAGCGCATGCAGAACGGCAGCGTTGGCCTGCGCACCTGCGTGTGGCTGAACGTTGGCGAACTCAGCGCCGAAGAGCTCCTTGGCGCGGTTGCGTGCCATGTCCTCGACGACGTCGACGTATTCGCAGCCACCGTAGTAACGACGGCCCGGGTAGCCTTCGGCGTACTTGTTGGTCAGAACCGAGCCCTGAGCTTGCAGCACTGCACGTGGAACAAAGTTCTCACTGGCAATCATTTCGAGCATGTCACGCTGACGAGAGAGCTCCCCTGCCATTGCCTCTGCGAGGTCGGGATCGAGTTCACGCAGCGATTGGTAGCGGACATCGTTATTGTTAGACCCGGTCATGAGTAGGTTTTCGACCTTTCAATGAAACTTCAATGCCACAGGCCATGCTAGCCCTTTATGGGGTAAACCACGAAAGCAGCACCATTCAGGTATGCCCCCTTTATTGACTCGTTTTCCGGTTTTCGGCACCCCCTTGGCACAATTGGAAGTATGACGCGCGCAACATCCCCCAGCCCGTACGTCGAGTTCAAACGCGAGCAGTGGCGCGAAATGCGCAAGAATATGCCTCTGGTGCTGACGGAAGAGGAAGCTGAACGACTTTCCGGTATCGGTGAAAACATCGACCTGGACGAAGTCGCCGAGGTCTATCTTCCGCTTTCTCGTCTGATTCACATGCGTGTGGCGGCGCATCGGGAGCTGAACGCCGTAACGTCGAACTTTCTTGGGGAAAATCCTTCGAAGGGGGCGTCGGTGCCGTTTATTATCGGCGTCGCGGGTTCGGTGGCGGTCGGCAAGTCAACGACGGCGCGTTTGCTGCAGGTCCTGCTCGAGCGCTGGGAGACTAATCCGCGGGTGGACTTGGTTACTACTGATGGCTTCCTCTATCCTTCTGAGGAATTGAATCGCCGTGGGATTATGCAGCGCAAGGGGTATCCGGAGTCGTATGATCAGCGTGCGTTGATGCGGTTTGTCACGGCGGTGAAGTCGGGGGCGCGGCATGTGAAGGCGCCGGTGTATTCGCACACGCTCTATGACCGGGTGCCGGATGAGTTCGTCGATGTTGACCGTCCGGACATTCTCATTCTCGAGGGGCTCAACGTTTTGCAGACGGGCCCGACGCTGATGATTTCCGATCTTTTCGATTTCAGTGTCTACGTCGATGCCCCGCGCGCGGACATCGAGCGTTGGTACATCAGCCGTTTCCTCCGTCTCCGCCAGACAGCGTTTCGCGCTCCGGGCGCGCACTTCGCGGATTATGCCACGCTTGACGACGAAGCTGCGGCCGAGGTAGCCCGACGCATTTGGCAGCAGGTGAACTTGCCGAACCTTACGGAAAATATTTTGCCCACTCGAGTGCGTGCGTCATTAGTTCTTACGAAGTCTCGGGACCACAAGGTTTCGAGGGTCCGGATGCGCAAACTCTAACATCCGGAAATTTTTCCGGATGTAGGGAGGTTATTTGCCGAAGCGGCGTGAGCGCTGCGAAAAGTCTCGAAGTGCGCGGAGGAAGTCGATGCGGCGGAATTCGGGCCAGTAGGTATCGGTGAACCAAATCTCGGAGTAGGCGGTTTGCCAGAGGAGGAAGCCGCTGAGCCGCTGTTCTCCGGAAGTGCGGATGACTAGATCGGGGTCCGGTTGTCCGGATGTGTAGAGGCGGCGAGAAATGGCATCGGTGGTGATGCGCTCCTCAAGCTCGGAAGCATCGATTCCCTCGGCGACTGATTCCCGGATGATTCTGCGTACTGCGTCGACGATTTCCTGCCGGCCGCCGTAGCCAACGGCGATGTTGACCTGGATGCCGGTGTTGTTCGCGGTGACTTCTTCGTCGTGACGCAGCCGGGCGGTCATTCTTTCCGGAAGGAGCTCGAGGTGGCCGACCATGCGCAGGCGCACGTCGTTAGGCGATTGCGCCAATTCGTCGACGACGTCGGCGATGATGTCGAACAGTAATTCCAGCTCTTCGGGGTCTCGCCCGAGGTTTTCGGTGGAGAGCAGGTAGATGGTGACCAGCTCGATTTCCTGCTCGGCGCACCAGCCGACGAATTCTGCGATTTTGCGGGAGCCGACGCGGTGGCCGTGGCTGACGTCGGTGAATCCAGCCTCCCTCGCCCAGCGGCGGTTGCCATCGGCCATGATGGCAACGTGCTTGGGGCGAGGTTTTCCTTCTAGCTCTTGGGCTAGTTTGCGCTCGTAGAGCGGATAGGCGATCCGCCGGAGTGAGGACGGCTGGTTTTCTTTCACATATGTAACCCTACCCAATGGGCACGGCCACTTTGTGCTTAGTCGCGTGCCTGCCGACGCTTCCGAACTTCTGCCGCAAGCGTACGCAGCAGCCGGTCGGTGGTTTCCCAATCCATGCACGCATCGGTGACGGACTTGCCGTATACGAGGCCCTTACGACCATCGGTAATTTTTTGCGCGCCGGCTTCGAGGAAGGACTCCATCATGATGCCGGTGATGCGCTCGTCGCCGCCCCCGATGAGCTTGCCGAGCTCCTCAACGACCTCGGCCTGGCGCACCTCGGATTTTCCGGAATTGGCGTGGGAGGCATCCACCATGATGCTGACGGTTTGCTCGGCCTTGTTCAGGCGCGCTTCGGCGTCGTTAAGCGATTCTTCGTCCCAGTTCGGGCCGGAGGTGCCACCGCGGAGGATGATGTGGCAGTTGTGGTTGCCGGCGGTTTCGACAACGGCGGCGCGGCCTTGGTCGTTCATGCCGAAGAAGAAGTGCGGGTTTGCTGCGGAGACCAGCGAGTCCACGGCGACCTGGACGTTGCCGTCGGTGCCGTTCTTGAAGCCGATGGGCATGGAAAGTCCGGAAGCGAGCTGGCGGTGGACCTGCGACTCCGTGGTGCGCGCACCAATCGCACCCCAGGAGACGGCGTCGGCGATGTACTGCGGGCTGTTGGGCTCGAGGAATTCAGCGCCGGCGGGCAGGCCGGTGCGCAGGACCTCGATGAGCACTTCGCGGGCCATGTGCAGGCCCTTGTTGATTTTGAAGGAGCTATCCAGGTCGGGGTCGTTGATGAGTCCCTTCCAGCCGACGGTGGTGCGCGGCTTTTCGAAGTAGACGCGCATGACGACCAGCAGGTCCTCGTCGAGCTCATCGGCGGTGGCCTTCAGGCGGCGGGCGTAGTCGATGGCGGCCTCGGGGTCGTGGATGGAGCACGGGCCGACAACGACCAGCAGGCGATTGTCCTCGCGGGCGATGACGCGGGCGATGTCGAGTCGCGACTGCTCTACCTCGTTAACCAGGTTTGGGGTCAGTGGCTGTTTGGCCATGACCTCTTCTGGGGAGGGCAGGTCGTGGAAGGCTACGACGCGGCGGTTCGCGGTCGAGGCGGGGGCTTCGAGGGAAGTTGGAGGGGTCATCTGAGGTCTCTTTTCTCTGGGTGATTAGTTGCGCATTTTGGCTGTAGGTACGACAAAAGGCAGCGCCCCGATTGGTTGGGGCTGCTGCCTTTGGCTCCGGTTGGTGGCGACGTGACGATTAGCCGCCGGCTGTGACTATGTCGTCACTGCCTCCGGAGCCTTCGAAAAATAAAATCGCCACATACGCATGTGCTTGACTGTAGCGCACTGCCTAGAATCCCGCAATTCGAACTCCAAATCCCGCCACACGGGAAACAATCAGGGGTGCGCGCAACTGCCCGTCGTCAAGCGACGCGCACACACCTTGACGCTGACTACTCCGCTTCACGACGCTGCTCTGCTGCAGCCATCGCCTTATCCACAGCCTCGGAATCGAAGGGATCCATGTCGTGCGCCTCGGCGAACTTCCGGCGAGCGGCCATGCGCTTCGCGCGCCGCGAGAGATCCCAGCCGAGAGCCAGGATGACGATGAGCAAAACGACAATGATGAGCAGGCCAACAGGAGAGGCCTTTCCGAAGTCAGCACCCCGCGGACCAGTGGGGTTCTGCGCCAGGAAAATTGTCGTGCGAGCCGCCAAGGCATCGAAGCTTTCAATCATGAGTTCCAGCTTAGCGTTAATTCCGGACTATTCCGCGTCGGGGTCGATACCGGCGAAGAGATCGGTCTCTGGCAGCTCGGTCTGCACTCGAGTGCGGGCAAGCTCAAACTCTTCGGTCGGCCAAACGCGCTGCTGAATGTCTACCGGCACGGCGAAGAATGGCCCGTTCGGATCGATCTGCGTAGCGTGCGCCAGCAGCGCCTGATCCCGCTGCTGGAAGTAATCGCCGCACTCAACCTGCGTGGTCACGCGGGTCATGATGTCGCCGGGAGTCTTAGTCCAACGGCGGAAGGACTCGGCCAGCGGGCTTTCCAAACCGTTGTCGCGATAGTAGTTGTCCAGCGCGATGAGACGCGCCTTGATGAAACCGTGGGTGTAGTAGAGCTTGGAAATTTCCCATGGTTCACCGAGCTCGGGGTACTTATCCGTTCCAGACTCCAGCCAAGCGCGCATGGACACGATATGGGTCATGATGTGGTCCGGGTGCGGGTAGCCACCGTTTTCGTCGTAAGTAATGACGACGTGCGGACGAAACTCGCGAATTGCCCGAATGAGAGGCTTGGTCGCATCCTCGACCGATTGGCGAGCAAACACTCCGTGCGACAGCACCGGCACCGGGTTGCCCGCAGGCAGACCGGAGTCGGTAAAGCCGAGCCACTCATGTTCAACGCCGAGGATCTCAGCGGCTGCAGCCATTTCGTGAACGCGCACCGCGGCGATATTCTCCCGCACCTCCGGCCGATCCATCGCCGGGTTGAGAATGCTACCGGCCTCACCGCCGGTGCAGGTCACCACTTTGACGCGATGCCCTTCCGCCGCATATCGGGCCATTGTTGCGGCGCCCTTGCTCGATTCGTCATCAGGATGAGCGTGAATTGCCATCAGACGAAGTGTCAATTGAAGTCACTCCCGCTACTATCTCAGTCCATGTTTTCTGGCCAAGGCCGGAGCCCTTCGACCGCAACGATGCTACTCCAGCACCGTTTCAATACCGCCCCACTATAGCGCTGCACCATCATATGACCACGCAGCATCGCTACTCGGTGGAACGACATAGCAGCAGGACACCGCGCCACACCAGAAAGATTGTTTAACTGTCAACATTTTACCACGTCGACCGAGAACTCCGATAGGCTAAAAAGCATGGCTGAAAGTTCGGAGCGAAACACCCGAAATACCGCAGCGCCGAAGCGAGAGCGCGAGCGCTATGGGGACAACAGTCGCACTCTCCCCGCAAAATTGGTTGTCATCGCTATTGTTGGCATGCTCGTCATCGCCGGCGCATACATCTTCGTTCAGATGAACCGCGTCTCCGCCCCGGATGTCTCTGCAACGCAAGCGGGCTGGAGCCGCACTCCAGGTAAGGAAGATGAGCAGTTCATCTTCACGCTGGACGTCACCCGCGAAAAGCCGGAGCTGGATAGCTACTGCATTATCTATGCGCTGAACTATGACGTGGCAGAGGTCGGGCGTCGCGACGTATTCATCCCGGGCGGCGGCCCCGCTACCGTGCGGATGGACGTCCCCATTGCCACCCGCGAGCTGGCCGTCGCAGGCGATGTCTATGGCTGCTCCACCGACATTCCGGAGTTCCTCGCACCTGCGAAGTAATCTCCCTTCGCGACTGAGGATCATGCGCTGCGGGGGCACGTCGTAAAGCGTGCGCGACAACACTCCGACGCGCCTGTTATTGCCATGTGGCGTGACAGTGCTATCCTGTGACGCAGCCGACGGCCCCACGCGGGGCCGCTTTTGTATTAAATAGCCAAAAACACAGGAGGAACCATGACTGAGGCAAAGAACAATAGCCCATGGCTCACCCAGGAGTCCTACGACAAGCTCAAGGCCGAGCTTGAGGCGCTATATGAAAACCGCCCGGTCATCGCCGCCGAGATTAACGAGCGTCGCGAAGAGGGCGACTTGAAGGAAAACGCCGGCTACGATGCCGCCCGCGAGCAGCAGGGACAGGAAGAGGCACGCATCCGCTACCTCGAAGACCTGCTGCAGCGCGCCACCGTCGGCGAGATTCCACAGGAGTCCGGTGTGGCTCTGGTCGGCACCGTGGTCCACGTCTACTACGACGGCGACGAAGACGACACCGAGACCTTCCTCATCGGTACCCGTGGCGCTGACTCCTCCAACCCGAACCTGGAGACCTACTCCACCGATTCCCCGCTGGGCAAGGCTCTGGTCGGCGCTAAGGAGGGCGAGACCCGCACTTACGCTTCCCCGAGCGGCGACGAAGTGTCTGTCACTGTGGTCAAGGCTGAGCCGTACGACCCGGAGATGGACGCCTAAGCGCTCCCGGCGTTAGACCGCCTCAACCCAGGCGGCAACTTCGGGCCACAGTGCCCGATTCTTGGACCGATAGAAGCCCATATGGCCTATCGGTCCATTTTTTGTGCCCTCTCCCGCTTCGATATCGCGCTTTACGACGTCACACTGCACAGCCCTATCGGTCAATACGTCGACTGCCAACAACAAAGCGCCGGCCAACCCGTAATAACGGGCTACCCGGCGCTTGTGCGTTAGTTAGTTTTCTAGCGTTTAGTCCCTGAAGTAGGACAGCAGACGCAGAATCTCGGTGTAGAGCCAGACCAGGGTCACAGCCAGACCGAGGGCGACACCCCAGGCGTACTGAGCCGGAGCGCCAGCGCGAACCAGGCGATCAGCCTGATCGAAGTCAATCAGGAAGCTGAAGGCTGCCAGGCCGATGCAGACCAGAGAGAAGATGATCGACAGCATGCCGCCGTCACGCAGCGGGAAGCCCAGGCCGAACAGGGAGAGCACCAGGTTGCCCAGCATGAGGACCAGGACACCAATCAGAGCCGCACTCATAAAACGGGTGAACTTCGGGGTCACGCGGATAGCGCCCGACTTGTAGACGAAGAGCATACCGATGAAGACACCCAGGGTAGCCAGCACGGCCTGCATAATCAGCGCACCAGCGGCAACGCCCTGAATTGGAGCAGTGAACATGAAGCTGATGCCACCGACGAAGAGGCCCTCGAAGGCCGCGTAGGTGAGGGTAACCGGCGCGGAGCCGTACTTCTTGCCGAAGGTGGAAACCAAAACAGTAATCAGACCACCGATGGCGCCGACAATGGTCAGAATCATGGCCAGGCTGGTGGAGACACTGACGGCAATGAAGAAATTGACCGCAGCCAAAACGATGATGGTTGCCAGCGTGATGCCGGTCTTGGAAACGACATCGTCGACCGTCATCGGACGGTAGTCGGCGGCAACCTGCGACTGGTACGGGTTATCCCCGTAGCCAGCGCCCATCTGACCTTGGCCGTAGTGATGTGCGCCCGCCTGTCCGCGGGCGACGGTCTTAGTAAGTGAACTGAATGCAGGATTGCTGCTTTCGCGCACGTCGTCCTTCTTTCTTTTCTCAGTTTTTCTTACGTTTTGTATTCAGGCACACGCGCTTACGTTTGCCTACACTTTCTACAACGGGCGATGTAAAGGTATTGTTCCCAACCCTGAAAAACAGTTAGTATCAAGGTAATTCCTCGCCTGCTGGCGGTGATTTTGTAATCGCGGAAAAACTCACAGTCGCCAGGCGTGGGCACCACATGAGTGATTATGAAACAGGAGGTTGGTCAAGATGTCTGATGGCCTTGACTACGATCCGGATACCACTGGTGATTTCGACGAGACCACGCTCGATGGCTCAGAGGGACTCGATGGCGACTTCCTCACCGGTGATGGCGAGAATTATGTAATGGATCCGCCGGACCGCTGGCGGGGCGCTTCTCCGCATGACACTCTCGGCAAGCGGTTGGCCGAGGAAAAGCCGGACATCGACGTCGACGACGATCTGGATGATGACCCGGAGATGCGCTACGGCGATGTCGACGGCCACGAACCGTTCGAGTTCGGCAACGATGGCCCGCGCGACCCGGACCGCAACCGTCGGATGGGCTGGACTACTTACTAAAGTTTTCTAAGTTTTTGTAGTTTTGCCAAATTTACTATCTCGGGGCGCCGCGCAACAGTAGTATCTGTGCCATGACAGCATCTACTGCTACGACAAACCGAACTACCATCCGCAATCCGCTTAACGACGAGCTCGTTGCCCGCCTTCTTCAGCGCGTCACGGTAGCTGATAAGTCGAAGACCGCCACTATCTCGGCGCCATTTACCGGCCAGGAGCTGGCGCAGATTCCTGTCGGTACCCAGGCCGATGTCGACGAGGCCTTCAAGCGTGCCCGTGCGGCGCAGAAGAAGTGGGCCCGCATGGCACCGGAAAAGCGCGGCGAAGTGCTGCACCACTTCCACGACCTGCTCTTTACCCACTGCGACCAGGTGCTGGACCTGCTGCAGGCCGAGACCGGCAAGAACCGCGCCAGTGCCCACGAGGAGCTCGTACACACCGCTATCACCGCCCGCTACTACGGCAATCAGGGCCCGAAACTGCTTGAGCCGAAGCGAGCACACGGTGCTGTCCCAGTACTTTCCAAGACCACCGTCTACCACCACCCAAAGGGCGTCGTCGGTGTTATTGCTCCGTGGAATTACCCACTGACTCTCGCGGTTTCCGACGCGCTGGCTGCACTGATGGCTGGTAACGCCATCGTGCTCAAGCCGGACAGCACCACTCCGTTTACCGCTCTCTTCGCTGTCGATTTGCTCTACCGCGCTGGTCTTCCGGAGGATCTCTTCCAGGTCATTCCAGGCCCAGGTCGCGTTGTCGGCCAGGGCATTGTCGGCCAGTGCGACTTCCTGATGTTCACCGGCTCCTCCGAGACCGGCCGCTCGCTGGCACAGCAGTGCGGCGAGCGCCTGATCAGTTTCTCCGCGGAGCTCGGCGGCAAGAACCCGCTGATTGTCGCCGAAGATGCCAACATCAACCGCGCGGTCGAGGGCGCACGCATTGGCTGCTTCACCAACTCCGGTCACCTGTGCGTGTCCATTGAGCGAATCTATGTCGTGGACTCCGTCTGGGACGAGTTCGTCCCGGCATTCACCGACCGCGTGAAGGCAATGTCCATCGGCGCTGGCTACGAGTGGGAAACCGAGATGGGCTGCCTGCAGTCTCAGGGCCAGTTCGACATCGTCAAGTCCATGGTCGACGAGGCCATCGAGGCCGGCGCCACCGTGCTGGCCGGCGGTCGTCCTCGCCCGGATCTGGGACCGCTGTTCTACGAGCCGACCGTGCTTACCGACGTCCCGGAGGGCGTCGCCCTGCTGACCGAAGAGGTATTCGGCCCGGTGGTAGTCCTCCAGCGTGTCTCGGACGTCCATGAGGCTATCGCCAAGTCCAACGATTCCCGTTATGGCCTCAACGCTTCGCTGTGGACCTCCCCGCGTCGCGCAAAGGAGCTGGCTCCACAGCTTGAGGCCGGTACCGTCAATGTCAACGATGGTTTTGCTGCGGCCTTCGCGTCTGTCGATGCCCCGATGGGTGGTTTCAAGGATTCGGGTGTGGGCCGTCGTCAAGCAGCGGGCGGCCTGCTGAAGTACACCGATGAGCAGACGGTGACCGTGCAGCGTCTTTCCCCGGTGTCGATGCCGCAGATGCCGCGTGAGCTGTACTCGAAGGTGTTCAACACGGCACTTGTCCTCGGCAAGAAGTTCAACGTCCTGCCGTAATCCGCATGTAGCGCGCACAAATAGCAAAAGGCCAGGTCAGAAAACTCTCTGACCTGGCCTTTTGGTGCCCCCAGTGGGACTCGAACCCACACTGAAAGGATTTTAAGTCCTCTGCCTCTGCCAATTGGGCTATAGGGGCCCCTAAGAAAGATTAATGGGCGATATGGGTGTCTACCAAACTCGCCACAATTCCGTCGAGGATATCCTTCTCGCTGATGTAGAAAAAGCGCTGCTCTTCCTTGGCTGCCTCGGAAAGTGGCAGCGCCTCAAACATGTCCATCAGACCGTCAACAATGATGGAACCACCGGCGAAGACATCCGCGCGTTTCGGGTGCATGACCGGATTCGCAGCAAGGGATTCCGCATCGGTCTCGACGACGGATGCTGTCAACGCACGCAACGCCGCAAAGCGCAGCTGCGACAGGTGGATTGCCTCCGGGTCGTAGGTTTCTAGGCCCTGTGCCAGCGCCGACAGGGTGGTGAAGGTCCCGGCGCAGCCGACGATGGTGCGAGCCTTGTCGACAGGCACCTTCGCAATAATCTCGTCGGCCAGTTCCGCAACATACGAACGCGCCTCCTGGACCTGCTCCGCCGTCGGCGGCGAGGCCTGCAGGAACCGTTCGGTCAAGCGCACACTGCCCATAGCCACGGAATCAGAGCCGGCTACCGTACCATCGTGGTCACCGACAATAACCTCGGTGGAGCCGCCGCCGACGTCGATTACGCAATACGGACCCAGCTCGGGCTCCAAGTCATCGACTGCCCCGCGGAAGGACAGCGCGGCTTCCTCGTCGCCGGAAATAACCTCGGCCTCTGCACCCCACGGAGCGAGAATCTCGCGGGTCATGGCGAAGAAATCGTCGCGGTTGCTTGCGTCGCGCGTCGCCGATGTCGCCACCATTCGGACTGCTTGCACTTTTTCGACTTGCATAAGCTCTGCATACTTCGTCAGAGCCTCCCGCACGCGCTCCAGTGCCTCCGGGGCCAGCATGCCAGTGGCATCCACGCCCTGGCCAAGGCGGACGATTTCCATCAGTCGGTGCAGTTCTGTGATTTCGAGAACTCCATCGACAACCTCGACCCGGCTGATAAGCAGGCGAAGCGAATTAGTGCCGCAGTCGACGGCAGCGAGGGTCGTCATTTATCCCTCCACCCCCGGATACGCAATACCGAGCTCGGCAATCGTGGGCCAATCTGCGGGAATCGCGGTGCCGCGCAGCTTCTCGTTCTCCGCCGCCAGCGCCACCGACTCAGTACCCAGTCGGAAGTGATTCGGCCCCTTGGCCAGCGCGTAGGCAATAAGAACGTGGAGGCACTTCACGCGCGTCGGCATGCCGCCACCGGAGAAGTCCGTGCCCAGGTCTTCCATCTCATTGCGCTCTGCCAGAAACGCCTCGTGCGCGCGCTGGTAATCGGCGGCGAGCTCTTCGTCGCTTTCCAGACGCGCGGTCATTTCTTTCATCACGCCGGTCGTCTCCAACCGAGAGGCCTCGGCGGTGAGTCGCGGATCAGTTAGGTAAAAGAGCGTGGGAAACGGAGTGCCATCGTCCAAGCGCGGCTTCGTCTTGACCACACCAGGAGTGCCGTCGGGGCTGCGGTAAGAGATGTCCACTACACCGCGCGGTTCACGTCCGAGCTGCTCCGCTATCACTTCCAAATCTGCGGTATCCACAGACATCGGTCACACTCCTTTTGCTTCCGTTTTTACTGACACATAATCTCACAGTCGCCTTACAAGCGCGTTGCTTCGCTTTACGACGGCACACTCCGCCGCGCATGCAACCTCACCGAGAGGCCCCAGGTAGCCCTACGGAGGTTTAGGACTCCGGTACCGTCGGCAAGCTCTCTGGCCTCGTTGCCTGATCGCGCCCCGGATTAGGGCGAGTCTCTTCGGGTTCGGGCGGGATGGAAATGGAATCCCACAGCGTCTCGTACCACTTCTTGGCCTGGTGCTGCGGAATTTCCTCCGGCTGCGTCACAGGCTGTTCGCCCACGGCCGGATCGAGGATACGGAATGGGGTCTCCCCCGGCTCTACCAGCCCCAGGCGCAGACGTGCCTGCTCCTTAACATAGGCGGGGTTGGAGTACAGCTCCTTTTCATCCTCTAACTGCTTAATTCGCTGTTCCATGCGAGCAATATTGTCCTGCGTTGCGGCTACATCCGCCTGCTGTTGTGCAAAAGTCCGCAGCGGAATTGCGAGAACAGATACTAAGAAAAGCACCAGCAGACCAATACCGATCTTCTGTGCCGTGCTCAGCGAGCGCATTCCCGATGCGATTGCCGCTGCCGAACGCTGCCCCGCCCCTGCAGGGCGCGACTGTGTTCCGCGGCGAGATCGGTCCGATGCACTCATGCCCCACACTCTACCCGACCGCCAGCCGATGAAATAACAAAAACCCGCCCACAACCACGTGCGTGGTGCGGACGGGCAGTGCTAGACGCAGCTTTCGCAGCGCCTCAGCTCTTTACTTGAAACGCGGGAATGCGCTGCGACCAGCGTAGACAGCAGCGTCACCCAGGTACTCCTCGATGCGCAGCAGCTGGTTGTACTTAGCAACGCGCTCGGAGCGAGCCGGAGCACCGGTCTTGATCTGGCCACAGTTCAGGCCGACAGCCAGGTCAGCGATGGTGGTGTCCTCAGTCTCACCGGAGCGGTGGGACATCATGGACTTGTAGCCGGCGTTGTGAGCCATTGCGACGGCCTCGAAGGTCTCGGACAGGGTACCAATCTGGTTGACCTTGACCAGCAGAGCGTTAGCGGCCTTCTTCTCAATGCCCTCTGCCAGACGCTTCGGGTTGGTGACGAAGAAGTCGTCGCCGACGATCTGGACCTTGTCACCAAGCTGAGCAGTCAGGGTGGTGTAGCCCTCCCAGTCATCCTCCTGCAGCGGATCCTCGATGGAGACGATGGCGTAGTTCTCAACCAGGTCAGCGTAGACAGCTGCCATCTCCTCAGCGGTGTGCTCGCCGCCCTCGAAGTGGTACTTGCCGTCCTTGAAGAACTCGGAAGAAGCGACGTCGAGAGCCAGAGCGACATCGTCGCCCAACTTGTAGCCTGCGGCCTCAATTGCCTCAACAATCAGGTCCAGTGCAGCCTTGGTGGAGTCAACCGACGGAGCGAAGCCGCCCTCATCACCGAGGCCAGTGGACAGGCCCTTGCCCTTAATGACCTTCTTCAGTGCGTGGTAGACCTCAGCACCGACGCGCAGTGCTTCCTTGAAGGTCGGGGCGCCAATCGGAGCAATCATGAACTCCTGGACGTCAACGCCGGAGTCAGCGTGTGCGCCACCGTTGAGGATGTTCATCATCGGAACCGGCAGAACGTGACCGTTCGGGCCGCCGACGTAGCGGAACAGATCCAGGCCAGCGGACTCAGCAGCAGCCTTGGCAACAGCCATGGAAACACCCAGGATTGCGTTAGCACCCAGGCGGGACTTGTTGTCGGTGCCGTCCAGCTCAATCATGGTCTTGTCAACCAGACGCTGGTCCTCAGCCTCGAGGCCAATAATTGCGTCCTCAATCTCCTCGAGCACAGCGCGGACAGCCTTCTCGACACCCTTGCCCAGGTAACGGTCTCCGCCATCGCGGAGCTCGTGTGCCTCATGAACGCCGGTGGAGGCACCGGACGGAACCGCAGCGCGGCCCACAGCGCCGTCTTCCAACAGCACCTCAACCTCAACGGTCGGGTTACCACGGGAGTCCAGAATTTCGCGTGCGTTCAACTCGATGATTGCAGCCATAGGTCACCTTTCCGCCGGAACCGTTCCGGCACATGACTCCAATTGTGGCACGGTTTGCCAACCTTCGCCTTAAATCCTTTTCACCCTATGCGGGCTGATTCAGCGCATAGTTCGCCGCAGCGTCCCGAACATCGCGAAGATACTGCTCAGACTGGTTATATGAGCGAATTGCAGATGCCCACCCTTCCGGGGTGGCGAGGTCGCGTTCCCCACTGCAGAGCATCCGTGCGGTGGTCGCAGTTGCGTCGTCGATGTTGTTGGGGTCGGCGACACCATCACCAGACGCATCCATCGCAAAACGATGCCAGGTCTCGGGAATAAACTGCATCGGCCCCACAGCGCGGTCATACTCTGTGTCACCGTCGAGTTCGCCGTTGTCAGTATCGAGAACCTCAGCAAACCCACTCGTGCCGTCCAGCGGCGGACCGATAATCGTCGGACTGACTACCCCATCGGCGCCGATATGAGCCGGCTTGAGCCAATTGCCCGAGTACGTGCCGTGATTAGTCTCCACTTTGCCCAGTCCTGCAAGCGTGTTCCACTCCAGGTGGCAGTTCGGGAACTGTTCTGCCGCAATCACATATGCGTTGCCGTAGGCGCGGAGAGCGTCCTCAGAAATACCCGTCTTCGGGGAAATCTGCTGCGCCCACTGTCGGAGCTGTTCCGAGGTGCGCCCGGGCGCGTTGACATCAATCATCGGCGGTGGCTCAGCCGCAGCAGGCGGCACATTATCCGGAATCGGCTTCTTGGTCAACGACGGGATTACGGGTCCAGTGAACATAGCCAACGCCCCAACCGTGCCAATGATGATCAGCACCGCCAGGGAGGTTAGACCGAGGCAGCCACAGCCTCTCGAGGACTTCTTTTTCCCCTTACTGCGGCCACGCGGCTTCGCCCCGCGGGGTGCGGGGTGCGCGTATTCATCAAAGGGAGAATTAGAAGGCATGGGGAATTACTCTACGGGGTAGACCGTAAAAATCACTCAAACTCGAGGACAGAAATCACTTTTGCTGGAAACTAGCTGTCGCTTTCCGACGGGCCGAAGTCCTCAGCCTCTTCGTTATCTTCGCTGCCCGCTGCCCACTGCTCAGCACTGCCGGCCTGCTGATTCTCCATCTGGGCCAGCTCAGTCAGGAATGTGCGTGAAGCCTGTCGGGTCCGTTCTTCCGCACCGGACTCAGTCTCCAGTCCCGGGGTCGGGACCAGAATCTCCACTGGAATGTCTGCATCGGACAGTCCCAGCGCACGTGCGCGGCGGATGGCTTCCTCAGCCAAAGTCAGAGCTGGCAACTGCGTAGCCGGGTTCGAGCGCGGACGTCCGCGGCCGTAAGTCCACAGTCGCTCCTGCTCTTCCTCCGAGACCATTTCTCCCTCGGCCACAGTGCCGTCGAAGAGGTACGGCTGACGAGCTCGCATCTTCAAAATAAAGTCGGTCGCCACGTCGTCGAAGTCGAAGTCCTCAGCGATTTCAGCGTGGAAGAGGACTTGCAGCAGCAGATCTGACAGCTCGCTACGAATGTCACCGCCCTCGTTGACTGCATCGACAAACTCGTAGGTCTCTTCAATGAGATACGGCAGCAGGCTCTTGTGCGTCTGGCGAGCTTCCCACTGCCCCGTGCGCCGTGCGGCCGCCATGATGTCCACCGCCTCGACGACGTGGGGCAGACGAGCTGCGGCAAGCTGTTCCTGCGGAGTCAGCGGTTCTGCCACTGGTTCCGGTTCTGGTTCCGGCGCCGACTCCTGCACGGGAGCCGCTGCAACCGGAGCGGCCGGGTCCGCTGGAGCTGCTGGGTCCGGTGCATCATCCAGTTCGACGGAGTAGACTTTCTCGCCCGCATCGAGGCGATCGAGTACCTCGTCGTTTTCCATATCGGTGGTGACCAGAATCTCCGCCTGGGACACCGAGTGCCCACCGGCGTCGGCGATTGCCCAGCGCACACGGATCGGGACTTCTTCGGTGTAGCTGACTTCACCGGTCAGCAGGCTAGCGGCTTCCAGCGGAATCGCTGTTGGAAAGCGGCTATCGAGCTTGATGATAGTCATACGGTTTCTAGTCCTTTCCCATGTGCGAGATATCCATACGTGGAATTCCCGCCATCGATGTCAAGAAGTCTGCTACCCACTGCACCAATGCAATATCGCGGACAGGTTTTGCCCGCAACCCTCGCCCTTCCTTCGGCATTCCGACGGAAACCGTGCGCGTTGCCGCACGATAGGTCGCCTGTGGATACAGGCGCTTGAGACGCACCTGCTTGGAGTCAGCAAGCTCCATAGGGGTTATTCTAATGTGCGCACCCATGGCTTGAACTTCATGCACGCCGAATTCCCGGCAAATAATTCGAAGTCGTGAAATAACCGCCAATCTCTCCACCTCAATGGGTGGGGTTCCGTAACGGTCAACGAGCTCTTCGAGCACTACGTTGATATCGTCCAGCGCACTGGCGGCAGCAAATTTGCGGTACGCCTCTAGACGCAAGCGTTCCGACGACACATATTCGGCCGGAATATTCGCATCGACCGGCAAATCGATCCGCACTTCCTTCGGTTCGTTATCGGAAGCATCCGGAGTTTCACCATCGGCCACTGCCTTCAGCGCGGCCACGGCCTCGCCAACCAGTCGGACGTACATATCGAAGCCGACACCGGCAATGTGACCGGACTGCTCCACACCGAGGATATTTCCGGCACCACGCATTTCCAGGTCCTTCATGGCCACAGCCATACCGGCACCCAAGTCATTGTTCTGCGCAATCGTGGACAGACGGTCGTAGGAAGTCTCCGTCAGCGTCTGATTTTCCGGGTAGAGGAAGTAGGCATAGGCGCGCTCACGGGAACGGCCCACGCGACCACGCAGCTGGTGCAGCTGGGAAAGACCCATATGGTGGGCGTTTTCCACAATCAACGTATTGGCGTTGGCAATATCCAGGCCGGTCTCCACGATGGTGGTACACACCAGCACGTCGTACTCGCGCTGCCAGAAGCCATCGACCGTGCGCTCCAGCTGCTCCTCCCCCATCTGACCGTGGGCCACTACCACGCGGGCCTCGGGCACCAAATTGCGGATATTCTGGGCGACCTTGTCAATGGTTTCCACCTTATTATGCAGGTAGAACACCTGTCCGTCGCGAAGCAGCTCTCGCCTGATAGCAGCGGCGACCTGCTTGTCGGACTGCGCGCCGACGTATGTCAGCACCGGGTAACGATCCTGCGGCGGGGTGAGAATCTGGCTCATCTCGCGGATGCCAGCAATCGACATTTCGAGCGTGCGCGGAATTGGCGTTGCGGACATGGTGAGCACGTCGACGTGGTGCCGTAGCGCCTTGATGTGTTCCTTGTGTTCGACGCCGAAACGCTGCTCCTCGTCAACGATGACCAGGCCGAGTTCTTTCCACTGCACGCCGGTCTGCAGGAGACGATGCGTGCCGATAACAATGTCGACCGTCCCGTTCTTCAACCCTTCGAGGACCTCCTTGGAGTCCTTCGGCGAGGTGAAGCGGGACAGTCCACGGATGGTGACCGGGAAGCCCTCCATACGTTGGGTGAAAGTGGTCAAGTGCTGCTGCGCCAGAAGTGTGGTCGGCACCAACACTGCCACCTGACGGCCATCTTGAACAGCCTTGAAGGCAGCACGCAGTGCCACCTCGGTCTTGCCGTAGCCGACATCGCCGATGAGCACGCGATCCATCGGCACCGGCTTTTCCATGTCGGACTTAATTTCGTCGATGGCCTGCAGTTGATCTTCGGTCTCGGTGAAGGGGAAGTTATCCTCCATCTCCTGCTGCCATGGCGTATCCGGCGCGAACGCGTGGCCCGGCGCGGCTTGGCGCTCGGCGTAGAGCTTGACCAGCTCTTCCGCAATCTCGCGGACGGCACCACGGGCCTTGCGCTTGGTGGACTTCCAGTCCGACCCGCCCATCTTCGACAGGGTGGGCTTTTCGCCGCCGACATAGCGCGACAGCAAATCCAGGCTCTCCATCGGCACGTAGAGCTGGTCCGAGGGACCTCCGCGCTTGCTCGGTGCGTACTCGAGCACCACGTACTCGCGGCGTGCCTGATCCTCGCCCGTGCCGATGGTGCGCTCAGTGAGCTTCACAAACCGACCAATGCCATGCGTGTCGTGCACGACATAGTCACCGGCCTTCAGCGCCAGCGGGTCCACCCGACCACGGCGCTTCGCCGGCTTGCGGCGCCCACCAAGCGCGCCTTCCGCGATGCGGTTACCTGTGATGTCCTGCTCGGTAATCAGAGTCAGCGCGCCACCGGGGATTCGCGGGAATACCAGACCACCGTGCAAAACACCCTGGTAGACGGTAATTCTTCCGGACTCGGGATACTCCGGGCCTGCCGCCATGCGCGTCGCGATTCCGGCTTCCCTAAACTTTTCCGCTTGCCGACGCGCTCCCGCGGGCGTCGCCGCCACGTACGCCACTCGTTCCCCCGCGACCGTGGCATCGCGCAGCTGCTTCATCAGGTGACCAATTTCCTTTAAGTCACCGCGTGGCGCGGGCCCAGGCTCAAAGGTTAGCGGCAGCACATCATCTTCGGTGACCCCCGCCTCCAACATGCCGGGCGGGGAAATATGCCACGAGGTGGGCATCGGGATAGAGGCCAAGCTGCGGTAAGCGCTGGGCTCCAGACCATCGGTGGCGATTGGCGCCGAGCCACCCATCGCGGCCGTTTCCCACGCTGCGGCCATAAACTCCTCGCCCGCACTAATCAGGTCCTGCGCGCGAGAGCGAATGCGCTCCGGCCCGCACATGAGCACATGCGTTTTCTCCGGCATGACCTCGGTGAGCATCTTCATCGGATGCTGACTAATCAGTGGAATCAGCGACTCCATGCCCTCCACCCACTGGCCATCACCGATGCGGGTGAGCATTTCTTGGACCTGTCCAGAACGCGTGGTGGCGAGTTTCTCCGCGGCGGCCTTCACGTCGTCGTCGATAAGCAGTGCACGACACGGGAAGATATCCAGCTGGTCGATCTCTATCTCAGAGATTGTGCGCTGGTCAGCGACGGAAAAGGCGCGCAGGTCGGTAACCTCGTCACCCCAGAGCTCGATACGAACCGGCAGCTCTTCGGTCGCCGGGAAGACATCGACGATGCCGCCACGCACGGCAAACTGGCCACGCCTGCCGACCATGTCCACATGCGAATAGCCGTGATGCACCAGCCGCTCAACCAGGTTCTCGCAGTCCTGGTCCAGCTGGATGTGGATGGGCGCGCTGGCTTCAGCCTCGAGGTCGTCCACAATCGGCTGCACCAACGAGCGCACCGCCGCAATCAGAACGTCGACTTTGCCCCGACGAACGTCGTAAAGCGCCTTACGACGCTGCGCCACGGTATCCACGGCCGGCGAAAGCTTCTCATGCGGGAGCGTCTCCCACGAGGGGAACATAGCTACACGGTCGCCGATCATAGACTTGACCTCGGCAGTCAGGTCCTCCGCCTCACGGCCGGTAGCCGTGATGACCAGCACCGGCACCTTCGTAGACATGGCGTAAATAAGGTGCGAACGCACCGCGTCCGCACCCGTGAGCGCCAGCTCGTCTTCGCCGATGCGCCCGAGCACGCCGACAAATTGAGGATCCGTGACAACGAGGCTTTCCAGCCCCGACAGCGGGTTCGGCAGAATGCTGGGTGTGGCTTTCGCCGAGGAAGACGCAGAAGTTGGCATAGCCCCAATATAACCATGCACCCCGGATCCACCCTGCGTGCTGGTTAGCCGTTCTCCGCCACCTGCATCGGGTCTGCTGCGGCACCTGCGCCGAACTTCGCGCCCTCAGCGGCCGCTGGCACATCAGCGGAGCCATGCAGAGTCGGAGAACCCTCCATGCCGGCCAGCCCGTTCCAACACAGGTTCACGATGTGCGCCGCCACTGTCTCCTTATCCGGACTGCGCTTCTCCATCCACCAGCGAGCGGTCTGCGAAACCATACCGACCATGCAGTTTCCGTAGAGCACCGACATGGCCGGGTCGAAGCCGGCGCGTTTGAAAGCCTCGGCAAGGATAGGCGTAATCGACTCAGTGGCATTATTCAGCAGCGTCTCATAGCCACCCGCCACGCCGGGGTCGCGAGAAATAATGGAGAATCCCTCCGGGTTTTCCTCCACATAAGTCAGCAGTGCCAACACCGCCTGTTCGATGCGGTAACGCGAGCGTCCCAGGGACAACGCTTCCCTAATCGTGGCCTCCAGGGTCTTCATCTCCTGGTCGACGACTGCCTGGTAGAGCCGCTCTTTGGTACCGAAATGCTCGTAGACAACCGGCTTTGATACCCCAGCTGCGGCAGCGATCTCCTCCATTGAGGCGGCATCAAGCCCCTTGGCGGCAAAGATTCCACGGCTGACTTCTGTCAGCTGAGCTTTGCGCTGTGGACCGGTCATACGTCGTCTCGGAGAATTGGAGGCCATGCTTTTAGATTAGTGGCTAAAGTCTTGCTATCGTATATCGCAGGCGCAAGCGAGTTGGCTGAGTCGAATCAGCCATGCAATTTTTCGCGTTTGCCCCATTCTCCCATGGTGTAATGGCAACACTCCGGTTTTTGGTACCGGCATTCTAGGTTCGAGTCCTGGTGGGAGAGCAAGCGGGGGGCCGGCCCCTTAATTAAGAAGTGACTTTTCGCCCCGCCGTGACCGTGATGCACCCTGACCGAGGAGTAGCAAGTTTCATGTCGAACGGTTCGGCCACCGCTGTGGTCATTCTCGCCGCGGGTCAAGGCACCCGAATGAAATCCGATACGCCGAAAATGCTGCACGCTATCGGCGGTCGTACCATGTTGGAGCACGCGCTCTATGCCGCCAAGGGCATTAATCCGGATGAGATTGCTGTTGTCGTTGGCCACCAGCGCGAAAAGGTAATCGACGCCATCGGGACTTGGGCCTCGGACACCGAGCACTCCAACGGTGTCGTCATTGCCCACCAGGACGAGCAAAACGGTACCGGCCACGCTGTTCAGTGCGCGCTGGAGCACCCCGAGCTGCAGAACTTCGATGGCACCATCCTGGTGACCACTTCCGATGTTCCGCTGCTGGATTCCGAAGCGCTCCAGGCGCTGCTCGAAGAACACAACCGCAAGCCACGCGCTGCCGTGACTGTGCTGACCTCCACTGCTGACAACCCGCACGGCTACGGCCGCATCGTTCGCAACGCCGACGGCGAAGTTCTGCGCATCGTGGAGGAAAAGGATGCCTCCGACGAGGAACGCGAGATCACCGAGGTCAACTCCGGTGTCTACGCATTTGATGCCGAGACCCTGGCAAACGCTCTCAAGCAGCTGGACACCAACAATGCCCAGGGCGAGCTCTACCTCACCGATGTCATCGGCATCGCCCGTGAGGCCGACCGCTCAGTGCGAGGCCACCGCCTCGCCGATGCCACCGTCGTCGCCGGTGTCAATGACCGCGTCCAGCTGGCTACCCTTGGCCGCGAGCTCAACCGTCGCACCTGCGAGGCAGCTATGCGCGGGGGCGCCACTATCGTCGATCCGGACACCACGTGGATTGACGTTGAGGTGGAAATCGGCCGCGACGTCACGATTCTGCCGGGCACGCAGCTGCACGGCAAGACCGTGATTGGCGACGAGGCCACCGTGGGACCGGACACGACACTGACCAACATGGTCGTCGGCAAGCGCGCCAGCGTCGTACGTACACACGGTTCCGATTCGGAGATCGGCGAGGATGCGACGGTCGGACCGTTCACCTACATTCGCCCGAACACCAAACTCGGTGTCGGCGCGAAGCTCGGCGGCTTCGTAGAAGCGAAGAACGCGCAGATCGGAAACGGTTCGAAGGTTCCGCACCTGACCTACGTCGGCGATGCGGAGATTGGCGAGCACTCCAACATTGGTGCCTCCAGCGTGTTCGTGAACTACGACGGTGTCAACAAGCACCGCACCATTATCGGCTCGCATGTTCGCACCGGCTCCGACACCATGTTCATCGCTCCGGTGACCGTGGGTGATGGTGCGTACTCAGGTGCAGGTACTGTTATTAAGGACGACGTTCCTCCGGGAGCATTGGCGGTCAGTGGTGGCCGTCAGCGCAACATCGAGGGATGGGTCGAGCGGAAGCGTCCAGGTACCGCTGCTGCTGAGGCATCGAAGGCGGCTCAGGTAGCTGACAACGCTGACAACAACAAGGAAGACCAGGAAGGCTAGACGGCAGATGACCGGCCAGTGGATCGATAACCAAAAGAACCTCATGCTCTTCTCCGGAAGGGCACACCCGGAATTGGGCGAGGCAGTTGCCAAGGAGCTCGGCACAGAGCTGACTCCGATGACCGCTCGTGATTTTGCCAACGGCGAAATCTTCGTGCGCTACGAGGAATCCGTCCGCGGTTCCGATGCCTTCGTACTGCAGGCGCACCCGGCACCGCTGAACAAGTGGCTCATCGAGCAGCTGATTATGATTGACGCGCTCAAGCGCGGTTCGGCCAAGCGCATCACCGCTATCCTGCCGTTCTTCCCATACGCCCGCCAGGACAAGAAGCACCGTGGCCGTGAGCCGATTTCCGCTCGCCTGGTCGCTGACCTGCTCAAGACCGCAGGCGCTGACCGCATCGTCTCCGTGGACCTCCACACCGACCAGATTCAGGGCTTCTTCGATGGCCCGGTCGATCACATGCACGCCATGCCGATTCTGTCGGAGTACATCAAGAAGAACTACTCCCTGGACAACCTGGTCGTGGTCTCCCCTGACGCCGGCCGTGTGAAGGTTTCCGAGAAGTGGGCCAACACCCTGGGCGACGCCCCGCTGGCCTTCATTCACAAGACCCGTTCCGTCGATGTCGCGAACCAGGTTGTCGCCAACCGTGTGGTCGGCGAGGTCTCCGGTAAGACCTGTCTGCTCATCGACGACATGATTGACACCGGCGGCACCATCGCCGGCGCTGTCAAGGTGCTGCGTGAGGCTGGCGCTGAGGATGTCATCATCGCTACCACGCACGGCGTCTTCTCCGACCCAGCTCGCGAGCGCCTGTCGAAGTGCGGTGCCCGCGAGGTCATCACCACCGATACCTTGCCGCAGTCCACCGAGGGCTGGGACAACCTGACCGTCCTGCCAATCGCACCACTGCTGGCTAAGACGATCCACGAGATCTTCGAAAACGGTTCCGTCACCACCCTCTTCGAGGGTCAGGCATAAGTTCTTTCCGCTTGCCGACGGGCATCCCGCCGCGACCAGCAACCTAGTTTTGCTGGTGGTGGCGGGGTTTGCTGTTTGACCTGTTAGTCCACTACAATTTCTCCGGTAAGTCTCGGCGAGGGCGGCCACAGTAGGTGGTTGCCGTTATCGACGCGACGCTCGCAGCCCAACTTTTGCGCCCACGGTGGCATGGATGCGGCACGTGCTCGACTCGACGACTCAATATCGAATCGTTTAGGAGTCCATTTTCATGGCAAAGCCCAACATCATCAAGATTGATGCTCGTAACCGCACCGAGTTCGGCAAGGGTGCCGCTCGCCGTGCCCGCGTTGCTGGCGACATCCCGGTTGTCATCTACGGCGCTGACCTGGATGCCCCGAAGCACATCCTCGTTGACACTCTGGATTTCCACGCTGTCATCCGTAACCACGGTGTCAACGCTGTTCTGGACGTCAACATCGAGGGTGAGTCCCAGCTGTCCATGGTCAAGGCTGTTGACCAGAACCCGCTGACCCTCGACATCGACCACGCTGACCTGCTCGCCATTCACCGTGACGAGAAGGTTGAGGTTGAGGTTCCGGTCGTTCCGACTGGCGAGCTCGCTCCGGGTGCCCTGCTCATGCAGGATGCCGAGACCATTCTGGTCAATGCACCGGTTCTGGCTATTCCGGAAGAGATCGAGGTCTCCGTCGAGGGTGCAGAGGTCGGCACCATGGTTCACGCCGGCGACGTTACCCTGCCAGAGGGCCTGGTCCTCACCGACGACGCTGACCTGCTCATCTTCAACATCGTCGAGCCGGAGGAGGAGCCGGCTGGTGACGTCGATGCCGACATCGAGGGCATGGGCGAGGCTGAGACCCCGGATGAGCCGGCTGAGGAAGAGGCTGCTGAGTAATTTCAGCGCTGAATAGCTCTAGCTGACTGAGCCAATACAGGCTTTCACGCTTAGCTAACAAAAAAGGGACGGACGCTCTTGTCCGTCCCTTTTTTGCACTCCCCAAAATCAAAACACCGTGCACAGTGTGCCAAGATTGAACTCATGAACGCCTCCACCACGCCTCTACTTGTCGTGGGCCTCGGCAACCCTGGGCCCAAATATGAACTCACCCGCCATAACGTCGGACATCTGGTGCTAGATGAACTAGCTAGCCGGACTTCTCCGATGCCGTCGTCGTTTAGCGTGCACAAGAAGTCCAACGCTGAGATTGTGCAGACTCGGTTTAAAACCTCCGATGGTGGCGAGCGACAGGTGATTCTGGCTAAACCCCGGACGTACATGAATCTGTCGGGTGGGCCGGTCGCGGCGCTGGCGAAGTTCTTCAACATCGCACCTACCGACGTCGTGGTGGTCCACGATGAGCTGGATCTGGACCCGGGCGTGGTCCGCCTCAAACGTGGCGGTGGCGAGAATGGCCACAATGGGCTGCGTTCGACCTCGAAGTCGTTGGGCACGAAGGACTACATGCGCGTGCGCATTGGCATTGGTCGTCCTCCGGGCCGCCAGGATCCAGCTGATTATGTGCTGCGCAACTTCAATGCCAAGGAGCGCGAGGAACTCGCTTTCACCCTGCCCACCGCGGCGGAGGCAGTGGAGCTAATCGCCAGCCACGGGCTGGAAATTGCTCAGAACCAGGTGCACGGGCGGTAGCAGATAGAGGCAAATGGCAGCAACGAGCCCCCTTCCCTCCCAACTTTCACTGGGATGAGAAAAGGGGGCTATTTTCGCGTTCCCGGGAGCTTCATTCTTTACAGCTCGTCGGTGTTCGTGCTGCTCGGCGTTTTCGTCGGCGGTTTCGCTCTGTCCACCGAGCGCCTGGCGGTGGGATTCGGGAAGCTGCGGCAGGGCGCCCGTGAGGGCATCAACCAGGTGATGAGGATCAGGCGCCCGGGGAGCTCCCCGTCCGGCACGCCCACGACTCGGCGTAGCGACCGCCCTTCGCCAGCAATTCATCGTGCGTACCCCGTTCTGCGACCGTCCCGTCCTCTGACAGCACGACGATGAGGTCGGCATCGCGGACGGTGTGCAGGCGATGGGCGACGACGATCACGGTGTGATCGCCGCGCAACGCCTCCATCGTGCCGACGATCGCCCGCTCAGTGGCCGCATCCAGCGAGGATGTCGGCTCGTCGAGAAGCACCACCGGGGAATCCTTCAAAAGCGCCCGGGCGATGGCGAGGCGCTGCCGCTCGCCTCCCGACAGCAGCGTCCCCTCCTCCCCCACCGGGGTATCCCACCCGGAAGGCAGCAGCTCCACGATGCGGTCCACCCCGGAACGCCGGGCGGCCTCGCGCAAGCGGTCCCCGTCACCGGGCCCGGAACCGAATTCGGGGTCGGCGAAGACCACGTTGTCCCGCACGGACGCGTCGAAAAGGAACGTCTCCTGGAACACCGGGGTTACCAGCGAGTTCACGCCGTCGGTGCCGATCCGAGGCAAGGGCACCCCGCCGATGAGGATCTCCCCCGAGTCCGGATCATGAAAACGCGACAGCAGCCGCATGATCGTCGTCTTGCCCGCCCCCGACGGTCCCACTACAGCAACCAGCGCCCCTTGAGGCGCACGGAAGCTGACGCCGTCGAGGACCTTCTTCTCCCCGTACCCGAAGCTCACGCCACGGAACTCCACGTCATGCCCGTCGGGCAGCTCCGGTGCGGCAGGTTCGGGAAGGGCGGGGATTGCCCGCAGGTCACGCAACGCAGCCAACGTGTTGCGGCCCGCACCGAAACCGCCGGACAACGCTCCCGCCGTGGTGATCGGTCCGGTGAACTGGACGACCACGATGAGCATTGGCGCCAAATGCGCCGGCGCCATCCCGCCCGTCGCGGCGACTGCCACGGCGACGATTACCGCCGCCGTGAACACCGCATGGACGACCGAACTCAACCGTCCGATGGCCGCCCCCTGCGTCGACGTCGCCTTCGCGAACGCATCGTGTTGGGCCCGGATCGCCTCATCCACCATCGCGTCCGCCGCCGAACCGTCGCTCGCGGCGCGAATCGCCTGCTGGCAGCGGGTGAACTCGATCAGCCTGCCGGAGACGGCAGCGACGGCGTCAGCATGCGCTTCGTCCGACTCCCCGCCGACCCGGCCAATGGCCCGGTAGGCGAAGAAGATCACCGGCGCCGACGCGACGAGAACCAAACCGACGCGCCAATCCACCGCCAGAATTCCGAAGGCGATGACGGTCGGCGCAACCACCGCGGCGATGACAGGCCGCAGGATCACGTGCGGCACGGACGCCGCAAACGCGATACCCGACGACGCCATCTCCGAAAAGCGGCCGGCCGTGGACTTGGTGACGTACCCGAGTGGCAACGTCAGCACGCGTTCGCCCAGGGAACGCAGCAGGGACGACAGCACCGCTGCGGAATTCGCCCTGCCGACCGTCCCCGCGGCGAGAGACAGCACCGCATGGGCGGCCGCGAGGCCGGCGATGACGCCGGTGAAACGCCACGCCGTCGCATCATCTCCCTCGGCCAGAGCCGACAGCAGCGGCAGCAGCGCGACGAACGCCGCTCCCTGGGCCAGCGCGGCAAGCGCGGCCAACGCAATGAGCCACGCCAGCGTCATTCTCGAGCGCCGATCCGTCATCGACCATAAGTCCCGAATCATCGGTTCCCCGCCTTTTCATCGTCTGATTCAGTGCCCCGCGGGGCGGATGGTTCGTCGTCGAGCGCGAACGCGCGCCACAAATCCCGGTAGCGGCCACCGCGCGCAAGCAACTCGTCGTGGGTACCCGCCTCCGCGACCGCTCCCCCATCGAGAACGAGGATGCGGTCGGCGTTGCGGATCGTGCTCAACCTGTGCGCGATCACAATCACCGTCCGCGAACGGGCCAAACGCTCGATTGCGGACTGGATGAGGGCCTCGGAAGCCGGATCCGCGTAAGCGGTTGCCTCGTCGAAGATGAGCACCGTCGCGTCCGTGACGATCGACCTCGCGATGGCCACGCGCTGCGCCTCGCCACCGGAAAAGGTCACGTCGACGTTGACCACCGAATCCAGGCGCTTCGGCAGCGCCTCGATGACCGCATCGAGGTTCGCGAGCTTCGCGGCCGCCATGATTTCGCCGTCAGTGGCGTCTCTCCTGGCCAGCCGGATGTTCTCCCGCAACGGCAGCGTGAGCAACTGCGGATCTTGGAACACCACCGACACCGAGCGGTGCACGTCGCGCACGGCGATGTCGCGAAGATCGACACCGCCCAGCAGCACCGAGCCTTCAACGGGGTCGTAGAAACGCGCCAACAGCCGGGCGACGGTGGACTTTCCGGAACCGGAGGACCCCACTAGCGCAGTGAGGGTCCCCGGTTCGAACGTCGCGGACATCCCGTCGAGGACCCGCGGCCCATCGCCGTAGGAGAAGACCAGGTTCCGGACCTCGAGCGTGCCTCCGCGCGCGGGCACCGGATCGGCGGGCTCGGCAATCGGCGGCGTGCCCAGCACCTCCGCGATGGACTTCAGGGCGGCGATCCCCGCGATGATGGGTTCGGAGTTCATGGCCACCCGCACGATCGCCGCGGAGAGTCCGAGGCCGAGAACCAGCCCGGCGACGAGACCCTCCGGTGTGCCGTCCGCGGCGTCCCTCAGAGCGAGGCCGGCGCCGCACACCACTGCGAGGACCGTGATCGGAGACGTCACCACGTCGATGAGCCCAAGATAGATGTTCGACTGCCGGGACCAGGCGGACCACGCGCGGACGAACGACGACGCCGCGGCATCGTAGCGGCCCGAGCCCTGGTTGGCGCGTCCGAAGGACTTCATCACCGGGATGCCGCGCACCAACTCGATAACCGCGGCCGTCACTCCTTCGGAGGCTCGCTCGTAGTCGCGCTGAAGGCCGGCGCCACGCGACATCATTACGCCCATCAGGGCGAAGGTGACCAGCACCGGGACGACCGCCACCGCCGCGATCCGCCAATCCACCGCGACGAGCGCGATGAGGGAAAGCAGGGGAACCAGCACCGCCACCACGGTCTCACCGACGGTGTGGCCCATGAGCTGGTGGACAGCCGCGACGTCCTTCTCAACCGACCCGATGATTCCCGACGAGCGCCGGGCGTCCAGCCAGCCCAGCGGCAACTTCCGGATTTGGGCGACCAGCCGGTGCCGGAGGTGGAGCTGCAGGTCGTTATCCGCCCGGTGCGAGAGCATGCCGGCGGCGCCGTCCGCGGCCATGCGCACCGTTGCGGCGACGACGATGACAGCCACGGCCAACCACGTCCGATGCTCCGGGGCCTCCGGGTACGTCATCGCGATGTCGATGATGCCGACCAGCGAAGCGACGGTAGCCACCGACGACAGGACGGATAACGCGACCACCGCACGCATCCGGGTCCGGATCGGGGCGAGCAGCGACCACGGGCCTACGATCCCGTCCACGGCGCTCACTTGCCCGCCTCCCCGATCGCGCTTTTCTTCGTGAGAGTGCAGAAGTACACCATGCCGGCGTGTGAGGCTCCGCCCAGCTTCAGCCCGTTGGCTTCGGCGAGGTCCTCGAGCTCGCTGCCCCGGAACACCCGGTGGCCCATCTTCGCCATGACGGCCATGTCGACCCGCTCGTTCACGTCGGGATCCTCGGCGAACGTCTGCACGTAAGCGATGCCGCCGTCGGCGAGCAGCCCGGCGACCCTGCCGAGCGCGGCACCCGCATCCTTCATTTGGTGGAGCGCGCCGCACACCCAGATTTCATCGGTCCTGCCGGGCTCTCCCGCGAGCGGCGCGAGGACGTCGGCGACGTGGAATTCCGTCCGGGCCCCGAGCCCTTCGACGGCGGCGCGTTCGCGGGCGATGCGGATCGCATTGGGCGACAGGTCGTAGCCGACGATGTTCGCCCTGCGATAGCGAGGCTCGGCGGCGAGCATGCGGGCGAGCCACCCGGTTCCGCAACCGAGGTCGAGAACCCGGGCCGGCGCATCCGGCCCGGGATCCAGCGCACGGAGCTTCCGATACACGGCGGCGGCGTCCATCGGTTCACGCGCATAGCGGCTGAGGAACCTCGGCTGGACCTTGTCCTCGTAGGCCGCGAGGAGTCTGCGGTTGTTCTGGACGATCTGGGCAATCGACTTCATCTGGTTCTGTCTCCGGGGTGTGTGGGCCGCGTCCACGCGGCGGTTTCGGGTTAGGTGCTTGGGTTCGCGGGCCGTCGTCGGCGGCGGCGCCCCCGTGGACGTGCCAGTCATGCAGACTCCCCCGGCCTCGTTTTCACGGCGATGCCCCACGCCGCGAGCACGGCGATGCCTAAGAACCAGGCCGCGCAGACCACCAGACCCGCAGCCCCGGTGCCGTTGACGGCCTCGCCGGCCGCGGATACGGGGGTGTGCCCGGCGATTCCGCGCAGGAGGGGACGGAAGTGGTCGGCGGGCATGAGCACCGTGTTGACGAACATCGCAACGATGATTAACGGGATGAGGGCCACGGAACCCTGGGGGCTGGTGATGGAGAACGCGATGTACGTGCCGGTGCATGCGGCCGCCGCGGCAACCATCGCCCCGGTCACCGCGATCCTCCACCACCAGGACACCTCCGGGGGGCCGTCGGAAAGCAAGGCGGCCACCGCCGCGACGACGGCCGTCATCGCCATGATCCGGATGAACTCGGCAATGATCCGTGCGGCCGGCACGGCCGCGTACGGTGACGGCATGGTGATTAACCGCTCGTGGAAGCCATTGCTGCGTTCAACGAACACGGTGGACGATCCCGTGATGGCCAGGATGAACGCCCACGCCGTCACGACCAGGATGACCGCGTTCCGGAGTTCGAACTCTCCGGTGAGCTGCCTGACCAGGCTACCGAACATGCGGTTGACGATGAACAGGTACACGAGCGGAGCAATGAACGTCATGAACCAGAAGTCGGGGCGCCGCAGCCAAATGTGGGCGATGCGCCGCAGATGCACGAAGATGGCGCGGATCATGATTCGCTCCTCGAGGTGAACCGGCGGATGAACAGGACGATTCCGGCGACCACCGCAACACCGAGCCACAGGGCTGCCTCTTCCCCGGCGCTATCCGGGAAGGCGTCCGGGGACGCCGCCCTGATCACCTCGATCATCGGCGAAAACGGCATGTGACGTACGACGTCGCGCAGGGAGCCGTCCAAAGCGGTCGCCGGAATGAACGCGGTGGAGAACATGAGCAGCAGCATTTCCAACGCCTGGATCGATGAGGCCGTCGACACCGGGGCGGGCACCATCAGAATCACCCCGTCCGTGACCAGGGACAGGACCGCCGCGGCGAGCAGCGACCACAGGACAGTCCACGCGACGTCACCGACAGCCATGTCGAGGCCGCAGGCCCACGCGACGACCAGCAGCGCCGCGATCGACGCGGACATCCGCAGCACATCGGTGGCGAGCCTGCCGGCGACATAGCCGCCTGTGGCCCCGGGCAACACGCGCACGCGGTCAACGAGCCCGGATTCGACGTCCTGTCCCACCGCCATCGCCGACGCCGCGGCAGTGAACATCGCCGCCTGGAACAGGCAGCCGCCGAGCACGAAACGCAGGTACCCGAAGCCGGATTGCCCCGCCGAGTACCCAAACACCGCGTACAGGCACAGCAGGAAGAGGGGCGGAACTACGAACATGGAGATCAGCGACGCGGTGTTGCGTCGCAACAGCAGCAGATCCCGACGGAGAAACGCCGCGACCGACGTCGCACTCATCGCGCCGCACCCCCTGCGTTCATCGATATGAACACCTCGTTGAGGGTGGGCGGCGACACGCTCAGCGAATCCGGCGACGCTTCCGAGGCCTCCATCGCCTGCGCCACCGCCTCGAGGACCCGCGGTCCGGGGTCGACGTCGAGGGACACCGACTTCCCCGCGACGCGGGCGCCGTCTAGGCACGTTCCCCCGAGGCAGCGGGCGAACGCCTCCGCCTCGGCGGCGGTGGCGAAGGACACGCGGAGCACGTGCGACCCGAAGTCGCGACGCAATTCCTCCGGCGTTCCGCTGGCGACGATGCGGCGATCCTTGAGCAGATGGACGTGGTCGGCCAGCGCCTCCGCCTCTTCCAGGTACTGGGTGGTCAGCACCAGGGTCATTCCGTCGTCACGCAGTTGCCGGATGAAGCCCCACAGCTCTTCGCGGCTGACAGGGTCCAGCCCCGTCGTGGGTTCGTCGAGGAACAGCAGCCTGGGCACGACGCACAGCGACGCGGCGATGTCGAGACGGCGCCGCATGCCACCCGAATAGGCCGACGCCAGCGTCGAGGCACTGTCCGCGAGTGAGAATTGCGCGAGCAGTTCCGTCGCGCGGGCGGCCGCGGCGGCGCGGTCGAGTCCGCGCAGCCGCCCGAAGAACTCCAGGTTCTCCCGGCCGGTGAGGTTCTCGTCGATCGCCGCGAATTGGCCGGTGGTGGCAATGTCGGCGCGCACGCCCGCCGGGTCCTCTTTCACATCGCGCGAGAAGATGCTCACCTCGCCGGAGTCGGCGGTGATGAGCGTCGACAGGATTCGGATGAGGGTGGTCTTGCCTGCACCGTTGTGGCCGAGGAACGACACGATCGCCCCGGCGGGCACGGTAAAACTCACGCCGTCGAGCACATGCTTGCGCATCCGGGCGCCGCGCTTTCCCTTGCGCCCGCCGTCCGGCGGGGTGCCCGCTTTGCCCGCAATCGGGTAGCTCTTCGTGAGGTCGCGGACGACGATCGCCGCACCTCGTTCAGCTTGATCCGTCATCGTTTCCCCTTTTCTTTGGTATCGCAGTGGGCCGCTGTCGGCAGCGGCCCCGTGGTCGGGTTGTCATGCGGCACCTCGATATGGATGCCCGCATCGCGGGCGAAGGCGAGGACCGGTTCGAGGAGCCGGGGGTGGCCGACGAGATCCCGGCACCCCGGCGCGACCGGCTTCCCCGCGACCGCCACAACGGTGGCGGCAGCAATCGCCGCGGTCATTTTGTAGGAACCCGGGCCAGTCGCCCGGACGACGGTCGTCTCGGCCGGTGCCTGGTCACGGCCTCGAACCACCTCGGGGGATCGGCGACCACCTCGGAAACCGGCAGCAACACCTGGTCGTACCCACGAAAAAGGGCGTAGACGTGGAAGCCGATCAGCGAAAGGTTGTGGGTCAAAGGCAGCCACGTGAGCATCTTGTTCTCGTACCGGTGCGCGTGGCGTGGGATCGTCGCGCGCAGACCGTTCAGCACGGACTCGTTGGTTACGATGACGCCCTTTGGCGATCCCGTGGAGCCGGACGAAAACTGGATGAGGGCTTCGCCGGCCGTCCCACCTCGCACCGGGAACGCGGGGACCGTCCCGGCGCCATCCCCGGAATCCACCTCCCCCGCCTGAGAGAAGTCCGTTTCAGCATCACCCGGCATCGCCGCACCCGGTTCCACGGCAGCGTCATTGACGATGGACACGTCGAGCAGCCGGTCCTCGCCCACGACCACGGCACCGTTTGCACCGGTGAGCAGCGTGTGACTGCGTTCGTCGACCAGAATCGGGGCCCCGGGCATCATGTCCGAGAGCGTCCGCACCCTGTCGACATCAACCGGGCCCGACACCGGCGGCGCAAGCGCCGGAACCGCGCCGGCGTAGACGCAGCCCCAGAACGCCCGGATGAGCCCGCGGTTCTCCGAAACCTGGAAGATCACGCGATCGCCGGGGCCGATGCCGGCTTCGGCCAACCGAGTCGCAGCCGCCACCGCCTCCGCATGGACCTGGCCATACGGGACGAAGACGTCCCGCCGATTCTCGACGAAGGTGATCCCCTTTTTCGTCTCATCGGCCTTGTCCCGAAGCACGTCGCTGATGGTCCGGATCGTGTTCATTGGTACCTCTTTCGGTTGTCGGCGCCATGCCGGTGCCGGGCGGACCGGGCCCGCATGGCGTGACCCGGAGGATGTGTCTGAAGGGTTGAAAGGGGTGAAGCAACTGGGTGGGGCGCGTCTCCGCACAAGCTCGGAACCGCTCGCGGGCCCGGGACCCGCCGGTTCTGGGTGCCCGTCAAGTCACTGCGGACACCAGGGCGGCGACGAAGGCCGCGGCGGACGCTGCGGCCGCGAACCCGTCACGCACTCGCCAGGGGTGATCGGTGCGGAAGGTGCGCCGCGGATGGCGGCCGAAGTTGCGCATCGCCAGGGTCAGGGACAGCTTTTCGGCGCAGCGCACGGCGCTAACGAACAAGGGAAAGGCGATGCGCGCGGGCGTCGTCGCGCGAATGAAACCGGAGCGGAAAGACTGCTCCGGTCGCATCGAGCGCAATCTAATCGCCCATGTCAGCTGGGGGATTTCGCTGCGCAGGAACGCCGCGATGCTCACCCCGGCAATCGCTATGGTGCACCATGTGTAGGGCACCCGGAGGCGTTGCACCATGGCGTCGAAAAGCTCCTCGACGCGCATGCACGCGGAGACCAGGACCGTCCCCGCGAACACGGCCGTCAGCAGCAGTCCGTGATGGATGCCGTGGCGGACGGCCCCCGCCGGATCCCCACCTCCGTAGAACTCGGAGCGCCACCCGAGCAGGCCGAAGAACACCCCGATTAACAGGACGAGAAGGACCTTCCCCGCCGTCGCCCGAACGTCGCGTTCCGCGATCGCAGCGAGTGCGAGGAACGCGCCCCCCGTCAGCGCGAGAACGGCGTCTCCGCCGGAGAGCAGCCCGGCGACGAGGACGAGCATCACCGCCGCGACGATCGTGATGGCGTTCAACCCCGCGCGCCTCCGAGCGTCGGATTCACCGGTCCAGGGGCTTTCGTCCCCGGACGTCCGTGCGCCGGCGGCGGGCAGTGCGCGATCCCGCCGGGACGACTCCGGGGCAGCCGGCACGGCGGCCGCGGGACCGGACCAGGCGACCTTCCCTTCGGCGACGATGCTCGCCCGATCCGCCCACGTTCGCGCGACACGGCGGTCGTGGCACGTGAACACAACGGTTCCGCCGGCCCCGGCGTATTCCGCCAGCGCATCCAGCACGATGCGCGAGCTCGGCGAATCCAGGTGCGCCAACGGCTCGTCGAGAAGCAGCAAACGGCGATTGGCCGCCACCGCCAGGAAGATGCCCAACCGTCTTTTCTGTCCGCCCGACAGGACGAACGGCGAGACGGGGTCAAGTGCCCGGGGGCACAGGGCTTCCCGCAGTTTCCGCAGCTCATCGGTGCCGAGTGGCCCGTGCGGGTCCGTGCCGGCCAGCGCGGAGTCGATTTCCGCGGCGACGGTCGCGCGGGTGAACTGGTGCTCGGGGTTCTGGAACGCCCACGACGCGAAGGCGTCGGGGGCGCGCCGGGCTGGCTCGCCGTCAATCCGGATGTCCGCTCCCGCCTTCATCTGGCCCGACAGCACCGCCAGCAAGGTGGACTTACCGGCTCCGTTGGCACCGACTAGGGCATGAATCTCGCCCCGTTCCAGTGTCAGATCGGCCCCGTTCAGGATCCTCTCCCCGCCTCGGGCCACGTGGGTTCCGGTCAAGGCCAGCAGTGGAACGGCATCCGCCTCTGATTCCGGATCGGGACGGTCCGGCGCCCCCGTGCCCGGCGTACTGGCGTCCGGCGTTCCGGCGGTCGCGGCCGTCGTCGCAATGCCCTTCACCGCGATGCCATCCGGCGCTCCGTGGGCGGCGACGCTCCCGTCCGCATCGAGGATTGTCACCGTGTCGACCCACCCGTCGAACGGACGGAGGTCGTGCTCGATGAGCAGGATGACGCGCCCCGGGGCCCGCAAATCACGGATGGCGGCGAACAGCGCCCGCCGACCGTCCTCGTCGACGTGGGCCGCGGGCTCGTCGAAGATCATGACCTCCGGCGCCCTGGCCACCGCACCGGCGATGGCCATCCGCTGGCGTTGCCCGCCCGACAAAGCCCACGGATCCTTCTCCGCGAGCTCTGACAGCCCGAGCTCCGATAGAGCCTCGGCTGATCGCTTGGCGACGATACCGGCTTCCACGAGGGAAAACTCGAGGGCCATGGACACGTCATCGACGACTCGGAGCGTGAGCACCTGCGTCGCCGGGTCTTGCCCGACGAAGGTGACCCGGTCCCCGTCCACGGGGCGTTCGGTGCCGTCGGCATCGACGATGTGCACGAATCCGGCATGGTCGATGGGGATGTGCGAGGGAATCAGTCCAGCGATAAGGTGGGCCAGGCTCGTCTTTCCGCACCCCACGGGTCCCGTGATGGCGTTGATCGTGCCGAAATCGAAGGAGAGATCCACCATGTCGGGTGCCCATCGCCCATCGGCGTGCCGCACGCCCGCGCCACTAACCCGTAACCGGGCCGGGACCGTCCCGCGTGTCGCACCGGCGCACACGGATGCTCCGCCGGTCACCGGGTGACCCCGCGGCTGCGAAGCCCCTTTGCGACGGCAAAGCCCAGGACCAAAAACACCAGGCTCGATGCCAAGGCTACGGCGAAGCTGATCAGGGTCATGGGCGTGGTCGGCGAGTCGACGCCGACTGCGCGCGGGGCCATCGTTCCCATCAGCGCGGAGAACAATATCGCCGATGCCACGAACTGGGGACGCGTCCACCGCCGGTACAGGGTGACCATGAACGGAAGCTCGATGAGTAATCCTTCCATAATCAGCGCCCCGATTGCGGCGACGCCGAATGGGGTGGTCGCCGCGGACACGACGCCCATGGCAAGGCACGCGATAAGGCTCGCGCCAGGCTTGCGGACGACGATGAGGGGAACAACGCACTGCAGGAACCACAACCCGAGCGTCGCCGCGACGAGATAAACGTGGGCGATGCCAGCGAACACCTGCAGGTAAGTCAGGGGCACGACGATGAGAGACCCCGCGACGCCGATTGCGGCGGCGACGAGCATGTCGCGGGTGGATGGTCGGCCACCCGCTGCGACCGGTGCGACGTGCACCAACCGCCCGTCACCCGTCCCGTCTGGGCCCGCGTCCCCGGCTTCCCCTCCGGAGAGGGGTTCTCCGGTCGATCCACGTTTTCCGTTCATCGTCGCCGCCTCGCTTCCGTTGCCGATTCCCAATCGGGAACACCACCTGAAACAGCATTAGGTTAGGCAATGCTTATCGACTTACGCCAGGCTCAATTTGCTGACCTTACCCCCGCCCCCCCCCGTTACCGTGATGGTGCCCCCTCACGGGGCGCGGTCACCGGGCCCGGCATGGCTTATCTGCGTGAACATTTCCATAATCCGGGGGTGTTGCCACCGGACACCGGGGATAACCGCTGACAGCTAATAGGGCCACGGACCAAACAGAGGTCTCGTCGTAACGTGGGTGCCTGCAACGGATGTCCAAGACACCGGCGACCAGCCGCAACAGAAGGACACCACCATGGAACCGTCCAGAACACCCGAAATCATCATCGGCCTCGACGTCGGCAAAACCGGCCACCATGCCAGCGCGCTGACCAACACCGGCGAGAGAATTTACGACAAACCACTGCCCAAAGACGAAGCCGCACAGCGCGAAATCTTCGCGTCCATGCAAGCCCACGGCAGCGTTCTCATGGTCGTCAATCAACCCAACACGATCGGCGCCCTGCCCATCACCGTGGCCCGCGACTGCGGTTGCACGGTCGGAGACCTCCCCGACCTAGCCATGCGAAAAGCAGCCGACCTCTACCCTGGACGATCAAAAACCGCCGCCGGGATGCATTCATCATCGCCGACACCGCCCGCACCATGCCACACACACTGCGGGCAGTCGACCGCGACGACGAGACACTAGTAGCGCTGAAGATGCTCGCCGGATTCCACGACGACATCGCCAAAGACGCCACCCGAAAGAAAAACCGCCTTCGCAGCGTGCTCACACAGATTCACCCCGCACTCGAGCGCGTCTTTGCAGGCGAGATTCTCTCGCGCACGCTGGTGCTGGACTCGCTAATCCACTACGAAGGTCCGACAAAACTGGCCGCCGCAGGTCGAGGCCGGGTCCTGAAGTGGATACGCAACCGCGCCAAGAAGGACCCTGTTGCCCTCGCAATTTTCGCCGCCCTTGCCGAGCAAACTGTCACGGTACCCGGCATGGCGGCAGCAGAATTGGTCATTCCCCAGCTGGCGGCGAACATCGAAGAGCTTCAAGCACAGCGCGACACGATCGCCGGACATGGCTCGGAGATGCTCGAATCGTTCCCTCTTGCCCAGGTCTTGATGTCGATGCCCGGCGTAGGCATCAAGACCGCCTCTAACATCTTGTTGTCCATCGGCGATTGCCAGGACTTCGCCGACGCCGCGCACTTGGCCGCTTACGCCGGCATCGCGCCGACCACCCGGCAGTCGGGTACGTCGATCCGCGGCGAGTTTCCCACCAGGGCCGGCAATAAACAGTTGAAAACGCGATGTTTCGATCGGCGTGGATCGCGTCGAACTGCCATCCCGCATCGCGCGACTACTACCCGCGTAAACGGGCTGAAGGACAGAAGCACAATGCCGCGGTGATGTGGCTTGCCCGGAGCCGCTGCAACGTCATCTATGCCCTGTTGACTCGGCGTGAGTTCTTCCGAGAAATCCCTGCTAGAACCATCGCCACGGCTGCGTAGGCCGCTGCGCTGATCACCGCCGGCCCGCACGATGCGGCCCGGCGATTAGTCATGGCTACACCCCCATACGATGTACGTGAAAGTCCCGCCTGACTATTGACAATCCACATAGGGACCCCACGCGGATCGGGACCGAGTGGCGGCCGACCCCTCGGCCCAACAGCGCCCGAAGCCGCGCAGAACCAGGTCCACCAGCGGTAAGCGATAGCGGCCTCCCGCACCGAAAGCTCCGTCCCCCTCCCCCCTGCCCTCCCCATCGCCTCAACCCCCGTGGTTTTGGAGGGGGGGGGAAGAGGGCGTTCGAGGGCTCAGCAGCTCAAGCTCAGGTCCGCCGCCTTAGAGCTCGTCGATGTGCTTGCGCTTCGGGTAGACCCGCGGACGAGCGCCTGCGATCTCCTCAGCAATGCGGATGACCTGGTTGGAGTAACCGAACTCGTTGTCGTACCAGACGTAGAGCACCAGGTGCTTACCGTTGGCGATGGTAGCCAGACCATCGACGATGCCAGCATGGGTGGAGCCGACGAAGTCGGTGGAAACCACTTCCGGGGAGTGGATGTAGTCAATCTGCTGGCGCAGAACGGACTTGAGGGAAACCTCACGCAGGTAGTTGTTGACTTCGTCGCGGTCGACCTCAGTGTCGAGGGTCAGGTTCAGCACCGCCATGGAAACGTCCGGGGTGGGAACGCGGATGGCGTTACCGGTCAGCTTGCCCTCGAACTCCGGCAGAGCCTTGGCGACGGCCTTTGCGGCACCAGTCTCAGTGAGAACCATGTTCAGGGTGGCTGCGCGACCACGGCGGGAACCCTTGTGGAAGTTGTCAATCAGGTTCTGGTCATTGGTGAAGGAGTGGACGGTCTCGACGTGACCGAACTCGACACCCCACTTGTCATTGACGACCTTCAGCACCGGGGTGATGCCGTTGGTAGTACACGAAGCTGCCGACAAAATGTTGTCAGATTCCTCGATGATGTTGTGGTTGATTCCGTAGACGATGTTCTTCACATCGCCCTTGCCCGGCGCGGTAAGCAGAACCTTGGAAACACCCTTGGACTGAAGGTGCTGTGACAGTCCCTCGCGGTCACGCCAACGACCGGTGTTGTCGATGACAATCGCATCGTTAATGTCGTAGGCGGTGTAGTCAACAGTTGCCGGGTCATTGGAGTAAATGACCTGAATCGGGGTGCCATTTGCCCAAATAATGTTGTTTTCGCGGTCAACCGAGATGGTGCCGTCGAATGCACCGTGGACGGAGTCACGGCGCAGCAGCGAAGCACGCTTGACAATGTCGTCCTCACCATTCTGGCGAACCACAATAGCGCGCAGGCGCGGGCCGTTGAACAGTGCCTCACGAGCCAGCAGAATGCGAGCCAGCAGACGGCCGATGCGGCCGAAACCGTAGAGGACAATGTCGGTCTTCGGGGTCTGTGTCCCGGCACCGATGACGTCGGCAAGCTCACGCTCGAGGAATGCGCGCAGATCGCCGCCTTCCTCTTCGAAGCTGGTAGCCAGGGCGCCCAGGTCAATGGAGGCGGTGCCGAGATCCATCTTCACCAGTTCCTGCAGAATCGGCAGGGTCTGACTCAGGGGCAGCTCCTGCGAGGTGATGCGACGGGCGTAGCGGTGCGACTTAATGATGCCGGTCTCGGTAACGTTTTCCAGTCGGCGGCCGAAGATTGAAGTCACGACATCATTGTTGCGGCGCAGTTGTCCCAGGAGGGGGATCATCTGCTCTGCAAGGCTGATGCGCTCATTCCAGTCATTGCGCTTGATGGGGGCCGAATCCGACATAAATCCTCCTGGCTTAAATGAGTATGAGTTCCCCCTCAAAATACCCCGCACACGCTATTCACCGGCTATCGCCCTCAACTGGGTACCCCGTATTGTGGCCCAGCTTTCACCCAATCGGGGGAGACACCGGGAGACACCTCAAGGAAGAAAATTGAACCCTACTTACCCGTTAGAATAAGAGCCATGACGGAACCCCTGGATATCCAGCAGCAATCTCCCGCCCAGCCGCCATACCGCCTTGTAGTCACGGATATGGACGGGACTCTACTAAATGAAGACAAGGAAATCCCGGAGTCCTTTTGGCCGGTAGTCACGGAGCTGCTCGACCGCGGTGTCCACTTCGCTCCCGCGTCGGGCCGCCAGTACGCAACTCTGGCCGACCAGTTCGCCCCCATTGCACACCGCATCCCAATCATTGCGGAAAACGGCAACTATGTCGCGGATGCGGGCGAGGTGGTTTCGGTTACCAGTATCGACCACGACATCGTCACTCAGTTGGTACACGCGATCCGCCAGTTCAACGACAACCGTGTGGCGGCGGGCCGTACTCCCCTGTCGGTTATTATCTGCGGCGCTGCCAGCGCATACGTGGAGTTTTTCCCGCCGCATTTCAATATTCCGGAGGAAGTTCAGCAGCTGCAGTTCAACGAGGCCGCCAAGTACTACCTGAAGCTGCAGAAGGTCGATGATGTCATCGCCGCTGCCGCCGAGGACGGCATCGTCAAAATTGCCGCCTTTGATCCTTACTCCGTCGAAGAGGAATCGGCCGATTACCTGCGTTCCCAGAGCCCGCACTTGCGCGCGGTAGTCTCCGGTGCCCACTGGGTCGACCTCATCGATGCCAACACCAACAAGGGCACGGCACTCGCCGCCCTGCAGGAGGCCCTAGGTGTCTCTCCTGCCGAAACTGTCTGCTTCGTTGACTACCTGAATGATCTCGAGCTCATCGACCACGCAGGCCGTTCGTTTGCCATGTCCAACGGTCACCCGGAAATCAAACGCCGCGCCACCGACATCGCACCGTCGAACGCGGAGGAAGGCGTCATCACGACGCTGCGCGAGCTGTTCAACCTCTAACTGCAATTGACCCCTTACCCCACTGGAGCGGTAAGTTAGAAAGGTTGAACCCGATTCCCTTATTCCGATTTTCTTTTTAAGGAAAGCGTAGTTTCCCTGTGACCACTCTCGCCGAAGAAGCCGCACGCCGCCGCACATTCGCCGTCATCGCACACCCGGATGCCGGTAAGTCCACGCTCACCGAGGCGCTGGCGCTGCATGCTCATGTCATTAACGAAGCCGGTGCTGTCCACGGCAAGGCCGGCCGCAAGTCGACTGTGTCCGACTGGATGGACATGGAGAAGGATCGCGGCATCTCGATTGCCTCTTCCGCGCTGCAGTTCGAGTACCAGCCAGAGGGGCACGACGGCGAGCCGTACATGATCAATCTCGTCGATACGCCTGGTCACGCTGATTTCTCCGAGGACACCTACCGTGTGCTCACCGCTGTCGACGCCGCTGTCATGCTTGTCGACGGTGCCAAGGGTCTCGAGCCTCAGACGTTGAAGCTGTTCCGGGTTTGTAAGTCCAACGGAATTCCCATCGTCACCGTCATCAACAAGTGGGACCGCCCGGGTAAGGCTCCCCTGGAGTTGATGGATGAGATTGTCGCGGAGATTGGCCTGCAGCCGACTCCGCTGTACTGGCCAGTCGGTGAGGCCGGCGACTTCCGCGGTCTGCTGGAGCGTGGTGAGGACGGCGAAGCCAAGCAGTTCATCGGCTTCGAGCGCACTGCCGGTGGCGCCACTATTGCCGCTGAGCGTCACCTCACCCCAGATGAGGCCGCCGCAGAGCAGGGCGACGCCTGGGAGACGGCAGCCGAGGAGTCCGAACTGCTCTCCGCCGATAGCGCTGACCACGACCAGGAGATGTACCTCGCTGGCGACACCTCTCCGGTGATTTTCGCCTCCGCCATGCTGAACTGGGGTGTCCACCAGATCCTGGACACTCTCTGCGAGCTGGCTCCGGCACCTGGTGCCCGCGAGTCCGACCCGGCTGCCGTTGCCGCTGCAGCGGCTGGCGGCCAGGGGGCTATCGTCGAAAAGCGCGAACCGACGGATGATTTTTCGGGCGTCGTGTTCAAGGTGCAGGCGGGTATGGATACGCACCACCGCGACAAGCTGGCCTTCATGCGCGTTGTCTCTGGCGAGTTTGACCGCGGCATGCAGGTCACGCATGCGCAGTCGGGACGTACTTTCTCCACAAAGTATGCTTTGACCGTTTTCGGCCGGACACGTTCGACTGTGGAGACGGCTTACCCGGGCGACATTGTCGGCCTGGTCAATGCGGGTTCACTGGCGCCGGGTGACACGATCTACGAGGGCCGCAAGGTTCAATTCAAGCCGATGCCGCAGTTCGCGCCCGAGCACTTCCGCACTCTGCGCGCCAAGAGCCTGGGCAAGTACAAGCAGTTCCGTAAGGCTGTCGATCAGCTCGATGCCGAGGGCGTGGTGCAGATTCTGCGCAACGATGCCCGCGGCGATGCCGCCCCGGTGATGGCCGCGGTCGGCCCGATGCAGTTCGAGGTCATGATGGCACGCATGGAAAACGAGTACAACGTCGAGACCATCGCCGAGCCAATCCCCTACTCCGTCGCCCGCCGCACGGACGAAGAGACCGCGCCTGAGCTGGCAAAGCAGCGCGGCGTGGAGATCTTCACGCGTTCCGACGGCGCCCTCATCGCCCTCTTCGGCGACAAGTGGAAGCTGTCCTTCATTGAGAAGGAGCACCCGGAGTTCACGCTCGAGACGCTGGTCGCTGACTAGAGTTCTCGGTTGCACACAGCGGCAGCGCCAATAACAACCCAATATAGATAAGGAGATTTCACCAACATTGAGCCAACCGGTTGAGCTTCCTCCACAACCAAGTGCATGGCAGCTTTTTACTGCCTTCCACTCCCGTGCGCAAAGATGGCCCGGTGCCCTCCGCGCAGCACTCGCGCTATTCCTGCCGGGTGCCGTGGCACTTCTCACCGGCCATGGCTCGGAGATGCTCCTTATCGCCGCTGGTGGCTGTGTGGTCATCTATGGCGAGGGCCACCCCTACCGCAGTCGTCTGCGCGTGATGTCCATCGCCGGACTATGCCTGGTCGCCGGCGTTATGTCCGGCAGTTTTGTTGGCTCAGTGGTCCACAGTGAGATCGCTTCCGGCGGCAGTAATCTATGGCTGCTGCTCATCGCACTTTTTACCACGGTGTTGGCTACAGTCGGGGCCTTTATCCAAAACGCACTGCGCCTGCCACCACCAGGTTCATTCTTCATTGTGATGGTCTCAGGCGGTACCACAATGGTCGCCCGCCTTGGCTTCAACCCGGTTGAAACCGCCATGTGGGCTACCGTTGGTGTGCTTTCGGCGATAGTCATCGGCATGGCACCGCGGTTGTGGAATCCGCACGGCCCCGAGATGGCGGCCGTCCAATCCCTTGAATCAGCCATCGAGGCGATGGAAAAGTCAGACTCGACATCGTTCGCCGTTCATCACCAGGCGCAAACTGCACTCACCGACGCATGGGAATCGCTTGCCGACGCAGGCATCATCCGTGGCAGCAAAATCGTCAAGCCCTCCCATACGGAACTGGTCAACCGTGTCATTGCTGCTCATCAGCGGCTGATTGCTATCCGCGGCCGCTTGGGCGTGCACGGCAGCGCTGTGGACATCGTGGACACACCTAACCTCTTCGACGAGACACAGACAACCATTCCACTCGCACGACCAAGCGTGAGTTACCGAATCTTCCGCTCTTTCGACCGCTATTCTCACGCATCGATGACTGCGACAAAGGTGGCTATTACTGGCGGCTTAGCTGGTCTCATTAGCGTCCTTGTCGGCCTCGACCGGCCTGACTGGGCGGTGGTCAGCGCATTGATGACGCTACAGTGGGGCCCCGACCGCACCGCCGGTTCGATTCGAGGGATTCACCGCATGGTGGGCTCGATTATCGGCATTTTCCTCTATGCGCTGCTCTTTTCCTTTGGCCTGGACAGCTGGACGCTACTTATCGCGCTTGCAGCCTGCCAATTCGGCGCGGAGATTCTCGTGGTGAAGAACTATGCGCTGACGACGATCGTCACCACTCCGCTGGCGCTGCTGCTGGGCGGAAATGTCGCTGGCGAGCTCGCACCGATTGTGACCGATCGTGTTTTGGAAGTCGGTATCGCCTGCGCGCTGGCTCTCGCTGTCCTGCACTTCTGGCCGACCGAGAGCATTGAGAAGCACTACCTGCGTCATATTCCGCGCTGCTATCGACAGATGGGTGCTCTTCTCGGCGCGCTGCTAACCGGCACTCCGAATCAGGCACTCGATATTCGTCGCGATCTCCAGTACGAGCTGCTCAGTGAGCGCCAGGCCATCTCGTCTCTGGCCACCAACGACCCCGAAATCGCCGCTCCGCACTGGGACGGCCATCGTCGCATTCGCACAGCTGGCTATTTGTTGCTGGACTACTGCCGTACGCATCCGGATATTAGGCCTTCTCGCGAGGAGATTTCCAAGCTCGCCGAAGTGGTTCAGGCAGCTAAGTCCAAGGAGCGCTAGTCCTCCGGCAGCGGGGGCTCCTTGCGTAGGTCGCGGGCGGTTGCCCGCCGTACCTCGCGCGGTTGCTCCTCCGAGCCCCGGGAACGGAACTTGGACGCAATGTCTTTCAACGAAGACGACAGCGGCGGCAGCTTCTCTAGCGCGTCACGGCCCGCATCCCACGCATCGGTAGCAATATTCTCCGCTTTCCGACGGAACTTGCGGACCTTCTCCTCACGCTGCCGCTTAGTCTCTGCCGCGTCATTTTGCCGCTCGCGCTCGCGTTCAAAGGCGGCGACATCGCGGGCCTCCGCGTCGGAAAGCCTCTTCGAAGCGTGTGCCGCGGCGTCCCACGACTCCTCCAGCGATTCCGCGAGGTGCAACATGGCATCGATGCGCTTTTCAACTTCGCGCAACTTCTCGCGGTAGCCCCGCTGAATGTCATAGCGGCGCATGATGCGGCGGGCACGAGTGGCCTCATTGCGCCAGGTGATGATTGCGCCCTCAGAAATCGACTCATCGACGACGAAACGCATCGTCCACGGGTCGACATCAGCGCTGGCCAGATTGTTGCGTACCCGCTCCTCGCGGTCGAGGACGTCCTGCACGAGACTGCGGGCACGCTCTTCGGCTTGATGGGCGCGGTTGGTACGGGAGTTATCTGGTCGGAAGCTCACCTGGACTATCCTACCGCTCGGCTGCTGCCAAAGCCGGTACTTGGTCGGTCGCGGAGCTCTTCTGCTGGTCATTGTCGCTCTGGTGCTCGAGGCGAACCCAGGAGACAAAGCCCCAAATAACGAAGCATCCGTAGAAGAGGTACAGCGCCGCCGACGGGTAGTAGCCACCCTTGAGCAGCAACGGCACTCCCACGGCATCAACGGCAATCCAAATTAGCCAGAATTCGTTCCACCCGCGGGCCATACCCCAGGTCGCCAACATCGAACCGACGAAAATCCAGGCATCGGCCCATGGCCCCCACGAGCCCAGCATCTCAAAGATATTGGCACAAATCACAGTGGCGAAGATAGCCACGGTAATCATCCCAATGCGTTCCGATGCCGTCGCCCACCGAGGCTCAATTGCGACCTCGTCACCGCTCTGATTGCGGCTCTTGACCCAGCTGAACCATCCGTAGAGACTGACGACGATAAACATGACCTGACGCCCCGCCTGGCCATAGAGATCAAGATTTTGCGGCGTGTGGAAAACTCCGCCGAGGAAGACGGTAAACAGCAAGGCATTTCCGATAATGCCGACCGGCCAAGCCCATACCTTCCGTTTCATACCTAGGAAGGCACACGCCAGGCCAAAGAGGTTACCGACAATTTCACGAATCAAGATTGGTGCTCCCGCCACACTGAGCTGTGCAGTGAGGAAACCCACCAAAAAATCCGACACGTATTCCACGAATTATTCAACTCCTTCTCTTTCATCCGGACTATGACCGTCGGTTTCGGATTCCAACCGAAATCTGCTTGTCCCCTACCTGACGACCCTTCTGGCCACAGGTAGGGCGCTCGTGGACTTGTCTGCGTCAGCCGCAGCATCACCACCGGTGAGGAATTTCACCTCGCCCTGAGAATGCGAGTTCAACGTTAGCACTGTCGCCTTGCGCGCATGTGCATTTTATTCAATGAGGTTTCAATATGAGGTTCTAATACAGCCCCGACATAATTACGCATCTACAATGCGTAATATGAGCCAAAAGCCCCGCCAACCACGTCCTCCCCGCCCCGCCCGCCGCTCCCATCACAAGCGCTCCGCTGGCTGGGTTCCGGACCAGCACGGCGCCTGGTTCATGGTCACCATTCCCCCGCTGACCGCTCTCGCCCTCACCCCCACATGGACAGGCCTTGCCGTCACCGCGACCTGGCTGCTCGGCTACTTCGCATTCTTCGCCGTGAGCGTCTGGCTCCGCTCTCGTCGCCAACGCCGCCACCTCGCACCCGCCGCCACGTACACCGCGCTCACTGCCGTCGCCGGCTGCATCACACTGCTTGCCGACGTTTCCCTCCTCACCTGGGTCGCCCTCATTGCCCCTCTTGCCGCTATCGCTATTTGGGAGACCTACCGCCGCCGACCGCGCTCACTTCTCTCTGGTGTCTCCACCGTTCTGGCCGCTAGCCTCATGGTGCCTATCATCGCCGGACCAACCCCGAAAGCTTGGGCAATTGCGGCTATCTACGCTGGATATTTCGTCGGCACCGTGCCCTATGTAAAAACTATGATTCGCAAGCGCGGCAACCGCCAGTGGCTCATTGGCTCGGTCACGTATCACGTTCTCATTACCGCCGTGGCCATCATCGGGTGGCTCGTCCTCCACGACCGGAACCTCATCAGCATCGGTGTGCCCATCGTCGCAATTGGGCTTCTCATCAGGTCTTTTACCATGCCAATCTCCGGCGCTCGCCGCGCTCGGCCGTGGACTCCGAAACAGGTCGGAATTCTCGATGCCTTCTTTGGAGTCGCCGTCGTCCTGGCTGCGTGGTAAAAACGACGGCGGGGACATACTTTGGGGATTTTTGGGGAGGGGATGAAGTCTATGGCTTCCACCAAACACGCAGTCAATCACGCAGTTTCCGTCTCAGACTTGGCCGCTAGCCTGAACTCGCGGCAGGCACCACAGTCGGGCTGGCGCAGCTGGGTTCATAAGGCCACCTGGGGCGCAATTTCACCGCGGGAATCATCGTCGGCACGCAAGCAACGCGAGCTGATAGAGCGGGTGCGACAGCCTATCTACGGTGACTACAACATCGCTGTTATCAGCGTGAAGGGCGGCGTTGGCAAGACGTCGACAACCATGTGCCTGGGCGCCACGCTTGCAAGCCTGCGCAGTGACCGAATCGTCGCGATCGACGCGAATCCGGACTTTGGCACCCTCGGCGCACGCGTCACCGCAGCCAATCCCGCATCTATTCGCGATCTGCTCCGAGCCCCGGATACGGACAAATACGCGCAGGTCCGTACATATACATCGCACACGCCATCGCGGCTGGAGGTTGTCGGCAGCGACCAAAATCCGACATCGACGATCGCGCTTTCCGACGGCGAATACTGCGCGGCCCTCGACATCCTTCGGCGGCATTACAACGTGAGTCTGACAGACTGCGGTACCGGCCTGACGCAGCCCATCTCCGCTTCGATTCTGTCTGCGGCCAATTGTCTGGTGCTGGTCACCACGCCTGCACTGGACGGCGTGAAAAGCGCCTGGACGACATTGGACTGGCTTTCAGCGCACGGCTTCGAACGGCTGGTCTCTACCACTGTCGTGGTGGTCAACGAGCTAAATAAACAGGGACTGTCCACAGAGACCGTGCACGAGTTATTTGCCCAGCGCTGCCGCGCAGTACAGGTCATCCCCTACGATCCGCATATCGCGAATGGTGCCAATATCGAGCTGGACAATCTCCAGCCCGCCACCACCCAGAGTTATCTCGAATTGGCGGCCATGATTGCCGATGATTTCGCGCCGACGACTGGCCGCCACAGCTTTGTCTAACGCATAGCCAGCTAACGAAGGTGCTGTCGAATCTCTTCGACATCAACTTCCTGCACGGTAGCGGGCTTAAAGGCGGCGTCGCGGTCCTTATCCACCAACACTGCCCGCACGCCCTCGGCAAAATTGGGGTGCTGACGCATGTAAGCGCCAAGCTTCATCTCCCGGTCTAGCGCCTCCTGCAAGGTGACCTCGTGGGCCGAGTTAGCCGCATAGAGTTCCACGGCCGCTACGAGACTTTCCGGGTTGGCGGGTGCCAGCAGGTCGCGAAAAGTCTCCACTGTTGACGATGCACAAGAGCCCGCCTCAGCGGCTTCGTTGAGAGCTCGCTCAATCTCCGCCCAGGTATCAGCCCCAAAGCAAGCCTCAATGCAGTCGCTCCACTCGGCCAACTGCGGATCCCCGAGCAGATCACGAGCCTCAGCTGAGTCCACATCGAGCGCATACTCCGCGAGCGCCGAATCAATTCCATCGCGGTCCAGAGCCGCAACAAACTCGTCCAGCTGCGCGGATGGCACCGCATGTGTCGCCCATCCAGACCACAGCATGTCCGCCGCAGTTAGGCGGTAACCGGTCAGCCCGGTAAACCTCGCGATTGCCGACGAGGGCCCTCCTAACCGCGTGTTCACATGCTGCGAAAAGTGGGTAATTCCAACGTCGGGAATAAAGCCGATTGCCATTTCTGGCATGGAAGCGCTGGCACGCTCGGTCACGATTCGGTGGGAGCCGTGCATGGAAACACCAAGGCCACCGCCCATAGCGATGCCATCAATAATCGCGATATATGGCTTGGACTGCGCGAATTCCGCAATCATCGCGTTCATCTCGTACTCATCCCGGAAAAACTCCTCCCCCTGCTCCGGAACGCCATCGAGCACAGCCTGCCGAACTGCGCGCACATCACCACCGGCACAAAACGCCTTGGGGTGACCGGATGAAACAACAATGTGGTCCACCGAGTCGTCGTCACGCCATGCGCGGAGCCCCTCGACGACCTCGGTGACCATATCCAAATCGAGCGAATTAAGTGCCTTCGGCCTATTCAGCCGAAGGTGACCAGATCGCCCGTGGACTTCTCGCAGCACCTTCGGCTCATCGACCTCGGTGCGTGCAGTGCCAGAACCGTTATCAGTAGCAGTCATGTCACCCAGTGTGACACAGATAACTAACCAGGGAAAGGTTCTGACGGGAAGGTTCTGCTGCGAAGGTTCTGACGACCAGAACCTCACTGAGACTAAGGAGCTACTTCTTCTTGCTCTTCTTGTCCTTTTTGCCCTTCTTGTGCTTCTTGCCCTTCTTATCGGACTTGCCTGCGCCCTTTACGCGGTCAGCCTCGAGATTGGCGGCAACGTCCGGCACATAGCGGAACTCCGTGCGCGGCGGACGCTCGTAGCTCCCCTCAGACTCCGGACGCTCCGGAATTTCCGGAACATCCCGCTGAATGTGCTCGTACGGAATGGTGGTCAGCAGGTGGTTGATGACATTGATACGCGAGCGCTTCTTGTCCTCGGACTCAACCGTGAACCACGGTGCGGACGGGATATCAGTGTGGATGAACATCTCATCCTTAGCGCGGGAGTAGTCCTCCCAGCGAGTGATGGACTCCAGGTCCATCGGCGAGAGCTTCCAGCGGCGCAGCGGATCTTCACGACGGGACTTGAAGCGAGCAACCTGCTCCTCGTCCGACACGGAGAACCAGTACTTGCGCAGGATAATGCCGTCTTCAACCAGCAGACGCTCGAAGATTGGAGCCTGGTGCAGGAAGCGACGGTACTCCTGCGAGGTACAGAAGCCCATGACGCGCTCAACGCCGGCGCGGTTGTACCAGGAGCGGTCGAAAATCACGATTTCGCCGGCAGTTGGCAGCTTTTCGACATAACGCTGGAAGTACCACTGACCCTGCTCACGGCTCGTCGGAGCCGGCAGAGCCTCAATGCGACAGGTACGGGGATTCAGGTACTGCGTGATGCGCTTAATGGCCGACCCCTTGCCGGCAGCGTCACGACCCTCCATCACGATGACAATTCGGGCACCGGTTTCTACCACCCACTGCTGCATTTCGACGAGCTCTGCCTGGAGCTTTTTGAGCTCGGCTTCATAAGCCTTCTTGTCGAGCTTCGGTGGGCGCTGAACGTCGTCATTATTCATAGTCCCCAGCTTACCCGGCACCCTGCCCTGACCCTATTCACCGGGTTTAACCGAGGGGTCTAATCGCAAACCTAATTGGGGCCCTAGTCACGCGAGTAAAGACGCAGCGTGACCTGCGCAACAAGGCCTGCGAAGACCATGCCGATAATGACCACAATCGGCGCCACCACACCAATATCGCCGTTGGTCAGCGGCGCCAGGAGCTGTGCCTTGTACAGGTTGCCCAGCGCAGGATCGATGACCGTCGCCTTACCCAGGAACAGCGCGCCGATAGCCAGCAGTCCACCAATCAGCGACGCAATCACAGCTTCAAGAACGAACGGCGCCTGCGTAAACCATCGGCTGGCACCGACCATGCGCATAATCTCAACTTCCTTACGACGCGAGAACGCCGCAATCTGCACCATGTTCGCAATCAGGAACACCGCGGCAACGGCCTGCACTGCCGCCAGCAGGAAGGTCGCATTTCGCACCGAATCCAAGTTCTGCGCCGCAGTTCCGACCTCTTCATGCTGGTCAGTGACGTGGTCGACCTGTGGCAACTCCCGAATCGGATCCAGCGGGCTGACGTCTGTCGGATCGGTCAGGCGCACCATCACGACAGCCGGCAGCGACTCCGGCGTCGCGTTTTCCACGAGCACGGGGTCACTGTCCTTGAACATCTCCACGAAGTGGTCAAAGTTCTGCTGACGATTTCGGAAAGTCACCGAATCAACGCCATCAGCCTCTTCAAGCTTGTCGACGACCTCAGCGCACTCCGGCGAGGAGCAAGTTTGGTCCTCGGCGGAGATTTGTTCATTCAGCTCAATCTGCACTTCTACGCGATCGAGATAAAGATCCTTCGTACGGCTGGTCTGCTCAGTAACCAGGATGCCAGTCGCGAGCAGCGCCAACGACACCGCAGTCGTAATGACCATCGCGATGGTCATCGTAATGTTTCGGCCCAAGGAGGAGAAAGCCTCACCGAGGACAAAGCGAGTCTTCATAGGTCAGTAATACCTTTCGAATGAGTTCTTCTACCGATGGACTATCTACTAATTATTCAGGCCATAAACGCCCGTGGCGTCGTCACGCACAAGACGCCCCAGTTCCAGCTCCAGTACGCGGCGACGCATGGAGTCCACGGCATCGTTGTCGTGAGTCGACACGATAACCGTCGTGCCCATGCGATTGATGCGGTCAAGCAAGAGCATGATGTCACCGGAAGTGCTTGGGTCGAGGTTGCCGGTGGGCTCGTCGGCAAGCAGGATGAGCGGGCGGTTGACGAAGGCGCGAGCAATAGCGACGCGCTGCTGCTCACCACCCGACAACTCGTGCGGGTAGCGGTTCTCCTTGCCCGAGAGTCCGACCATTTCAAGCGTTTCCGGAACAGCCTTGTCGAATTTCGCCTTCGGCTTGCCAATCACCTGCAATGCGAACGCGACATTTTCGTACACGGTCTTCTTTGGCAGCAGGCGGAAGTCCTGGAAGACGTAGCCCACCTTTTGACGCAATTTCGGAATGTTGCGGCGAGAAATCTTGGTCAGATCCTGGCCTGCGACCGTCAGTTTTCCTGAATCCACTTTCTCTTCACGCACCATAAGGCGCAGGAATGTCGACTTACCAGAGCCCGACGGTCCAATAAGAAAGACAAACTCACCTTTATCTATGTGGACTGAAACGTCGTCGAGAGCTGGTCGGCTAGAAGTCGAGTAGGACTTGGTAACCCCGTCGAAAGTGATCATAGATAGACACTCTAATCACTTAAGCCACTCAAGTCACTCTGGAATGCGCGAAACTAGGCGCTGGGATGGCGGGATTGCGGGGACGAGCAGCGGCTAACACTAACCCCCAGAGCATGCGACCGCACGAAAGCTCACGCCGTAGCAATGTTCGAAACTATTTTCCCCAAAAATCTTTAAATGCCCCTTTACTTCGCTTACCTGTTCGATTAAAATGAGCCATGAAAGATTAAAAGCGAGGATTGAAAACACCAAATAACGTCGCCGAGCTGCTTCAAGCTTGAAAAATTGACACTCAGAGTTAGTCGAAAATACTTTCCCTACCTCTTCCTTATTTCAACATTTCAACGTCCAGGCCTTATCTTTCAGGGGGATTCACCAATGGCCAGCGGGGAACATATACCACGCAAACGCACTTACGCTGCGGCAATGGAAGCGACGGCACCACGCTTTCACCATGAGATTTCTCAAACAGCACCAGCACGTCTTGGAATTGACCGCAATCGAGCTGACTTGAAGCTTGCCCTTGCTTGTGTTCCCTCTTCTTCAACAAAAGATGTCGAAGATTACATCGCCAAAATCGCTCCAGCTCTTGGCATGTCGCGCGGGAGAACACTCCAGTACATCGATATCGGGATGCAGCTAGAGCGGCTCCCGCGGTTGAAAGAGCTTCTGCTCAAACGCGCACAGCTACCGCTTCCCCACATGCGGGTCATTGCCACAGCCATCCTCCCCTTGGATGACGCCTCTACTGTGAAATATTTCGAAGACCATCTCCTCGAACTGATCACGCCGAGAGTCAATGGTGAAGTTCTTCGCGGAGTTCGGAGTCTTCAACAGAATATTCAGCGATTTATTAATGAAGTCAGCCCGCTATTGCGCCCTAAAAATGAGTACGACCCGCCGATTACTTCGTTTCAAAAAGGCATCGAGCAAAAAGCTGGCGAATCTATAAAGTTCGAGTTAAAGGACAACCTCACTGAAGTCACCATGGAACTGATGCCTGAGCGGGCAATTGAGTTTCAGAAGGTCTTGGAAGAAATTACCGCTGATCAGGACTGCGACTTCGTCGAGGCTTTTTCACACCTTCTGCACGGGACTGCTCAGGTCACCGCCACGTTGAATCTGTACTGCCCACTCACTCAAGACAAGCCCCAAGAAGCCTGGATCGGTGGCTTGGGGTGGATCAACAAAATCGCCACTGAATCCTGGCTCGATCGGGTCACTAGCATCCGGCTACTAGCGGACGAGAAAACGGAAAAGTACTCGCCAACAGAGCGACAGCGTACTTACATCCAAGGTAGAGACGGCACCTGTCGCTTTCCCGGATGCGATGTCGATGCGACGAAGTGCGACATCGACCACATTCAGCCGTATAACCACGAGAATCCCGACGAAGGTGGCCAAACCGAGACGCCCAACCTCCATTGCCTATGCCGTCGCCACCACAATCTAAAAACGGCCGGTCTTTGGAATGTCGTGCGCGATATCGACGGCGTGGAGTACTGGACCTCCGCCACTGATCAAAGCACCGAAAGAGCTGCCCTTATCAGCACAGAGTCGGGGCCGCTCGCCGGCCACGGTCGCTACTCTTTCGACCTGCGCAAGACAAAGAAAGCACAGACACTCAAGGAGTACAACGAGCAGAGGTTGGAAAACCTCCGCGAATCACAGGAGCTGACAAATCAGGCTCGCGAAGAACTGGGAATGAACAAAAACGAGAGAAACGGAGAAGCCGACGAACCCACCACACCGGAAACACCCGAGGCACCGGAAGCGCCCGAAGACGAACCGCCCTTCTAGCGCTACTCGCCTTCGGACTGCTGAGCCATGCGCCAGCGAATACCGGCCTCGATGAAACCGTCTAGGTCACCGTCGAGGACCGACTGTGGGTTGTTGACTTCGTATTCGGTACGCAGATCCTTGACCATCTGGTACGGGTGCAGCACATAGGAGCGCATCTGGTTACCCCACGAGGCATTGCCGCCTGCGCCGAGAGCATCCAGCTCCGCGCGCTCTTCCTGGCGCTTCTTCTCCAGCAACTTCGCCTGCAGAACTCGCATGGCAGATGCCTTGTTCTGGTGCTGGGACTTCTCGTTCTGGCAAGTCACCACGATGCCGGTCGGGACGTGCGTAAGCCGGACCGCGGAGTCCGTGGTGTTCACCGACTGCCCACCTGGGCCGGAGGAGCGGTAGACGTCGATACGCAAATCTGACTCGGGGATGTCGATGTGATCCGTTTCCTCCACAACCGGCAGCACCTCGACCTCAGCGAAGGAAGTTTGGCGGCGGCCCTGGTTGTCGAAAGGACTAATACGAACCAGCCGGTGCGCGCCCTGTTCGACCGAGAGGGTGCCGTACATGTACTCGCCATGGACGACGAAAGTAGCGGACTTAATACCGGCCTCTTCAGCGTAGGACGTGTCGTAAACCTCGACCTTATGCCCGTGCTTGTCGGCCCAGCGCAGGTACATGCGCATGAGCATCTCGGCCCAGTCAGCGGCATCCACGCCACCGGCACCGGAGCGGATGTTGATGACCGCCTCGCGCTCGTCGTAAGGCCCCGAAAGCATCGTCGTGACCTCGAGGGATTCGATGTCGGCACGCAGCTCAGCGCGTTCGGCATCGGCCATCTCGACGGCGTCGGGGTCGCCCTCCTCTTCCGCGAGTTCATACATCACGGAGAGATCGTCGAGGCGCCCGCGCAGCGAGTCGATCTTTTTCTTCTTCGCCTGCGCCTGCGACAGTGCACTGGTGACCTGCTGCGCGTGGTCGGGGTCATCCCACAGCGACGGATCGGCGGCCTGGGCTTCCAACTCCCTGATCCGGTCGGAAAGCTCGTCGACATCGACCACCTTCTCAATGGTGGTCAGCGTCGCGTCGAGTTCTTTGAGGTCAGCATTCAGATCCGGGTTCACGGGTACTACCTTAGCTATACCGCCTGTTTCGGTGCACAATAGGACGTATGTCTGAATCCACCGCCAGCCAAGATTCCAGCCAAGACCCGCACCAAGATTCCAGCCAGGACCTAGAACTCTTTCTCGCCCAAGTGTCCGAGTCGATTGTGGCATCGGATACCAGTGTTGCGGTTGCCATCGTGAAGCGTGCCGCTACCATTGCCGCTCGTATGCGCGACGAAGGCCTGGTCACGGAGTACAAGACATCGATTTCCGACGTCGTCACCGCGGCCGACCGCGCAGCGGAGAAATTCGTCGTCGAGGCTTTGGCCGCGCTCCGCCCGGAGGACGGCATTCTTGGCGAGGAAGGGTCAGCGAAGGAGTCCCAGTCTGGTCGCACGTGGGTGATCGATCCTGTCGATGGCACCTACAACTTCACCACTGGTTCGGACTACTGGTGCAGCGCATTGGCGCTGGTTATGGGCGATGCGAACAATCCGGATGAGGTCGTCCTCGGCGCGGTGCACCGCCCGGCAACGGGCGAGAGCTGGATTGGTGGCCCCAATCTCCCGACCACTCGCATCAACCTCGATGGCACTGTTGATGACCTCCGGGTCACTGACCGCCCCCTCTCGGAAGTCTGCGCAGCGACCTACCTCCACACCACGGTGGTGAGCTCGAGCGAGGAATCCGAGGCCACGGCTACAAAGTCCTGGCTGGATGCGGTGTCCCGCAGCGCTACCTGGCGCATGCTGGGCTCAGCGTCGGTGGATATGGCAGGCGTTGCCGACGGCCGCATCGGCGTATGGTTCCAGCGCGACGTCGCAGCCTGGGACTGGCTGCCTGGGTATGCGCTTATCTCGGGCGCAGGCGGCGAATGTACGTCGGTGGGGCGCTGGAAGCTTGCGGGCTCGAGTGGCCAGGTCGCAGAGCTGAGTGAGGTTCTGCGCTAGAATTTCGGCCATGACCACCTCTTACTCCGAAGATCTCGCCCTCGCACTCTCGCTTGCCGACGCAGCCGACGACCTCACGATGTCCCGCTTCGAGGCGGCCAATCTAATCGTCGAGTCCAAGCCCGACCTGACTCCGGTCTCCGATGCCGATATCGCGTGCGAGAAGCTGCTCCGCGAGATTCTGTCGGACAAGCGCCCGAGCGATGAAGTTCTCGGCGAAGAATTCGGCGGCGAAGCTGTGTTTGAGGGGCGCCAGTGGGTCATCGACCCCATCGACGGCACTAAGAACTTCGTGCGCAATGTCCCGGTCTGGGCCACCTTGATTGCCCTGCTGGAGGACGGCAAGCCGGTTGTCGGCGTAGTCTCTGCCCCAGCACTGGGCCGTCGCTGGTGGGCATCCGAGGGCGACGGCGCATTCAAGCGCACCCACGTCGATGGCCGGGAAGCCACCGAGCGCCGCATTGAGGTCTCGAAGGTGGCAGACATCGCGGACTGCTCAATTTCCAACTCTTCGCTCACCGGCTGGGCTGAGCGCGACCTACGCGATAACTTCATCGGGCTTACCGATGACGCCTGGCGACTGCGTGGCTATGGCGACTTCTTCTCCTACTGCCTGGTAGCCGAGGGTGCGGTCGATGTCGCCGCGGAGCCGGAGGTTTCCCTGTGGGACCTGGCAGCGCTTGCGATCCTGGTGGAGGAAGCTGGCGGCCGCTTCACTTCCCTCGCGGGTGTCAACGGGCCGCACGGCGGGGACGCAGTTGCGACGAATGGGTTGCTTCACGACGCCGTCGTCAAGCGCCTGGGCGGGTAAACAGGGTTTTCCAACCTATCGCAATTTGCGACGAGCGGCTCACTATCTCCCGTCCGCGTGACCGATATCCAGGATACGTCGCAGCTCAGCAAATACCTCAGGGCGTACCTCATGGGTTACCACCCGTCCACTCTTAGACCTAGTTAGCAGCCCGGCATCCGCCATGGTCTTTAAATGATGCGACACCGTCGGCTGACTAAGCCCAGAAACAGCGGCCAGCTCACCCACGGTCATCGGACTACAGCCAGCGGCAGCGAGCTGAGACAAAATTTGCAGGCGCGCCGGTTGCGCCAGCGCTTTGAAGAGCGTTGCCGCAGCTTGCGCTTCCGCCGTGTCGAGAGGCCGACCGCCAAGTGCACAGCATTCTGAGATTTCGTCCATACCTGTTGAGGCTACACGCCCCCCCTAAATATATTGACAATCATCGATATATTGATTACACCGGAAACTATGACACAGACTACAAAGTCACTCAGCTTCCTAGATCGCTTCTTGCCGCTATGGATTGCAGCTGCAATGGCAATTGGCCTCATTCTGGGCAAAATTGCACCATCATTTGTGAACTGGCTGGCAGAGGCAAAAATTGCGACAATTTCCGTACCAATCGCCATCGGCTTGCTGGTCATGATGTACCCACCGCTCGCAAAGGTTCGATACGACAAAACGGGCGAAATTTTGACATCAAGGAAGCTGATGGGCATCACAGTCTTCCTCAATTGGATTCTCGGCCCCGCACTGATGTTCATCCTTGCCTGGATATTCCTCAGCGATAGTCCAGAACTGCGCACTGGCGTGATTATCGTCGGTCTCGCCCGCTGCATTGCAATGGTTTTGGTCTGGAACGACCTATCTTGCGGCGATACTGAAGTCGCTGCCGTACTGGTGGCCGTAAACTCGCTATTTCAAATTCTCATGTTCGGCGCTCTGGGGTGGTTCTACCTGCAGATTCTGCCCTCCTGGTTGGGACTGGAAACCACTTCCGCCACCTTTTCTTTTTGGGCAATCGCACTATCCGTAGTGGTATTCCTCGGTATTCCGCTTCTAGCTGGCGCAGCATCACGCATAGTTGGTGAACGCGCCCGTGGTCGCGACTGGTATGAAAATGACTACTTGCCCAAAATCTCACCATTGGCGCTTGCCGGCCTTCTATACACAATCGTGTTGCTCTTTGCACTTCAGTCACAGCAGATTCTTGAGAATCCCTGGACCGTTGCGAAAGTGGCGCTACCACTAGTGATCTACTTCCTCGCCATGTTCGCGATCGCTCTCACTTCGGCCAAGGCCGCGGGCATGAACTACGCAACCTCCGCATCGATTGCCTTTACGGCCGCCGGAAATAACTTCGAGTTGGCAATTGCGGTTGCGATTGGCACCTTCGGCCCATTGTCCCAGCAAGCACTTGCGGGAACGATTGGACCACTTATTGAAGTACCCGTACTCGTTGCACTTGTCTACGTCACCCGCTGGCTCGGGCCGCGCCTTTTCCCCAATGACCTTTCCGTACCGGACAAACTATAGAAAAAGGGTTCTGAAGTGAAGGAAATCCCGAAGGTACTTTTCATCTGCGTGGCAAATGCCGGTAAATCCCAGATGGCCGAGGCCATTGCGCGTGCAAAATATGCCACGCAGTTCATCGCCCTTTCAGCAGGAACGAACCCCAAAACTACTACCAATGCGCTTGCAGCCAAATCAGTTGCAGAAATCGGCGCCTCTATGGACAGTGCATCACCAAAGCCCATTGCCCCCACGATTCTCCGGACTGCAGATCGTGTTGTCATCATCGGCGATGCCGCTCATGTAGAGCTCCCCTCGGACGCTCAAGGCTCACTCGAGCGTTGGCTTACTGACGAGCCCTCAAAACGAGGCATCGACGGAAAAGAACGCATGGACCTGATTCGCGATGACCTCGAGCGCCGTATCGACGAGTTAGCTGTCGAACTCCGTTCCACTAAGAATCCCTAAGCGGCAGAATCCAACAAAAGCCGCCTTATCGCCAGCGTAAGCCACACGACTGCGCCGACGCCTGCGATGAGACCGAGGAGCAGGAACATCAGGCCGACTGCCCAGAGCCCGGTGGTGTCGTCGGTGCCGGCAATGATGCTCCAGCACAGGGCGTAGCCGGCGACGGCAGCCCACCAGGTGGGCAGCAGGTTCAGAGTTGGGGCGGGCACGCGCATCATGGCAGAGGCAGTGAGGATGACCATCGCAAAGCCGCTGCAGAAAACCTGCCACGGCGAGTAGTCGTATTCGCCCTCAAGTGTCCACGCGAGCGTACAAAAGCAGATTAGGAATGCTGCGACAAAGACGAAAATCGTGTGCCCAAATGCGATACGCTCGCCGTATTTTTTGGCCAACCATGCGGCGCCCACCCATGCGAGAGCGGTGGGGATGGCAATGATTAATAGGTACGCGAGGAAGACGCCTGGCACCTCTGCCCAGGTGAAACTCGTCAGCATCGATGTCATGCCACCAGGTTACGCCTGCCTCTTAGCTTTTTGAGCGCGCTAGTTTCCCAGTAAAAACACAGACGAAACACCATGATTTACACATAGTCACTTAATGTATTGTCAGGTTCGGTTGCTACAACTAGAAAGTCGTTTTCAATACGCCGTTTGTAGAGAGTGCTTTTTACCAAAGAGCACCTCCCTATAAGTTGTAGTAAAGGAGAAATCCGGGGTGAATAAACCTACCCGAATTGTGGGGCTCGATATAGCGCGCTCACTCGCCATCATCGGCATGATCATTGTCCATATGGCCTCACTACTTTGGAGCACAAAGGTTGTGCTCTCTGGCCTACCCTCATCACTGTTCGCCATTATCGCCGGCGCCACAATGATGATCATCGGCCGCAATTACAGCAGCACTACCTTCTTGCGCTTGATCACTCGCGGCGCCCTAATCATTCTCATCGGCCTGGCACTATTGCCGGTGGGTGGAGAAATTCAGGTGGTCCTCGTCATCATGGGCCTGGTAATGATGCTGGTTTCCTGGATGCCAGCGCTCGGAACCTGGTGGCGAGTCGGCTTCTTCATCGCCGCAACTATCGCCGCAACAATTAAGTACGCGCCCATGACGCTGCCACAGATTTATCCGCTACTGGCGTGGATTGCATATTTCATCGGCGGCATGCTGCTTTACGACGTCTACCTACGCGGTCGCCTGCAAGGCACTTCCCCCTCCGAGACCAGCGCCAATACTTGGTTGAGCTGGATTGTTACCGCTGTCAGCGTTGTTATCACTGCCGTCGGCATGTACTTCCGATTTGATCCCGAGATTGCTGGCTGGCTCCGCTTTACCGGACATACCGGTGTCTTCGGAGAAATCATTCTCTCCGTCGCTGTTGCCGCCATTGTGCTGCATTTGTGCTTGTTCGTAGGCGACCGTTTCCCGACCGTGGTCTACCCATTCGCGGCCATGGGAACAATGTCACTGACTATTTACATCCTGCACGTTCTCACCGCGTTTTATTGGCAACAGAATGTGGCATTGCATTCCACGTTGTCCGCAGCAGGTTTCATCGTATTCTTCCTCGTCATCGCAAGTCTCTGGAAGAAGTTTGTGGGACAGGGCCCTGCTGAAAAGCTCGTTGCCACCGCAATCAAGGCCATTGTTCCTTCTGGGAAAGGGAAATAACCGTGAAGAAAACATCTTTTTCCATCGCAGCACTTGTTAGCACCACCCTGCTTCTATCTTCCGCCCCAGCACTTGCATTGGAAAACGGCGAACCCGCACCGGCAAATGCTGAAAGCAGTTCCGTGGCCGCGCTGAAGATTGGCAAAGTCGGCAATTTTGGTGACTGCACCGGAACGCTGGTTGCCGATCAGTGGGTACTCACAGCACGCCACTGCCTGGAGTCTGTAAACAACGAAGGGACCCAGGCCCGCATCGGCGGGAAGGTCTACGATGCCGATTCTTGGGCACTGTCTCCAGTGTCCGATGCAGGATTACTTCACTTGACCGAGAAGGTCACTGACGCAACCCCTGCAAAGGTTTCCCGCGATATCCCGACACCTGGGCAGACGGGAACTCTCTACGGTTGGAGCAGCAGCTCGTCGATGGCCCGATCCGGACAGCTTCCGATGGCCAAGATGGTCGTCAATGAGCTGCTGGGCGGCGGACCGTCTGAAGGAACTCCAGGTGAGGCTGCGCCTGGTGAAGCTGCTCCAGGTGAAGCTGTTCCGGGTGAGGCTGTCATGCCGGATGCGGTAAAGCCAGATGACTCCCAAACCGAGTCCATCCCCGCGGGAACGGAAAGCATCCCAGCCGACGCTGCCACGATGCCGATGATCGAAAGCGCCATCCTGGACGCGCATTCGGTCTCCGGTGCAGGTATGCAGGGCGGCGACTCCGGCGGACCATTCTTCGTCGATGGAAAGCTCGCCGGGCTTGCTACCGCCGGAACTTCCAATGGCGATCCTGACCTGCCCTCCCCCAGCGCGGCAATCACTACCCTCGCAGGCACCGCCGACTGGATTGACGGTGTCACCTCTGGTCGCGACACAGAAAGCGTCCTAACCGCAGAGAACACTCCTGCTCCGCCAAAGACCATTCAGACCAGCGCCGATCACATGTGGGGTTACCTCGCCATCGCGTGTGTTGGCCTGGTTGTCGCAGCAGCCTGGTCGCGCATTAGGAATGGCCGACAGTAGAACCGTCTAACCACAACCACAAGCCGCCTCCCCGGAAAGTACTGGGTAGGCGGCTTTTATCGTGCATGCGAGGAACTTAATCGTGACTGAAGCCACAAAATCTCTCGGTAACTGACGTACAATCGTGAGGTAATCCTATGGTTTTATTCCAATTTTTCTAAGAATCGACGATGCGATTCACATAATTGCTAATTGGTGAAATCCCACCAACGAGAAAGGTAATCAATTCCCGTGGATGGTTACACGCCCTTCGACATCTTGATGGATATCGGTTGGATTTCGTTGCTGCTCATCATCGGTAATTTGATGCGGCGATTCATCCCCTGGTTCCAGAAGCTCCTCATCCCTGCACCGATTACTGCAGGCCTACTCGGCTTGCTACTAGGCCCAAACGCTTTGGGGATCATCCAGTTCAGCGAGCACTTCGGCGACTATGCGACGATTCTAATCGCCGCAGTCTTCGGTGCCCTTCCGTTCACAATGGACTTCGATGCCAAGGTTCGCCAGCGCGCGCGAACAATGTGGTCCTATTCCGTGGGCATGTACCTGACACAGTGGGGCTTCTTCGCACTGCTTGGCGTGATTCTTTTCGCCCCGCTGTTCAATACCCCGGACTGGTTCGGCATCATGCTGCCCGTCGGCTTCGTCGGCGGTTTCGGTGTGGCAGCAGCCGTTGGTGGCGCACTGGACTCGGCCGGCATGACTGAGGCCACGAGTTTGGGCTTTACAGCCGCCGCGGTGGGCATGTTTTCCGCAATTGTCGGTGGCGTTATCTTTGCCCGCTGGGGTTCAAAGAAGGGGCACACCAACGAGCTGCCCGCCTTGGATAAGCTGCCGGAGGACATGCGTACCGGCGTCATCTCTCTTCCCGGCCAGCGTCCAAGCGTGGGACGGGCGACCACGAGCCCGTCCTCAATTGAGCCAATCGCGCTGCACGTGGCGGCACTGGCGGTGACGCTCTTCCTGGCAAATATCCTGACTAACTGGGTCAATGACGCTTTCCCAGCCTTAAGCTTCCCGCTGTTCGCGATGGCCTTCCTTGTCGGCCTGGCGGGAGTAGGTGTGCTGCACCTGATTAAGGCACCGCACTACCTGGATACGAAGTTGATGGGTTCAGTCTCCGGTGCATCGACGGACTTCCTGGTTGCAGTGGGCATCGCGTCGATTGTGCCGGCAGTGGTGGCCACCTACATCGTCCCGCTGATTATTCTGTTCGTCGTGGGTCTGGCCTTCTGCCTGGTGTTGTTCTTCTACGTCGCACCACGAGTCTTCGAACATGGTTGGTTCGAGCGCGCCGTATTCAGCTGGGGCTGGGCAACCGCTTCCGTAGCCACGGGCATCGCCGTCCTGAAGATTGTGGACCCGGAGCAGAAATCCGGCACCCTCGAAGAATTCGGTATGGCCTACGTAGGCTTCGCACCTTTCGAAATCGCGGCGGCCATCCTCGCACCCATCGCCATCATCGCCGGATTGGTGTGGTTGTTCGGTGGAGTCGCGCTTATCGGTGGCCTAGCGCTGCTGATTCCGCCAATGATCTGGCTGAAGAAATCGAAAGCCAAGGCTTCGTAAAGGTCTTTTTAGAGAGCGGGAAAGGAAAATCTGCTCCCGTCGCCTTCTACTGTTGTGAGCCCACCATGGACTGGTCGAACCTGCCTGCCAACTATTTCCCGAAACGCAAGAAACCCCCAGTCCAACTTTCGGAGCCAGTTCATCGCGAACTTGGGGTTCCAACTTAGTGGCGGGGATGGATTCGAACCAATGACCTCTGGTACAAATGCCAGACAGGGCGATAGCGTTAGTCTCCCCATTACCTTTAGGCTATCCCCGATAATGGGGATAGTCGCTGGGCCGGGTATGGCTGAATCGCCCTGTAGTTTCATGATCCGGGAGTGTTGTCGCCCGGCACCAGGACGTTCGTTGACAGCTAATGGGGCACGGCCGGAATCTCTAGGTCTCCTTGTAACGTGGGTGCTCGCAGCGAATGTCCCGACACCCGACACCAGCGGCTGGCGTATCTACCCAGTTTGCTAGGAGCCCGCTATGTCGCCGAATCACCCCATCGACATTTTCCTCGACATGGATGTCGACAAATCTGAACACCAAGCATGTGCACTCGACCGACAAAGAAAGAAACTCTTCGCCAAGCCGCTTCCACAACTAAAGTCAGGCCTCGCGACACCCTTTGACAACCTGCAACAACACGGCCATGTACTTGCCGTTGTAGATCAGCCCAACACCATTGGTGCCTTTCCTACTGCAGTCGCCCGCGCCCGAGATTGCCAGATCGGCTGTTTGCCAGGGCTTGCCATGCGCAAAGCTGCTGACCTCTACCCGGGCCATACTGATAAGCATCGAAGAAATCCAAACTAGCTCGGCTTTTGTTACGCCTCAGTAGATGGGAAAACCCGAGGCACATTAACGCCCGAATGTACTACCAGATGGGCTTGGAGGATTGACAGATAAAACCAAGCGACGCGTAAGGAATGCTGCTGCGTCGGCAACCACCAAGGGAATTGTCCTCACGGACGACGACATTGAGTGCGGGTATCGAATTGTGCAAGGAAAACTCGACGTAGATGACTACATCGAACGTATTTGCTCTACTGCGCTGACCAATGACCGGTGAAGCAATGAGCGAGCGTGACCGATGGGACGCGTTGACTTACCCCGGGACCTCAACTTCACCCTCGTTTAGGATGATCCTATCTAATATATGTTAATTTATATATCTATCAGTCATTGGTAAGCCTTGGAGGGGTATTTTATGCGGAAGGTGCGAAGGCAAACCGTTAAGGCTAATGGCCGGGATTGGAATAGCGTTTCTTTCGTTCGTTCAACTAGCCACATCGGCGCACGCTGCAGGAAATATCGAAGAGCTAACGCGGCTTAGGCTTCTAGAGTGGCGAGTCAAGCCCGATGTACCCAATGAGTCACTGTTAAGTGCTGCGTTCTTGTCGTGGAATCCGGATCCGGGGATACCGCCTTTTGCAGCGTGTGGCCCTGCAACAGATAAATTTAAGACTGTAGCAAGCTGGCAGTACGTTGACCTGGGAACACCTCAGGGTTTTATGCATGCGAACGAGGTGACGTTGTGCTGTGGAGACAGTTCACATGGGTTAAAACATATCCGCCAGAACCGCCCCGAATGGTCGTCGCTTGCAGCCATCGAAGGGAAGGATGGCGATGCCCTAATTCGTATTGCAATCGATGCTGCGCTAGAGGGGACCACCTGGTCAAAGAGAGTCTCACCTTCAACTGCAAATCGTGATGACAAATTCTGCGCTTCGGCACAAATCTACTTAGTCGATAAAGTTCGCGGGATAATTGTTCAGACACTTGAACCATCAAAATTTGTGGCTGAACACGGTCATCATGTCATCACTGCTTACCCTACTAATACGTCGAAGTGTAAATAGCATGAGTTTCGCGCAAAAGTTTATTGACGCTCTAAATGCAGACGACTCAGTGGATGCCGACCATGCTGCTTTTATCGGGGCTGACGGTGATGCTCGTTTGGTGCGATACCAAGGAACAGACCTACCGTGGCAGATTCCTGTACGCATCAAGGAGCTTGGCTGGAAGCGGATGGAATATATCACCAGCAACCCCGAGGGCGTGTATTTCAGCCTTTTCCTGGACGAGGAGCTGTACAAACTCGATGAAAGGGAATGGATACAACCGGAGCTGTGTCTTAGTGATGAAACCGGGCTGTGGCATTTGGTGGAAACCGCCTAACTCGCGCGTCAAAACCCCACATGCATAGTAGATAGGGAGATGCACAAGGTTATGGCTCGGAAACCGAAGCGGCGTCATACGGGCAAGACGGTCGGCTTCTTCCTTTTGAAGCTCGCGCGCACGACGGCGGGCTTGTGCTCTTCTGTCTTTAGTCACCATGCCCAAAGAAAAACACCGCGCAGAAACAAAGTTAAGACGCTACCCCCACAACAAGCGCTAACACTCACTAATTTCCATCTGGACGGTGTATATCAACGGAGGATGTGGCCAGTCCTATGCTGTTTCTGAACTGCTCAGGTTCAGCATAAACCGGTAGAAGACAAGCGTCGAAAAACTTCGCTCCATCAAGTATCGCGCCCCGAAAATCAACCTCGCTAAGGAATGCGCCTTCAAAGTCTGCATCAATTAGGTTCGCATTCCTCATGTTAGACCACGCCAGCATTGCTCCTCGGAAGGAGCATCCCTGGCACTGGGAGCCTTCAAAATCAGCGGCGGATAAATCATAGTTTGAGAAATCTTTACCCCTCAGGTCTTTTCCTCGTAATTCTCGACGAGAGGATTCAGACATTTCTCTGTACATCGAGCACCTACTTCAGCTGAGGAGAATTGATTACCCAGTCAGGACAGCGTCCCTCTACCCATGGGCAGTATGTTGTTACAACACCATATGGTCGCCCATCGGTGACCTTGTTGAATCCGACTACTGCCAGAACATCCCGAGTCTCCAGTTTGCGGCATTTCCTGGTCGGCCCCCATCCCTCACATCGAATATGATCCATCGGCAATCGGTATTCGACTCTATCTCCGCCGTTAAAGGTTTCAATCTTGGGAGCATACTGGGTAACTACTCGCGGTGCATTAGCACTAAGCCCGTGTTTTGACTGAATCTTTGACCGAGCACGTTCACGCATCACTACTCGTCGGCCATTCTTGTCGTCCCACTCTCCGACAATCCGATAGCCGTCTCCCCCGCCTGACATAAAAGCTGTTTTAGCACCACGTAGAAGTAATTCCGAACTTAACGAATCTTCTGAGACCGGCAGTCCTTCAATGCTTCCAAAATCCGTTACCTCCGAAGATGCCTCAGCGATCGGAGCATGAACCATCATTGCGCCGAATGCGACCAAAGCAATGATGCCTAGTCTTTTCCTCATTTGAGCACTTTCTCTCGTGTACTAACTTCGAAGATCTGTGCTTAAGCATATCCGCCAAGTCACTATCAGTACATGCCTTACCGTTCTTGTGGTGTTTTTCACATTGCTCCTAAAGAGCAACACACCTCTGGCAGATGTACATCTGCAACTTCTTAGGGCCTGACCAGCACGAACGCACAAGGGTGAAAAATCGCTTAAGTTCGTCATCGTTCAGACCTCAAAAGTAGGTCTTAACTTCTACAAGTTTTCTTCCTAGCGTCACGCTCATGATGTCGATTCGAGTGGTCAACGCAGTAGATGGGTACGCCTATCTCCTACGCAACGTTGCCACTGCCGACGTCGGCTCAGGGACAAAAACCAAACTCGGTGACTACTACCAAGCCACCGGTACTCCCCCCCTGGCCGCTGGTACGGGCGCGGACTCACCGGCCTCGACTCCACTGCCAATCACAGCGGGCACAACTGTCACCCAGGAGCTCATGGCCGCACTCTACGGTGAGGGGCTTCACCCCGAGGCCGATTCCCGTATCGCCAACGGCGCATCCATTGCTGACGTACAACTCGGTCGCGCCTACCCGTTCTACTCCGGCCGGCATCAGGTACTAAAGGAGCTATCGACCATGGAGAAACAGTTCCGCTACCACGCTGGGCGCAGGCTCACCGAGCAGGAACGAAACACTATCGCGGTCGATGTCGCACGCAAGCACTACAGCGACGAAACCGGCTACTCAAATGCGACGCCAAAGGAGATTCTGGCGTGGGGCAACGAGAAGAAAAACTCCGTTCGCCTAGCTACTGCTGACTTCGACCTGACGTTTTCACCGGTGAAGCCTATCTCTGTGCTGTGGGCACTCGGCAACGAGGAGATGCGGAAAACCATTGAGGCCGTTCACAATGAATGTGTCTCAGCTTGCCTGGATTGGCTCGATGAGACAGCACTGCGTACCCGCTGTGAGGTCAATGGAGTCAAGAAGTTAACGCGCACGCGCGGCCTCATTGCCGCACAGTTTGTCCATTATGACCCCCGTAGTGGTGCTCCGGATCTTCACACACACTGCCTGGTTTCAAACAAAGTCCAAGGCCCCGACGGCCAATGGCGCAGTGTTGATTCACTCTCGTTAATGAAGTCTGCGGTTACTGTATCCACCTACTACAACGCACTGATTAAGATTCGGGGAGAAATTTCCTGGTCGCTTAGCAACTTGTATCGTGTTGCCGACTTCTTTGAAGTCGATATCACCGACCTCCTCCCCCATCGCGTTCCCCAGACGCAAGAAACCCCCGGTTCGCTTTCGTGAACCGAGGGTTCCAACTTAGTGGCGGGGGCTGGATTCGAACCAACGACCTCTGGGTTATGAGCCCAGCGAGCTACCGAACTGCTCCACCCCGCGTCAACTGTCCTGGCTTTTACAAGCACTCACAGCGGGCGCTGACCTCTCCGGCCAACGAGAAGTAACTGTAGCACGGAGGTTCCAACAAAGACCAATCCCCAGGTCATAGCGGGTTTCGCTACAACCTGGGGATCCTATAGACCATAAGAACCTATGATTCTCGGCCCATTACTCACCGTAAGCATTACTGACCATTAGCCTTCTGGTAGTCAGCGGCGGCACGATCGAGCTCGGCAAGTGCCTGGCCTTGCGCTGCGTAGTCACCGTTCTTCTGGGCGTCGTTAAGCTTCTGTAGCGCGTCGGAGATACGGCGAGCGGCGTCGTCACGCGCGGCGACATCGACCTTGCGCTCTTCCTTCGGCGCCTCGCCGTCGGACTCGGCACCGTTCGTGGACTCGGCGGTTTCCTTGTCCTTATCCGCCGGCTGCTCCTCGGCCTCTTCCTCACCGCGGACCTTGGTTACTGCGGAGGCATCGATACCAACCTGGCTCAGAGCCTCAGTAACCGTGGCACCGTAGCCCACCTGACCGCGGTAAGCGACGAGAATACGCAGCAGCTTCGGGAACGCGGTCTCCTGCCCCTTGCGCTGAGTGTAGACCGGTTCGACGTAGAGAATCTCGCCGTCGCCGACCGGCAGCGTCAGTAGGTTGCCATTGGTGACCACGTTCGTGCCCTCGAGCAGGGTACGGTCCTGAGCGACCTCATCGGCGGACATCATCGTGTCCTGCGCCTGACGCGGACCCATGGTCTGGGTATTGGTCGGCAGGGCACGGATGGTGATGCGGCCGTAGGTCTCCGGATCAGAGGACGCACTCATCTGAGCAGCGAGGAACTCGCGCTCCAGACCACGGAAAGCGGAAATCAGCTGGAAGCTCGGCTTACCAGTCTCCGGATCGGAAGCAACAACGTAGTACGGCGGCTGGGAGAGCTTCTGCTCTTCCGGCGCGGTCGGGTCGGACGGGACAGACCAGAAGGAATCGTTAGCGAAGAACACGCCCGGATCGCTGACATGGTACTTGGCCATCAGCTCACGCTGGACCTTGAACAAGTCCTCCGGGTAGCGCAGGTGCTCCTGCAGCTCCTCGGAAATCTCCGACTTTGGCTTCACCACATCCGGGAAGACACCCTCCCAGGCCTTGAGCACCGGATCCTTCTCATCGAACTCGTAGAGCTCAACGGTGCCATCGTAGGCATCGACGGTCGCCTTGACCGAGTTGCGGATGTAGCTGACCTCGCTGTTCGGCAGCGGGCGTGGAGTGCCATCCGGGTTAATGGAGTCCTGTGTGGTTTCCTGGAGGCTCATGCGCTGGGAGTACGGCATCTTGGCCAGCGTGGTGTAGCCGTCGACGATCCACTTCATACGGCCATCGACTACAGCCGGATAGGTCTTGGTGTCAGTGGTCAGCCACGGGGCGACCTTCTGAACACGGTCACGCGGATCGCGGTTGTAGATGATCTTGGAGTCCGGCCCAATGCGGTCGGACAGCAGGATGTTGAGTTCCTGGTAACGGGTGGCGAAAATCATGCGGCTGGCAAGTCCGCCAACGCCAACACCGCCCTCACCGTCGTAGGTGAAGTTTCGGCCGTCAGCATCGTACTCGTAGTCCTTGCCGTCACCATTGCCACCGACAATCGCGTAGTCGGCATCGCTGTTGGCGATAACCGGACCGTAGTAGATACGCGGCTGCTTCAGGTTCAGGTTCATGCCGTTCGGGTCCTCGGACTCGAACAGGTCAGCCACGGTGTACAGCGGGTAACCACCGCGGGCGGAACCGGACTCGGAGGCAACCTCGTCAACCTTATTAGCCGGCGCAGCAACGAAACCATTGCCGTGAGTGTAGACCGTGTGACGGTTAATCCAGTCAGTCTGGTTGCCCTGCAGAGTCTGCGGGTTCAGCTCACGAGCAGCGACAATGAAGTCACGGGACTCCCCATCAATCTGGTAGCGGTCAATGGCAAGCGGATCGGAGAAACCGTAGAAGTTCTTCAGCTGACGTTGCTGAGTGAAAGTACGCGGCAGGACCTCCGGATCCAGGATTCGGATATTGGCCAATGTCGCGGCATCGCGCGAAATCGAATCCGCACCTTCCTTTGCCGCCTCCTTATCGCCTTCCTTTTCAGCCGGAACGCCCCAGTCGCGCTCGACCTTCACCTTGTCGTCGGTAAGCCCGTAGTGGTAGCGCGTCGATTCAATGTTGCGCGCAATGTATTCACGTTCCTTGGAAGCGCGGTTCGGGTTAACCGAGAACTGCTCAACTGCCATCGGCCAGGCCACGCCGATCAGCCCCGCGGAGACCAGCATCAGCACTGTGGCAAACGCCGGAATGGAGAGGTTGCGCAGGAAGATAGAAGCGAAGAATGCAGCGGCCACGACAATTGCGATGACCAGCAGCGTAATCTTTGCCGGCAGCAGCGCATTGATATCGGTGTAGGAACCACCGGTGAAGGTTTTCTGCTTGTTATTCAGCAGCTCATAGCGGTCCAGCCAGTAAGACACAGCCTTGAGCAGCATGAAAACACCGGCCCAGCACGCCAACTGCGCACGAGCCGCATTGGAAACGCGGGTCTTCTCCCCTGTAGTCGGGTTACCTGGGCGGATGCCACCAAGGAAGTAATGTGTCACCAGCGACAGCAGGAACGCAATAACTACCAGGACAACCAGCGTCGAAACGATGTACGACCACAGCGGCAACTGGAATGCGTAGAAGCCCAAGTCCTTGCCATACTGCGGGTCAGTCTCACCGAAGGACTGCCGGTTTAAGAACAGCTGCACCGTCTGCCAATTACCCTGCCCCACAAGGCCACCGAGTACGCCGAATACAACGGGCAGCGTGGTGAACATCGACTTCGAACCGGATTCAGCCATCCGTCGGTACACTGCCTGCGGGCTGCGTGGATCCGTCAGTCCGAGGTCGACGGGCCGCGAGCGCCACGCCAGCCACATAGATAGAAATGTCAGTGCGCCCGCTATCAGGCCTACAGTGATAAACAGGACGATACGAGTGAGCCACGTGGTGGCGAATACCCCTCGATACCCCACTTCACCGAACCACTGAAAGTCCGTATAAAAATTGACGGCGATTGGAATAACAAAGGTCAGCGCGGCAATCACCAACACGGTAATTGCCAGCCACCCCGGTCGGCCACCCGCCGATCGTCTCGGTCGAGTCTGGTTTAGAGACAACGTCTCTCCTGTTCGAGTTGAGCTTGACTTGCCAGCGAGCTGGTAAGTCGGTCGTACGCTTATCTGTCATCTACTCTAAATAAAGTTCCTAACATTTGACTAAGGATGCTGTTAATACAGCGTTGCCAGGAAAGGGGCGTCGTCAAGCGTCATGAGCGAAAACAACGGCACTCAGACTCATCTCAGCCAGCAGGCACTCAATCGCGCCGTGCGCGAAGCTGTCGAATACGTCCACACCGAAGGTTGGGACCGCGCTCCGAGCCTCTTCGCCCTCGTCCCCACCGCCGCGCTTGCCGACGTGCTTGCCGACGAGCTGATTGACAGCGCCCCATTGACTGTCGTTGCGCAGGAACCCCTCCCCGAGGGAATTGAAGGCGGTAGCCCTGAGTTGGCGGACTTTATCGCTCGGACATCGTGGCCGGCAGGTGTCGTCGGTGCCGTGTTAGCGCAGGAAATAATGGTCATCGCTCCGGAGCAGGCGGACAGCTTTGAGGGTGCATCCCTGGACGAGGTGCGGGCACAGGCGGATGGTGAGGCGGCTCGCCAGGCACGTCTTTTCAGTGGTGTTATCAGCGAAGGTCCACACCTAACACTGATCCAACCTCGCCCCACAGAGGCGGAACTGGATGAGCGTGGGCCCTTTGCTGAAGATGAGATTGAGCTAAAAGATGGTTCTGGGGTAGCCGATGGTGTCATCGCTGCGTTGTATTCCACGTTCGGAAGCGCCTCATAAATCCACCTACCAGCGATAAGAGACAAAAAGAGGTATTGAAAGCGCCGAATATACATATAACTAGCTGATTCCGGTTGACATCGGACTTAGAACCTAGTTGTATAACAAAGTGATAAAGGCGCGTCTCTAAGTATCCGCTCAGGGTTCTGTCGGACTTGGTTCTGTCGGACTTGGTTCTTCCAGGGACGGTCTGTGGCGAAGAAATCGCGAGTGTAGCGCGAGTTTTTCCTTCTATAGGTTTTCAACTAAGAGGTTTTTAATTATGAAGAACAACGTTGTTCGCCGTGCAGCAGCCTCGGCAGCTGCAGCTTCTGCGCTGGCAGCCTCCCTCCTGACCGGTGGTGTTGCCAACGCTCTTCCTACTGGTAACTACGTTGCCTTCGGCGATTCCTTCGCTGCTAACCCGGGTCAGTCCGATCCAGCCGTACCGGGCCGTGGTGGCTGCCCGATTTCGGTCTCGAACATCGGCTCTCACGTTGCTCGTGAGACTGGTCTTGAACTGCACGACTACTCCTGCAACGGCACTACCGCTTTCATGCCGACTCAGCCGCAGAAGTCCCTGATGGGCCAGGTTGACAACGCCATCGCTCAGGGCTCCCTCGGCCCGGCTACCCAGCTAGTAACCATCTACGTTGGCGCCAATGACGCGATGCAGGGCGCTGTGCTGCCAATGCCGGTTCAGGATGACCTGTACACCACCAACGTTGTGGCCGCTGTGGAGAAGATCAAGGCCGCTAACCCAACTGCTCGCGTCATGCTGATTGGTTACCCGGCTTTCACCTCTAATGACCCGACTCACTACGCTTGCCCGGTTAACGCCGCAGGTTTTGCACCGCACATTCCGGCTGCCGGTATGCACCACTTTGAGATGGCTCTGCAGAACCGCCAGATGCGTGCTGCCGCTGAATCCGGTATCGGTTTCGTCAACATGAAGGAGGTCACCAACATCGACGTCGCAATGTGCGGTCCGGACGGTGAGCGTCAGGTCTCCGCAATTCTGGATACCGATGTTGCTTCCTACAACATGACCAACCACCCGACCTTCCACGGTTCGGCAGTTGCTGGCACCACTATCGCCAACGTCTACAAGAGCACCTTCTAAGGTCTTTCGACGTCGCTCAGACGTCTTCAAGTACAACGAAAAATCCCCGGTCGTAATGACGGGTTAAGTAGCAAAAAGTGTGTCTGACTTTCAGCATTACTGCTGATTAGGCTGGGTAAATCGGGCGGATATAAGCATCAAGACCTTATATCCGCCCGATTAGTGTTCAATCCACCGGAATGGCACCCGCATGTGCTAATCGGGGGTTGGTGTGCTTTCCGGGTGAGTAAAAACAGACCACGATGCCCGATATGCGCTGGGCAAATGAAGAAAAACGGAACCACTTCTAAAGGCACAACCAGGTGGCGATGCAAGGACCCGAACTGCGGCAGTTCCACGACACGAACCCGCACCGACCGCACGCAGACCCGCGACTTTAAAGCCTTCGTCTCTTATGCCACCTCCACAGCAACGTTGTCTGAACTCGCCCAGCAACAAGGGGTAAGCCGTTGGACACTTGACCGCCGATTCAAACCGTTCTGGCTCATCGACATCCCCAACGACGGTGACCCACAGCGCATCTACGACCAGATCTTCATCGACGGTACCTACACCGCCGCCGGATGCTTGCTCGTCGCAGCCAGCCACGACCACGTCATCGCATGGCACTGGACCAAACACGAAACCGCCCACGCCTACACGCAGCTACTCCGCAAAATCGCTGAGCCGCTCTGCGTCGTCCTCGACGGCGGACAAGGCGCACTTACTGCGATTAAAGCCTGCTGGCCGAACGCGATAATCCAACGATGCCTCGTCCATGCGCAACGCGTCATCCGCCGCTACACCACATCACGACCACGCACCGACGCCGGCAAAGCCATCTACGCCCTGGCGTTGAAACTGACCCGTATCACCACACTCGACCAGGCACGGGAGTGGACGCTGCGTCTGCACGACTTCGGACAGGTATTCAAAGCATTCCTCAACGAGAAAACGCCCGTGTCAAAAGAGCGCCGCACACTCAACAACCAGTGGGAATGGACCCATCTGCGAGTTCGCAAGGCATACAACTCCCTGCTGCACCTCTCACGGAAAGGATGGCTGTTTACCTACCTGCAGCCACCACCAGAAGCACTCGAACCACAGCGCTGGGCATCAACAACCAACAGTCTGGAAGGCGGCATCAACGCCGGGCTCAAACGCATCGCCGACGCGCATCGCGGCAGGTCCGGGGAACGCCAACGAAAAATGCTCGAGTGGTACCGGGTTAAGTGACAAAAAGTGTGTCTGATTTTCAGCCTATTTGCTGGTCAGGCCGCATAAAACGGGCTTATATAAGGTTCCAGACCTTATTCAGGCCCGTTTCTTGCTCAATCCACCGGAATGGCTCCTGCATGTGGTAACAGGGGCCTGGTTGTCTTTCTGGGTGACTCCAAACAGACCCCGATGCCCTATATGCGCTGGGCAAATGAAGAAAAACGGCACCACAACCAAAGGGACAACCAGGTGGCGATGCAAAAACCCTGACTGCGGATGCTCAACAACACGACACCGCCCCGATCAGACCCACACCCGGGATTTCAAAGCGTTTCACACCTACGTCACCGGCACTGCTTCTTTAACCAAGGTGGCCGACACCTTGAATGTCTCCCGGCGCACACTCGACCGCCGGTTCACCTCATTGTGGCTTATCGATGTCCCTAACACCCCCGATCCCAACCGGGTCTACGACCAAATCTTCATCGACGGCACCTACACCGACGCTGGCTGCTTACTTGTGGCAGCCAGCCACGACCACGTCATCGCATGGCACTGGACACAACGCGAAACCGCCCACGCCTACACCCAACTACTCAAAAACATCGCCCCACCACTATGCGTTGTCCTCGACGGTGGCCAAGGCGCCTACTCAGCAATCAAAACCTGCTGGCCAACCACCCGCATCCAACGCTGCCTTGTCCATGCCCAACGCGTGGTCCGTCGCTACACCACCAGCCGTCCACGCACCGACGCAGGCAAAGCTATCTACGCCCTGGCGTTGAAACTGACCCGTATCGCCACACTCGACCAGGCACGGGAGTGGACGCTGCGCCTGCATGACTTCGGACAGGTATTCAAAGCATTCCTCAACGAAAAAACACCCCTCCCCAAAGAACGCCGCACCCTCAACAACCAGTGGGAATGGACCCACCTGCGAGTTCGCAAGGCATACAACTCACTGCTGCACCTATCGCGCAATAACTGGCTGTTTACCTACCTGCAGCCACCACCAGAAGCACTCGAACCACAGCGCTGGGCATCAACAACCAACAGTCTGGAAGGCGGCGTCAACGCCCAGCTCAAACGCATCGCCGACGCGCATCGCGGCAGGTCCGGGGAACGCCAACGCAAAATGCTCGAGTGGTACCTGCACTCGAAAACGCAACTGCCTGACGACCCGCTAAAGATCGCCAGGCAGTGCAATTACGGACAAGATCAACTCGCCAAAGTCAACGATCTTGTCCCAGAAGACCACAACAAAGCCGACCACGAAACAGGACGACCAGCCTTCTACGACAACGCTATCCCAACCGAATACCAACACAACATAGGAATCCGGAAAGGGCCCATGAGATAAAAAGGGCCCACCCGGCGACACACCGAGCGGACACACTTTTTGTCACTTAACCCGTGGTACCTGCACTCGAAAACGCAACTGCCTGACGACCCATTAAAGATCGCCAGGCAGTGCAATTTCGGCCAAGATCAACTCGCCAAAGTCAACGATCTTGTCGAAGAAGACCACAACAAAGCCGACCATGAAACAGGCCGACCAGCCTTCTACGACAACGCTATCCCAACCGAGTACGAACACTCGATAGGAATCAGAAAAGGCCCCATGAAGTAACAAACGGTGTGCCCGCCCCGCAACACGCCGAGCGGACACACTTTTTGCTACTTAACCCGTAATGACCGGGGATTTCCATTTGTGGAGCTGCCGAGAATTGAACTCGGGTCCACCGCCAACTCGCCAGGGCTTCTCCGTGCGCAGTTCGCACAATCGCCTCTACTCGACCCTTCGGCTCAGGCAAACATGTCCGAATGACGGGCCCAGCCGCAAGTAAGAAGATCCCCGATGAGCCTTACGGCACACCCATCGGGCGAGCCCTTTTAAGTCGATGCCAGGGTCCGGACCAAAGGGCAAGCCCGGCCTGACAGACACGCTAGTCGCTTAATTAGGCAGCGAGAGCGTAGTCGCGCTGAGTGTTCTCGGCGCTTAATCAGTTGCTACGACGCTTAACGGTGGTCTCTAGCCTGCACCGGCACGCTTCCCCTGGCTCACTGTACGGTGTCGAAACCATGTCAGCCCCATACAATGCCTTCGAGCACGGGAAAGTGCGTAGCACTCAAAGGATGTTCAAGAATAACGCTTTACGACGAGGAAAGTCAACAGACCTCGTCGTAAAGCCAGCAGCTTCCCACCCACATGTCAACTCCGAGTTGACACCGATGTCAACCAATGGTTGACTGCAGTCATGGATCCATTGACGACAATCCGTCACCGACTGCAAGCAACGAACATTGCCGAACAAGAACTTGAAGATGCCGTGGCGCAGGCTCGCACAGCGGGCCACTCATGGGCAGAGATTGGAAATGTACTCAATATCTCCCGGCAAGCGGCATTCAAGCGGTTCGGAAGTGTCCAAAACCCCGTTTCAGGAGAATTGATGACTGCCACAAAAACTACACATATCGCCGAGCTCGGCGAAAAATTCCTTCGCCACATCATCAACGGCGAAGAAGCAGAAACCGTAAGCATGATTTCCCCAAAGCTCCGGAAGGACCTCCCCTGGTCCACTATCTACTCTGTCTGGGAAGATGTTCTCACCGAGACTGGGGCGTTCGAATCTTTCGACGACACCCAAGTCACCAGCCTCGGGGGAACCAGGACTAAGGAACCGACCTCGCAGAAACTCCTGTCGAAGATTCTCGGCACAAGTCTCGTCATCACCACCCTCAAACATGAGGCTGGCGAATGGATGGCTCGAGTTGCCTTTGACCGTCACGAAAACGTCATTGGCCTGCTCATCCTCCCAGTCGATGCGACTGAGTTCCCCTTCTAATAGAGCCCTCTTCTAATGAAGACCTCTCCTACCCCTTGATGCCCTTCACACGGCGGCCCAGCGCACGAGTAGCTTCGCGCTCCTCCGTGCGTCGCTTGATGTCCTGGCGCTTGTCATAGTCCTGTTTACCGCGGGCGAGTGCGAGCTCGACTTTCAAGCGACCGTCGGTGAAGTACAGCTTCAGGGGTACAAGCGTGTTGTTGCCATCGCGGACCTTGCCCCACAGGGTGTCAATCTCCTTGCGGTGCAACAACAGCTTGCGCGAACGACGCGGCGAGTGATTAGTCCACGAACCGTAGGAGTACTCCGGGATATGCAGCCCGCGGAGCCACACTTCGCCGTCGTCGATGGTCGCGAAGGCGTCGTTAAGCGATGCTTTGCCCTCGCGCAGCGCCTTGACCTCAGTGCCCACGAGAACGACACCGCATTCGTAGGTGTCCAGAATGTTGTAGTCATGGCGGGCACGACGATTGGTGGCCACCACCGCGTTGTTGGCGCTGACCTTTTCTTTCTTCGACTTCTTCTTGCCCATAACCTGCTTAACTCTAGTCGAAGAAGGTGCACTACAGCTATTTCCTAGCTATTCCCTTAACTTTCCCTTGTGCGCCTCCTTGCAGCCAACATATATATGCCTCTGGCCTTTTACGTTGTGACGCAACTTACTTTCCCCTAACCTTTTACCAACGTCTAACACAGAGGGATTTATATATGGGACAGTCAAAAACGTTGGAACCGGACAAAGCGCCACCGAAGCCAAAGGGGTTCCTAGCAACACTGGAACGTATCGGCAACGCACTGCCAAATCCATTTTGGCTATTCGTGATTCTTGCCGGTGTAGTCATCGTTTCTTCGTGGCTCGGTGAGGCTGCGGGTATGCAGGCCAAGGATCCCGCGTCGGGTGACATCATCGAGGTGGAAAGCCTCGCTACCGCTGAGTATCTGCAAAAGATGGTTTCTGAGGCGGTAACGAACTTCACGGACTTCGCACCAGTTGGCCTGATTCTGGTGTGCATGCTCGGTGTCGCAATTGCGGAGTACTCCGGTTACATCGGCTCGGCAATCCGCGCGGCAATTTCCAAGGTGCACTCCCCTGTCCTGCTGACATTCATTGTTGCACTGGCCGGCGTGACTGGTTCAATCGCTTCTGATGCCGTCTACGTGATTCTCATTCCGCTGGGTGCCGCCTCATTTGCCGCCGTTGGTCGTAACCCTATTGTCGGTGCGATGGTCGCCTTTGCCGCCTCGTCGGCCGGGTTCAATTCGTCACTGGTGCTCAACATTACCGATGTGCTGCTGGCAGGTATCTCCACGCATGCTGCGCACTTCGTAGATCCGGAATACGTAGTTTCGCCGCTGGCCAACTACTTCTTCACTATGGCCTCGTCGATTGTGCTGGCTCTGATTATTACCGCCGTTACTGAACTGTTTATTACCAAGCACGTGGAGAAGACCGTCCACGACGACCACATTGACCACGATGCCGCGGAATTCACCAAACCGGGCGCTTCGGAGGAAGCTGCCGAGGAAAACGCCAAGAAGGAGGAGCGGAACACCGCATCTAGCAGCTCCAGCAATGGCCGCGACAAGCTAATCCTCAACGATGCCGAACGACGTGGCCTCCGCTACGGCAACATCGCCGCTGTCATCTTCCTGGCGCTTTGGTTCGCTGCCCTGTTCATCCCGGGTTCGCCTCTGCGCGGCGAAGGCGACGGCATCTTGAATTCCGTGCTGCTTACCGACGTCGTGGCGTCCATCGCCCTCTTCTTCGCAGTGGTCGGCATTGCGTACGGCATCGGTGCCAAAACCATCACCTCCTCAGCAGACGTGCCCGCCTTCATGGAACGCGGCCTGGGCACACTGACCACAATGATGGTGCTCTTCTTCGCCGTCTCGCAGTTCACGGCCTACTTCAAGTGGTCCAATATCGGCCAGTGGACCGCTATCAAGGGCTCCGAATTCCTGACCAAGGCGGATCTGCCGCCGCTGTTGCTCTTTGCTGCCTTCGTCCTGATGGTGGCTGTTCTCAACCTGCTGATTACCTCGGGCTCCGCACAGTGGGCTCTGATGGCGCCGGTCGTTGTGCCGATGCTGATGTACGTCAACGTCTCTCCAGAGGTCTCCCAGCAGCTATTCCGTATTGGTGACTCCCCGACCAACATCATTACGCCGATGTCGCCGTACTTTGCGCTGGCGCTGACTTTCCTGCAGAAGTACTACAAGCCTGCGGGTGTCGGCACGCTGATGTCGCTGGCTATCCCGTACTCGCTGTGCATGATGGTGGGCTGGTTCCTATTCTTCGTCCTCTGGTATCTCGCGGGCATTCCGCTGGGGCCGGGGGTTCCGGTGCGTTAACTCACAGCCACTAGGAGATTGAGGGATTGGTCGAATTTTTCGCCCAATCCCTCACTTATTTGTGGCACCCGGGCTTAATATTGCGTACGGTCGCCACCACAACGGGCGTCGTAAAGCGAAAACGTACACACATTGAGCACACATTGAGACGCGGATATAACCTATGCCAACAAAGCACCTAAAATTTACGGGATCGACCGGCGAGACTCTGGCTGCATCAATTGATTTGCCGGACGGTCAGCCACGCGCGTGGGCGCTATTTGGTCATTGCTTCACGTGTAATCGGATGGTGCCCGGCGCGTCACGCACCTGCAAGGCGCTGGCGAAGAAGGGCATTGCGGCATTCCGGTTCGACTTCACTGGCCTCGGGCAGTCCACTGGTGATTTCGGTGAGACGACGTTCCAGACCAACATCGATGACCTTAAGGCCGCCTACGAGTTCATGGAGGCAGAATTTGAGGCCCCCTCGCTACTGATTGGGCACTCGCTCGGTGGCGCAGCGGCGCTGAACGCCGGCCACGATATGCCGAAAATCAAGGCGGTAGCGACAATCGGTGCACCCTTCGATCCGGCACACTCGATTGTGCGCATCGCCGGTGACATTTCGACGGTCGATGAGCACGGCACGCAGGTTCTGCAGATTGAAGGTCGTGGCATTCCCATCTCCCGTGAGTTCTTGGAAGTGTTGGCGGACTACAACCCGGAGGTTTATCTCAGCCAGCTGCGCAAGCCACTGCTTATTCTGCACTCCCCGACCGACCAGACTGTTGGTATCGATAGCGCCCAGAAGATTTTCCAGGTCTCTCGCTATCCAAAATCCCTGATGAGCTTGGATCGCGCAGACCACTTGCTCACTCGCGCTAAGTCCGCCGCGCGCGCTGCTGACCTGATTTATGCGTGGGCGGATAGCTATCTTCCGGAGGCTGAATAGCCCTGTTATCATTAGGGGTTATGGACACAACTGAACACTCTGGCCACTCACACGGCCACGGTCATTCACACGGTCATTCACACGGCCATGACCACGCTCATATTGACCCCGCGAATACTCCTGCCCGTCGCCTGCTCGCAGCTGCGGGTCTAACTCTTGTCGTATTTCTCGCCGAGCTCATCGGCGGCTTGGTCTCGGGTTCACTGGCGCTGCTGGCAGATGCCGGCCATATGGTGACGGACTCCGCAGGCCTGCTTATGGCAGTTGCCGGTTTGGCTATCGCCCAGCGCGGAGCCAATCACCGCGCGACGTACGGGTACCGTCGTGTTGAGGTTCTGACTGCTCTCGTCAACGGTCTGACAGTTTTCATCATTGCCGCTGTGATTCTCTGGGGCGCAATCCGGCGATTCGGGTCAGTGGAGCAATCTGAGATTCAAACCACGTCGATGCTCATCATCGCAGTCATCGGCCTGCTCACCAATGTGATTGCGGCGTTTCTGCTCGCCGGCGCTGCCAAGGAAAGCGTCAACGTCCGCGGCGCGTATCTGCACGTGCTTGTCGACGCCGCTGGTTCGGTCGCCGTCATTATCTCCGCTATCGCTATCGCATACACCGGCTGGACTGCCATCGACTCGGTGGTCTCTATCGTGATTGCGCTCTTCATCGTCCCCCGAGCCGCCGTTCTGGTGCGCGACTGTCTCCACGTGTTGCTGGAGTACACCCCGAAGGGCGTCGACACTGAGAGAATCACTGCTGACCTGTCTGACTTGGACGGAGTGGTCGATGTCCACGATCTCCACGTCTGGTCCCTCAACGGCAGCGACCTACTGGCATCTGTCCATCTCGTGCGCTGCGACACGCTCCCCAACGGCGACGAGCACGCATTGCTCGACCGCGCGCAGGCACTGCTTCACGACGTCCACGGGATTGAACACGCCACGGTGCAAATTGAAAGAACCGGGCACGCTGACCACGAGTACCCGGCTCATACCTAAAATGTTCGGCTAGTAGCTGAAGTAAGATGCTAGCCCTCGAGCTGCTCCCCTAGCTCCAGCCACTCCATCTCTAACTGTTCCTTTTCCTCCGCAACCTCACCAGCTCGGCGATCGAGGTCCGCCAGCTTTTGTGTGTCCAAGTTGGCTACATCAGCACTCGCTTCCGCCATCTGCGCATGCAGTTCACTTTCTTGCTGGCTGAGCTTCGCCATCTTCCGCTCCAGAGCACTCATCTTCTTCTGGACAGCATGAGCTTCCGCAGCCGAGAGCTTCGAGGTATCCTCCTCTGAAGCTGCGCCACGGGTCTGCGGACTACCGGCATTTGCTTGAGAGGCACCACCACTAGCGGCCGAGTCAGCCAGCTGTGCGCGACGCTGGAGGTACTGACTAATCCCGCCTGGCAAGTTCGTCAGCTCGCCATCGCCGAAGAGGGCCCAGGTCGAGTCGGCAATACGCTCAATCAGGTAGCGGTCGTGCGAGATGACCACCAACGTGCCCGGCCAATTGTCCAGCAGGTCTTCCAATTCCTGCAGCGTGTCAATATCCAGGTCATTCGTCGGCTCGTCGAGCAGCAGGAAGTTCGGCTCACTCATCAACACGCGTGTGAGTTGCAAGCGGCGACGCTCACCGCCGGAGAGGTCTGCGATTGGGGTGCGCTGCCGCTTCGGGGAAAAACCCAGTCGCTCCGCCAGTTGCGAGGCGCTAATCTGCTTCTTGCCCAGGTCAATGTAGGTCGCCACGTCCTCCACAGCGTCGAGCACACGCATATCCAGCGGCAGATCATCGAGCTCCTGTCGCAGCCAACCCAGACGCACCGTCTTGCCCTCAATCCGCTTGCCATCGCTTAAGGGGTAGTCTCCCGCCAATGCGCGCAACAAAGTCGTCTTACCCGAGCCGTTGACACCGACCAGGCCAATGCGCTCGCCGGGGGCCAGACGCCACGTGACGTCGTTAAGCAATTCCCTACCATCGGGCGTTTCCAGGGACGCATGCTCTAGCTCTACGACCACCTTGCCCTGTCGACGCTGCGAAAACGCCATCAACTCCACGGAATCACGCGGCGCCGGGACATCGGCGATGAGAGCCTCAGCTGCTTCGATGCGGTAGCGAGGCTTCGAGGTGCGGGCCGGCGCACCCCGGCGCAACCACGCGAGTTCCTTACGCGCAAGGTTCTGGCGACGCTGCTCGGCGGCATCGGCTTGGCGCGCACGCTCGGCACGCGCGAACGTCCAGTCGTTGTAACCGCCATCGTAAAAATCGACGGTGCCATCGTGGACTTCCCACGTCTTCGTGGCAACGGTATCCAGGAACCAACGATCGTGCGTGACGACGACCAGGGCTGCCCGGCGCGAAAGAACATGATCGGCCAACCACTGCACACCCTCAATATCGAGGTGGTTCGTTGGCTCATCGAGAATGAGCAGATCCAGATCTCGGACCAGCGCGGCCGCCAGGTTAACGCGACGGCGCTCACCACCGGAGAGATTGGCGACCTTGGTATCCATACCGAGGTCATTGATACCGATGCCATCGAGGACCTCGCGGATGGAAGCGTTACCCGCCCACTCGTGTTCAGCGAGTCCCAGCGGTGCAATGACGCACTCAAACACGGTGGAATTCGGGTCGAGCTCGGCGCCCTGGGTGACATGCGCCATGGCCATGTCGTTGGCTCGCGAAATACGTCCGGAGTCCGCTGGCTCCACGCCTGCCAGAATCTTCAGCAGTGTGGACTTGCCGCCACCGTTCAAACCGACAACACCGATGCGGTCGCCCTCTTGAACGCCGAGGCTGACGCCGTCGAGCAGAGTCTTGAGCCCGAAGGACTTAGAAATATTCTCGCAATTAATCAGATTCGCCATGATGAGTATTTATTGTGCCCCATTCGACGTTGCCAAGCACACGCCGAACATACCAAGCCACCGGCAGCTCCTCGAACTGCTCTCGGGTTACCCATTTAAATTCCGGATGCTCGCCGCTGAGCTGGACATTCTGCGTGTCGTCGGCCTCGCGTACTAGAAAGGTCACCGTGTGGAAGCGGAAATTCTCCCCGCCCAAGTCCGGATTGGAATAATGGGCAAATTCGCTGACCTCCGCTGCGCGCAAGCCGGCCTCTTCACGCAGTTCGCGCACAGCGGCCTCCACGGGCTCCTCCCCCGCGTCTAGCTTGCCACCGGGCAAATCCCACTGGCCCCCGAGGAAGCCCTCGTATTCACGCAGCAGAAGCAGCAAACGGTCACCGCGGAAAACTATGCAGTTGCACACCCAGCCGTCGTCGTCAGGCCAGAACTTAGTCCAAGCCAGGCTGCGCGGTTCGCGCCGGCCGATCTCGGCCCTACTGGGGGTGTCATCACGGTGCATGGGGAAAGATCGCCTGTCCTTTATTAAAAGCGCTAGTCTCGTGAGACCTCAGCGAGGCGAACGAAATCGGCAATTTCGAGCTTCTCTCCTCGCTGCTTGGGGTCAATCCCCGCTGCCATAAGCGCTTCTTCGGCTGCGGCACCAGATCCGTAAATCCCCGATAGGGCCGCACGGAGGGTCTTGCGACGTTGCGCAAAAGCAGCGTCGATAAGCGGGAAAAGGCGCGCGCGAAATTGCGGCGAAATCTCCCACGGAGCCTCGGGGGCATCGGCGGCATTGGAGTTCTCAGGAGCGTCGGAGCGGGCGTAGCAGTCAATGCGCACAAGCCCGGAATCAACCTTCGGGACCGGCCAAAAGACGTGCGGACCAATGGCACCGGCGCGACGCACTGTGCCGTAGTAGGCGGCCTTGACGCTGGGGACGCCGTAAATCTTGGAGCCCGGCTGAGCCGCCAGCCGGTCAGCGACCTCAGACTGCACCATCACGAGCACGCGGCGGATGGTGGGGAGCTCGGCAAGCATGTGCAGCAGCACCGGTACAGAAACGTTGTATGGCAGATTGGCCACCAGCGCATCTGGGGCGGTCCGAAAGTCCTCGCGACTGACTTTCAACGCATCTTTCTCAATGAGCTCTAGCGCGCAGCCGTCAGCGCGCTCAGCGACTGTCTGGGGCAAACGCTCCGCCAACCGAGAATCGATTTCAACAGCCGCGGCGCGGCCGCAGTGTTCGAGCAGCCCGAGGGTCAGCGAGCCCAAGCCGGGGCCAACCTCAACAGGGTAGGAATCCTCCGGCAAGTCCGCCGCAGCGACAATTCGACGCACGGTGTTGGCGTCGTGGACGAAGTTCTGCCCCAATTTCTTCGTCGGGACAATATCCAACTGCGCCGCCAAGTCGCGTACTTCGACCGGCCCCAAGAAAGAAACTTCTGCTTTAGTCACAGTTAGATACTACGGGGTCAACACAAAAAATAGGCTTAGCTCGTTCTGTCTAGACGGAACTAGCTTTAACGAAGCCCCATGGAAGCGGTACAAGCGGGCCATGCGCCCCAACCCTGGCCAGCCTGGACACGCTCAGCGACAGCAATCTGCTGCTCGCGGGAAGCCTGCGATGCACGCGGTGCATACTCAGTACCGCCGTAAGCTGCCCAAGTGGAATCGGTGAACTGCAGACCACCGGAGAAACCGTTACCGGTATCGATAGCCCAGTCGCCGCCGGACTCACACTGAGCCAGCTGATCCCACACGCCGTAGCCGGCAGCCGGAGCTGCAATGCGGGACTTAGTGCCCTGGCGGATAGTGGAGATACCCGGAGCCTTTAGCTCCTTTTCTTCCAGGACCTCGCGTCCGAGCTCTTCACCGTCGCGAGAGGTGACCTTGACCTGACGCTCTACCTGGCCCGGTTCACCTTCCTGCTCAACGATGCGCTCATCTTCGAACATCGAATCATCTTCAATGATGTTCTCGTGAGCTGGAATCTCCTCAGTCTCGGTGATGGTCTTATCAATCAGACGAGACAGAGCGATGCGCATCCCCTCGGTGACCGGAGCATCCAGACCCGGCTCGACGGTGTCATCTTCACGCAGTTCAATGCCACGCTGAGCCAGCACATCTCCGACGGTCATAGCCGGGACGGTCAGGTCGATGTCCTTGGCATCGTCGTGAAGCACAATATTCTTGGCACGAACGACGTCGAGTTCGACCCCCTTAGCGGAAATCTCGCCCTTCTCGACCTCGACCTTGTCCTTATCGGAGATGAGCCCCTGCTTCTTCAGACCTTCAATCAGCTCATCGGTAGTGATGGCATTGGTCTTGTGCTCCTGCGGCTTGCCATCGACAATCATCGTGACTGGCTTGGCAGAGCGGTAGACCAGCTTGCCGCCGTCCGTGAGATCGCCCTGACGCTGAACCAGGTCGCCACCGGTGGTTTCGACACCAGCCTTCTGCAGAATGGCCTTGTCATCCTTGGACCAGGTTGCGATTTGCTCGACCTTGCCGTCGATTTCGACGGTGATGGTGTCATAGTTGGATGCTGCGACAGTACCACCCAGAGCAACAGCAGCGACCAGACCGCCTGCGGCAATCTTGGACGAAGTGGAAACTCCGTCGTTAGCACGATTGAGATGACGCTTCTTCGCAGCACTCACGGGGTTCGTCACAGCCTTTCGGAGGATGGGGCAGCTAGCAAATGAAAGAAATACAGTTTGTAACAGTACGGTAAAGATTCAGTGTTGTCTAAAATATATCGATAAAAGTGACGGGAAATACAACAAACCGCCCCGGCTGCATTTCCACAGCTCAGGGGCGACAATACGCCAGCACGTGCTTAAATGCCGTACACCCGACGTGCGTTATCCGTCAAAATCTGTGCCATCTCCTCCGCCCCGATTTCTCGGGCCGCGGCCATCGCACGCGCCTGATGACCGATAAAAGTGGACTCGTTGCGCGCACCTCGGAAAGGCTCCGCGGTCATGTACGGGGCATCGGTTTCCACCAGCAGCTGCTCCGCCGGCGCCTCAGCCACAGCCTGCCGCAGGTAATCATTGCGTTTGAAGGTCACGTTGCCAGTAAAACTCAGCAGGTAACCACGTGTAATGGCCTCGCGGGCAACCTCGATGGGCGAGGAGAAACAGTGCAAAATAACCGTATTGTCATAGCCGTCCAGCGCCGCCATCAGGTCTTCATCGGCGTCGCGGTTATGAATCATCAACGGCTTGCCGACGGTTGCTGCGAGCTCCATATGCCACTGCAACGCAGCCAGCTGTTCGCTCTTCGACGCGCAGCCGTCGAGGGAATCCAGCCAGTACCAATCCAATCCCGTCTCCCCCACGGCCACAACCCTGGGGTCGGCAGCCATTTCGGTTAAGCGGGCCTTGGCGTCGTCGTCAAGCTCGTGCGCGCGCGTCGGATGGATGGCGGCGGCGGCCCAGACGTTGGGGTGCGCGTGCGCGGCGGCAAAGGCCAGTTCGGTTTCCGGCATGCCGTCGCCGACCGTGCAGACTCCGACGACGCCCGCTGCGGCGGCCCGGTCCATGAGAGCCGCAATCTCCTCCGGAGTTTGCGCCCCACAGGACGCGAGATGCGTGTGGGCGTCAAACAGCGGAGTGAGATACTCCGCGGGTTCTGCAATCTTGCGTTTGCGCTTTCCCATACCTCTACTGTGCCCCTACTTCACCTGTGCCCACTCAGGGCCGTGCTCAGCCAACTCAGCGTCGAGCTTGGTGAAAATCGGCTTCGGCTTGGCCAGCGCCGTACCCGGCTCAATGTCGAAGCGACGCCAGGCGGCCTTCTGATTGACGTAGTCACCAGTGATGATTGGGTAGCTCCTGCCCTCTGCCGGCAGGTCTGCGCCGACCGGTTCGACCGGCATGTCGTCCTGGACTTCCTGCACTTCCGGCATTGCGGCCCAGATGCCCTCGCCGCCCAGGGTCTCGAAGACCTTCTGCGCGCTTTCCGGCAGGTACGGGGTCAGCAGGACATTGGCGTCGCTGACTACCTGCAGTGCTGTCCACAGCACGGTGGCCAGGCGCTCGCGCTGAGACTCATCCTTGGCTAGCTTCCACGGCTCCTGCGCAGCAATGTAGGCGTTGGCCTCTCCGACCAGGTGCATTGCGGCAGTGATACCAGCGCGGAAGCGGGACAGTGCGAGTGCGTCGCCGACCTCGGCGAAGGAACGCTCAGCCAGGTCGAGCAGTTCACGGTCAGCGTCAGTGAGTTCGCCCGGAGTTGGCACCTCACCGAAGTTCTTGAAAGCCATGGACACGGTGCGGTTGACCAGGTTGCCCCAGGAGTTGGCCAGCTCGTTATTCACACGGCGGACGAACTCATCCCAGGTGAAGTCGGTGTCCTGGTTCTCCGGGCCTGCCATTGCGATGAAGTAGCGCAGCGGATCCGGGCCGAACTCCGCTAGGAAGTCCTTCACATAGATGACAACGCCCTTGGAAGAGGAGAACTTCGAGCCTGACATGGTCAGGTACTCCGAGGAGACGACCTCCGTCGGCAGGTTCAACTCACCGAGCTCCCCGACCTCGCCCCCGCGGGAGCCCTCGCCACGGTAGCCCAGCAGCTCAGCCGGCCAAATCTGGGAGTGGAAAGTGATGTTGTCCTTGCCCATGAAGTAGTAAGACAGCGCCTCCGGGTCATTCCACCACTTACGCCACGCTTCCGGGTCGCCAATGCGCCAGGCCCACTCGATGGAAGCGGATAGGTAACCGACGACAGCGTCGAACCAAACGTAGAGTTTCTTGGTTCCGTTTTCCGACCAGCCCTCCAGCGGAATCGGAACACCCCAGTCAATGTCACGGCTCATTGCGCGTGGACGGATGTCCTTCAGGATGTTCAGGGAGAATTTCAGTACATTTGGGCGCCAGTCCTTGCGCTCTTGAAGCCACTCGGTCAAGGCCTCTGCCAGCGCTGGCAGGTCTAGCAGGAAGTGCTCAGTTTCAACGAACTTCGGGGTCTCGCCGTTGATTTTCGACACCGGATCGATCAGATCGGCCGGGTCAAGCTGGTTACCGCAGTTGTCACACTGATCACCGCGGGCACCGGACGCACCACAGATTGGGCAGGTACCTTCGATGTAACGATCCGGCAGCGTCCGACCTGTCGACGGGGAAATCGCACCCATCGTGGTCTGCTTGACCATGTAACCGTTTTCGTAGAGCCCGCGGAAGAGCTCCTGGACAATCGCGTAGTGGTTGCGCGTGGTAGTGCGCGTAAACAGGTCGTAGGAAAGCCCCAAACCCGCGAGGTCCTGCACAATCTGGCGGTTGTAACGGTCGGCCAATTCCTGGACAGAAACGCCTTCCTTCTCCGCTTGCACAAGCAGCGGCGTGCCATGCTCATCAGTACCGGAGACCATCAGCACGTCATTGCCAATCATTCGCTGGTAGCGAGCGAAAACGTCCGAGGGGACTCCGAAACCTGCAACATGGCCGATATGTCGCGGACCGTTAGCGTACGGCCACGCAACTGCTGTGAAAATGCGAGACATATCTAACAGGGTAATAGATGACCTGCCATCGCGATGAACTGTGCCCCTTACGGAGTCCTCATGAAGTCCACATGAACTGTCCCCTACCATCATCGCACGCATGCGCAGTCACTACGCTTATGTCCTATGTCCACTCGGTCTACCTCCTCCGGCTCGGCTGCTGACTTCACTTCGCGTGCGACCACTGCGCTGGCGCGTCTTATCGCTGCCGGTCATCGTCCCGCCGCGCTCATCGGCTCCTGGTTCGGTTATCGCGCGGTTCTCGCCGCCAACGTCGAGCTCACTGCCTGCGAGTCGGCAGCGCTTTTCACCATCCCCGACCCCGATGCGTGGATCTTTGGGTTCCGCCCCTACTCCGGCACCAGCGCGCACGGGGTCGCTACCTGCGTCGCGTTGCTTGCCGACGACGGCACGTGGCATTTCGACGGCCCCGGCACCGGTGACCCCTTCAATCCGGATTTCCAAGCCCTTCAGGAGGCCATCAACTACTCGCACGAAGACACGCGTGCCGACGCGCTCCCCGCGGCCACACCACTGGAGTGGGATCAGGGCGACCGAGAACACCACCAGCTTGCGGTGGAGAACTGTAAGGAGGCAATTGCCGCAGGCGAGGTGTACCAAACCTGCATTTCCACACGCTTTCACGCGGAGCTGGCAGCGAGCGACTCTGCACTAGCCCACGCCGGTGCGTGGTTTTCCTCCCGCGTGGCGCGGTATCAGCCGGCTCGAGCAGCATTCTTGCCCGGCAACCTCGACGCTGGAATTCCAATCCTGGCCTCGCTGAGTCCCGAGGAGTTCCTCATCCGCGCAGGCACAAGCGTGACTGAAACTCCCATCAAAGGCACGATTCCCGCTGGCCGGCCCCCGAACGAGTTATTGCGCAGCGACAAGGATGTCGCCGAGAACATCATGATTGTCGACCTGGTGCGCCATGACCTCGGTCAAGTTGCCAAGACCGGCACCGTGAAGGTCACAGACCTGCTCAGTGTGCGTCCGGCACCGGGCGTGTGGCACCTCTTTTCCACAGTTTCCGCGGAACTTCCCGATCAGCTCAGCCACGCTGAACTAATCGAAGCCTGCTTCCCACCGGCCTCAGTCACCGGTACACCGAAGCTGCGAGCAATTGAGCTTCTGCGCGAGTGGGAACCCGAACCCCGTGGCGCTCACTGCGGCGCGATTGGTGCGGCCCACGGTGATGCACTTGAGCTCAATGTCGGTATTCGTACCGCTGAGTACACAAAAGACCCGAACTCGGGGAGAGTTCGGGTCGAAGCTGGCATCGGCGGTGGCATCACCATCGGGTCTACACCCGAGGGCGAATGGGCCGAGATTGAGGCCAAGGCCGCACCGCTGCTGTTGGAAAGCTAGTTGCGCAATTTACGAGCACGGCGGCGCTCGCGCTGTTCGGCCGCTTCCGCCAAGCGGCGCTCACGAGCCATGCGCAGGGCAAACTGACGCTGTTCCTTGTCATCGAGGTACATCGGATCGTCGGAAAGCCCCTTAACCAGCGAAACCATCAGCGCCAAGATAACAATGACGAACGGGCTTGCCGCCAAAATGGTGATGTTCTGCAGGTTCGACAGGGCATCGCTGCCACCGGTGACCAATAGGACGATGGCAATCAGAGCGGTGAAAATACCCCACATAGCAGTGACCGTGCGCGACGCTGTGAGTCGACCGAACTGACTCATGGTACCCATCACCGTGGAGGCGGAGTCTGCCGAGGTAATGAAGAAGGTAGCCAGCAGAATCATTGCGATAGCGGAGGTAATCGCGCCACCCGGCAAGGATTCCAGCAGATTGAACAGCTGACTCTCGGCCGAACCGTCACCGTAGATGGACGCACCCTGCTGCTCGTGGGTAATGGCGGTGCCACCAAAGATGGAGAACCACACTGCAGAGACAATCGACGGAACGGCGACGACGGTGAAGACGAACTCACGGATAGTACGGCCGCGAGAAATACGTGCGATGAACATACCGACAAACGGCGACCATGAGATCCACCAGGCCCAGTAGAAAATTGTCCAGGAAGAGAGCCATTCACCGGCGGTGCCGTCAGCGGAAGCACTGGAGCGGGAGGCCATCTCAAAGAAGGAATCCAGGTAGCTGCCAATAGAGGTCGGAATCAGGTTCAGAATCACCACGGTAGGGCCGAGGACCAACACCAGCAGAGCCAGCAGACCTGCGGCAACCATGTTGAAGTTCGAGATGTACTGAATTCCCTTGCCCACGCCCGACAGTGCAGAGACCAAGAAGGCACAGCCCAGAACGAGAATAAGACCAATCCACAAAGGTGCGCCCTTGATGGCGTTGAACCCGTTGATTTCCAAACCGGCGGAAATCTGAAGTACGCCCACACCGAGAGAGGCTGCCGTACCGAAGACGGTGGCAAAAATCGCAAGCGCGTCGATAAGCTTGCCCAACCGCCCCTCAGCGCGACGCGCGCCGATGAGCGGGATGAACGCCGCCGAAATCAGCTGCTTTCGGCCGAGGCGGTAGGTCGAGTAAGCAATTGCGAGACCGACGATGGCGTAGAGCGACCACGGGTGCAGAGTCCAGTGGAACATCGTCGAAGCCATGGCGGTACCGACTTCCTTCGGCTGGTGGCCCGGCACGCCATCGCGATAGAAGGTCAGCGGCTCAGCGACACCGTAGAACATCAGACCGATGCCCATACCGGCGGCGAACATCATCGCAATCCAGCTAGGCGTGGAAAACTCTGGTTTCTCGTTGTCCTTGCCCAAGCGGATGTGACCGAACTTGGAAATCGCGATGGACACAATGAAGAAGACAAAGACGGTACTGGCCAAGATAAACAGCCAGCCGATGTTCTCCACGACCCAGTTCAGAGAGCTAGATGCAAACGTCGAGAAACTATCCGGCCACGCCAGGCCCCAGACGATGATTGCCAGAATTGCGACAACGGCGGGGATGGTAACCCCGAGGTTCACGGGAGCGTGAGAATCGTCGGCCCTGACTTCGCCGACGACTGACTCCCCTACTTCTTGTTGTATTTCATGCTCTGGTGGATTCGTCATTCCTCCACCATGTCCACCATTGACCTGGGATTTCAACTCAGGATGTGGATTCTCTCAGGTTTTCCTCATTTCCCGTCTGAATTACAAAACTCCCAATAACGACGTTTCCCCTGTTCACCGTCGGGTGCCGAGGAATTTTCCGCCACAAAGTAACAATCAGTTAACGATTTTCGTCCCGAGCTGCTAAAACGGCCTGGTAGAGATCTCGATGCTTCGTCATTCCCGCCTCTGCTGCAACCTGCTTCGCGGCATCCTTCAGTCGCATGCCATCAGCCACGAGCTCCTCCACGCGGTCAACCAAGCCCTCCGTGGATACCTCCGTTGCCTGCTGCCCCGCGCCTTCAATCACCACCGTAATTTCGCCGCGGACACCTTCCTCCGCCCACGCAGCCAGCTCTCCCAGCGTCGCACGGCGAGTCTCTTCAAAACGCTTGGTCAGCTCACGGCTTACCGACGCGCGCCGCTCCTCACCCAAAATCTCCGCGGCATCGGCCAACGTAACAGCCAACCGATGCGGCGACTCAAAGAAACAACAGGCCCGCTTCTCTGTCTTCAGTGATTCCAGCCAGATCCGGCGCGCCCCCTGTTTACGAGGTGCAAAACCATCGAAGCAAAAGTGGCCGACGCCCAACCCGCTGAGAGCCAATGCGGTAGTCACCGCGCTCGGCCCCGGTACGCAGGACACGGGCACGCCCGCGTCGTGAGCAGCCGCCACCACAGCCAGGCCAGGATCCGACACCACCGGCATCCCCGCATCGGTCACCACAATGACTTTCTGTCCCGCCTTCGCCGCCTGAATCAGCGACTCAGTGCGGCTCTCTTCGTTGTGATCGAAGTTTGAAACAAACTTCCCCTTGGGGGAAATGCCCAGCGCTGTGGCCAGGTTGCGTGCTCGCCTGGTGTCTTCCGCGGCGATGATATCGGCGTCGATAAGCGCACCGCGCAAGCGGTCGGAGGCATCGGCGATATTGCCCAGCGGCGTTGCCACCAGAGTGATGCCAGGGGCCAGCGTCATTGCCTCGCTAAGAGGCGCGTTCTCGTGCGGTTGGAAGTTCGATGCCGAATGCGTCATGATTCCATAGCTTAAACTGACATTCGTGACCGATGCCGCTTTAACCCCACCACCGGAAACCGAGCGCCGCGCGAAAAAGCGTTTCCTGCGCCCGATTCCCCCGGTGCCCTCGCTGCCGCCACTGCGGCGGTGGGACAAATGGGATACCGCCACTTTTGTGGTTCTCGGAATCGTCGCAGCGCTAACCCGTTTCATCGGGCTTGCTGCCAAGACCGACAATGGCACCCCGCTCTTCGATGAAAAGCACTATGTGCCGCAAGCATGGCAGATTCTGGAGTCCACCCGCGACCCCATCTCGTCTGGCATTGAGGACAATCCCGGCTACGGTCTGATTGTGCATCCGCCAGTGGCCAAGCAGGTCATCGCCGTGGGCGAATGGATCTTCGGTTACTCACCAATGGGCTGGCGGTTTATGTCGGCGGTGTGTGGCACGCTGGTCATACTGCTGCTCATGGACATCGTCCGACGCATCTCTCGCGGCTCGCGGTTGGCAGTGGGTATCGCTGGTCTCTATGCGCTTGCCGACGGAGTGCTGTTTGTCTCCTCCCGGGTCGGCATGCTGGACATGATTCAGACCTTCTTCATCACTGCGGCCGCGTGGGCACTTCTCATCGACCAGGTCGATGCCCGCAAGCGCCTGGAATCCGCCACGGAGCTAGGTAGTTTCGGCCCCTATCTCAGTTATCGCTGGTGGCGACTGCTCGCCGGCATCATGCTGGGGCTTGCCACCGGGGTGAAGTGGTCCGGTCTGTACTACATGGCCGCATTCGGCCTGTGGTCCGTTTTCACGGATTTGGTGTCACGCAAGAATGCCGGTGCGGACAAGCCCGTGCTCGGCGCACTCGCCCGCGATACCGCCCCGGCGTTGCGTGATCTGGTGGTGGTTCCGCTGGGCGTTTACTTCTTAAGTTGGCGTTCTTGGTTCGCCGAAGAAACGTCGGTCTATCGCCATGTCTCGCCCGAAGACCGCGATACGGGACTCCCCGGCACCGGCTGGCTTCCCGAGGCCGTGCAGAACTACCTGCACTACCAGAACAGCGTGCTGAAGTTCCACGCCGAGCTGACCACCTCTAATGGCCACAAACACCCTTGGGAGTCCAAGCCCTGGGAGTGGCTGGTGAGTTGGCGGCCAATGCTCTACTACTCCACCGAAACCACCTGCAGTGACGGCCAGGAGTGCAAGGGCTGGATGATGCTCTTTGGCACCCCGCCCATCTGGTGGTTGCTGGTCCCCGTGGTCCTGTGGGCCACATGGCGCTGGCTCGGCCGCCGCGACGGCCGCTACGCGCTGCCAGTCATCGGGTTCCTCGCCTCGTGGCTGCCGTGGGTCATCGGCTACGACCGTCAGATGTACTTCTTCTACGCCACCGCGCTGATTCCATTCGTACTCATCGCCTTTGCTCTGCTTGCCGACGATCTCTCACACTGGCGGCCCCGCGGTAAGCCGGTGGGGTTGGTAATCGTTGGCACGCACGCCGCACTAGTGGTGGCCGCGTTTGTGTTCTGGCTGCCGATTTTGACCGGCTACCCGCTGCCTCTCAACCACTTTGACTGGCGGTTCTGGTTGCCGTCCTGGAGCTAGTCCCGCTGTGGCGGCACGCCTGTGACCGGCAACCCGGAGGCGGCTCGCCATGCCTGTGCGATTGCCGTCGGCGTATAACCGCCCAGCCACACAACGGCCAGTGTCAAAGCGGAGACAAACATCAAGGCCAGGCCAGCAATCTCAGATGCTCCCTGGGCGCCGATGAGAATGTCACGAATACCAAAACCAATGCTGAACGTGGCGACGGCACCGTAGACCGGCGCCATGCCCATGGCAGCGCGTGGCCGCCAGGCAGCCCAGAACAATCCCACTGCCAATGCAAGCCGAATTGCCGCAAGCTGGATGGCAAGGCGTGCTCCGAGCTCCATTGGGTCAACAGTGGCAGTGGAACCGTCGATAGGCGCTTCCGTGCTTGTCGCGATTCCTGCACCGCCCTGCGGCTGCGTCGAGGAAAGTCCGAGCGTCATCATGCCGGAGGCGTCGACCAGTGTCGCAATCCCCCAGACCGCCCAGCAAAGGCCCAGTGCAATGAGCACCCCGCGGGCGGTGCCGGCCATGAGCAGCCATGCGCGCTCACGCCGGCGGCGCTCCGGTTCGATGGAGACCAAAATGCGCTCCGAGAGATCATCCGTGGAAATCTCCGGCATACCATCGGCAGGCCCAACCGTAAGGGCGCGGTTCAGCCGCACCGCTCGCTCATACCAAGCTCGGCACTCCTCACAGGCCCCAAGATGGGCATCGATGACTTCATCGGCAATGCTTGCCTGCTCGCCATCGAGACGAGCTGACAATGCTGCGCGAATTTCCTCGCACTCCACGGGGGATCTCCACCGCCTTTAACTCTTAAGGGGGTTGTACCTAATGAGGTCTTACCTGATGAACTGCCTGTCCAAACTGAAACGGCCAGCACCGAAAACGAAAATCATCACCAGACCACCGATGAGCGACATCACAAGCTCTGCACCGTTGTCGCGGATAAACAGGCCATTGCCCAAGTGCATCGACCACCAGGCACCAATCATCTCAATGATGAAGACCATCGCCACCGTCGGTGCCAAGAGTCCCAGAATCAGCAACGCGCCACCGACCAGTTCGACTAGAGCGACAACCCAGACCGTCAAGTGCGCCTGCGGGATATTCGCGGCGACAAAGTAACCGGTCGTCTTGTCGATACCGGTGATAAAAATCTTGTCCCAGCCATGGCAGATGAAGATAATTCCGAGTATCAGGCGGAGAATCACGAGCGCGATATCGCGCATTACCGGTCGATCCATGAGGGACATGCTACCCGACGGCACGGTCAAAACACGGTAGCACTGCGGCTGCGAGAGGCCAGCGACTTTAACATGCAAAAAGGCTTCTCCCAACCCCTCGGGAGAAGCCTTCCGCCAAACACACCCGGTGTGTCATGTCTTAGGTAGTGACATCGTAACAGGCCGAGTTTCTAACAAAAAATCGCGCTGACGTGCTCAGACAACTTTAAGGTTGTTCTACGGCTCAGCTCACAGGACTAGCTCACACGAGCCTGTGGCATTTCGTCATAATCGTCGTCATCAAAGCGGTAGTCAGTGTAGGCCAGATCTGCGAAATCCGGGTCCTCATCATCAAGCTCGACCACTACCGCGCCCGGACGGCGCAGACGCTGTGGAATTCCCAGCTCATCATCCTCGCGGTTACGCACGCCGAGGCGGGCCATCTTCATACGGCGAATTCGGCGAGCCCGCAGTTCCTGCTCTGCACGCACGGTGCGGCGCAGGTTGACCAGATACAGGGTCATCAAGCCGACACCGACCAGTGGAATCCACCAGGTCCAACCACCGGCGAAAGCAGCGATGATGACCGTGACCGCGATGAACGCTGCCAGCCCAGCAACCGAACGGCGGCGGCGGGCAAAGCGAGTCTCAGCGTACTGGGCATCCGAAATCGGATCGAACCCACCACGACCACGGCGCTTCTCAGCGAACGCGTAATCATCTTCGGTCAAGGTGTCATCGACAGCGACTGCGTCATCGTTGGACTCGACACTGTGGTCGCTGTCGTCCTCGACGGTCTCGTCGGGTTCCGCCTGCTCGTCTACGGTGTCTGCTGCCTCTTCAGTCTCAGAGAGAGCCTCAGCGTCCGCGTGCTCAGCGTCAGCCGCGGCACCGGAATCAGCGTCAGATTCAACGGCATCTTCGAACATCAAGTCATCGGCATCGACAAACTGACGGCGAACGTCAACGCTCACATCGGAAGAGGACTCATCTGCACGAACCACGTCACCTTCGGCGGAGGCAACGGCGGAGTCAGATTCAGCATCCTCGTCATTAACGACAGCCTGCAGCGACTGGTCTGCAGACTCATCATCGGACACGTCCATGTCAGAGCGGTCAGAAGACTCAGCAGTGGCTTCCTCGGTAGCGGAATCATCCGCCTGCGGGGTCTCCTCTTCTGCATCTGCCGCTTCCAGCTCGTAGACGATATCGCCGTCAACGACGGCCGGGTCGGCCGCCTCGTCCACGGTGTCGTCGATAAGCACGTCGCTGACATCGAAGTCATCGTCGACCTGCGCGTCAACGGTTTCGAGAGAATCGTCGACTTCTTCGGCTACGCGCACGTCCGACTCCTTAAAAGACGGACGGCGGCGCGTCGTGGCCAACTCCTCGCCACCACGATGCAGCACGCGGGTCTTACCTAGCGCATCGGAAGTACGACGAATCGGCTTGCGCGTATTGACCACCAGCGGGGCCAGCACAAACAGCCACAGTACAACGATGAGTATCAGCAACAGTGAAGTTGACATATTTTGTGTCTCCTTGCGATTTCGCCCGGGGTTTCGCCGTCTCTCCCCGGCCCAAATACGCCACCCACATGCCCTTCCACAGAGGCATTTGCGAAGGCAGTCAGCGTATCTAGAGCGAATTCGCCCAATAGTAGAGTTGTCATCACCCTATCGGCGTGTGTTACTCAGACTACTCAGGCGCGCCGTTGCGGTGGGTATTTCTCCGCCTCTTCATATTGCGCGCGACCACTCGCCACGATGAGGTCCACTGCACTGTCCTCCCCCACCCGCGCATAAGTCAGATGATCGCGCCACGCGCCATCCATATGGAAGGCTTCCCGCGCCACGCCTTCGTACTCGAACCCACAGTTTTCCAGCACGCGTATCGACGGGACATTGCTGTCCAACACAGTCGCTTCAATTCGGTGGACGCCAACTCTCTTGGCATAATCCGACGCCAACGCCACTGCCGCAGTGGCGACCCCTCCACATGTAAAGCCGCTGCCGACCCAGTAGCCAATCCATGCGTGAGCGACGGGGAAAGGTGTAATACCGCCGAGTGTGAGCATGCCAGCGAACTGGCCGTCTACTTCAATGGTGGAGACAATCATGTCTCCCGCAGCCTCTGAACGACGCCAACTGCGCAGGTTACGGCGGAAAACAGAAGCCTTGTGGGCGTTATCCCAGTCGTCCTCGAGGGTTGGCTCCACGGGGCGCAAAATGGGCTCGTCGCGCAGCCGCAGTGTCCGCCATGCAGAGGCATCAGAGCGCTCTGGCACACGCAGGCGGACTCGGCCGCCACTGGTTACTAGACGAGAAGTACGCACAGCAACAATACTCGCGGTAGTGGAGTGAGGTTAGGCCTGGCGCGCCATGAACAGCACGTCAACTACATCTCCCGGACGCACGTGCAGCACGTCTTCCGGAATCACGATGAGGCTGTTGGCTTCCGACATACCGGCCAAAAGATGGGCTTGCGCACCGCCGGAACCTCCCAGCGGCTGCACCATGTATTCGCCGGTCTCGCGGTCACGCATGAGCTGGCCACGGATGTAGCCACGGCGCTTCTCCGCCGACTCGATCGGGCCGACAGCACGAGCGGTGACAGCGCGGCGGCGGGGATTGCGCTTCCCCAACGCCAGTCGGATGAGGGGACGAACCATGACCTCAAAAACGACCAATGCGCCGACCGGATTCGACGGCAGGAGGAACGTTGGAATCTTGTCATCTCCCAGCAGACCAAAGCCCTGGACTGAACCAGGATGCATAGCGATGCGGGAAACATCAACCTCGCCCAATTCAGCCAGCACACGGCGAATCTGCTCACCCGCGGCACCGCCGACAGCCCCCGTGATGACCAAGAGCTCACTGCGAATGAGCTGGCCTTCGATGATTTCCCGGATGCGGCGGGGCTCACCGGTGGCAATACCCACTCGGTGTACCTCAGCCCCAGCATCGCGGCCGGCTGCAGCCAGCGCGTAGGAGTTGACGTCGTAGACCTGACCGAGCCCCGGTGTGCGGTCAACATCGACCAACTCATTACCAATGGAAATCACGGACATACGTGGCTTGGGGTGCACCAAAACCTTCGAACGCCCCACCGCTGCCAGCAATCCAACCTGTGACGGCGAAATCACCGAGTCCAAGGACACCGCCACGTCACCCGGCTGCACGTCGTCACCGACCTTGCGCACAAAGTCACCGGAGTAGACCGGATGGAGAACATTAACTCGACGGCCACCGCGGTCGGTCCAGTTTAGGGGCACGACGGCGTCGGCAAGCGATGGCAGCGGCGCACCAGTTTGTACGCGCACGGCCTGCTTCGGCTGGAGACGCATCGGGTGGTGAGAGCCGGCTGTCACCTCACCGACAACAGGCAGCTCGACCTCGCGAAAATCAACATCACTCTGACGCGCATCCGGAGGTAAAGAACCAGATTCGCCGACGATATCGACAGCGCGCACCGCATAACCATCAATCGCTGACTGCACGAATCCCGGCAACGGCTGCTCTGCGATGACATCTTCAGCGCACAGCATGCCGAGGGATTCCGAAATAGCAACGCGCACAGGATCAGGCATCACAGCGTGTGCGGTGATTGCCGCCAACTGTTCTTCCACAGAACGCATGTTTTACCTTCCTCGGCACCAACCCGCGGTGCGCTTTATGCTATTCAGCTTCTCAGTACAAGCCTCTATAAAAAGGCTTTAAGCCTGTTCATCCTGCGCCAGACGCTGCTGCATGTAGTCGCGCAGCCCCTCGCCGTAGTCCGGATGCCTGAGTCCAAAGTCTACGCAAGCACGAATGAAGCCACCAGGATTTCCCAGGTCATGGCGGAACCCCTTGTGAACGACCACATGAACCGGATGCCCCTCTTGAATCAGCAGCTCAATTGCATCGGTGAGCTGGTATTCGCCGCCCTTACCGCGCGGGATGCGGCGCAGCGCATCGAAGATGGCGCGATCGAGCAAGTAACGTCCGACTGCAACGAAGTTGGATGGAGCATCCGCAGGGTCCGGCTTTTCCACCATGCCCTTGACTCGCTTCACATCGTCCCAGGCATCAGCGTCGGCCGCGTCAGCACCGAGCTCACCAGACTCCGCCGGGGTGGCGTCCTCAATATCGAAGACACCGTAGTTGTAGACCTCTTCATGAGGAATTTCCAGCGCACACAGCACCGAACCACCAAAGCGCTCGCGCACTTCCGTCATCCGATCCATCACGCCCACTGGGAGCACGAGATCGTCGGGAAGCATGACAGCAACGCTGTCCTCATCGTCTTCGAGCAGCGGCTCTGCGACCAACACCGCATGCCCCAGGCCCAGCGGTCGATCTTGAACAACGGATTCCACGCGAATGACCTCGGTGGCGCGGCGTACCTTCGCTGCAATCTTGTCCTTGCCACGCTCGGCGAGAGTCTGCTCAAGGTCCGGGCGCGGGTCGAAGTGCCCAAGCACGCCATCCTTACTCGGCGCTGTGACAATAGCCAGGCGTTGCGCACCAGTGGCGGCGGCCTCTTCAGCAATCATCTCGATGCCCGGCGTATCAACTACGGGCAGCAATTCTTTCGGCACTGTCTTGGTGGCAGGCAAGAATCGCGTACCCATGCCCGCGGCAGGAACGATGACAGTTCGAACCGGAGTAGTCATGTCCGAACCAGACTCTTTAGACGATGAGACCATAATGGCAACGATACCTATATAACTTCCATTTGCTCGGAGGCTGACCCCGCTTTTTCAACGCATTAATCAGAAATTTTCTCCTGCGCTGACGACAGAGGTCGCTCCCCTACCTGACAGAGTAGGTTTGCAGGTATGGCTCCGCTTCCCGAAACCACGTCTGATTTCAAAGCCCGCACACGGCACGAGGTACTCGCCGCACGCGCCGCCAAGGGGCAGCGTGAGCGCATGCTTGACGACGAAGCACTGGTACAGCGGTTGCAAGAATGGTTATCCAACACCGTCGGCGACCTCGCAAAACCTGTCATTGCCGCTTATGTCCCCGCTGGTGACGAACCCGGCGCAAGCGTTTCTAGTTCGACTGGCGGTAAGCCCGGCCAGGGCTTTGTGGAGGCTCTGGCAAACGCGGTTTCCGGAGCACGAATTCTGCTTCCCGTCTGCCCGCCCGGTCCACCACAACCGCTGCACTGGGGTTACTACAACGGCAGCTTCCACAAGGGCCGATTTGGACTCTTGGAACCTGTTTCGGTGGAAGACTCTGCTGGCCCAGCTGAGCTGGGTGTTGCCGACGCCATTATCCTGCCGGCAGTTGCGGCCGACCCCGCAACCGGGATGCGGTTAGGGCGTGGCGCTGGTTACTACGATCGCAGCTTGGTTTTCGCTCGACGCGACAGTGATACGGATGGGGTGAGAGCTGCGGCCATCGCTGTTGCAGTTTTCAACACCGAATTGCGCACGGAGCTTGCCTACGATGAGCACGACATTCCTGCCGATTATGTGATCACGCCAGCGGGGATTTCACAGATTTAATGGAACCGATTCCGGGATTTTCGCGCCTAACTTAATATGAGCCCAAAATATTCGTCCCGGTTTCCGCGTCCATTCCGAAAGCTCCGCCCCACAACTATTCGGCGGATGGTTGCCCTCACTGTTTTCCTATGCGCAGTCGGCCTGGCGGCGGTGGAGTCATTGACACCCCGCAGCGGCCATATTCGGGTAGTGGTTAGCGCCAAATCCATTGCCGCTGGCGCATCGGTGGCAGAACAAGATGTGGCTTTCAAGGACATTCCCCGGGAGCTCGTTCCCGGTGGAGCCGTAACGGACATCGCCTCTGTGCGGGGACGCACCCTGGCCACCGGCATGTCACCGAGAGAGATAATTACAGAGCAGCGAATGGTCGGCCCGTCACTTGCCAAGTCGCTGACGGGGACGTCGGAAAGCAAAATTATTGCCATCACGTTGACTGATGCGGGCATTGTGTCCGCTCTTCGCACTGGTGACAGCGTGGATATTGTGTCGACAGCGGATGAGCGCGGGGTGGCGGCGCCGCTTGCACACGGGGCAAGGGTGGTCAACATCGTCGACGATGAGGTGGTCTTGGTCGCTCTGCCCACCGGCGCCGCGGAGGTGGTGGCTGCGACATCGCTAGCATCTCCGCTCACACTGTTACTCGCGGGTTAGTGACCAAAATCTCACTGGTTCAAAGATTTTATGGTCCTGAACAGTGTTTTTCGCAGAAAGTTGACTTGTCCCACAACTTAGTGCGGGGATACAATGGCCAGGCAATTCAAAACTACGATTAGAGCGAAGAAGAGTGGCACTGCCTGATATCGCACTGCCCCGTTTCTCAAAATCGTATGGGCCTGCCATGAGCAACACGATGACTCACAGGTCTCGTTTGGTTTGTTCCGTTTCTACAGAAGGAAATTTCCTATGCTTAAGGGCTTTAAAGAGTTCATCATGCGCGGCAACGTCATCGACCTGGCGGTCGGTGTTGTCATCGGTGCTGCGTTCACCGCAATCGTCACTGCTTTCACCGACAGCCTGCTCGAGCCGCTGCTGAACACCATCGGTGGCGCAGAGGTCACTGGCCTTGGCTTCGAAATCATCAGCGGCAACCCGTCGACCTACCTTGACTTCGCAGCTGTCATCACCGCAGTCATCAACTTCCTGCTGGTCGCAGCGGTTGTCTACTTCGTCATCGTTGCTCCGATGAACAAGTTCAACGCGATGCGTGAGGCTCGTCTGGAGACCTCCGCTGAACCGGAGGTCACCGAGGCTGACCTGCTGACTGAGATTCGTGACCTGCTGGCAGAGCAGAACGGCAAGCCGAAGACGGAGGGTTAAGTGACAAAAAGTGTGTCCGCTCGGTGTGTCGCCGGGTGGGCCCTTTTTATCTCATGGGCCCTTTCCGGATTCCTATGTTGTGTTGGTATTCGGTTGGGATAGCGTTGTCGTAGAAGGCTGGTCGTCCTGTTTCGTGGTCGGCTTTGTTGTGGTCTTCTGGGACAAGATCGTTGACTTTGGCGAGTTGATCTTGTCCGTAATTGCACTGCCTGGCGATCTTTAGCGGGTCGTCAGGCAGCTGCGTTTTCGAGTGCAGGTACCACTCGAGCATTTTGCGTTGGCGCTCCCCGGACCTGCCGCGATGCGCGTCGGCGATGCGTTTGAGCTGGGCGTTGACGCCGCCTTCCAGACTGTTGGTTGTTGATGCCCAGCGCTGTGGTTCGAGTGCTTCTGGTGGTGGCTGCAGGTAGGTAAACAGCCAGTTATTGCGCGATAGGTGCAGCAGTGAGTTGTATGCCTTGCGAACTCGCAGGTGGGTCCATTCCCACTGGTTGTTGAGGGTGCGGCGTTCTTTGGGGAGGGGTGTTTTTTCGTTGAGGAATGCTTTGAATACCTGTCCGAAGTCATGCAGGCGCAGCGTCCACTCCCGTGCCTGGTCGAGTGTGGTGATACGGGTCAGTTTCAACGCCAGGGCGTAGATAGCTTTGCCTGCGTCGGTGCGTGGACGGCTGGTGGTGTAGCGACGGACCACGCGTTGGGCATGGACAAGGCAGCGTTGGATGCGGGTGGTTGGCCAGCAGGTTTTGATTGCTGAGTAGGCGCCTTGGCCACCGTCGAGGACAACGCATAGTGGTGGGGCGATGTTTTTGAGTAGTTGGGTGTAGGCGTGGGCGGTTTCGCGTTGTGTCCAGTGCCATGCGATGACGTGGTCGTGGCTGGCTGCCACAAGTAAGCAGCCAGCGTCGGTGTAGGTGCCGTCGATGAAGATTTGGTCGTAGACCCGGTTGGGATCGGGGGTGTTAGGGACATCGATAAGCCACAATGAGGTGAACCGGCGGTCGAGTGTGCGCCGGGAGACATTCAAGGTGTCGGCCACCTTGGTTAAAGAAGCAGTGCCGGTGACGTAGGTGTGAAACGCTTTGAAATCCCGGGTGTGGGTCTGATCGGGGCGGTGTCGTGTTGTTGAGCATCCGCAGTCAGGGTTTTTGCATCGCCACCTGGTTGTCCCTTTGGTTGTGGTGCCGTTTTTCTTCATTTGCCCAGCGCATATAGGGCATCGGGGTCTGTTTGGAGTCACCCAGAAAGACAACCAGGCCCCTGTTACCACATGCAGGAGCCATTCCGGTGGATTGAGCAAGAAACGGGCCTGAATAAGGTCTGGAACCTTATATAAGCCCGTTTTATGCGGCCTGACCAGCAAATAGGCTGAAAATCAGACACACTTTTTGTCACTTAACCCAAGACGGAGCTGAACTAGCCTCTAGCTGCTAGTTGCGAGCTTCCGATAAGAAGCTAACTAACGCTTTTTACACAGCGCTCATCCCCAATGGGGTGGGCGCTGTTTTGTCCAGTAGTCCGCATCAAAATCACGAGCATCCTCCGGGGATTCATCGTGATAGTGCACTGTGCGCGCAGTTTTCGCACTGCGTGACTGGGCAAAGTTTTTCGCCGGTGCACCTGCGCGACGACGTTGCCTACGGCTGCCACTGCGCGGCGCGGCTTGCTCTTGCTCTTGCTCGGGCTGATTGGGATGTTTGGCGTCGCCCATTCCTAGACGCTCCAGCGGCAGAGGTCATCAAGCACATGTGAGACCAGCGGGAGAATTGTCGCCATGCCATCGCGCACTGCAGCGCGAGACTCCGCGAGATTGACAATCACTGTCTGACCGGACACACCGGCCAAACCGCGGGACAGCCCCGCATCCAAGGCGCCAGCTCCCATACCGGAGTTACGAATAGCCTGCTCGATGCCCTGCAGCCGCACATCAAGAACCTTGCGAGTGGCATCCGGAGTCTTCGCACGAGGACCAACTCCAACACCGCCCACCGTGACGACCAAATCTGCGCCACCGACAACAGCGGTATCTAGAGCCTTCCGGATCTCACGCTTGACTGCACCAGTGCTGACCACGGCATCGACCGAGTAGCCGTCTTCTTCCAACAGCTCAACCATGAGCGAAGCCGCACCATCCGGGTTCTCGAAATGGTCCCCCACGAGGACAACGAACGCATTTCGGACCTGGCCGTCGTCGTTGATAAGACGCTCCATCTCAGCGAGGTTGACGTCACTTGGCTCAGTACTCACGGTTTCGCTCATCTGCTCTATCTCGCTTTCTCCCACAGCTTTTCACTCGAAGTTTCACTCGAAAACTCTTCTACAGATGGTGAGGTACTCACTCCACCACGCTGCCTATCAATCCTGGGCTTCTGCCAAGGTGACATCGACCGTTCGCTCGTTGCCGCCTCGCTCATCTGTAACTGTAAGTGTGACAGAATCCCCAATCCGATGCGACCGAATAGCCGCAATTAGTGCAACGCCGTTGTCAAGTGTGCGGTCATCAACCTTGGTAATCAGGTCACCATCTTTCAGCCCCGCCTTATCAGCTGGGCCACCTGGCGTTACTTCTCGCACCAGTGCACCACGTGCAATCGGACGCGAATCGATCTGGGCACCAATGACAGGCATCCGCGCCTTGCCGGAATCGATCAGGTCTTCCGCTATGCGACGAGCCTGATTAACCGGAATTGCGAAACCAAGGCCAATGCTGCCCGCCTGTTCCGATGCCTCACTGTTAGAGGCAATCACGCTGGGCACACCGATGAGGTTGCCTTCCATGTCCACTAGCGCTCCGCCGGAGTTACCCGGATTAATCGCCGCATCGGTCTGGATTGCATCAATGACCGAGGACTGACCGTCTTCACCAGCGGCGGTCACCGGACGGTTCTTAGCGGAGACAATGCCCTGCGTAACAGTGGAGGTCAGTCCCAGCGGCGAACCAACGGCCACCACTTCCTGGCCAACCTGAACCTGCGAGGAGTTGCCCAGCGAGATTGGGCGCAGCCCGTTAACACCTTCAATTCGAATAACGGCAATATCCGTAGCCGCATCCCCTGCAACCAGAGTTGCCGGGTGCGTGGTGCCGTCGGAAAGCAGGACTTCCATATGTGCGTCCGGACCCGCGCCTGCGACGACGTGATTATTCGTCAGCACCAGACCGTCGGACGACAGAATGGAACCTGACCCCGACGCCGTGCCCCGCTCCGAGGCAGTGGTGATGGACACGACACTGGGAAGGACCTTCTGCGCGACCTTCTCCACGGACCCCTCAGCTGCTGCTACCTGACGGGTTTCCGCAGGCTTATCCAGCGCGTTATCCGCGGGGGCCGACGACTGCGAGTTGTGAACTACCCATGCGCCGACACCGCCACCGATACCGGCCGAGCACAGCATCAGGGCAGCGACTGCCAGCGCCCCCATGCCCTTAGCCCCCTGGGCACCCTTGGTCTTCTGCTGATTGGCCGCAACGTCCCACTCTGAACCGCCTCCGTAAGCGCCGTTCGGCTGAGACGGGATGGTGTTGTAGTGGGAATTCTCCCAGCCGCGCTCATTGACAGAAAACTGGTTTGTCTCACCAGCATCCCCCATGGCACGGTTCTCGCTGAAGTTGTGAGATTGCGAGGAGTAGTGTCCCCGCTCATCTCCCCGCGAGGAATCGTTGAAAGAGTTGCTCATACGTAATACCTTGCACTGTCTGTCTAACAATTGGCTGAGAGCAGTCTGCGGTCTCGCCGATAATTCCCCGAATGAAACACCGAATCCCCGCCACACGCTTCCTTAAAAGGCCGCGCGCAGCGGGGATTACATCAGCTTTGACGTGGGGTTATGCGTTTCTAGCTAGGCTCTTGAGCTGAATCGGAGTCGTCACCTTTTCCGCTGTGCGGACTGCCCGGCAGCGTTACTCGCATCAAGGCACCGCCATCATCGGACTCATCGGCAGTAATCGTACCCCCGTGGCGGACGATGACCGACTTCACAATGGCCAAGCCCAGGCCGGATCCAGGCATCGACCGCGACTGAATGGAACGGTAGAAACGCTCGAAGACCTTGTCTCGATCTTCCTTCGGGATACCTGGCCCCGAGTCCGCCACCGTGAATTCAGCAACAACCTCGCTGAGCGGCGTCAGACGAACCCGCACGGTGCCATTTTCTGGCGACCACTTTGCAGCATTGTCCATCAAGTTCAAAACTGCGCGACCAAGACCCGCCGAATCCCCGTAGACATACCACGGAGCTGTCTGCACATCGAAGGTAATATCCGGACGACGACGCTCAACACGCGCCAGCGACGTGGAAATGATTTCGTCGACATCGACATGCTCAATAACCTGTTGCGGGCCATCTTCGCGTGCCAGATCAACCAAGTCACCGACCAACGTCGACAACTCTTCCAGCTGTGCGATGACGTCAGCTTCCAGATCCGCGCGATCCTCATCCGAGATTGCCGCTCCCGAACGGGAGGCCATCATCAGCAGTTCAATATTTGTGCGTAACGACGTCAGCGGAGTCTTCAACTCATGACCAGCATCTGCAACCAGCTCCGCCTGCTTAATGCGCGACGCTTGAAGTGCAGCCAACATCTCATTGAAGCTGCGGGTAAAGCGCGCAAGCTCATCATCGCCCTCCACAGGGATTGGGCGCAGCTCGTCGGTTTCCGTCACTCGCTCCGCAGCAATGCGCAGCCGAGTGACCGGGCGCAGACCCGTTGTTGCCACCGTAATACCTGATCCGATTGCGAAGAGGATTCCGATAGCAGAGATACTCAGCAGCACTGCACTGAGCGCTTTCAGGACCGACTGCGTCGAGCTCAGATCCTGAGAAAGGATCAGCGTCGCACCGTCTTCGGAGCGGACGGCGTATACACGACGGCCGTTGTACTCATCGGTGCGAATCGATTCCTGTCGATTCCCCCGCAACACCGCAAGTTCGGGGCCACCAATAGAGATTGAGCCACCGCCTTTGCCCGCCACACTGCCGTGGGCAAAGTACACCGCGTCCAGATCGGGGTTCAGAATCCTGTTCGAGTCCGCTTCAAAGGAGGGGCCAATGGCAAACTCCGAAGCGTACGGTGACATCAGCAGCTTTTCCGCCTGGTTACGGAGGTTACTGTCCACCTCGCGGTATAGCGCTGCCTGCACAGTAAAAAAAGCAGCCAGCGTCATCAGCCCCACCGACATCGCCACAATGAGCGCTGTCAGAATAGTCAGCCGCCAACGCAGCGAAGGGATACGCGAGCTCCGCGGCAGGCCGGGAAGCGATTCCCCTGCCATCGTCTCAGTATTCGCGGACTTCTCTTGCTTACCGACGGTACCTTGCCCCGGATTGGCCTCCGTGGCAGAACGCTGATTTGATTGCACGCCACCGCCGGTCGAACGACGACGGCGCAACATCACGGTGCGGTCTCCCGCATCACATAACCGACACCACGAACGGTGTGAATCAGACGCGGCTCTCCCTCTGCCTCCGTCTTGCGCCGCAGGTAGCCAATGTAGACCTCCAGCGCATTGCCGGACGTCGGGAAGTCATAGCCCCAGACATCCTCCAAGATGGCGGTACGGGAGAGTACACGCCGCGGGTTGCTCATCAGCAATTCCAGCAGCGCAAATTCTGTACGAGTGAGGCTAATGCGGCGTTCACCGCGGAAGACCTCACGAGTTTCCGGGTCCAGGGAGAGATCCTCAAACTGCAGAGTTGCGGCATCCTCCATCGCAGGCACTTCCAAAGCAGAACGACGAAGTAGCGAACGGACACGAGCGAGCAGCTCTTCCAATGCGAACGGCTTGGGCAGGTAGTCATCTGCGCCGGCATCAAGACCAGCTACGCGTTCGGAGACCGAATCACGTGCAGTCAACATCATGACCGGCAGATCATCGCCTTCGCTGCGCAGCCGACGGCAAACATCCAGGCCGTCCAGCTTCGGCATCATGACATCCAAAATAGCCAAATCCGGACGATCCTTGGCAATCTTTTCCAAGGCCTCTGCGCCATCCTCGGCGAGCTCGACCGTGTAGCCATTAAAAGTCAACGATCGCCGCAACGCTTCGCGTACCGCTTGATCGTCATCAACTACCAAAATCTTCATACTGCCCATTGTGCCTTGAAAATATAAGGTGAGTGTAAATGTGACACAGATTCTTCGTGAGAGTGCTCCCATAAAACCTGGCCATAGAACTGAAAAACCTCACCCCATCGCCGAGTACAAGCGATGGGGTGAGGTTTAAAAAGCTCTTTATCAACTGTTCCTTACGCACTGAACGCACTCTGGGCGCGCGAAGCGCTTCGCGGTTCAGCGAGGAACGTTGTCAGCATCCTAAAAGATGCGCGTTAGAACTTCTCGACGTCAACCAGGCCGAGCTGAACAGCCTTGGCGATGCGACGAGGAACGTTGTAGACGCGGCCGTTTACCTTGACTTCCTGGAGAGCGACGTTGTTGCTCTTCCACTGGGAACGGCGAGCGCGGGTGTTAGCACGCGACATGCGACGCTTTGGTACTGCCATTTTCTTATTCCCCTCCTATTCTTAGTTCTTCTTCGCGCGGCGAATGCGGTTACCGTAACGGCGCTGGAACTTCTCGACGCGACCAGCGGTGTCCATGACACGCTGAGCACCGGTCCAGAACGGGTGCGACTCGCTGGTGACGTCAACGACGATCAGCGGGTACTCGTTACCGTCTTCCCACTCGACAGTGCGGTCGGAGGTGGCGGTGGAACGGGTAAGGAAAGAGTGACCCGTGCCTGCGTCCTTGAAAACCACCGGGTGGTAATCAGGATGGATGTCCTTCTTCATTAATTCTCGTTTCCCTCAGGATTGAACTTCAGGTCGCTTTCCCCCAGCTAAGAGTGAGAGAATCGTGCCTGAGTTGGGTACGAACACGACTTACAATGACACGTACCGGGTCAATATTTCTATAAACCGGCATGTGACACTCGATGGAATATTACAGGCTCGAGCCCGAAAATTAAAAAAGGGCCCTGCACTAACGCCCGTCGACAAGCACGAACTCTATGACGACCCGCGAGAGTCGCGCCGAGAAAACCACAGTGGAACAGCGATTAGGTTATCCCGCAACTCGTGTGTAAACTGTTCTCTCGCTGTTGTCTAGTTATTCGTTTACGCGCTCAGCGTCGAGTGTCAGTGGGCAGCGCCCCGGAAAAGGCCAGGTGGATTCCTCGGTTATTCAATAGTCCGGCGTGGCGCACCAGTGATGTCGGCATTGGGCGGCAAGGAAGCAAAGGAATCCCTATGTCGGCGATTTGCCAGGTTACGGGACGCAAGCCGTCTTTCGGCAAGACCGTGTCCCACTCCCACCGGCGCACGTCGCGCCGTTGGAACCCCAACGTGCAGCGTAAGAAGTTCTACCTCGCCTCTGAGGGGCGTCACATCACTCTGAATGTGTCCCCGAAGGGTCTGAAGACCATCGACAAGTACGGTATCGAGGCTGTTGTTGCTCAGATTCGTGCACGTGGGGAGAAGATCTAAAAAATGGCACGTAATGACATTCGTCCAATCATCAAGCTGAAGTCCACTGCGGGCACCGGTTACACCTACGTGACCCGTAAGAACAAGCGCAATACCCCGGACCGTATCACCATTAAGAAGTACGATCCGGTTGTCCGCAAGCACGTCGAATTCCGCGAGGAGCGCTAATTCATGGCTAAGAAGTCCAAGATTGCCAAGAACGAGCAGCGCAAGGAAATCGTCGCTCGTTATGCAGAACGTCGCGCTGAACTGAAGCGCATCATCAAGTCCCCGCACTCCACTGACGAAGAGCGCATGGACGCACAGTACGAGCTGAACCGTCAGCCGCGTGACGCGTCCCCGATTCGCGTCCGCAACCGTGACGCTGCAGATGGTCGCCCGCGCGGCTACCTCCGCAAGTTCGGTCTGTCCCGTGTCCGCGTTCGTGAGATGGCCCACCGTGGCGAACTCCCGGGCGTCCGTAAGTCCAGCTGGTAAGTCGAGGAGCACCAATGAAGCGCAATCACTCTAACAAGAAGGCGCGGATGGAGCAGTCCCGCCGCCCGAAGAAGAACCCGCTCAAGGCCGCAGGCGTTGAGAAGGTTGATTACAAGGACATTAACCTGCTCCGCCAGTTCATCTCTGACCGTGGCAAGATTCGTTCCCGCCGCGTCACCGGTCTGACTCCGCAGCAGCAGCGCCAGGTCGCTACCGCTGTGAAGAACGCCCGCGAGATGGCACTCCTGCCGTTCACCAGCCGCTAAAGATGGCTGGTCGGCGGGAGCCGATCATTCGAACACCCGCCGAAAGGCCTTATTTACGCGCTGGCCGCATGACGATACATGCGATAACAGCGTAAAACGGACTCAGTCCTTCCCCACCGAGGGGATTGGATTGGGTCCGTTTTTTATTGTCTAAAATATGCACTTATGCCCGCTCTCACCGAAATATTCACCGGCTTTGGTTCCGTCGCAGTACTGATCATTGTTGGCTGGTTGTTTGGGCGCAGTGAGATCGTCGATAAGCGGGCATCTTTTACCCTGAACATGGTCGTGTTCTGGATCGCGATGCCGTGCATGCTCGCGCACACTCTCGCAACGGCGGATTCGGCGAGCATCTTCGGTTCGGCGTTTGGTGTCGCGGCACTGTCGGCGCTTGGCACGGCGGCGTTCTACCGGATTTTTGTGGCGCCCATGTTCAAACAGCGCGGCGCCGATGCTGTGGTCGGCGCGATGTCGACGAGTTACAACAACGTCGCTAATCTCGGCGTGCCCATCGCAGTCGCAGTGCTTCACGACGCTACCGCCGTCGTCCCAGCCCTTATCTTTCAGATTGCCTTCTATGCGCCCGCTTCCATGACGGTGCTGGAAATCCTCACCAACCGCGGCCATTTCCGACCGCGCAATGTCATCATGGCACCGCTGAAGAACCCAATCTTTCTGGCGGCGATGGTGGGGCTTGCGGTTAATGCGTTTGCTATCGAAGTACCTCAGTTCGTAGCGCATCCAGTGGGGCTATTGGGGCAAGCCGCAGTGCCAATGGCACTTCTGGCCTTCGGTATTAGCCTGCATGGCATGCCGTTTATGGAAGCCGGCCGCTCCCCTCGTCGCGCCGTCGTGGTGGCGTCTATGCTGAAGCTTTTCCTCCACCCCGCGCTCGCTCTGCTGTTCGGTCATTTCGTCTTCGGTCTCAACGGGCATGCGCTGCTGGCAGCTGTGATTATCGCCGGCCTGCCGACAGCCCAGAACGTCTACACCTTCGCCTCCCGCTTCGGCCGGAACCTTGAGCAGGCGCGCGATTGTGGCGTGATTACGACGATCGCCTGCTTGCCGACGGTCCTTTTGTTCACCCTGCTGTTGAGTTAGGGGACTCTTCCCGACGGCCTGGAGAGAATCTCGTTACCCTTGGAGGCGTGGAGATTCTGAAGACACTTCTCGAGGCCGACCCGTCCGTGCCTCGTTTGACCTGTTATGACGAAACTACCGGCGGTCGTACTGATCTATCGGCCCAAACTCTGGACAACTGGGCCAGCAAGATCGCCAACATGCTGCACGATGAGTTCGACCTCGTCGCCGGAGACCAAGTATGGATTGACTTGCCGTTGATTTGGCAGTCCGCCTGCATCATCCTGGGCTGCGAGCGTGCTGGCGTCACCGTTAGCGATGAGGAGCCGCTGGTCGTATTCACCACTGTCAGCAACGTCAGCACGTGGGAAGAGAAGTTCCCAGATGCCTACCTCGCAGTGCTTACCGACGATCCCTTTGGCCGCGGTGTCGTGGAATGCGGTGATGATATTCCACCGGGAGTCATTGACTTTGGTCCGGAAGTTCGTTTCCACCCAGACGCATATCTAGGCGCAGGCCCGGACTCCGACCAAACCCCCGTTATTGGGGAAAAGTCGGCTGCAGAACTGCTTTCATCTGCTGGCGATTATGCGGACGAGATGCAGCTCACGCCCGGTTCCCGCGTCGTTTCCGACGGCTGGCTGGTGCCTGATTCTTCACAGGTCACCGCAGATAAATGGGCATGTAATGTGCTGTCGGCTTGGGTTCGTGGAGGTGCTGCCGTCGTCGTGCGCGGTGGCGATAGCGAGCGTGTCACTGCTATTTCTACGGCCGAAAAAGCCCGTGTGATTTAGTCGCAGCTGTCCCGTCGAGAAGCGCTCTAAGTAGTCGCGATAACCTGGAAACCGTGATTACCCGACCATATATTCTTGCGATTCTCGCCCTCATCAACGTCTTGGGCGCACTGGCTGTATGGGATCTGAGCCCATGGTGGTGGATTCTGATGGCCTTCATCCTCTTCCTGGATGTTGTGGCTATCTATGACATGCTTCAGAGGAAGCACTCCATCTTGCGGAACTTCCCGGTCATCGGCCATCTGCGCTACATGGGTGAGACCATTCGCCCTGAGATGCAGCAGTACTTCATCGAACGCAACTTCGACGGCGCTCCATTCGACCGCGATACCCGTACCGTGGTCTACGAGCGTGCGAAGGGGCTGTCCTCGAAGAAGTCATTCGGTACTGAGCGAAAGATTAATGCGCCCGGCTACGAGTACGTCCGCCACTCGATGGCGCCGAGCCAGCACGTCATCGAGGATCCGCGCGTAGATATTGGCGGTCCGGACTGCGCCCAGCCGTACTCAGCGTCTATCTTCAACATCTCAGCCATGAGTTTCGGCTCTCTGTCCCCTAACGCTGTCATGGCAATGAATAAGGGCGCGAAGCTGGGCAACTTCGTACAGGACACCGGCGAGGGCGCTATCAGCCCTTACCATTTGAAGTATGGTGCCGACCTCTATTGGCAGCTGGGTTCCGGTTACTTCGGTGCGCGTACCGAGGATGGCGACTTCGATCCGGAGCTCTTCCGCGAAAAGGCTAAGATTCCGCAGGTCAAGGCAACCTATCTGAAGGTTAGCCAGGGCGCAAAGCCTGGACTCGGCGGCATGCTGCCAGGTCACAAGGTCAATGAGGAAATCGCGGCTACTCGCCACGTACCAGTTGGCAAGGGTGTGATGAGCCCGCCGTACCACCGCGTCTACTCCACCCCGCGTGAACTTGTTCGGTTTATGGGCACCATGCGCGAGCTCAACGGTGGCAAGCCGGTCGGTTTCAAGCTGTGTGTTGGCTCCCAGCTTGAGTTCCTCGCCGTGTGCAAGGCCATGCTGGAAGAGAACATCACCCCGGACTTCATCATCGTCGACGGCGCTGAAGGCGGCACCGGCGCTGCACCGCTGGAATACTCCGACCGCGTTGGCCTGCCGCTTACCGACGGCCTGATTCTCGTCCATAACGCGCTCGTAGGTGCCGGTCTGCGAGATCGCATTAAGCTCGGTGCGTCCGGCAAGGTCATTACTGGCTTCGATATTGTGAAGCGCATGTGCATCGGTGCTGACTTTGTGAACTCGGCTCGCGGCATGATGATGGCCACCGGCTGTATCCAATCTCAGCTATGTCATACAAACACCTGCCCGGTGGGTGTGGCTACCCAGGATCCGAGCCTGTGGAAGGCCCTGGATGTCGACGACAAGGGTCAGCGTGTGGCCAACTATCACAATGCCACGGTCGCGGAAGCAGCTAGCCTATTGGCATCGATGGGCCTGAATAGCTTCTCTGAGCTGGGGCCGTCCCACCTGCTGCGGCGCACCAATGAGCAGGTCGGTGAGACCTACGCGGAGCTCTACAACTGGCTGCAGCCAGGCGAGCTGCTGAGCGGAACTCGCTTCCACAACTGGGCCGAAGCCTGGGAGACCGCCGACCCGGACACGTTCCACTACCCCGCAGTTCATATGCGCGGGTAGTTCGGGGCTGGTTGCGCGCCCTACTCACCCATCAGCTTCTTGCGCAGACGCTCGTCCTTTTCCAGGACCTGATCGCGCATGTTGGCCTGGTAGTTCTCCATCGCCACAATGAGCTCCGGGTAACCGGCCGAGAGAATACGCACAGCCAGCAGGCCAGCGTTCTTAGCGCCGCCCACACCGACGGTTGCCACCGGAACGCCGCCCGGCATCTGAACGATTGACAGCAGGGAATCGACACCCTCCAGGTTCTCCAACGCGCGTGGCACGCCGATAACCGGCAGCGGAGTGGCCGACGCAACCATGCCCGGCAGGTGTGCTGCACCACCGGCGCCAGCGATAATGCAGCGCAGCCCCTTGTCAGCGGCGGACTTTGCGTAGTCAATCATGCGTTCCGGAGTGCGGTGTGCAGAGACCACACCTACCTCAAAGGGAATTCCGAACTCAGCCAAGACCTCCGCTGCGGGCTCCATGGTCGGCCAATCCGAGTCCGACCCCATAATCAGACCGACCAGCGGACCGGTTACGTTGGCCAACTTCGGGCTTGCCACCTGGTTTGCTTCAGCCAATGTTGTCTCCTTGAGATAGCAATCTAATTCTTATACAGCGCCAGCCACCTATGCGGTGTAGCCGTCTGCCCACACGCCATCGACGATGTAGCCAGCAGCGAGGTTGGCAACCCGCCGGGTCTCCGCGATGCCTTCCGGGCTTGCGTCGTAGCCGCACAGGTTGACGTGCCCCAGCTTACGTCCAGGGCGCCAATCCTTCCCGTACCAGTGAATCTTCGCTGATGGGAAACGACGCCATACCTCAGCAAAACGCTGTGAAATAGGTACATCCGAGGCCTCATCGCCACCGAGCGTATTGACCATTACCGTCACCGGCGCAGTCGGGCGAGTGGAACCCAGTGGCATGTCAGCAACTGCACGCAGGTGCTGCTCAAACTGGCTGGTCTCACAGCCGTCCTGCGACCAGTGACCAGTGTTGTGTGGCCGCATGGCCAACTCGTTGACAAAAATCTCCGGATTGCCGTCAGCATCGACGGTTTCGAACAGCTCAACTGCCAGCGCGCCGGTTACTCCCAGCTCGGAAGCGATGGTCACACTGAGCTTTTCGGCCGCTCTCGCAAGGTCGTCGGCAAGCCCTGGCGCCGGGCAGATTGCCTCAACACAGATGCCGTCACGCTGCACGGACTCGAGGACCGGCCAGGCCTTGACCTCGCCCGACGGCGTGCGCGCACACATGGCCGACAACTCACGAACCAGCGCGACCTTCCGCTCGGCCATCAGCGGCACATCTTTGCCCAACAGCTCGTCGACAAGCGTGCGCAGATTCTCGCGGTCCTTCGGGAACCACACGCCGTGACCGTCGTAACCGCCGCGGCGAGCCTTCAGGCAGACGGCACCGTCAACGCGGTCGAAGAATGCTTCGGCATCCTCGGCGGACTCAATTGCAGCGTAGGCAGGTACTGGAGCGCCCAGTTCCTCCAGGCGCTGGCGCATCAGCAGCTTATCCTGCGCGTACAGCAACGCCGACGGCTGAGGCTGAACCGAGTAGCCCATCTCGGTCAGCTTGTTGAGGAATTCGGTGGGAACGTGCTCATGGTCGAAAGTCACGGCCTGCGCACCGGCGACAGCGCGCTCAACATCTTCCCAGACGTGGTAGTCGCCGATGATAACGTCCGCACACACCTGCGCTGCGGAAGCATCCGGCGAACCGGCGAGCAAACGGATGGACTGTCCCAGCTCAATGGCCTCAGTCTGCATCATACGAGCCAGCTGACCGTCACCAATCACCGCCACAACCGGCACGCCATCAGCATGCGCGGGATGCTGCGCAGCAGTTAGCGCTGCAGCGGAATTAGAAGTGGAATTAGTGGAGTTTTCAGGGGTATCCGAAGCAATCACACCCCTGATTGTAGGTTATGACCCAAAATTCTAAGTCAACCGGGAGACCAACTTAGCCACCTTGCGGGAGCTGGGAATATCTTCTACAGCCAGCGGCGGGCCGAAACTGCGGGTGTGCAGATACAACACGCCGCCCTTGCGATTGACCGCACGCACCGAACGCAGATCAATCGAGACCACCTGCGGGCGCAGAATGCCGCGGCGCAAAATAATCCGCCTATCAGTCAGCACAAACCGCTCCCCCAGCCAACTTAGTACCGGACGAACGACGCGCCAGAGAATAAGCCCCAGCCACGCGAAGAGCAGCAGCTGACGCACACCTTGCAGATCTCCCGGAGCAATCCCAGGGCCGTCGATAAAACCAATCAGCAACCAGCAGACGCCCGTGATAACCATGAGTTCCAAGAGCGGCCACACCAGCCGACCAAAAGTTGGATTGGTGTCCAGCAGAATTGCCTCGCGCGTGTCCAACTCATCATCGGGAAAGGCCATACAGCACTACCCCCGCTCCGAATCAGCCTGCGGGGACGCATAGCCGCCGTCAGTGGCACGAACATGGAACACGTCACCGGCCGCAACAAAGTGACTTGTGCCAGCTTCATCGGTGACGATCAATTCGCCGTCGGCACGCACGCCAACCGCCTTGCCCACCAGCACGCGATCCCCCGGCAACTCCACGCGCACGTTCGAACCGATGGTCGCGCACACCGCCTCGTAGTCCCGCAGCAGCTCCGCATCGCCCTTTCGCCACTGCGCTTGACGACGTCCCAGCGCACGCAGCACACCAGCGGAGATGTCGTCGCGGTCGAGGTTTTCCGCTCCCGCCAGGTATAGCGAAATGGCGTGTGGCACCGGCAGCTCATCTTCCTGCAGGGAAACGTTGATGCCGATTCCCGGAATGAGAATTGGCGGTGTCAGCGACGCGGCCTCCACCAGAATTCCGCAGAGCTTACGACCGTCAACCAGGACATCGTTCGGCCACTTCAGGGAAACGCGTTCAGGCGCAAGACCCGCAACTTCCACAACAGCATCGACAACTGCGAGGCCCGCGACTAACGGCAACAGACCCAGTTGCTCGGGTGCGAGCCCTTCCGGGCGCAGCAGCGCGCTGAGTGCAATGGACGCACCCTTCGGGGCCGTCCAACTACGACTCAGTCGACCGCGACCTGCGGTCTGCTCCGAGGCGATAAGCGCACTGAGATCTGCCACCTGCCCCAGTGCCGCCTGTTTCCGAAGATCAGCGTTGGTCGAACCAGTGGTTTCGACAACCTCAATGGAATTCCAGCCCGGCGCGGCTGCGCGCACACGCGTGGCGTCAAGAGGCTTGCGGGAAGCAACAATCCTGGGGTTGGTCATGCACAGCAGTCTAGCGCCATGGCCGGATTCACTGAGTCGTGACCTTTCTCAAGAGCTCGACAGCGTGAGAATCATCACAGCTCGCCTGCTTTACTATTTTCCTTCCCAAACACTACATTCCATAACATGACTATCTCCTCACGTTTGGCGGCGGAGCAACACACCACCGCTTTCCTCAATGAAGACCTTCTACGCCGACGCACTGCTGCACTGACTCCGATGGGGTCGCGGGGCTACGACAAGCTCAAACTGACTGAGCGCATGAATGCCCGCGAGCGCATTGACTACCTGCTGGACGAAGGATCTTTTGTCGAATTTGATGCGCTAGCCCGCCACCGCACTACCGCATTTGGGATGGAAGCCAAACGCCCCGCGACCGACGGAATCATCACCGGCTGGGGAACCATAGACGGCCGTGAGGTCTGCATCTTCTCTCAGGACGGCACAATCTTCGGTGGTGCACTCGGAGAGGTCTACGGCGAAAAGATGGTCAAGATTCAGGAACTTGCCATCACTACCGGCCGCCCCCTTATTGGCATGTACGAAGGTGCCGGCGCCCGCATCCAAGATGGCGCAGTCTCACTGGACTTTATTGCCCAGACGTTCCACCACAACGTTCGCGCCAGCGGCGTCATTCCGCAGATTTCAGTCATTTTTGGCGCCTGCGCGGGCGGAAATGCCTACTCCCCAGCACTGACGGACTTCGTTGTCATGGTGGAGGAAAACTCCCGTATGTTCGTCACCGGCCCTGACGTAATCGAAACAGTCACAGGCGAAAAAATCAGCCAGCACGAGCTCGGCGGCGCCGACACCCATATGGAGATCGCCGGAAACTCCCACTACACCGCCGCTAGCGAGCAGGATGGACTCGACTGGGTCTGCGATTTGCTCGACTACCTCCCCAACAACACAACCTCCCCCGCGCCCAGCTGGGATTCCGATGCCAGTGACGAAATCACCGACACCGATCGCACCCTCGACAGTCTCATTCCCGACAGCCCATCCACGCCGTACGACGTGCACGAAGTCATCTACGCGCTTTGCGACGATGCGGAGTTCCTGGAAATCCAGGAAAACCGAGCAGCCAATGTCGTGATTGGCCTTGGCCGTCTCAACGGTCAATCTGTTGGGTTTGTCGCTAATCAGCCCATGGAATTCGCGGGCTGCCTAGATATCGATGCAGCGGAGAAGGCCGCGCGATTCGTCCGAACCTGCGATTGTTTCAACATTCCACTCGTCTTTCTCGTAGACGTACCCGGCTTTCTCCCCGGTTCAAATCAAGAACACCAGGGAATTCTGCGCCGTGGCGCTAAATTGCTCTATGCGTATGCAGAAGCAACCGTTCCTAAAATCACCGTCACCATGCGCAAAGCCTATGGCGGCGCGTATTGCGTGATGGGATCAAAGGGGCTCGGCGCGGATGTAAATCTGGCTTGGCCGACGGCACAGATCGCCGTGATGGGCGCCTCAGGCGCAGTACGCTTCCTCCATCGTGCCGAGATTCGAACCGCCACCGAAGCAGCTCTCGCAGCAGACCCAGCGGCCGATAGATTTGGCACTCCCGAGAGTGTGAAAGAACTCATTGCTGAACTGGAAATGGGATACGAGCAACACATGCTCACGCCTTATCGTGCCGCCGAACGGGGGTTAATTGATGAAGTCATCCTCCCCTCCGAGACACGAACTCGAGTGATAAAAAATCTGCGCCTTCTAACTTCAAAGAAAGTACCGTGGCCTGCGCGCAAGCACGGCAATATTCCACTGTAAGAGCAGGCTTTTTGCTGTACAACGAGCTAGTCATTACCCCTACTTTTGTTAACAGCGATTGCCCCCAACTACCTCCCCCCGTTTTCGAAACGTAAACTAGTTGGTATGACGACTGCCGCAAATACATCAACCGGTGAAACCCCGGATTTGACCACTACTGCTGGAAAGCTGGCCGATCTGCGAGCCCGTCTCGCAGAGACCCAGGCTCCAATGGGCCAGGCCAGCATTGACCGCGTCCACGACAAGGGCAAGATGACCGCTCGTGAGCGCATCGAGTTCCTCTTGGACGAGGGCTCGTTCGTGGAGGTTGACGCTCTCGCACGTCACCGCTCCAAGAACTTCGGCCTCGACGCCAAGCGCCCTGTCACTGACGGTGTTGTGACAGGCTACGGCACCATCGATGGCCGCCAGGTCTGTGTCTTCTCGCAGGACGGCGCCATCTTCGGTGGCGCGCTCGGTGAAGTCTACGGTGAAAAGATTGTCAAGATCATGGATCTGGCCATCAAGACCGGTGTCCCAATTATCGGCATCAACGAGGGTGCTGGTGCCCGCATCCAAGAGGGCGTTGTTTCCCTCGGCCTCTACTCCCAGATTTTCTTCCGAAACACCCAGGCTTCTGGTGTTATTCCACAGATCTCCCTGATCATGGGCGCCTGCGCTGGTGGCCACGTCTACTCCCCGGCTCTGACCGACTTCATTGTCATGGTCGATGGCACTTCCAAGATGTTCATCACCGGCCCGGACGTTATTAAGACCGTCACTGGCGAAGAGGTCACACAGGAAGAGCTGGGTGGCGCTGGTACTCACATGAGCACCTCCGGTACTTCGCACTACACCGCCGCTGATGACGAAGACGCTCTGACTTTCGTTCAGGAATTAGTCAGCTACCTGCCGTCCAACAACCGCGCTGAGGCTCCTCGCATGGAGGCTGAGCCGTTCGAGGGCTCCATCGCTGACAACATCACTGAGACTGACCTCGAGCTCGACACGCTGATTCCGGACTCCCCAAACCAGCCGTACGACATCAAGGACGTCATCACCCGTCTGGTCGACGACGAGGACTTCCTGGAAATTCAGGAGGACTACGCACAGAACGTGGTCATCGGCTTCGGTCGCGTGGAGGGTCGCTCGGTCGGTTTCGTCGCCAACCAGCCGATTCAGTTCGCTGGCTGCCTCGACATCAAGGCATCCGAGAAGGCGGCTCGCTTCGTCCGCACCTGTGACGCCTTCAACATTCCGATCATCATGCTGGTTGACGTTCCAGGCTTCCTGCCGGGCACCAACCAAGAGTTCGACGGCATCATCCGCCGTGGCGCCAAGCTGCTGTACGCATATGCTGAGGCCACCGTCCCGAAGATTACCGTCATCACCCGTAAGGCCTACGGCGGAGCTTACTGTGTGATGGGCTCCAAGGACATGGGCGCTGACATCAACCTGGCATGGCCGACCGCTCAGATTGCGGTCATGGGTGCTTCCGGCGCTGTCGGCTTCATCTACCGCAAGGAGCTCAAGGCTGCTGCGGCCGAGGGCAAGGATGTCGTCGCACTGCAGAAGGAGTACGAGGCAGAGTACGAGGCCACCCTGGTCAACCCGTACATGGCTGCTGAGCGCGGCTTCATCGACGCCGTTATCCCGCCGAGCGAGACCCGCGGCCAGATCATCGAGGGTCTGCGTCTACTGGATCGCAAGGTTGTTAACGTACCCGCCAAGAAGCATGGGAACATTCCGCTGTGACCGATTCCAAAAACACCCCAGCAACCGAAGACAAGGACGCCGCTACAGCCCCGGCTGCACCGTTCATGTCCGTCCTCAAGGGCAACCCGTCTGACGCTGAAACTGCCACGCTCGCGCTTTTGTTCGCAGGTATGGCAGCAGCCGGCGGCGCCCCAGAGGACCGCGGCCCGCGCAACAACTGGGGTCGGCTGGAAGAGGGTTTCCACCAGCCGCACCAGCACGTACCGGGCACGTTCCGCAACGTCCATTTCTACTAGTACAGCTACCGCTTAGCGCGTAGTCGTTACCGCACGCTAGCTGCGTCGATTCGCTAGCACAAAGCGCCACCATCGGGTTTTCCGATGGTGGCGCTTTGGTTTTTGTTACTGCCTTAGCCTTGACCACTGCTTATTACTAGCGTTGTTCACCCAGCGACTCGCCATCAAACTCGTCATCGAGCTCCCGGTCCAGCCGACGCTGATCACGGTTGCGAGCTACCGGCCACACCACCTTGAACAGGAAATACACAAACGCCAGACCGATGGCAGCACCCACCACAGCGCCGGCAATGAATCCCCACGATTCCGATAGTGCCCCACCAGCGCTTGCCTCAGAGAGCAATTGCACTCTGATAAAACCAATCAGCCACAGCCCAATGACGGCTACGAGTGCTGCAATCTCGCCTTTTGTAAGACCATTAATCTTCGGCATTGGCACTTGACGTCGCAACCACCGCTGCGAAAACAAGAGTCCAACCAGCGGCATCAAGATGATTGCCACTGTCACGCCCACCATCTTTGGCTCTGGAATGAGCCAAATCAGTACCGTTGCAAGCACGTAGTTAGCCCACATCATCATTGTGAACCCGTACGTGTAGGACTTATGCAGCAACATCTGCTGATACTCATCGTCCACCGTGGCGCTGTTGCGTTCAATTACGACATCCGCATAGGACATTGTCAGTATCCTTCCTCACCAAAAATTTCTTCGACTGTTTTTCCCAGGACCTTGCAGATACGCAACGCCAAATACACCGAAGGCGAGTAATTTCCCCGCTCGATATTTGCAATGGTTTGCCGCGAGACCTCCACCTGCGCGGCTAAATCCGCTTGGCTCAGCTCCAACCAGCGTCGGTATCTCCTGACCTGGTTCGAACGTTCTTCCCCACTCATCTGTGTACTTTCTTTAACTTGATGTCCACTTTACTTTACATCACTAGAAGGCAGCTGCCATCTAAAAAAATCTGCCTGTTCTTACAATCGGGCCAACCCCACGCATGTTTGCCACAAAAATTAGGCTTTACGATTCCGCCCTCACTAAAATCACTAACTATGAGCAGCCCCCGAATCGTCTTGGCTTCCACTTCCCCTTCGCGACTGCACATTCTCCGCTCTGCAGGCATCGAGCCCATCACAGTAGCGCCCAACGTCGACGAGGATGCCGTAATCACAGCCCTTCCGGACGCATCGCCGGTACGCATCGTCGAGGAACTCGCGCAGGCCAAGGCACACGCTGCCTCTCCGGCCTACCCCAATGACATTGTCATTGGCGGGGATTCAATGCTGCTTCTCGACGGGCAGTTGCAGGGCAAGCCCCACACGGAAGAAAAGACCATTGAGCGCTGGCATCAACAGAGTGGCCGGACGGCTGAGCTGATTACTGGTCACTGTGTCGTGACACCAAAGGGCGAGCACCTTGAGGTGGCGATTACTTCCCTCGATTTCGCTGAAGTCCCAGAAGAGGACATCCGTGCCTACGCTGCGACGGGCGAGCCGCTGAAGTGCGCTGGCGCGTTTACTTTGGAGGCTCTAGGCGGCTGGTTTGTCGATGGCATCAATGGCGACTCATCCAGTGTGATCGGACTGTCGCTACCTGTCGTGCGCCGAGCTCTGTATCGCTACGGCTATTCGGTCTCCCAGTTCTGGAATCGGTAGGCATCGCAAGAACCGTCGAAAAGCAAAAACCGCACCAATTTGGTGCGGTTTTCCTAGCTGTTGAGACTACTTGTTAGCAGCCTCAACGCGCTTGATGGCCTCCTGAGCAACAAGCTCCTGGATACCCATATCCAGCTCGGAGGTGAAGCCAACACAGGAGCAGTTGATCTCGCCGAGAACGTAGGTGTCCTCGCCGTTCTCGCCGTCTGCCAGCATGAAATCAGCGGTCCAGATTAGCGGGATATTGTCGCCACCGAGGTTCTCGGCAATGACCGGGCGAGCCTCAGCAAACATGTCGATGAGGTCCTGCCACTCTTCCGGCTTGTTGTAGGTGTACTTCGCGCCAGAGAACAAGGTTGCGGAGAAAGCGTCGCCGCCCTCGGCCGGCTTCTTGTGAACCACGAAGACCGGGTGCGGGCCGACCAGCAGAATGCGAATTTCGCCTTCGGTGATGCGCGGCATGAAGCGCATGTCCACGAGCATGCCGTTATCGCCGATGATGTACTGGTCGCAGAAATCCATGAACTCGCCGAGCTCACGAGTCTCAGTGTGATTGTCCACGGCCTCGGTGCACTTCAGCTTGGTGTTTAGCGGCAGCGGGGTGCCCGGCTCAACGTTCTTAGCAACCTCTTCGTCAGCGATGCGCACGCGCCAGATGCCGGATCCGGTGGAGCCACGGTTCTGCTTAAGGACGCGCTCGCCGTAGGACAGGGAGGTCGGGAAAGTGCTGTGGAATGCCTCGACGTCGTAGTAAGCAGCGGTGTCAGACGGAACCAGGTCAGTATCCTTGAGCTTGACCAGTGCGTCCTTTGCGCCGTAGGCCATCATCTCGCCCGGGGTGGACATACCAACCAAACCAGCGACCGAGAGACTGGTCAGAAGCTCGAAGTAGCCCCTCTCACCACCCGGGATGTTGCCCGGGTTTACGCGGGAGATGTAGCCGTCGAAGTTCTGGGAGACGTAGTCGTACAGGTCGTCCTTCCACTCCGGTCGGTAGTAGACGACCTCAGCGGACCAACCGGCTTCGCGGATAGCGTTGACGATTGGCATGGTGTCCTTGCGGTGTCCGTCGAAGTACTTGTCCGAGCCGCCCTCGATCTCGAATACAACAATGTTCTTGTGCACAGGCACTCCTTTTAAGAAAATACATGGACTTCCGGCACTCAATTGTCTCCGTAACGCAGCGAATACCCAGGCAGATAGCCCATTTCAGCCCATTTTCCAGTGATACGAATCAACACAGTTTTTGCGCTAACTCTCAGCTAAATTTTAGGGCACTACCTGGACTCCAAGCGCGCTGAAAACACTGCTTTTACCCCCAACTGTGAGGCGTATCCCAGGGTGGCCGCGGACGCAATTGTTGCCGTCGGAAAGCGCTCACACTGGGGACTATTCCGCCGTTCGCCACGCGACCCGTAAACTAGATATGCAATTGACGATAAACGTCAGAAAGTCCCACCCACCCAACTTGCGCCAAGGGAGTATCCGATGGCTGTTCCGCACGACCCGCACCCCCAGTTCCAGCAGTACGCCCACCCTGAGCGCCTCGTCTCTAGCTCCTGGCTTGCTGCCCGACTGGGCTCTCCCGGTCTGCGCGTTGTTGAATCCGACGAGGACTCACTGCTCTACGACATTGGACATATTCCGGGCGCGGTTCGCATCGACTGGCATCACGACCTTAACGATCCCGTGCGCCGCGACTATATCGACGCCGAAGGCTTTGCCGAGCTCATGCGCGAGAAGGGCATCTCGCGCGATGACACCGTCGTAATCTACGGCGACAAGTCCAACTGGTGGGCCGCCTACACACTCTGGGTCTTCGAGCTTTTTGGGCATCCCGACGTGCGCCTGCTTAACGGTGGCCGCGATGCCTGGATGACTGAAGAACGAGACACGAGCTTCGAGGTCCCCAATTACCCACGCACTGACTACCCTGTCGTCGAGCGCGACGACAAGACACTGCGCGCCTACTTCAGCGATACACGTGAGCTCATTGGAAAGGCTCCGATTATCGACGTGCGCACTCCGGAGGAGTATGCCGGTGCACGAACCCACATGGTCGATTACCCACAGGAAGGCGTCCTGCGTGGTGGCCACATTCCAACCGCGGTAAACATTCCATGGAATCAGTCCGTTCACCCGAACTCGCGTTTCCGCGATCGCGAAGAGCTCGAGCAGATTTACGCGCACGTCCAATTTGAAGATGAGGCGATTGTCTACTGCCGCATCGGCGAGCGCTCCGCGCACACCTGGTTTGTACTGCACCACCTGCTCGGCCACGAGAATGTTCGCAACTACGACGGCTCGTGGGTTGAGTGGGGCAATATGATTGGCATGCCCATTGCCCACGGTTCGGAGCCGGGAAGCCTGTAGGCGATCGACGCAACCGGTGGGCGCTTCCCCCACCGTTTTTCCAGCGTCAGCGGCTGACGCTACACCGGAGATTTAGTTTCCCCCTGCCGCCCCCAATCAAGGGGGCGGCTCTTGCACTCTTGGGTGATAATTTTAACCACAAACCTAGGTTTTTGGGCGGAAAATAGCCACTTCAGCTGCCCCCATGACCACTTGAACGCTGCTCAAGACCACAATCCCTACCCCCTTATGTAGCGAGCAAAAAGAGGTTGCTTACCGCACCTGTGACACAATGGAGACATTGGGTCACACGCTGTTAGCTACCGCGTGGTGAACCGCATTGCGGTTCACCACTCAGTTAACTGCAGTGCTGCTTGTGATTCCTACAAATGACTGTCGCAACCTTGCCCCGAGGGCCAATTCTCGGGGTGCCCACGAAAAATGGAGGATTTCGTGTCCGAGCAGACCACTGAAAAAATCACGAAGGTTCTCGTCGCCAACCGTGGCGAGATTGCCGTTCGCGTTATTCGCGCTGCGAAGGACGCCGGCATTCCTTCCGTCGCCGTTTACGCTGAGCCGGATGCGGACGCTCCTTTCGTGACCATGGCGGATGAGGCTTTTGCTCTCGGTGGCACCACTTCCGCTGAGTCCTACCTAGTTTTCGACAAGATTCTGGACGCCGCAAAGAAGTCCGGCGCTAATGCCATCCACCCGGGATACGGCTTCCTGTCGGAGAACGGCGACTTCGCTGAGGCTGTTGAGAACGCTGGCCTGATCTGGATTGGCCCGTCACCAGAGTCCATCCGCGCCCTGGGCGACAAGGTCACCGCTCGTCACATCGCGCTGAAGGCTGACGCTCCAATGGCTCCAGGCACCAAGGAGCCAGTTAAGGATGCAGACGAGGTCGTCGCGTTCGCTAAGGAGCACGGTCTGCCAATCGCCATTAAGGCCGCTTTCGGTGGCGGTGGCCGCGGCATGAAGGTCGCACACAAGATGGAAGAGGTCGCCGACCTCTACGAGTCCGCTACCCGTGAGGCCGTTGCGGCCTTCGGTCGCGGTGAGTGCTTCGTAGAGCGCTACCTGGACAAGGCACGCCACGTCGAGTGCCAGGTTCTCGCTGATAAGCACGGCAACGTCGTTGTCGCCTCCACCCGTGACTGCTCGCTACAGCGTCGTTTCCAGAAGCTCGTCGAGGAAGCACCCGCTCCGTTCCTGACCCCAGAGCAGGATGAGCGCCTGCGCCAGTCCGCTAAGGACATCTGCCGCGAGGCTGGCTACTACGGTGCGGGCACCGTTGAGTACCTGGTTGGCGCTGACGGTCTGATTAACTTCCTCGAGGTCAACACTCGTCTACAGGTGGAGCACCCGGTCACCGAGGAAATTACCGGCCTCGATCTGGTCCGCGAGCAGTTCCGCATTGCTGAAGGCAAGGAACTGTCCATCAAGGAAGACCCGGAGATGCGCGGTCACGCTTTCGAGTTCCGCATCAACGGCGAGGACGCCGGCAGCAACTTCATGCCGGCTCCGGGCACCATCACCAAGTACGTCGAACCGTCCGGCCCGGGTGTCCGCATGGACACCGGCATCAAGGAGGGCGACGTCATCGGCGGCCAGTTCGACTCCATGCTGGCCAAGCTGATTGTTTGGGGCGAGACCCGCGAAGAGGCCCTACGCCGCTCCGCTCGTGCTCTGTCCGAGTACCAGGTTGAGGGCCTGGCAACGGTCATTCCGTTCCACCGCCACATTGTGGAGAACCCGGCGTTTGTCGGCGATGGCGAGAAGTTTGACGTCTACACCAAGTGGATTGAAGAGGAATGGGACAACCCGATTGCTCCGTACGACGGTGACTCCGACGCTGACACCGACACCGTTCCGGCTCAGAAGGTTGTCGTCGAGATCGACGGTCGCCGCGTCGAGGTAGCCCTGCCGGGCGACCTGGCTCTGGGCGGCGGCAACGCTGGTGCCAAGAAGAAGAGCAAGAAGAAGCGCGCTGGCGGTTCCAAGAAGGCCGCTTCCGGTGACGCTGTGGTTGCTCCGATGCAGGGCACCGTCATCAAGGTCAACGTCGAAGAGGGCCAGGAAGTCTCCGAGGGTGACACCGTGGTTGTCCTTGAGGCCATGAAGATGGAAAACCCAGTCAAGGCTCACAAGGACGGCGTTGTCACGGGTCTGGCTACCGAGGCTGGCTCAGGTGTCGGCAAGGGCGATGTCCTGATGGAACTGAAGTAGTTCTAAAGCTCTAAGCGGGGCTGGTTGCGATGGGATTCGCAGCCAGCCCCGCTTGATTCTTTTCAGCCCCTCCCCCGGCGCCCTTAAACACTGTTCAGGACGTCTAGAGTGGACGGTATGGAACCCATGGAAGTAAATGCCGGCCGCTTCTACTGCCGTCCGCTGCGCCACGATTCCCGCGTCGATGACGCCCCGGTCGCAACCCAATTACTCACAGAATTGGCCCCTGACTCCGTCGCCGAGTTCCTTCGGAACTCCACCACCGAGTGGGAAAACGACACCGCCTACCGCTTTGCGGTTGCTGAGCAGACGAACGTCGAGATGCTCGCACTAGCAACCGTCGAGGTCATCAATGCCGACCACGTCAGCATCACCGTCCGTCCCGCAGGCGATCCCGCACGCGTGTTGCCTAACGACGATCAGGTCCTCACCAAGGTAACCGTCGCCGACGGCGTCGAAGCCGCCGAAAAAGCCCTCCACCGATGGGCAGAGGGCTTCTTGGGCAAGAAAGTCAGCTAGCCGAACTGGCACCGCTGCGACTGCTCAGTCCTAGGCGCCGGAACGCAGCAGGTAGATATCCATAATCCAACCGTGCTCCGCACGGAGCTTCTTTTTCAGCTCCGCAATCTCTTCGCCGACGTCGCCAACGCGACCACGGCGGAGCGTCTCCAGCTCCGTTCCCAGGAATGCACCCCAGAGAATCTCTTCCTCCGGGTCCGCGTGCTCGAGCCAGGCTGCACCGCCATCGAGCATCACCACCGCATCCATGCCAGGCGCACGCTCCCCCAGGCGCCGACCAGTGGTAATCAATACCGGCTTACCAATCTGGTTCAGGCACTCTCCATGCGCTGCGGTCAGCGCGGAAATCGCCGTCACACTGGGGATAACTCGCGAGCGCACGTCCAGCCCAAGGTCGCGGACGCGCTGCAAAATCCGCAATGTTGAGTCATACAAGGAGGGGTCACCCCAGACCAAGAACGCACCGCGGCGCTTGCCCTCTCGTCCGAGGTGAGCGACGAAGGCGTCGGCAAGCAGCTCTGCACGGCGCTGATGCCAGTCACGGACGACTGCGCCGTAGTTATCGGGCGTGCGGTCACGTGGCGGGTCGGGAACGGTAACGAGTTCGACATGCGGCGCATGCTTATCGACGATCGCCTGTCGCGCAGCCAACAAGTCCGCTTTGGCATCACCCTTGTCGAGAGCAAAAACTACGTCGACATCAGCAAGAGCGCCGATAGCCTCGAGCGTAATGTGGCTCGGACTACCGGCGCCGATTCCGATGACGTCTACATCGACATATCCGCTGTATACAGGGCTCTCGGCCTGAGTGCGGGCGGCGTCGTTTCGACTAGTGATTGGTCGGATCTCCCTCGTAACCGAACTGTTCAGCCATCTCATCTGGAGACAGGCCAGCCATCGAACCCTGGAGGTTAGCCGAAGCGGCCTGCTTCAAGTAAATCTCGCAAGCGTTGGCCATGTACTTGGAGTCGTACACGTTCATCTCCAGAATCGGAGTCAAAGAGCCATCATCTTCCATGCGCGAAACCAAAAGGTGCGGCTTGTCCGAGTCCGTGGTCATGGAGCACTTAATCTTGACACCGTTGACATCCGTGAAAGTTGGCTTAATCATATTGTCATCCTCCTCCAAAACAGCGACCGGAAAATAAGTAGCGCTGTTGCGACCGCAAGCGCAAGAAAGTCGCTCGTTATAAACCATGTTAGCCAGATTCCGGGCGGCACCGCCGAGCACAAAAGCACATGGGGGTAATAGCGAGCTTCCTGCATGTTTGCGTGTCAGGTCGAGGACCCAATTGCCACTAGAGCTCGCAGATGCGTTAAAGTGATGAAGTAATTTTCCGGCCGCCGAGAATGTGTTTTCACGGCTGTTTTACCCGGAAGATGATTGCCCTAGTAGCTCAGTGGATAGAGCACGGCTCTCCTAAAGCCGGTGTCGGAGGTTCGATTCCTCTCTGGGGCACAAATACCCTCGTGACCTTTTACATATAGGGCGCGAGGGTTCTTTGTTTTTCTCACGACCGGCCACTACGCCCCCTCCTGAGAACGCATCACCCAGCAATTTCCAGAAACACTTGTGTTAGGCTTACCTAATCACGTGGCGTGTAGACTTCCGCCAGTACAAAACAGCCCAAGACTTGTTGAAGGACAGTGACAACTATGGCTGGCCTAGCTAAAGCAGCAGCACCGAAGCGTAAGCCCCGTAAGGCACACGAGGCAACAGTTACTGGACGTCGCCAGATTTCCCCAGACCTTGTTCGTTTGAGCATGAACTCGCCTGCATTTGTGGGCAAGGAGCTGGAGTTTACCGACCATTACATCAAATTATTGTTTGTGCCAGAGGACGCTGATTACTCCTGGCCGTTCGATATTGCGAAAATTCGCGCCGAACAGCCGCGAGACAAACTGCCAATCACCCGCACATACACTCTGATTAATGTGGACTCCGAAACCGGCGACTTTGACGTCGACTTCGTCACCCACGGCGATTCCGGCCTGGCTGGACCGTGGGCACGCGTAGCCGAAATCGGAGACAAGCGTGGCTTCTTAGGGCCAGGAGGCGCATGGGGACCTGCAGCAGAATATGAACACTTTGTACTCGCCGGAGACGAGTCCGCAGCGCCAGCTATCAGCGCCGGACTGAAGCACCTCCCAGCAGGCACGACCGCAACCGCATACATCGAAATCGAGTCCGAAGATCGGAAGTTTGAGCTCCCAACCCGAGAGGGTGTGGAAGTCCATTGGGTCCTCCGCAACGGCGCAACCCACGGCACAGAGCTATCCCGCGCAGTGCGCGAGGCGGGCATTCCAGAAGGTAAGAAAACTAGCTGGTTCATCCACGGTGTCGCCGAGATGATCAAGGAATTGCGCCGCTTCCTCTTCGTCGAATCTGAGATCCCGAAGAAAGACGTTTCCATTTCTGGCTACTGGCGTATCGGTATGACCGAAGACCAGTGGCAGTCTTCTAAACGAGAATTCAACGCTGAGGTTGAGGCCGAGGAGGAAAGAGCCAGGGCCTGACGCTTGCTCGAACGTTAGCGCTCGCTACGCCTTTCAACAACGACGCGTTTTCCTGCCAACCAGTCGAATGGGTGCCAGCGGCAAACAGCAACCCAAATCATCAGGACACCAAAAAACAGTTCAACGTTTGGCTCAAAACCCGTAGGCAAGAAAATCAGCGACAATAGGTAACAATTACGTACCGCTGCCCGCCAACCTCTGTGCCAAGAATCGTCTCCTGATTCGAGCTCCGATGTTCCCTCTGGCTGAGCGACTTCGAACGGAGTTGCCCCAGAGTCTGCTTTCCGCGCTGGAACAACGTGTAGCAAAAATGCGCTTTTACCAAACGTCTGTTCACCGCGAGCCTCTGCAACCACGCGCACAAAGAAAAAGACAGCTGGGAATATGACACCATACAAAATCCTGAACTCTGGCGGACTCGGCAGCGCCCAGTTCGCCATGGCTGCTTCCCACGCAAGTTTGCCAAGTGCCATAATGATGGCAACAAAGATTCCTACAAGGAACGAATCCAGTATCCACGCGCCACTGCGCCGAGCGAACAAATCCGCATTACTCTTTACGGGGAATCGATTCGGGGTGCGCCGATACATGGGACACACGCTATCAAAACCACTTATGACTTCACAGACGAATTGCCTTTCCCTACCGCACCCGTTCTGCCACGATTAGAAGCATCCAGTATGCAAATCGAAAAGTTGACTGTATAGTTGCCGGTTGAATCAACCTATCTATTGGGTGTCAGCAACTACCTTGCCAATAACTTGGCAAGTTCCCCTATAGCTGGCACCCCCAGTGGTTTTTCAGGAGACGCCGCCCCAGAAAGCCGAGAATTAAACCACGCGACGCAGGCCCGAGAAGCCCAGAAAGTGAGATGGATGTGAATACGCGAACTCAGCTGTCAGCCGTACAGCACCCTAAACTCACTGCCGTCCGGCGCAAGAACCGCCGGCAGCTGGCGCTGGCCTGCTGCTTCCTCACCTTCGCAGCCACGGCCACCAGCTGCGCCAACAGCGAAAGCGAGGAGGTTGCCGCGACGCAAACCTCGTCGTCAAGCCAACTTACTACGGTGTCGACGACGAGTTCGCCGACGACGACCGGACCAAAGGTTCGAGAAGGCGGTACGCCGCGCATCGGGCAGCTGTGCCCGAACCAGACCGGGGAAATACGAATGAGCGCCAACGGCCAGAATCTTGAATGCGCACAAGTCGGCGAGCAGGAAGTATGGACGGTGCTGCAGCAAACCCCCGCGAACCCGACATCGCAGCAAATGTGGATTTCCACTACTCCGACGACCACTGAGCCACTGCCTCAGGAACCTGAGCCGACGACTCCGAGCGAGAGCACAACGGAGACAAGTGAGACGGAGAGCTCGACGACCTCTGATACTTCCACGCCGCCCGATACTTCAACGACTCCGACAACCTCCGGCGAGCCGACAGAATCGGAATCGGAGCAGGAAGAGCAGCCAAGCGAAGATAATCATGGGCTCACCGGCCTGTTCCGCTAGGTTCGTCTCTGGCTGCGAGGTTCGTCGGCTCGGGACTTAGTTAGGTAAGGTGCGCTAGCTCGCCCTAAAAACCAAAATCCGCTGCAACAATACTGCAGCGGATTTTTTATTTACCCAACAGATACGAAGAGACGAACCTGAACAGATCTGAGCCCGCCACAATGCGGCGGAGCACCCGCGCTCCCCTACTTGCGGTGACGGCGATTGTAGAACGGCGTCGGAACGACGGTGGCGGTAATGTCGGCGCCTTCAACGGTCAGCTCCGTGCCAGTGGAGGACTGCCAACGCTGAACGTATGCAAAACCGATGGGGTGCCCCAAAGTCGGCGACACCTTGGCGGAAGTCAGCACGCCAACCTCGTTACCTTCCGCATCAATGAGCTTGGTGCCACGCTTGGGAGCTTCATCACCGGAGAAACGCAGACCAACCAGTAGCTCCTTCGACTGCGGACGATTAATCAGTGCGTTGCGACCAATAAACTGCCCCTTGGTCGGCCCCATGATGGACTTCAGGCCGGCCTCCAGCGGAGTGCGGTCGCGAGTCAGCTCGTAGCCATAGAGCGGCATACCAGCCTCAAGACGCAGGGTGTCGCGGCAGGCCAGACCACACGGCAGCAGGCCGAGGTCAGCGCCGTTGTCAGCCGGATCCTCCGGGTTTTCCACCTTGCCACCTGCTGCAATGATTGCACGCCAGACCTCGACGGCGCGGTCAGCCGGCGGGAAGATCTCGAAGCCGTCCTCACCGGTGTAGCCGGTTCGGGCAACAATCATTTCCACACCTGCGACCTCGAGCAGAGTGCAAGAGTAGTAGTTCATGCCATCGAGAGTCGCGTGCAGATCCTGTGGCAACAGACGGCGCAGAAGCTTCGCAGCCTTCGGCCCTTGAATGGCCAGGAGCACATTCTTGTCATTCATGCGCTCAACCTCGACGTTGTAGCCACCAACGCGCTCGCGCAGCGTCGAGTACACATCTTCAGCGGCTGCGGCATTCTGCACCAGCATGAATTCGTGACTACCGAGGCGGTAAATGATGAGGTCATCAATAATGCCGCCGTCTTCCTGCACAATCATGGTGTACTTGGCACGACCCAACGCCAGCGGCTTGATTGCCGAAATCAGGGAGTGTGCAAGGAACGCCGCCGCATCCTCACCAGTGACGCGGATGATACCCATCAGCGACAGGTCGAAAACACCAACGGCCTCACGCACTGCGTTGTGCTCTGCAATTTCCGAAGAGTAGCGGAACGGCACTTCGTAGCCACCAACATTGCGCATTTCTGCGCCAAGGCTTACGTGCTCATCATGCAGGGCGCTACGGAAAGAATTGTTGTTCTCAGAAGCGCCAGAATTGTCAGTCATACACACTCCAATTATTGCGGTGGGGCAAACCAGATTGTTACCTTCCCACCTTATATCTAAGACTCCGTGCTCGCTTCCGCGAGCCCCTGCGGATCCAGGGCAACAGGCCCGTCCATTAACTATCATGCACTGATTCGCACATGCTTGACGACGACCCCGCGCCCACCACAAAGGCCCCGCTACCAGTGACGATAACGGGGCTTTTGCATTTGTCTATTCAGTTAATTGAGTTTGGCCGAGCTGTTCGGACAGCGTTGCCAGCCAAAGGCTCAGTGGTTATTAGTGATCAACCGCAGCCTCGGTACCAACACCGGTCAGGGAGCGAACTTCCATCTCAGCTGCCAGGTCATCGAAGTTATCCGGCTTACCCATGTAGGTGGCGATGATGCCAGCCAGGAACGCCAGCGGGATTGCGAGCAGACCCGGCGAGGTCAGCGGGAACCAGGAGAAGTCAACGGACGGAATCATCGAGGACTCAGCGCCGGAGACTGCCGGGGAGAAGATAATCAGAACCAGCGAGGCGATGACACCGGTGTACATGGAGGCAACTGCGCCTGCGGTGTTGAAGCGCTTCCAGAACAGGGACATCAGGATGGTCGGCACGTTTGCGGATGCTGCCACTGCGAAGGCCAGCGACACCAGGAAGGCGACGTTCTGCCCCATGGCCAGGATGCCGAGGATAATGGCGACAACACCCAGCACGATAACGGTAATGCGGGAGACACGAACCTGCTCGGCTTCCGTGGCCTGTCCCTTGCGAATCACGGCCTGGTAGAGGTCCTGGCCGACAGACGCGGAAGCGGTAATTGCCAGACCAGCGACCACGGCCAGCACGGTAGCGAACGCCACTGCGGAAATCACAGCCATGAAGATGGAGCCACCGATTTCGAAGGCCAGCAGCGGAGCTGCAGCGTTGGCCCCGCCCGGCGCGGCCATGATGCGGTCCGGGCCGACGAGTGCAGCAGCACCGTAGCCGAGCACCAGGGTCAGCAGGTAGAAACCACCGATGAGGATGATTGCCCAAGTCACGGACTTACGAGCTTCCTTTGCGGTCGGCACCGTGTAGAAGCGCATGAGCACGTGTGGCAGACCAGCAACACCGAGGACCAGTGCCAGGCCCAGAGAGATGAAGTCCAGCTGCTGGACGAAGGAGCCGCCGTACTTCAGACCCGGCTCAAGAATGGCGGAGGCTTCGTAGCCCTTCTCGGCGATGTAATCCGAGCTTGCGTGCATGTCCACTGCGTCCTGCAGGAGCTGGGAGAAGTTGCCCTTAACGCCAACCAGGATGATCAGGGTCATGATGATGACAGCACCGACCAGCAGGACGGCCTTAATCATCTGCACGTAAGTCGTGCCCTTCATACCACCGATGAGGACGTAGGCAACCATGATGATGCCGACGACTGCGACAACGATGGACTGCTGAGTGGAGTCGTGGATGTTGAGCAGCACGGCGACCAGGGAACCTGCACCGGCCATCTGCGCGATGAGGTAGAACAGGGTCACCGCGAGGGTCGAGATAGCAGCCGCAGTACGTACCGGGCGCTGCTTAAGACGGAAGGACAGCACGTCGGCCATGGTGAACTTACCGACGTTTCGCAGCGGCTCTGCAACCAACAGCAGCGCGACCAGCCAGGCTACGAAGAAGCCGATGGAGTAAAGGAATCCGTCGTAACCAGTCAGCGCGATGGCGCCGACGATACCGAGGAAGGAAGCCGCCGAGAGGTAGTCACCCGCAATGGCAAGACCGTTTTGGGTACCGGAGAACTGTGCGCCACCGGTGTAAAAGTCTGATGCTCCCTTGTTTCCGCCCTTGCCCACTCGAGTAACGATGAACATGGTCGCAACAATGAAGGCGACGAAGACCGCGATGTTGAGAATCGGGTTACCTGCTGCTGCAGTGTCATCTGCAGCAAAGAAACTAGTCAGCATGCCTATGCCTCCTTCTTTGCGACGATTTCAGCGATTTCTCCGCTTTCCAGTGCCTCGCGCAGCTCTGCCTGCATCGGCTCGAGCTTCTTGTTGGCGAAGTTGATGTACACCCAGGTGATGGCGAAGGTGGTCACGAACTGAAGCAGACCAAGGACGATGCCCAGGTTGATATTGCCCAGTACGGGAGTCGCCATGAGGTCTGGCGCGAACGTCGCAAACAGAACGAATGCGATGTACCACACCAGACCTGCGACGGTCATCGGGATGGCGAAAGAACGGAATGTAGAGCGGAGCTCTTGGAACTGCGCTGAGTTTTGCACGTAGCGGTACTCGGCCGCCTGTGGCTTATGCCGGTCTGCCGGCAAGGGAGTTGCGGACACGGGCTAATCCTTTCCAGGAAGTTATGCAGGTGTTCGTAATGAGGTCCAGCACAGCCACCCCGAGGGTGTGCCATGCACCACATTTTTCATTATGTGTGGAAACAAAGTTACCTGGAACACAGTTAGCAAAGAAGTTAAATGCGGCTAACTACTTCTCAGCGAGCCTTAAGGCACCCCCAAAAACGCCATTACCTGCATACTTAGGCGCCGTTTTTACTACCCCCATTTACGCCGTTGTACTCGTGTTCTCCGCTTCTTCCGGCAATGGCTTACTCTGACGCCACCACCACAGCGCTTCGATAATGCCCGCACCGATGGCTCCCACAATCAGCGCGGGAATCAACAGCTCCCGCCCTACCCAGTACAGATTAAGCACTGTGGCCACTGAACGAACCGAGAAGATGAACAGGTAGGCTCCTGCCGATACCGCCAGCAACAGAACCTTCCACCAGGTGTATGGCCTAGCCACGACCACCAAAACCCAAAATGCCGAAACAATCAGCACAATGAGGGTCGCAGTAGACGCCTCCCCTCGTGCCGCATCGCTGGCGTCGACTCCCGGGTTTGCCCACAACCAAAACATGAAGGTCAACAACCCCACCGTGATGCCCGCCGGTATCGCTAAGCGCAACACGCGCCGTACGAAACCATCGCGCGCACGCTCCAAGTTAGGAGCCAACGACAGCACGAAGGCCGGGATTCCAATCGTGAACCATCCCGTAATGGTCACATGAATCGGCTCGAATGGATAATCCATCCCCCACAGCCCCACAGCCAGCGCCAGCACCACCGAGTAGATAGTCTTCGTCAAGAAGAGGTTGGCCACGCGCTCGATATTGCCAATGACGCGACGCCCCTCCGCCACAATCATCGGCATCACGGCGAAGCGATTATCCAACAGCACCAACTGCGCAACCGAACGTGTCGCCGGCGCCCCATCGCCCATAGCCACGCCCAGGTTCGCCGCTTTTAGCGCCAGCACATCATTGACACCATCACCGGTCATCGCCACATGATGCCCCCGCGACTGCAGCGCATCAACCATATCGCGCTTATTCTCGGCCGTGACACGGCCGAAGATCTGCCGCGACTCCACAATGTCTGCGAACTCGTTGCGGATCTCGGTGGGCTTGGCTTCGCTATTCTCATCGCGGCTGACCGGAAGCTCAGACGCATCGACAGGATTGTTAGCCCCCTCCATTTCCAGCTCACGTGCAACAGCCCCCACGGAGCGGTCATTGTCACCAGAAATGACCTTGACCTCGACGCCTTCTTCATAGAAGTAGGCCACCGTGTCCGCCGCATCTGAACGCACCTTCTGCCCCAGCACGACAAGTGCGACTGGCTCCAACTCCACCTCGCCACTCTTCCGCAGCGCACCGCCGGGCAGGTCATCTGCCCCAACTGATGTCCGCGCGAGCAGGAGCACACGAAGTCCTTCCTCCATAAGCTGCCGAGCTTTCTGCATGCCGACCGCGGAGTCGTCGACAAGCACATCGGGCGCGCCGAAAACCCACGTCGCACCGCCGTGATACGTCAGCGCCGACCACTTATTCGCCGAGGCAAAGGGGCGGGTTCTGGCTTGTTCATGCTTTACGACGTCCCCTGCGTCCGCAAGCCCATCGAGCAGTGCACGAGCCGTTGCGTTGGGACGATCGTCGAGCTTGCACAGATCGATGAGTGCGGAGTCGACCTCATCGCGGGAGGTACCGTCACCCGATACGATGTCGACTTCCACTAGCTGCATCGCATTTTCGGTGAGCGTGCCAGTTTTGTCGACACACACGGTGTCGACACGCGCGAGACCTTCGATGGCGGGCAACTCATTGACCAGCACTCGATGTCGCCCCAAGCGCACCACCCCAAGGGCAAATGCGATGGTGGTCATGAGGACAAGCCCCTCAGGGACCATGGGCACCAGCGTGGCGACCATCCCCAGCAGCGCATCGTTGAAATCATCGCCGGCGACAAAGAGCTGCGTATAGATTGCCAGGGCGCCGACGGGAATGAGAATCCAGGAAATGTAGGTCAGGATCTTGTTGATGCCGCGGAAGAGCTGGGAATCAGTCAGCGTGAATTTGTTGGCCTCAGCTGCGAGCTTGGCGGCGTAAGCCTCCTTGCCCACTTTGGTGGCCTGATATCGCGCCGACCCCACCACGACCGAGGAACCCGAGTAGACCATGTCCCCAACGCTCTTATCGACGGCATCGGATTCACCGGTGAGAGAGGACTCATCGACAGCCACGTCAGAGGCGTAGCGGAGAATACCGTCAACGACGATTTGGTCACCGGGACCAACCTCGATGAGATCGTCGAGGACGACGGACTCGCGGTCGATCTCGCGAGCAGGCTCCCCGTCGCGAATGACCATGGGTTTTGCACGGCCGACAATGGAAAGCTTGTCCAGTGTGCGCTTGGCACGCAGTTCTTGGATGATGCCGACGATAGAGTTGGCGATAATCAGCAGACCAAAGGCACCGTTGACGATTGAGCCGGTATAGAGCACGACTGCGAATAACACAGCGAGAATACCGTTAATCCGGGTAAACACATTGGCACGGATAATGTCCCACACACTGCGCCCGGATGTTGGCGGCAGCTCGTTGACGTGCCCCAACTCGATGCGTTGCTGGACCTGCTGTTGAGTAAGACCACTGTCGGGAGTTTTCCACGAGCCCATGCCTGCCTACCCTATTCGCCTAATTGCTGAACCTATTCGACCTATTTGCCAATGAAATTTGGTTCGCGCTTTTCGGCTCGCGCCTTCGATGCCTCCGCAGCATCCTCGGAAGCCCACACCGTGTCGTAGAGCTCCTGCTGGTAGTCCTTCAACGGGCTATGTGTCTCATCGTCGTTGAGCACTGCCTTGTGGTAGGCCAGCGACAGGGGCGCGTAGGTGGCGATACGAAGCGCTACCTCCTCCGCCTTGTCCGGACCACCAAGGTAGGAAGCCAGACCACAACCGCGGGCGGCTTCCTGATCCATGCGCTCGGCCGCCAACAAAATAGTGCGGGCGCGGGCACCGCCGACGAGTACGCGTACGCGGCGAATTGTCCAGGCATCGACAGCGATACCGAGCTTGACCGGCGGAATCATAAACCAGCCGCGCTCACCCACGACGCGCAAATCGGCCGCCATCGCCAGCTGCATCCCAGCGCCGACAGCCGGCCCCTGCACATCCGCTATAACCACCAGACGGCTGGCCTCGATTGTGCGCAGCATTCGACGGAGCTGTTCGTGGAAGGAATCTTCATGGTGCTGGCCACTCAGGTCGGCGCCCGCACAGAAAGCGCGGCCTTCGCCGCGCAGCAGGATAACGCGCTGCTCTGGAACCTCAGCGGCAGCTTCCACCGCATCGGCGATGTCACGACACACGTCGGCAGTCAGGGAGTTGCGCTTATGATCTCGGTCGATGGTGATAGTGACAATTGCGCCGTCGGCTTCGACGCGGATTTCAGATGCTGGGTTCGTCATAGCATTTAGGCTACCCGCGAAACACCAATAGTGATGGGGCTATAAGCAAATCTAAATTCGCTTATTCGTTGCCGAATACCCGCGGGTCGCCACTCAGGCGCCCGTCGGCACGCGCCATCGACGCAATCGTTTCCATGTCCTCGTCGGTGAGCTCAAAGTCGGTGACCTGAAAGTTCTCCTTGATGCGCGACGGCGTGCCCGACTTCGGGATGGCCACGATGCCACGCTGAAGGTGCCAGCGGATAGCAACTTGGGCGGGAGTTTTACCCAGGCGATCTGCGATTTCAGCAATCGGCGAGCCCTCAAAGTACTTCGCGCGCCCCAACGGCGACCAAGCCTGCGTGACAATACCGCGACGACGATCGTCTTCAACCTGCTCATTCTGCGGGAACTGCGGATGCAGCTCAATCTGGTTGACCACCGGAGTCTCCGAGAGCTGGTCGAGCACCTCTGGGTAAAAGTTCGCCACACCAACCGAGCGAATCAGCCCCTCACGATTGAGCTCTTGCAGCGTATCGAAACACTGCCCAAACGTCCCCTGCTTCTCCACCGGCCAGTGCACAAGCACCAGGTCAACGTAGTCAAGGCTGAGCCGTTCTAAAGATGCCCGCACGGACTCGCGCGTCGCCGCCGACCCCTGCGCATCGTTCCAGACCTTCGTGGTCACGAAGATATCTTCACGCTTTACGACGTTCGCAGCGACCGCATCAGCAATACCCTGCCCAACCCCTCGCTCATTGCGATAGAGCGATGCGGTGTCGATGTGGCGGTAGCCGATTTCCAGGGCGTAGCGCACGGATTCGCGCGCCTGCTCATCGTCAAGCTTGTAGGTACCGAACCCCAGAATCGGGATGGCGTTGCCATCGACCATTTCCACGTTGGCAATTCCGGTTGTCGCTGCATCGTACTTCAGATTGAGTGTGGTCATGCCAACCGAGTGTACGGACTGAAAATTTTTTAGATTTTTTCTACCCCGCTGACCTGCGGTTTAGAAAGGTGAGTGCGCTTCATTTTGTTGCGAACAGTTGACGTAGCGTTGTGTTTATATAACACTTTGGAGTGTGTCCCCAAAGATTAAACCCAAAGAACCGATATTCAACAGAATTTCAGTGCTGCGGGCAGAACACGGACTCAGCCGAGCCGAACTAGCCAAACAAGTAGAGGTCAATCCTCAAACGATTGGCGCGTTGGAGCGAGGTGACCACTACCCCAGCTTGGATCTGGCATTTCGCATCTGCGCGGTGTTCGATCTCCCCGTTGAGGCGGTGTTTTCTCGCGAGGAATTCAAGCCCATGTCCTCTGCCCTATACCGAAAGGAAAGCTAACGATGCCAGCTATTCGGACTGAAGACGCAACACCGAACTTTTTCGAAAAGCTAGAAGCCCGGCGCGAAGCGAAGTACACAAAGCGTGTCGAGCAGATGTCGAGCTGGTTGCCCAAGTGGCGCAACCAGGCGGCGCGGCGGAAGCTGGTCATCGCATTCGAGGTGTGCCTTGTGCTGATGCTGCTGAGCGGCATCGCGCTTCTCGGTAGCCTGACCGATATTTTCCCGGGATGGCTTTCTCTGCTCTGGCCAGTGATTTCCCTCATTATGGTCGTCGTCTGGACCAGCCTCAACATCACAGTCGACATGGTTGACAGCGCACCGACCTCGCTACTGGACGAATACCAGCAGGAACAGATTCTGAACCTGCGGGGGCTGACATATCGCTGCTTCACCTACTTCGGCTTGGTGGCCTTCCTTGCTCTCGTTCTGGTGGGCACCTATGTCCTGAACGCGCAACCTGACTGGGGACGCTACATTCCGTACAGCTTCGGAATCTTCGGAATTATCGCTTTCCTCTACATTTCCACGCTGCCCACCGTCGTCTACGCCTGGAATCTGCGCGACGACTAGTACGGGCTCAAAAACTCATATCCCTCCTCTGCCCTTCACTCCTCAATCTAAGGATCACCATGAACAGCCTCATTATTGACGGGCTTGAGAAGTCCTACGGAGACCTGCAGGTTCTCCGTGGCATGAGCTTCCAAGTTCACCCTGGAGAAATCTACGGCTTCGTCGGCTCTAACGGTGCCGGCAAGACCACCACTATGCGCATTGCCCTGGGCGTGCTGGCCACCGATAAAGGCGAGGTGCGCATCGGCGATACCCCGATGAATGACTCGCTGCGCCGCACGATTGGCTACATGCCAGAAGAACGCGGCCTCTACCCCAAGGCTGAAGTCCGCAAGCAGCTGATTTACTTTGCTCGCCTACACGGTGTGCCCACCAAGCGCGCGGAATCCAATGCCGACAACTTGTTGGAGCGCCTCGGTCTCACCGAGCGTGCCAACGACAAGGTCGACACGCTCTCGCTCGGCAATCAGCAGCGCGTGCAGCTGGCAGCCTCCCTCGTCCACGACCCAGAAATACTAGTCCTCGACGAGCCCTTCTCTGGTCTCGACCCAGTTGCGGTCAAGGTGATGAGCTCCGTACTCAAGGAGTACGCCGACCGCGGCACCCCGATTGTGTTCTCTTCCCACCAGCTCGACCTTGTCGAGCGCATGTGTGACCGCGTCGGCATCATCCGCGACGGCCGCATGCTCGTGGAAGGCACTGTTGATGAGCTGCGAGCACGGGGCCCACGGGCTTTCGTCGTCAAGCTCGATGGTGCGCCCCAGGATTGGGCGACCTCCGTCGAGGGCGTGACAAGCGTGGAGCGTGATACCCATGGTGCCACCGTCGTTCACCTCGATTCCAACGCCCCCGCCGACACCGACCAGAAGCTGCTACACAGCGCGATGGCAGCGGGAACGGTCCGTTCGTTTGGACCTCTGCAAATTCCACTTACCGAGCTCTACCAGGAGGCCGTACAGCAATGAGCACCAACACTTACAACGCCTCAACGGCCGTCAAGACTGTTTTCGTCCGCGAACTCCGCGAGCATCTGCTGAAGAAAAGCTCGCTAATCACGCTCATCATCATGGCAGTGGCGGCCGTCGGCGGTATCTTCGTTGCCGACTACATGACCTCCAAGTCCGATAATGACACCGTAAAAATCGCGGTCGTCGGAGAAGCGCCGTTCGCGGACTCTCTCGCCGACGCTACCGCCGAAATAAAGGATGCTGAAGGCGCGGATGCCGCAGCCGGCGCATTTGCCACAGCATCGCTCTCACCGTTGGAGATTACGTCCGCGGCAGACGACAAGGCCGCTCGCGCTGCCGTCACCGACGGCGACGCCGACGCCGCTCTCGTCCCCGACACCGCAGAAGGCAAGGAGGGCTCGTGGAAGCTGCTTGCCGACGACGCCCCATCCTGGCTGGCCCCAATGCTGCAGGAATCGCTGCAGAAACAAAATGAAGCCATGCTGCTCAGCGAAAACGGAATCAACCCCAGCGAGTTTTTCTCCAAGACTCAAAGCGCAGCCGTGTCGGTGGAGTCGCTGGATGAAGCCAAAGACGAGAAGATGCCCGCAGTGGTCATCACACTGATTGGTGTGATGGTCATGATGACCGCCATCCTCGTCTTCGGCGGCGCGGTGGCCACCAGCGTCATCGAGGAGAAGTCCTCCCGCGTCATCGAGATCATTCTCTCGACCGTTCGCCCGGCGCACCTGCTGGCTGGCAAGATCCTCGGCGCCGGTCTGGCTGGCATCATCATGATGAGCGTGCTGACCGCCAGCGCCGCAGTTGCCCTCATGATTACCGGATTGGCGGAGAGCTTCGATGTGCCGTGGTCCGCAGTCTGGCTGCTGGTCCCGTGCTTCATCCTCGGTTACTTCTTCTTCGCCGCGCTGTATGCAGCCTCCGCATCCTTGGTCAGCCGTATGGAAGATTTCCAGGGCGCACAGATGCCGGTACTGGTGTTCTCGCTGATCACGATGTATGTTCCGCTGTTTGGCTGGAGCAAGCTGGACTCTACCGTCATGCAGATTGCAGCGTGGATTCCACCGGTTTCCATCACCACTGCCCCGATGCAGTACGCCGTTGGCAACTTCTCCGCACTCCAGTTGGCGGCTTCGCTGCTAATCATGGTTGTGGGAGTAGCCGCAGTCATCGCACTCGCCGCCTGGATCTACCCGCGCAATGTCCTGCGCACCGGTGCCGCGGTCAGCTGGAAGAAGGCTCTGACAGCCAAGAGCTGGCCCCAGCCCTGCCCAAAAGAGCGTGACTCCTTCGGCCACGGTCACCTAAAACCGAATAATCGTCAATCGCGTAGTTTGCTCAGCGCACCTTATAGGCCTTTGCGCAGCGCACCTTATAGACCATGGTCCGCCGCAAACTGCGCGATTTTTCCTGTCTCGCCATAGGAGGTCTGCGCCCCCACGCCTGTCGCCGCATGAGCCGAGACCACCGCCGCAAGACGAGCTGCCGTCACCACATCATCGCCCGCGGCCAACGCGGTGAGGACCGTACCCATGTACGCATCACCGCAGCCCGTGGTGTCCACGACCTCGATGGGCAGCGCTGGAATGCGAGTGACTGCCACCTCGCTTTCCGACGTCCTCAAGACCGCAGACCCCTCCCCGCCAAGTGTGACAATGGCCGTGGAAATCCCGTGTTCGTCGGCAAGCGCGCGCCCAACCGCATCCCACTGACCGTGCTCGCAACCGGCGACCGCGCGCTCGGAGCCGATGATGGCTGCGAGTTCGTGCTCGTTGACAATGAGGACATCGACCAGCGCGAGCAGATCCTCACTGACCGCCCGAATCGGCGACAGGTTGAACACCACCGGCACACCCGCATCGTGGGCAATCTGTGCGGCGGCCAGGACAGCCTCATCACAAATCTCCAGACACAGACCGAGGCACCCAGCCCGCTGAATCTTGTCCGCATGACTGCGCACCATCTCAGCATCGACTTCACCATTGGCGCCAGCGGAGATGACAATGAAATTCTCCGCCGCATCATCAACGACAATCATGGCTGTACCAGTGGCAGAGTCGACGGTCTCAACTGCAGAGATGTCCACGTGAGCGTCGGTAAGCGCGTCGCGCAGCAACTGCGCATTGGGATCCGAACCGACCGCGCCGACCAGTTCCACGGCCGCGCCCAGTCTTCCAGCCGTCGCCGCCTGATTCGCCGACTTACCGCCCGGCAGAATGCGCAGAGGACTGCCCTCGATAGTCTCGCCACCATGCGGCAGGCGCTTCACGGTGACGGTCAGGTCTGCGTTGATGGAACCGACGACACATACGTTTGGCCTCTGTTCAGCCAGCTCGGTGAGGCGCTCAGTAATCGGCATTGGTTCGACTCCTCGGTAGTGCGGACACGTTTTTTCCGACAATAGCGCTACCCCTTTCCGCCCACCATCAACTAAGCCGGTTTACCCCTTGTTTACTACCGTGGAGGTATGGCTAGAATCAGCGCCCAACAAGTAATAGATACCGTCCTCGACCACGGAAGTTTCACATCCTGGGACGGCGCGCCCGAGCACGGCAACATCGACGAGGCCTACCGCGGCACACTGTCCCGCGCCGCTGAGAAAACCGGTCTCGATGAGGCCGTTATCACCGGCGAAGGCACCGTCGGCGGCAAGCGCGTCGCCGTCATCTGTTCTGAGTTCGGCTTCCTCGGCGGTTCTATCGGCGCCGCAACCGCTCGTCGTATTATTCGCAGCATCGAGCGCGCGACTGCGGAGCAGCTGCCCCTGTTGCTCTCCCCGACCTCGGGCGGCACTCGCATGCAGGAGGGCACTGCGGCGTTCGCGCTCATGATCTCTATTACCACCGCAGTGGCGCGCCACAAGGATTCTCACTTGCCATTCCTGGTGTACCTGCGCAATCCCACCACCGGTGGTGTCATGGCGTCGTGGGGGTCGGCAGGCCACTTCACCTTCGCAGAGCCCGGCGCACTTCTCGGCTTCCTCGGCCCGCGCGTCGTCGAGCTCGCTACCGGCGAACCCATGCCCGAAGGCGTTCAGACCTCCGAGAACCTGTTCAAGCAGGGCATTATCGACGGCATCATTCCGCTCGAAGGTCTGCGCGGCGCTGTCCGCCGCACCATCGACGTGCTTGCCGACGGAGACCCCAGCGAACCCACCCCACCGCCAGTAGCAGCCATTGACGGTCGCGATACCTGGGAAGCTATCCTGCGCACCCGCGATACTTCTCGTCCAGGTGGCGGCGATATTATCGATGCCCTTGTCGACTGCTCCGTGCCAATCTCCGGCACCGGCGATGGCCACAAGTCGCTGTCGGTTCGGGCTCGCCTGGCGCGGATTGGTGAGCGGCCGGTGATTCTGGTCGCCCAGGATCGCCATAACCAGCCGCCGCTGGGCACGCATCCAATGGGGCCGGGCTCACTGCGTTTTGCCCGCCGTGCGATGCGCATCGCGGAAAGCCTGAACATTCCGCTGGTCACGGTCATTGACACCCCAGGCGCTGAGTTGACCAAGGACGCCGAGGAAAATGCCATGGCCGGCGAGATTGCCCGCACCTTGACCACGCTGGTGAACTTGAAGGTTCCGACCGTGTCACTCATTCTCGGCCAGGGCTGCGGTGGCGGTGCGCTGGCCATGCTGCCCTCTGACCGCGTGCTGGCAATGCACGATGCCTGGATGTCTCCGTTGCCGCCGGAGGGTGCTTCGGCGATTATCTACCGAGACACCGAGCATGCCCCGGAAATGATGGAGGAGCAGGGCGTTGGCGCCGAGACCATGCTGAAGACCGGGGTTATCGACGAGATTGTGGCCGAACCTGAGAATCCGGCCGAACTGCCCCGCCGTGCTCTGAGTGCTATCGAGCACGCCCTCTGGGAGCTAGAGAAGAATCCGGCTCGCGTTGGCCGTGAGCAGCGTTTCGACCACTACCGTCGCTTCGCGCTGAGCGAGTAAGGGGGCTGGGGCCTGGTGTGGGGCTGGTTTGGGCCTTCAGTCCCCACCCCAACCTCAGAAAGCAAGAAAGTGACTGAGTTTATGACACTTTTGGGCAATTTTTCACGCCTGAAGTGTCATAAACGCAGTCACTTTCTTCGCCGGAAATCCTGCAAACCGCCGACGGAGGGATGAGCAGGAACCGCGAAGCGGAGCGAAGCTCAGCCGGCCAACAGAGCTAGCATGCGGACTTCTACTTAACGTCCAACAGGTCGATGACGAAGACCAGGGTCTTACCAGACAGGAAGTGTCCTGCACCAGCCGGGCCGTAAGCTTTCTCCGGAGGGCAAATCAGCTCGCGACGACCGCCGACCTTCATGCCCGGAATGCCTTCCTGCCAACCGGCAATCAGGCCGTTCAGCGGGAACTCGATGGACTGGCCACGGTTCCAGGAAGAGTCGAACTCTTCACCGGTTTCGTAGTCAACACCCACGTAGTGGACCTCGACACGAGCACCCGGGGTGGCCTCCTTGCCGTCACCGACAGTGAGGTCGTTGATGACGAGTTCCGTCGGAGCCGGACCGGACTTAGCAGTGAGTTCTGGCTTGGACAAGACAATCTCCTATCACGGTTGGCTTTTTCACAGTTGGTATTCAGCCCAACGTAAATGGACCCAACTTAAATGGGGTTTCTTAGAATTCTAGGAAAAATAAAAGGCGCGTACCAACCTTTCGAAGGCTAGTACGCGCCTTTTCGCGTTTTCAACGCTGGACTTTTCTATGCTGGGTTACCTGCGAGAAACTCCTACGCGGTAATCGCTAGAAAATCCTTAGCGCTGGTCGCGCGGAACGAAGTCACGCTCGGTCTCGCCGGTGTAAATCTGGCGAGGACGGTTGATCTTCGATGCCGGGTCAGTGACCTGCTCGTTGAACTGAGCGATCCAGCCCGGGAGGCGGCCGATGGCGAACAGGACGGTGAAGAAGTCCGTCGGGAAGCCCATGGCGCGGTAAATCAGACCGGTGTAGAAGTCAACGTTCGGGTAGAGCTTGCGGGAGACGAAGTAGTCATCAGCCAGTGCAATCTCTTCCAGCTTCATAGCCAGATCCAGCAGCTCGTCGCCGCCGAGGTGCTGGAGCACCTCGTGAGCGGTCTTCTTAGCGATAGCTGCACGCGGGTCGTAGGACTTGTAGACGCGGTGACCGAAGCCCATCAGGCGGACGCCCGGCTCCTTGTTCTTCACGCGGTTCATGAACTCGGTTGCGTCGCCACCGTGGTTCTGCTGGATGTCCTCGAGCATCTCCAGAACAGCCTGGTTAGCGCCACCGTGCAGCGGGCCAGACAGAGCGTTGATACCAGCAGCGATGGAGACGAACATGGAAGCGCCGGAGGAAGCGACCATGCGGACGGTGGAGGTGGAGCAGTTCTGCTCATGGTCAGCGTGCAGGATGAGCAGCTTGTCCAGAGCGTCAACCACTACCGGGTCAACCTCGTAGTCAGCGGTCGGGTAACCGAACATCATGCGCAGGAAGTTCTCGCGAGCGTTCAGGTTGTTGTCCGGGTACATGTACGGCTCACCCTTGGATGCGCGGTAAGCGTATGCAGCCAGCATCGGGACCTTAGCCATCAGGCGAACCGCAGCCAGGTTGCGCTGCTCTTCGTTCAGCGGATCCAGCTCGTCCTGGTAGTAGGAAGCCAGAATGTTGACCGAGGAAGCCAGGGTCTGCATCGGGTGTGCGCCACGCGGGAAGATGCTGAATGCGCGACGGAAGTCCTCGTCCAGCAGGGTGTGGTGACGAATGTCGTGGTTGAACTGCGCAAGCTCTTCCTCAGACGGAAGGTGGCCGTGAATCAGCAGGTAGGAAACCTCGTTGAAGGTAGCCTTCTCAGCCAGCTGCTCAATCGGGTAACCGCGGTAGCGCAGAATGCCGTTACCGCCGTCGATGTAAGTGATCTTGGACTCGGTAGAACCGGTGGCGGTGTAGCCTGGGTCAAAGGTGGTCAGTCCAGTTTCCTGGAGCATCTTGCCCAGTGCGATACCGTCGTTACCCTCGGTTGCCTTGACGATGTCCATCTCGAACTCGCCGCCCGGGTAGTGGAGTACAGCTTTGCCGTCTTTAGTAGCCACAACTTCCCTTTCACAGAAAAATTTTTCTTAACGACTCCAGAGTGCGGGGGAAGCAGGCACAGCGGAAAACAGCATGCTGCCTCCCAACTCCACGCCACCCCTTCGGGGTCGCATTGTTTTCAATGATTCAATTATGCGCGACATTTGCGTTCCATTGCATCTTGCCCTGTGAAAAAAGTTTGCTTAGTTCACATCGACCGTGTCGTAACCATAAAGAACCGACACCTGCAGTGGATTAGAACACACAATATCAAAGAGTGTGAGCAGTGCAACACCCTCTACCCCATTCGGGCAGCCTGGGCTTACCCAATCTTGACCCCTCTTCACCCCGAAATGCAAATGGAAAAAACGGGTTTATTACGTTGTCACTGCTCATTTACTAATCAGGAGGTCGGGAGCCCATTCAGCGGCCAATGTCTTTAAAAGTTCAAAAGCCATCGAGCCGACGCCCGAAAACACATCGACTAAATCCACAATAATTCACCCCTCGCCGCCCGCCCGAGGCCCCACACCGCCAAGTTTTCAGCACCAACAAAACTGGAAAAAAATCTTCGCAAACTTTGCAAATACGCCAATCCACCCTGTTTTGTTATGCAAAGTACGGAAGCGGGGGCAATTGAACCCCACCCTTTTGCTATAAGTACCCCCGATTACCGCTAGAGTTTGAAGACAACGGCTGTATATCAAGCTTCACTTTGAATGCACTTTGAAAGGTTGCGCCTCATATGAGCGATCAATTCCCAGTCCTCCCTGAAGAGTTCCAGCCCGGCGACGGCCGCTTTGGTTGCGGTCCGTCGAAGGTTCGCCCGGCACAGATTCAGGCAATCGTTGACGGCGGTACCTCTATCATGGGTACCTCCCACCGTCAGCCGGCAGTGAAGAACGTTGTTGGTGAGGTTCGCGAGGGTCTGGCTGAGCTCTTCCAGCTTCCGGACGGCTACGAGATTGTCCTGTCCCTCGGCGGCGCAACCGCTTTCTGGGATGCTGCCACCTTTGGGCTCATCGAGAAGAAGTCCGCTCACCTGACTTACGGTGAGTTCTCCTCCAAGTTTGCCAAGGCCTCCAAGATGGCTCCGTGGCTCGACGCTCCGCAGATCATCGAAGCAGAGCCGGGTTCCGCACCTGAGGTTGTCGCTGGCGAAGAGGGCGTTGACCTTATTGGTTGGGCTCACAACGAGACCTCCACCGGCACCATGGTTCCGGTCACCCGCCCGGCAGGCTCCGAGGGCCAGCTCGTGGCTATCGATGCCACCTCCGGTGCCGGCGGCCTCCCGGTCGACATGTCCCAGGCTGACGTCTACTACTTCTCCCCGCAGAAGTGCTTCGCTTCTGACGGCGGCATCTGGTTGGCTGCAATGTCCCCGGCTGCCATCGAGCGTATTGAGAAGATCAATTCTTCCGACCGCTTCATCCCGGCTTTCCTGAACCTGCAGACTGCCGTTGATAACTCCCGCAAGAACCAGACCTACAACACCCCGGCCGTCGGCACTTTGCTGATGCTGGCTGATCAGGTCAAGTGGATGAACGCCAACGGCGGCCTCGACGGCATGGTTGCCCGCACCACCGAGTCCTCCTCCCACCTCTACAACTGGGCTGAGAACCGTGCGGAGGCAACTCCGTTCGTCACCGATGCTGCAAAGCGCTCGCTGGTCGTCGGCACCATCGACTTCGAGGACAACATCGACGCCGCACAGATTGCCAAGGTTCTGCGCGCCAACGGCATCCTCGACATCGAGCCGTACCGCAAGCTGGGCCGCAACCAGCTGCGCATCGGTATGTTCCCGGCCATCGACCCGGAGGACATCCGTCGTCTGACTGGCGCTATCGACTGGGTTCTGGACAACGGCTACGCTGCAAAGTAACAGCCAAATACCGGCCTCAGCCGCATAACTCCCGCGCCACGCGCAAGGGCATTGCCCCATTTGTCCGTGACGCGGGAGTTTTGTCGTTTACCATGATTAGTGAGCATTACTTATAACGTCGACCAACAAGGAGGTTCTCGCATGAGGGAGCTGAAGCCCGTTCTGGACGGCGATGTGACCGATTCACTGATTCTCGTTCCCGCCGATATCACCGAGCAGGAACGGCAGGAGGGACTTCGCTTCACGCTGCCTCTCGACGAGAACCTGCGCACTTTCCTGGTCGAGCACTTCGAGCTCGCCGATGCCACTGGTTCCCCTGCTGTAGCTGATTCCGCATCGCTTGCCGACGGATCCAGCGCCGCCACCGCCACTGCCAGCGGTAGCTCTGGGGAGAGTGCTACCGCAGAGAGGGGCTCCACCGACGGAAGTTCCACTAGTGGCAGCACAGCGGAAGCCACCACCGCAAGCGGCGACGCGGCCGAAGGCAGCGAGGCGGCCGGCAACTCCGCTACGGCAGGCGGGGCACCGAAGAAGACTCCAACGGCACCGAAGCCAGTTCTGGAAGAGCCCCGCGTAGTTTTGTCGCCGCGCGAAATCCAGGATCGCATTCGCAGCGGCCAGACGGTGGAGGAGCTCATTGAGTACAGCGGCATGCAGCCGCGCAAGATTGAGTCCTTCGCCTACCCGGTGCTTGCGGAGCGCGCACGTATTGCGGAGCTCGGCAAGCAGTCGAAGCCACGTCGCATTGATGGCCCGGCCAAGTTGTCCCTGTGGGAGATTCTCGCCACCGCTTTTGCCGCCCGTGGCCAGGAACTCGCCGATGCCTCGTGGGACGCCTACCGCGACCCGAGTGGACAGTGGATTGTGACGGTTACTTGGAATGTCGGCCACACCACCAACGTAGCTGAGTGGAGTTACCAGGCGGAGGGACTTTCCGCGCTCACCATTGCTCGCAATGAGCTGGCAGCAGAGCTGATTGACCCCGACTTTGCCCGCCGCAACCGAGACTTGGCTCCGCAGGCCAATCGAGCTGCTGATACCGCGGATACCTCTGAGATGCCAGCCGCATGGCAGTCTTCGGCGGAGCCGCAGCGAGGCCACGGGGAGCAGGATGTTCCGTCGCAAAGCGATGCCGCCGACGACGATATTGACGAGGCGGAGTTCTTGCAGCACCCGGACGCGGAGCAGCCGAAGCGCAAGAAGAAGACTGTCATGCCGTCGTGGGAGGATGTGCTACTCGGCGTACGTCCGAACGGCCCGAAGAAGTAGGAGTTTCCCTCGACAATGAGCTCCATGACCAGTGGCAACGCTTCTGATTTCGAATTCTCCGCGATTCGCCGCGGTGTAGTCACGATTTGGTTTATCAGCACCAATGACCCTGCTGCGACCCTGGAGACAGGTGTTCAGCATGACCGCGGTTTCGGGCGTCGTTTCCTAGCTCTCTATGACTCGACGTTGCCGGTAACACCGATTGGTGATTTCCCGCTCAACCGCTCGGCGGAAACCGGTGACGGTGAATACTACATCGGTGGATTTGAGGGCGTTGCCGTACTGCAGACGGTTCTCGATGATGTCTCGCAGCTGTCCAAGCTGTCGCCTCGTCTGCGCCAGGAGATTGCCGCCACGGACGTCTACGCGAGTGTGTCGAATAAATCCACGGGCTTCGGTGCCTTTGCGCATTGGCACGATGGTGAGCTCAAGCGTGCTTTCTCCGCTACTCGCTACCGCACACTGGAAGACATCGGTCTTCCCTGCCCCGCAGAGGGCAGCTTCTGGGCGGGCAAGCACCGCCCGCTGCCCGATGCTTTCGAAGGTACGGGTTCACGTCCACGCGAGGGGGTCGGTTTGCCGTTCGTTCCGGCAGAGCTTGCCGACGCCGTCATCACCGACTGGCTCGGATTCGACCCGCATTCGCCCGCTACCGATATCCCTGTTAGTGGTTTTGCGGTGGATGGCCGTCGTGCGGCTCCCGGGGCTTCGTATTCGACGTCTCGTAGTCCACGCGGGCTAATGGGTGAGCCGGGTTCGTCCGAGTCTGGCGCAGAGCTTGACCGCGCCTACGACGACTACGAAGTTCACAACGCAGAGCCGAACCGAGACTTTCTGGAGGAGCTCAGTCGCTTTGGGGCTAAGGCCAAGAACTTCGCTGGCCGCACCTGGCAGCGGGCGCGAGGCAAGTTCGGGAAATAGTTTCTACCGCCCTGCGCGCTGCGACTGAACGCGCAGTCGCTCGTAGAACGCGATCGCCGCGGAGGTAGCCACATTCAGGCTGTCAGTTCCCGGTGACATGGGAATGCGAGCACGCACATCGGTGGCTGCCATCGCGTGCTCGGTAAGCCCCTGCCCCTCAGCGCCAACGAGAATCGCGACCTTGTCCGTGTCCATGGCATCCCACAGGTCCACCGTGCCCGCAGGGGTCATCGACACCACGCGGAAGCCCTGCTCTTTGAGCTGGTCCAGGCTTCGCTGCCAGGTGGTCGTAGTACCGGGCAGAGTCGCAAATGAGACTGTCAGCACATGCCCCATGGAAACGCGCACGCTGCGGCGATACAGCGGATCGGCGCAGGCCGCGCCGAAGACGACCCCATCCACGCCCATGCCCGCCGCGTTACGGAACAGGGCTCCGATGTTCTCGTGGTCACCGACTCCCTCCATCACGGCCAAGGTGGTGGCTCCGCTCAGAACTTGGTCCACCGATAGCTCCGGCGCGCGGTCAGCGGTGGCCAGAAGGCCGCGGTGAAGATCAAATCCGGCCGCTGCGGCCAGAACCTCGCGGTCGAGTTCAAACCAGGGCACCGTTTCCGCAATAGCGGCCTCGCTCGCGGTCAGTCCGTCGGCAAGCGATGCGAGCTTCTGGCGAGTACCAAAGACTGCGCGGAGCGGAAAGCGTGAGCGCACTAACCGCGGCACAATGAGCGTGCCTTCGGCGATGACCAGCCCCTTCCCACCGGGCAAATCGGGGCGGGAATCGGACTTGTTGAGGTTGCGGATGTCATCGAGACGGCTGTCGGCGGGATCGTCGACGACGATGGGCGCAAAGCGTTCGAGGGATGTGGTGGTACTCATGGAAACTCTTTAGCCGCCCAGCAGAGCGGTGAACGGATCGGCGGCGAAGTAGATGATGAACAGGCCGGAGACAATCCACATCAGCGGATGTACGGACTTGGCACGACCCGAGAAGATAGCCATCGCAGCAAAGGTGATGAAACCGATGCCGATACCATTTGCAATCGAGTAGGTAAACGGCATGGTGACAATAGTCAAAAATGCCGGCAGTGCGATGTCGAAACGGGTGAAATCAATCTCGGTAATCTGCCCGATCATCATGGCACCGACGATGACCAGCACTGGCGCGGCAGCCTCGATGGGCACGATTTCATAGAGCGGGGTGAAAAACATCGCTGCCAGAAAGAGGATGCCGGTGACAATGTTGGCAAGGCCAGTGCGTGCACCATCGGCGATGCCCGCTGCGGAGTCCACAAAGACGGTGTTCGACGAGGAGCTGACTGCACCACCGACAATGGCACCGGTGCCTTCGACAACCAGTGCGCGCTTCATGTCCGGCAGCACACCGTCTTCATCGACAAGTGCGGCCTGCTTGCCCAGACCAGTCATCGTGCCCATGGCATCGAAGAAGTTCGCCAGGACCAAGGTAAACAGCAGCATGGTGGCGCTGAGGGCACCGACGCGGGCAAAGGATCCGAAAAGATCCACAGCTCCAACGAGGGACAAGTCCGGCATGCCGCCTACGCGGTCCGGCAGAGTCGGTACCGCAAGATTCCAACCGGTCGGCACTGGCTTGCCATCAGCGAAGGAGGGGCCCGCATCCGTCAAGGCCTCGACTGCGAGCGCAATGATGGTATTCAGCACGATGCCGATGAACAGGCCACCTGGAATATTGCGGACAACCATGATGCCGCAGATAATCAGCCCGAGGACGAACACGGCGGTCGGCCACGAGGCAATCTGACCATTGATGCCGAGCTGCACCGGAACAGTCGTGTCAGCGGCATCGGGAATACGGCGAACCAGGCCACCGTCGACCAGACCAATCATGGCAATGAATAGGCCGATACCCACACTCATCGCGGCCTTCATATCGGACGGAATCGCGTGGAAGACAGCTGTGCGGAATCCGGTCAGCGCCAGCAGCACGATAATCACGCCGTCCAGCACGACCAGGCCCATCGCTTCTTCCCAGGCCAGCCCCTCGTTAGCAACGAATGTCACGGCAACCAGGGTGTTGATGCCCAGGCCCGTCGCAATGCCGAAGGGGTACTTGGCAAAGAGACCAAAAGTAATGGTCATGACACCCGCGGCGAGCGCGGTGACAGCGGCGACCTGTGGTATCCCCAGGCTATTGCCGTTGACATCCTCGATATTGCCGAGGATCAGCGGGTTGAGCAGAATGATGTAGGCCATCGCGAAGAAGGTCACTACGCCACCGCGAATCTCGGTCACGGTCGTCGAACCGCGCTCCGTGATGTGAAAATAGCGGTCCACTGCCGAAAGATGGCTCCCCTTCCGTGCAGGCTTGGAGTCCTTCGCCTCATCTGAGGATGTTGCAGAGGTGGACGTACCTTTGTCCATTTTTTATGCCTCTCTAGAGTCTCTTTACTATCCGTGTCACGTGTTTATCCGTGTCAGAGCGGAATTTTTGTGCCGAAAACCGTAACGGTGCAGTCTCTGGGGCCACGGTGGCGTCGAAACTGCACCTTCTTCGTCATCGCGTTTGCCTAGGTGGAAAGCTACAGGTGGGAATCCTGGTAGGGTTCCGCCACCGGTGCACCCTGCCCCGTTACTTCCGGGATAGCTGAGTGAGCACCGCAGCCGTGGTCAAAGCTTACGGCCGTGGCATCGAATGTCCATTCGTTAACGCACACGCCCCAGTTCTTACCGAGCGGCCCGGTCAGCGGGACCATAAAGGCGCAGGTTCGGCAACGGTGCAATGCTTCCCGAGCAAAGTCACTCTCGGGGCCGGTATCGCCCTCTTCCCAACGCTGCTCGGTGTCTTCCACACCACGCGCCGACAAGGTGCGGGTCTGCAAGTCATCGCCGTCGAGTCGCTCATCTCCCACTGCAGCCGGCAACAAATCGCGTGGACCGAGGTCACCGGGGCGCAGCCGCTCCTCGTAGGGCACCCATTCAGGCGCCTGCAGCGCGGTTTCGCCAGGGACAAGAGCCACTTCACTGACCGTCGCCTGTTGAGTGCCCGGCGCGCACGCGACCACCACATGCCACTCCCAGCCCCTGTATCCGGGCAGGTCAGCCGCAAAACGATGCACCGCAACGCCCTCGCCTACGACACTTACACCGGTGTGCGCGCCGGCAGGCCCCTCCCCGAGCTCTTCAATAGCGGTACGGGCAGTGTCGACCGCCTGGTGATTCATCACCTTCCCCCGTCGGCGGCTGTTTCGGGAACGTCGTCGATTTTCAGTCACGTTTCCTATCCTAGAGTGAAGCTATGGACAGATTCCCGTCGGGCGATGCAAAACTCGCCCGCCCTTTCCACTCATCACGCTTTACGACGGTCCGAGCTGCCATCCTCTCCGTGGCAACTGCCGCCCTATTGGCCGGCTGTGCGGCTGAAACTGGTTCAGGTGGCGATCCCTCAGGCGAGGCCCCTTCTAGTGGAGCTAGTGCGGACTCGAACTCCGGCACCGCCCCAAGGTCGACTTCGGCATCGGTTAATCCCTCCGAGCTGGTCGGTGCCGATAAGGTGCCGGGGCTCGGTGACGTTCCGACACTGAAACTGGCCATCGAGCAGTCCTATCCTGTCTTGGCTCCACCACTTCCCACGGAGAAGAATGTCGCTGCGCCTTTTGTCCAGGGCCTTGAGTTCGAACCCGATGGTTCTTTGTTGATGGGCACCGGCCTCTACGGTGAGTCCCAGATTTACCGATTACCGCAGTGGCTCGACAACTCTGCAGCCGAGCCGACCAACGTGGAAGATTTACAGCCTGAACTCTTCGGCGAGGGGATTACCCGTCATGGAGATACCGTGTGGCAGCTGACGTGGAAGGAAGGACGCGCCATTGAACGCGACGCGGCTACTCTCAAGCAGCGTCGCGAGGTTCCCTTCGACACCGAAGGCTGGGGCGCGTGCTCCTTCGAGGACACCATCGTGACCTCCGACGGCAGTGGCACCCTCACTTTCCGCGCCCCCGATGACCTCTCTTCCCAGCGTCAACTGCCCGTCACTGCAGCAGGTACAGAGACAACGTGGCTCAACGAACTCGAGTGCGTCACTGTCGACACCGACATAGCCCCGGACGCAGCTCCGGACGAAGCACCAGCGGACACGAGCGATTCAAACAACCAGAGCAACGCGGACGGACCAAACTCCCCGCAATCGCACCGCGAGATTTGGGCCAACGTCTGGCAGAGTCCATTCATCTACCGCATCAACCCGGAAGACGGAAAGGTCACAGGCATCGTCGATGCCACCGAGCTCTTCCGCGACTTGTACGCGCAGCTCTCCCCGGCAGAGCAAAACAGTATTGATGTGCTCAACGGCATTGCTCTATTGCCGGATTCTTCCTCTACCTCCCCCAATGGCCCCCGCCAGTTCCTGCTCACAGGGAAGAAATGGCCCACGGCCTACCGTGTTACCGTGAGTGAATAGCAGTATCTAGCCCGAGAACGGCTAGTGTGACTGAACGTAGCTTCAATTCCGTTACGAATGTCGGGAAGTGAGAGTTGATGGGATCGAGTAGGCGCCGCTGGCAACAGAATAGTAAGGCGTTCATGGTTGTCGGCGCTATTGTCGTGGTGGGTCTTGTCGTCACCGGCATTGTCCTTGCCGTCAATAAGTGGACCAACCAGGCAATCGACGACCCGCACGCGCTGTCCATCGAGGTCATTCAGGACGGCGAAACCACAGAGGTTCTTCCCTACCGTGTCTGCGACCTCTTTGAGAAGAATGCCTGCACCACGACTGAGGCCAACGCCGCCAAGATCTCCCTGGGCGAGCAGGAGACAGCTGAGGTTAACGTCGGCTCCACTGTTGGCTCTAACTCTTGGACTCTGCAGCGTTTCTTCTCCGACGATGCGGTCAACTCCACCTCTCGCAAGGATCCGGGCGAAGCCACGACCGAGACCATCGCCGGCTCCGCAGCTGTTGCCGGCAAACGCACCCCACTCGGGGTCGTGGAGGTTTCCACCGCGCTCATCGGAAAGAACTCCGAGGGTGAAGAGACCACCTACGGTATTACTTGGTCGATCGTCAACGAACAGTCGTAAAGCACAGCAAAACGCCCGCTCACTGAGGTTATCCACCTTCGTGAGCGGGCGTTTTTCACATCTTCTACCGACTTACGAGTCCAGCTCGCGCGCGACCGCACGCAGGACTTCAGCCATCTGGTGGCCGTCCTTACGCTCCGGGTAACGCCCGGCGCGCAGGTCACGCTGCACCGTCGACTCCAGCATGGAAATCATGTCCGAAATCATGCCGTTGAGATCGCTGGGGCTGTGCTTCTTTGCTTGACGACGGGCTCCTGCGCCCCCACCTGCCCCGCCACGGCGGTGACGGGCACCGCGCGGTCCCTCGTCGAGCACCTTGATCCGGAGAGCCTGCGGGCCTGGGCGGCCGTCAGCGTAGTCGTACTCCAGGCGCTGACCAGTTACGAGTTCTTCCACGCCTTTCGGCAGCACGTTCCTGCCGATGTAGACATCTTCACCGTCCGGATTCGAAACGAAGCCAAAACCGCGATCCTTGTCGTACCACCTGACCTTACCGATGGGCACTTTCCACCTAACCTTCCCGTGCCCTGTGACTGGGGGCACTCAACCTCGTTCCCCTTGTGCAGCGGTGACTGCCCTTCGGGGTCTTCGGATCGGAGATGCAATTCTTCCGCATTTGCCACCGTCCTCGCACGCACAAATGGCCAGAGTTAGAGGCTCGCTCGGGGCGAGCTTGGCCAGACAGGACCGCGAGGATATGCCAGGCCGGGTGCTGTCTTAATGGTGTTCCTTTAATTAAGGTGCGACCAAAACAGGACGCACTCCAACCGGGAACACATTATTTATTACTGCTTACTAGTGCGAAGTGGCGGCAGCGGTAGCGGCGTGCATGTGCACGTCACCTCCGATTACCTAAAGAACTCAATTATACCCATAGATGGGGACATAAAGGGAAGACGGATCTGTGTGAAGCGAGCACTCTCGCGGATTGACGCACCGAGACGGCAACTAACTGCCAGCGTTGGTTCTTTATGGCTATCTCTTATGGCCATCCTTCTCAGTGCATGCGGCGCGCCAAAACCGGAAAAATAACAAGACGATAACGTGAGCTTTATCACATTTTGAAGTTTTAACTTACACAACACCAATAACAGTCACGTCTTTTACCTGCAGTTTCACCTACTTTTATGTATATTTCCCACCTGCGCTCAAAATTAAGAATCCGGCGATTCGCGTGACTATTTCGTTATCAACCGCTACGGTGTGCAATCGACGCGTTTAACGGACGAAGTCGCATAGATCGCCTTCATCTCACTCCAGTGCGATGACATCGGCCCGTTATCAACAACGTGAAGAACTTTCCATAAGAGTGAGATGGGGTTGCATTAGCCCCACTGGCGCCACAAAGAAAATCGACGAAAAGGAAATTTTCATATGGCTCGCCACGCAGCTAAGACCAACACCTTCGCTTCCACTTCGGCAAAGGTTGCACTGACCGGCGCAATCCTCGGTGCCGGTGCCGCTATCTTCGCACCGACCGCTTCTGCAGCTCCGGACTCCGACTGGGACCGCCTGGCACAGTGTGAGTCCGGTGGCAACTGGCACATCAACACCGGAAACGGCTACTACGGCGGTCTGCAGTTCTCCGCAAGCACCTGGAACGCTTTCGGTGGTAACGAGTTCGCTTCGACCGCTGATCAGGCTTCCCGCGAGCAGCAGATCTACGTTGCTGAGAAGGTCCTGGCTCAGCAGGGTTGGGGCGCATGGCCGGCTTGCTCCGCAAGCCTGGGTCTCTCCTCCGGCCCGACCGATCGTCCGCACCCGAGCCAGGGCTCCGCTCCTGTTCGCGCACAGGCCGCTCCGGCAGCTGCTGCTTCCGACTCCAAGACCGACCTGGTTCAGCAGTTCGCTGACCGCCTGTCCAACGTCGACAGCCTGTCCGACGCTCAGGCACTCATCGCTGAGTTCCGTGCACTGACCGGCGAGGTTGAGCTCCCGCAGGAACTGGTCGCAGCCATTCCGTTCGACCTGTCGAAGCTGCAGGGTCTGATCTAAGACTTTCGAGCTAGCCAGCTCATCACAGTAGCCCCGAGGGTAATCCCCTCGGGGCTACTTTTTGCCTTCCGCAGATTGGCGGTGCCGACCCAATGCGAGTTAGTGACTGCGTGAATTACTGTCTGCGTTTATGGCTGGCAACGGCGTGCCAACGCGAGTTAGTGACTGCGTTTATGACAAAAATGGCCCGAAAAATGGCTTGAAAGTGTCATAAACTTACACAGTTTCACATTTGCAGCCCGCATCCATGGGGCCATTCCGGTGGATTAACCGGAAACGGGCTTGAATAAGCCCCCGCCCACTTCAAGCCCCCACTTCAAGCGCCCCTACTCAAGCCCCCGCCCCGAGGCCACAGATGTGAAAACCCGCAGCCATGACTGAACTAGCAGTCACGGCTGCGGGCCTCCAGCAGATGTAGCTCTGCTAAGAACCTAAAAGATTACTTGTTAATCACCGTGGTCGGGTGCACGTAACCCAGAGTCTCCGGATCAACCGGGAACTCAATGTCGCCGAAAGGCGAATCTGCACCAGCGTGGTGAGCAATCAGTTCAGTAACAGCGTGCTGACCAGGCTCGAGGTCCTTCGGCCAGCCGGGATCGACATAGGATTTCTTTGCAACGTTAGCCATGCTGAGATTATCCCAAAAATTTTCTCCCCAGTCACCTTCTCCCCTCCTTAAATCTCACTAAAGTGGGGATTGTCATGACTAGCACCACCCCCTTTGCACTCTTTTCCGACTGGCTGGCAGGTCAACCAGACCAATTTGTGGGCACTATCCTCAGCAATCGCCCCGATGCGCTGTCGCCACCGCCGAAGTCTTCCCAGGTGCTAGCGGCAAGGCTCCAGCTCCGCGCTTCTGTCTCCCGCGCGCTGACCAGACTGCCCGCACTGGAGCTCGCCTGCATTGAGGCCGCCGCCGACCTCGGTGCTGACGCCGAACCCGTCACTGCGGACGCCCTCATCGACTACATTCTCGACTTACTCTCTCGAGCAGAGGTTCCCGCCAATCAACGGCCCACGGCCACGCATATTCGGACAAGCCTCGATACCCTGCGCGAATACGGACTCATCTGGGGCAACGGTCCCGGCCCCCGCGGCACCTTCACCGGCAAGTCCACCCGCAAGAAGCCTCTGCCCTGGCAGGACTACTTCTGCCTCAGCGATGAGGTCGCCACCTCGTTGCCACCTGGCTGGTATCTTCTGCCCAATCCCGATGGCCCCAGCCGCAGCCAGCTACGCACGGCACTCACCGAGGTCACAGACAGGCAGCAGCGTCTCCTGGATACCCTCGCCAACTCCGGAGGGCTCGGCGTCACAAAGGACGCTCATCCGGATGCCGACCCTTCACTGCCGGTCCCAGCGCTCATCAACGCCGGCCTGCTCGAACGCATCGACGAGGGCACCGTCCGCCTGCCCGCCACCGTTCGCGCGCTTATGCGTGGAGTCGGGCTTGCCGACGACGACGTCCCCCTGCGCCCCGAAACCCCCGCTACCCACGCGATCGCCAGCGGTAACGACCGTGCTGCCGCCACTGCCTGGGAAACTTTGCGACAGGCGACTGACCTGCTGGACTTGCTGGGAACCGACCCCGCGCCGACCTTGAAAAACGGTGTCATCGGAGTGCGGGAAACCCGCAGTCTCATCGAGGAGCTCGGCGTCGACATCTCGGAGTTGGCTCGCGGCGTGGCTAATCTCAGTGCAGCGGGCCTGGTTCATGTCGGTACTCCACATCCGCTGCCACTGCACGACAGCGGTGGTGACTATTTCGCCCCCACGCTGGCAGCCGACGGCTTCCTCGACGCCGACCTGGTTGACCGGTGGGTGAGTTTGACGGTCGGCACTCGCACTAGCGACGCAGCTCCCTGGCGGGTCGACCAGCTCAATGAGGAAGGCAAGCGCATTGCTCTACTCTCCCCACAAGCTCGGCTCTCCGGGGTACCGTCAATCCGGGAAATGGTGCTGGCCTGCTGTGCGCAGGTGGCGTCGTCGGCAAGCGACAACGACATCGTTGCTCTGACTGACCTGCGTGAATGCGCCGCCTACTACTACCCGATTACCAACGCGAGGTGCACGGACGAGACGCTCAGTGGCGTGGTCGACGAGCTGGTCGCCCTCGGCATCGTCGTGCGGGACCCGGGCGTGGAAACGATTTCCGTCGGCCTTAGCGAGGTCGGCAAAGCCATGGTCGCGCTCATCGAATCCGGTACCGCCGAGGCCTTCGACGATCTGCGTGCCGCCTGTAACAACCTCTTGCCGCCGAACGCCTCGTACCTGATGGTTCAGGCGGACAACACCATCGTCGTACCGGGCCCCGCATCCCCGGAGATGGAACGCATGCTCAGTTCGATTGCGCAGCTGGAATCTCCCGGCCTCGCCAGCGTCTACCGCGTGACCGAAGACAGCCTTCGCGATGCCCTCGACGCCGGCATCAATGCCGCCGATATCTCGGAGTTTCTTTCGCGCTACGCCGTCGGCGAGGTGCCGCAGTCCATTACCTATTTGCTTGACGACGTCGCCCGCCGCCACGGTCGTCTCCGCGGTGGCCCCGCAGCTTCGTTTATCCGCTGTGACGACCCGGCCCTGCTGGCCTCATTCCAGAGTCACCAAGCTGGACAAAGCCTGGCGTTGCGGAAGATTGCCGAAACGGTGCTAATTAGCCAGGCCCCGCTTGCCCAGGTGATTGAGACCGCTAGAAATGCGGGCTTTTCCATCATCGCCGAAGATGCAGAGGGTTTGGTGCTGGATCTCGGTCTCGCTCCCTGCCGCATTGAGGCGCCAGCTCCGGTGCCCACTGCGCGTACAACGATGCCCGAACCGGAACGCATCAGCCAGGCGTTGACGGCTATTGCCGATGGCAACCGTGCTGCTGAGCACGCCGGTAGTTCCAGTGGCGCTACGGCCAGTGGCAGCACTGCTGGGGTCTCTGACTCGGCTGCGGATTCGACGACAGGTACGGGCACAGCTGCCGGTGCCAGCACTAGCACCGGTGGCACGAGCGACTACGCCTCCGGCACCGAAGCATTCAAGCTCCTGCAGCGCGCGGCTCGCCACGGTGACGACCTGTATTTGAGCTACGTTGACCGCAACGGCAAACCCGGCCGCAAGCGCGTGCGCCCAGTCACAGTCTCCGGTGGGCAGGTCGATGCAATCGACCCGGCCACCAGCCAAGTGCTGCGCTTCCTGCTGCATCGCATTACCGAAGTACATCCTGTCGACTAGGCGGCGGGCGCGCGGACCGTCGTAAAGCGATGCAGAAGCGAATGTGGCGGTTCGGGATGATTCGAGCCCGTGCCGCATCTTCTGCGTAATCGTGGCAGAATTGACCTTTAGCTTATTTTTGGTCGAATGTCTGCGAGGCGAGGAAATAATGGGTTTCGGTACGGGTCCGCTGATCGTCCAATCGGACAAGACGGTGCTGCTGGAGGTCGATAATCCGGAGGCGGATGCGGCACGCGCGGCGCTGGCACCGTTCGCGGAGCTCGAACGTGCTCCTGAACATGTGCACACCTACCGCATCACCCCGCTGGCGCTGTGGAATGCTCGCGCCGCCGGTCACGACGCGGAGCAGGTGGTCGATGTCCTCGAGCGCTTCTCCAAGTTCCCCGTCCCACAGCCGCTGCTTATCGACGTCGCGGAGACCATGGACCGCTATGGTCGCCTGAGCCTGACCAAGCATCCAGCTCACGGCCTTATTCTGGTCTCACACGACCCTGCGGTACTGGCCGAGGTGACCAAGCACAAAAAGATACGTCCGATGCTCGGTGAGCAAATCGATGCCGACACCTGGACCGTGCACCCCTCCGAGCGAGGCCGTATCAAACAGGAGCTGCTGAAGGTCGGCTGGCCGGCCAATGACACCGCCGGATACATCGACGGTGAGGCACACGCCATCGCTTGGCAGGATCAGGGCACCGGAGGCCACGACACCTGGGAACTGCGCGACTACCAGCGCATGGCGGCTGATTCCTTCCGCGAAGGTGGCTCCGGCGTCGTGGTGCTGCCCTGTGGCGCAGGCAAGACAATCGTCGGTGCGGCGGCCATGGTAGACGCGCAGCGCACCACTTTGATTCTGGTCACCAACACCGTCGCCGGCAGGCAGTGGCGCGACGAGCTGCTGCGACGCACCTCGCTGACCGAGGACGAAATCGGCGAGTACTCCGGCGAAAAGAAGGAAATTCGCCCCGTCACCATTGCGACCTACCAAGTGGTCACGCGCAAGACTAAGGGAGAATACCGCGCACTCGAGCTATTCGATTCCCGCGACTGGGGCCTCATCATCTATGACGAGGTCCACCTCCTGCCCGCTCCTGTGTTCCGAATGAGTGCGGATCTGCAGTCGCGCCGTCGACTGGGGCTCACCGCTACCCTGGTGCGCGAAGATGGCCGCGAGGGCGATGTCTTCAGCCTGATTGGCCCGAAGCGCTACGATGCCCCGTGGAAGGACATCGAAGCCCAGGGCTGGATCGCACCGGCTGACTGCGTTGAGGTCCGCGTGACCCCGACCGAGTCCGAGCGCATGCTCTACGCCACGGCTGAGGCCTCCGACAGGTATCGTCTGGCCGCAACGACGCCGACGAAGATTCCCGTCGTCAAGCAAATCCTTGCCCGACACGAGGGCGAACCCGCTCTGGTGATTGGTGCCTACCTGGATCAGCTCGAAGAGATCGGCGAAGAGCTCGGCGTCGACGTCATCGAAGGAAAGACGTCCAACGCCAAACGCGAGGAGCTCTTTGGGAAGTTCCGGCGCGGCGAGATCAACACGCTGGTGGTCTCCAAGGTTGCGAACTTTTCCATCGACCTTCCCGAAGCCTCTGTCGCCGTGCAAATCTCCGGCACCTTCGGTTCCCGACAGGAGGAGGCACAGCGCCTGGGGCGTCTCCTGCGCCCGAAGTCCGATGGTGGTGGCGCCGTCTTTTACTCGGTGGTGACTCGCGATACGCTCGATACCGAATACGCAGCTCACCGCCAGCGTTTCCTGGCGGAACAGGGCTACGCCTACCGAATCGTCGACGCAGACGAGTACCTCGGGCCCTCCCTGCCCGGTGATTCCACCGCTAGCTCGGAATCCTAGAAAACTGGATAACTAAAGGACTGCCATGAACTTTCACTTCCCCGTCAACCGCGAGCACACCAACGCCAACAACGAGTACTACCGCGATGCCCGCCGACTGCTCATCTCCTCCGGCATTTTCTCTGCTCTGCTGCTCGTCGGCGCTGTGCTGGTTCTAATAGTTTTCGACCGCACGCCGTTTGTTATCGGCAGCGCGGTTATGCTTTTCGCCCTCGCAGCTCTCTACGTCGGCGTTACCTTCCAGGTGCGACGCGCAATTAAGGATCCGCAAGAGCTTTACGACGAATCCCCGCTGGTTCCGGCCATGATTGCGCGTGTGGATGAGCGAACCATGGTGCTGATGACCTTGGTGGACATGCGTAAAGACCCCTCCGATGGCGAGCCCGTCCCGGCCCTGGCTACACGAACTGTCACCACGATTTCCGGGGTTCCCCGCCGTGTGGGCGCGAAGGTGCCAGCTGTTGCTGTGGCCGGTACGCACAAGAGCCGCACCGAGTTCTACGACGAGATCACCCCAGTGCCGCTCGCGTGGTCCACTCCAGACAAGTCAGTCATTGCCCAAGCCCAGCGCAATATTCCGGTCAACGATTGGAATGTGCTCGAACGCAACATCGACCGGGTGGAAGAGGTACACGCAACGAAGCGCAATCTCCTGCCGCTGCACTAGTCGGGGGCTGTTAGCCCCGACCTTTTGGCACTGAGCTGTTCTAGCCCCGCCCCCGATTTCCCTTAGCAGCGCTCCCCTCCGCGGTGCTCACATGCACAGCGAGAGCGCCATTAGGAACTGAAACGGGTTGACTAGCTCTTACCCCAGGACTCTTCGTTCTGCCGGTCAATCGCTTCCTTATCGTATTCACCTGCCGGGTCCTCTGGCAGCTCACGTTCCGTGTGAGTGGCCTCTAGAATGAACCGCGCCGCGTCCGTAATCTGCTCTCGCTGAACCTTTGGAACCGCAATCTGGTGAGTCGCCAAGAATACCGCCTGAGTGGCGTCTCCACCTGCCTCCTCGACCTTCTTCAGGTACTCGGTAGCTGGCCGAACAACAGTATCGCGGGAGGCCGCCTGAACGTGGACACGCATGCTTCGCGACGGCTCATGCAATCCCGGTGACACTTCCTTTGCCGAATCATCAGAGGTGCCGAAGAATGCCTGCAACCACACCGCAGGAGCACCACGCAGGTCTAGAGCCGGGGCAACGAGCAACAGAGCAACCGGAGTGTCTTGACTAATCTGGTCTACCGCGGAAACAACGTTGTGGCCGCCTGAAGAGACACCATAAAGAACTAACGGGTTCTGATCACTGATGGGCATTGCACCCAATTTTTGAAGCTGCAACGAATCATCTGCGACAGATGCGACTACCCGCGCAATGTCATAGACGGCCTCAGATACCTTATTCTCTGGTGCGAGCCGGTAATCCACGTCCACAACAATTGCGCCCGATCGGGCTGCCAGGGCAGCCATATTTGGGCCGAAGGAATTCTCACGCAGACTGCCGTCGCCCATCCAGAAAGCGCCGCCGTGTGCGGCAACTACCACAGACCCGGTTGGATCCTGTGGGACAAAAACCCGCACCGGAACGCTAGGACTATCCCCCACCGTCGTATCCGTCACCTCTACTTTGCCGTCGGCATACGCAAGGTATGGCGAGGAATGGTTGACGGCCGCCCCCAGGACCATCATTGAACCGTGAATGATGGCGTCTGGCATACGAGCGCCGCGGTCATTGACTGAAGCACGAGCCTTCTTAATGTCTTCCTCAGAGGCACCCAAGGGGACAACCTCGCTCAAGTAGGAATAGGCCGAGACGTGTTCTTCGAGCCATTCAATAAGCTGTTGTAGCTTACCTTCTTCGGTCGTTACGGGAGTGAAGTTGTCTTGAGCCTCGTCCTCAGAAGAAGCGAGGTTAACCACATCGGAGTTAGGTGTCTGATTAGTCATAGAGACAGTCTGCCACAGAGAGCCAACGAGGATTCACCAAAAGAGGAAACCGAGGATCCGATCGACGCTTAGTTAATTCCGTTTACCTGTGGGTAAAACAAAAGTGGGCCGCAGCACCCAACCCCACACGGGAACTGGCTACCACGACCCACAACAATAAACTTTTTATGCCGGCGGCGACCTACTCTCCCACACCCTCCCGAGTGCAGTACCATCGGCGCTGGTGGACTTAGCTTCCGGGTTCGGAATGGGACCGGGCGTGACCCCACCGCTAACACCACCGACAAAAACCAGGCAACAACCCATCCCCACCACAACAGGTGGGTGGTGTCATGCCAGACACTGAATAACGGACGCGAGCAAAAACCCTGTAATTCACACTTTGCGTGTTGAATGTTTGGTCTATTAGTACCGGTCACCTCCACACCTTACGATGCTTCCAGATCCGGCCTATCAACCCCATCATCTATAGGGGACCTCAAAAGAAACCTAATCTTGGAACAGGCTTCCCGCTTAGATGCTTTCAGCGGTTATCCCTTCCGTACGTAGCCAACCAGCCATGCCCCAGGCGGGACAACTGGCACACCAGAGGTACGTCCATCCCGGTCCTCTCGTACTAGGGACAGCCTTCCTCAAGTTTCTACGCGCGCGGCGGATAGAGACCGAACTGTCTCACGACGTTCTAAACCCAGCTCGCGTGCCGCTTTAATGGGCGAACAGCCCAACCCTTGGGACCTACTCCAGCCCCAGGATGCGACGAGCCGACATCGAGGTGCCAAACCATCCCGTCGATATGGACTCTTGGGGAAGATCAGCCTGTTATCCCCGGGGTACCTTTTATCCGTTGAGCGACACCGCTTCCACAAGCCGGTGCCGGATCACTAGTCCCTAGTTTCCTACCTGCTCGACCTGTCAGTCTCACAGTCAAGCTCCCTTGTGCACTTACACTCAACACCTGATTGCCAACCAGGCTGAGGGAACCTTTGGGCGCCTCCGTTACTCTTTGGGAGGCAACCGCCCCAGTTAAACTACCCACCAGGCACTGTCCCTAACCCGGATCACGGGCCGAGGTTGAGATGTCCAATACGATCAGAGTGGTATTTCAACAACGACTCCACCCCAACTGGCGTTGAGGCATCACAGTCTCCCACCTATCCTACACAAACCGAACCGAACACCAATACCAAGCTATAGTGAAGGTCCCGGGGTCTTTTCGTCCTGCCGCGCGTAACGAGCATCTTTACTCGTACTGCAATTTCGCCGGGTCTGTGGTTGAGACAGCAGGGAAGTCGTTACGCCATTCGTGCAGGTCGGAACTTACCCGACAAGGAATTTCGCTACCTTAGGATGGTTATAGTTACCACCGCCGTTTACTGGGGCTTAAATTCTCCGCTTCGACCCGCAAAAGGGGTCTAACAGGTCCTCTTAACCTTCCAGCACCGGGCAGGCGTCAGTCCGTATACATCGACTTACCCGTCTTCGCACGGACCTGTGTTTTTAGTAAACAGTCGCTTCCCTCTATTCTCTGCGGCCACAACCAGCTCAACCACGTCGGTCACCAGTCATGGCCCCCCTTCTCCCGAAGTTACGGGGGCATTTTGCCGAGTTCCTTAACCACAGTTCTCCCGATCGCCTTAGTATTCTCTACCTGACTACCTGTGTCGGTTTCGGGTACGGGCCGTATATCCACATCGCTAGAGGCTTTTCTCGGCAGCATAGGATCACCAACTTCCCCAAAACGGGTACGCATCACGCCTCACCCTATATGTGCTCCGGATTTACCTAGAACACGGGCCACACGCTTACACCACGATATCCATCACGTGGCACGGCTACCTTCCTGCGTCACCCCATCACTTGGCTACTACCAGTTCAGGTCCCCAGCATCACACACACCAACCAACCTAAAAGGCTAGTAAACGGCGCGTGTTCAGGTGGGTTAGTATCCCTGATTCACCATGGGCGCGGACACACGGGTACGGGAATATCAACCCGTTATCCATCGACTACGCCTGTCGGCCTCGCCTTAGGTCCCGACTCACCCTGGGAGGATTAACCTGGCCCAGGAACCCTTAGTCATTCGGCGGAGGAGTTTTCCACTCCTCATTCGCTACTCATGCCTGCATTCTCACTCGCGCACACTCCACACTAGGGTTACCCCAGCGCTTCACAGCAGTCACGCGACGCTCCCCTACCCAACCACCAAAAAGGTGATTGCCGCGGCTTCGGCGGTGTACTTGAGCCCCACTACATTGTCGGCGCAGAACCACTCGACCAGTGAGCTATTACGCACTCTTTCAAGGATGGCTGCTTCTAAGCCAACCTCCTGGTTGTCTTCGCGATCCCACATCCTTTTCCACTTAGCACACCCTTAGGGGCCTTAGCCGGCGATCTGGGCTGTTTCCCTCTCGACTACGAAGCTTATCCCCCGCAGTCTCACTGCCGTGCTCTCACCTCACCGGCATTCGGAGTTTGGCTGATGTCGCTAAGATGATAGTCCCGCTAAACCAACCAGTAGCTCTACCTCCAGGAGGAAACACACGACGCTGCACCTAAATGCATTTCGGGGAGAACCAGCTATCACGGAGTTTGATTGGCCTTTCACCCCTACCCACAACTCATCCCCTCAGTTTTCAACCTAAGTGGGTTCGCGCCTCCACAGAGTCTTACCTCTGCTTCACACTGGCCATGGGTAGATCACCCCGCTTCGGGTCCAGGACATGCCACTGACAACACACTAGTTAGTATTCGCTTTCGCTACGACTACCCCACCAAACGGGTTAACCTCGCGACATGCCGCTGACTCGCAGGCTCATTCTTCAAAAGGCACGCCATCACCCCACAAAAAAGGGCTCTGACGGATTGTAAGCACATGGTTTCAGGTACTATTTCACTCCCCTCCCGGGGTACTTTTCACCATTCCCTCACGGTACTAATCCGCTATCGGTCATAAGCAGGTATTTAGGCTTACCGGGTGGTCCCGGCAGATTCACAGCAGATTCCACGAGCCCGCTGCTACTCGGGCAACACACCAATTGCACGCACGGGTGTTTCACGTACCGGACTCTCACCGTCTACGGCAGGACATTCCAATCCACTTCCGCTACACCCACACAACACAACGCAGGACTAGCAGACCCTGCAAAGTGCATCCCCACAACCCCACGCACGCAAACCCTGCCAGGTATCACACGCACGCGGTTTAGCCTCATCCACGTTCGTTCGCCACTACTAACGGAATCACAATTGTTTTCTACTCCTACGGGTACTGAGATGTTTCACTTCCCCGCGTAACCACCAATTAGACTATGAATTCATCTAACGGCGACCGCCCACAACGACGGCCAGGTTTCCCCATTCGGACACCCTCGGATCAACGCTCAGTTGGCAGCTCCCCGAGGCCTATCGCAGCCTCTCACGTCCTTCATCGGCCTACTATGCCAAGGCATCCACCATGCGCCCTTACAACACAACACACAAACAAATAACTAAGAACAATCACAAACAGAAAAACTGCTTGACAAAATCGAACTTACAGAAAAACAAGATGCTCGCGTCCACTATCCAGTTCTCACACAACACCCACACACCACAAAACAAACCACCAAACAGCAGCCTGCCCGCAGCACGCAGCAACCTGTAAACAGGAACAACAACATGTGTCATCCCAGACACCCAACAGCGCACCAACAACCAACCAACACAAAAAAGGAAAGCACAAACGCTTAAAATCATCACACGCACGCGCAGACCACCACTTCAGTGATCTAACCAGTAGGTGTTCCACCCAAAAAACAAAAAATAGCCACACGCCACCAACACGATGACACATGACACAAAGAAAAAATAATCTCCTTAGAAAGGAGGTGATCCAGCCGCACCTTCCGGTACGGCTACCTTGTTACGACTTCGTCCCAATCGCCAATCCCACCTTCGACAGCTCCCCCACAAAAAATGTGTTAGGCCACTGGCTTCGGGTGTTACCGACTTTCATGACGTGACGGGCGGTGTGTACAAGGCCCGGGAACGTATTCACCGCAGCGTTGCTGATCTGCGATTACTAGCGACTCCGACTTCACGGGGTCGAGTTGCAGACCCCGATCCGAACTGAGACCGGCTTTGCGGGATTAGCTCGCCCTCACGGACTGGCAACCCACTGTACCGACCATTGTAGCATGTGTGAAGCCCTGGACATAAGGGGCATGATGATTTGACGTCATCCCCACCTTCCTCCGAGTTAACCCCGGCAGTTTCTTACGAGTCCCCACCACAACGTGCTGGCAACATAAGACAAGGGTTGCGCTCGTTGCGGGACTTAACCCAACATCTCACGACACGAGCTGACGACAACCATGCACCACCTGTATACAAGCCACAAGGGAAACACCATCTCTGGCGCGATCCTGTATATGTCAAGCCCAGGTAAGGTTCTTCGCGTTGCATCGAATTAATCCACATGCTCCGCCGCTTGTGCGGGCCCCCGTCAATTCCTTTGAGTTTTAGCCTTGCGGCCGTACTCCCCAGGCGGGGCGCTTAATGCGTTAGCTACGGCACGGATCCCGTGGAAGGAAACCCACACCTAGCGCCCACCGTTTACGGCATGGACTACCAGGGTATCTAATCCTGTTCGCTCCCCATGCTTTCGCTCCTCAGCGTCAGTTACTGCCCAGAGACCCGCCTTCGCCACCGGTGTTCCTCCTGATATCTGCGCATTTCACCGCTACACCAGGAATTCCAGTCTCCCCTACAGTACTCAAGTTATGCCCGTATCGCCTGCACGCCCGGAGTTAAGCCCCGGAATTTCACAGACGACGCGACAAACCACCTACGAGCTCTTTACGCCCAGTAATTCCGGACAACGCTCGCACCCTACGTATTACCGCGGCTGCTGGCACGTAGTTAGCCGGTGCTTCTTCTCCATCTACCGTCAGAAACCCTTCGTCGATGGTGAAAGGAGTTTACAACCCGAAGGCCGTCATCCCCCACGCGGCGTCGCTGCATCAGGCTTCCGCCCATTGTGCAATATTCCCCACTGCTGCCTCCCGTAGGAGTCTGGGCCGTGTCTCAGTCCCAATGTGGCCGTCCACCCTCTCAGGCCGGCTACCCGTCGCCGCCTTGGTAGGCCATTACCCCACCAACAAGCTGATAGGCCGCGGGCCCATCCCACACCGAAAAAACTTTCCACCACACCCTCACGGTGCGGTCCTATCCGGTATTAGACCCAGTTTCCCAGGCTTATCCCGAAGTGCAGGGCAGGTCACCCACGTGTTACTCACCCGTTCGCCACTCGTGTACCCCAGCAAGCTGGAGCCTTACCGTTCGACTTGCATGTGTTAAGCACGCCGCCAGCGTTCGTCCTGAGCCAGGATCAAACCCTCCATCAAAAACCCTTCAAATCAGAAGAATCAAAAAACAATGAAAGGCCCAAAAACCTGACAAAAACAGACAAACAACCACCACACACCAAAAACAGTGCGCGGCCTGGCCGTTATCCAAAAATAAAACGTTCTCCCCTTCGAACCGACGAGGCCAAAAAAGAAGAGAACAACCATGATCTTTCCCACAAATGAAAAAACCACGCGAAAAGCACCCAAACAAAGGCGCCGCCACGCAATCCATCACCCGCAAGCACAAAAGGACCCAAAACAAACAAAGGCCCCCGGCACCCACCAGCAACACACACGCAAACGACAACCAAACAAGCACTTTCCCAAAAAAGTATTAGTTAGTACATCGGCACACTATTGAGTTCTCACACAACACACACCCACGAAGACAACCACCCCAACCAGGGCAACCACCACGTGAGCAGCGAGAGAAAACATTAACAAACAATTAACCAGAAAGTCAAACCAACGACTCCCAGCGGCTAACCGCACGAAAACATTTCCCCCACATCAACCAACCAAACACATAAACTGCCTGGCCACGCTGACCTCCAGATACATTACACACACCCCACCCAAAGACACAAAACCCCAGGTAAAATAGCGAAAACCACCACAAGCCACCACAGGAGAATCACTCCTTACGGTTCTGAAGCATCCAGAACCGAAGACTTGCGATGGTTTTCCGCACCGCGCGTTTAACTAGCACCGTGCGCTTAGCCGTTAGCCATTGACCAGAGGCCAACAATCACTAGCTAACCCGTTCAACAGAAGCGCCAAGAGAATTGAGTGTCTCTACGAAGCCCGGGTAGCCACGGTCGATGTGATAGACATCGTGCACCTCAGTGACGTCACCTTCTTCAGTACACAGCCCAGCAAGCACTAGTCCCGCTCCGGCGCGAATGTCCGAAGACCACACAGGTGCGGAACTCAGCGTTTTCTTTCCGCGAATCATCACGTGGTGGCCATCGATAGTCGCGTCCGTGCCGAGGCGAATCATCTCGTCGACAAACCGGAAGCGCGACTCAAAAACGTTCTCGGTAAGCACTGACGTCCCTTCGGACACCGCGGACAGAGCAATGGCCATGGGCTGCATGTCCGTCGGAAAGCCTGGGTATGGCAGCGTTTGATAGTTCACACCCTGCGGACGCCTGTCCATACGCACGCGGAAGCCCTGCGGGTAGGTCTCGACCTGAGCGCCTGCGTTCTTCAGTTTTTCCAGAGGAAGGTGCAGGTACTTAGGGTTAATGCCAACGACCGTAATATCGCCGCCGGTCATCGCTGCAGCATAAGCCCAGGTCCCTGCGATAATTCGGTCGCCGACAACCTTGTGCTCAGTCGGGTGCAGCTTCTCTACGCCCTCAACCGTGATGGTGTTAGATCCCGCACCCGAAATCTTGGCGCCCATCTCCACGAGCATCTCGCACAGGTCGACAATTTCGGGCTCACGGGCGGCGTTATCCAGCACAGTCGTACCTTCCGCTAGTACGGCCGCGGTCAGAATATTCTCGGTCGCGCCGACGGACGGGAAGTCCAGCTTGATGTTCGCCCCCTTGAGTCGCCCCGCCTCAGCCACCACGCAACCGTGGTGAATATAGGTGCGTGCTCCCAATTTCTCCAGGCCAGCCTGATGCATGTCCAGCGGGCGGGAACCAATAGCGTCACCACCGGGCAGTGCGACAATCGCGTTACGGGTACGCGCCGTCAGCGGCCCGAGCACACAGACCGAAGCGCGGAACTGGCGCACGGCATCGAAGTCAGCGTGATGCGAGAGTTCTTCGGGCACCGTGATTTCAATCCGGTCGCCCTCGCGCGTCACGGAGCAGCCGAGACCTTCGAGGACTTTTTGCATCAATGGCACGTCGTCAATTTCAGGGCAGTTCGTCAGTACTGTCGTGCCCTCGGCGAGAAGCGCCGCACCCATCAGTTTCAGAACCGAGTTCTTCGCCCCGGAAATCTGAACCTGACCATTTAGCGTCGCTCCGCCTTTAACCAGAAATCGCTCATTTCCCACTCCCCCAGCCAACCACATTTCGCAATATCGCGCTTAGGCTTGAAGCTATGAGCGTTCATCTAACTCGCATTTACACTCGCACCGGCGACGACGGCACCACTGGATTATCCGATTTCAGCCGCGTTCCCAAGGATGATTCTCGCCTTATCGCCTACGCCACGTGCGAGGAGGCCAACGCCGCACTCGGCCAGGCGCTCAGTTTCGGCACGCTTGACGACGAAATCTCGGCTGTCATTCGCTACGTGCAGAATGACCTATTTGATGCCGGAGCCGACCTGGCAACACCTATTGAAGAAAACCCGAAGTACCCGCCGTTGCGTATCGAGCCGGATTACATCGAGCGACTCGAGCACTGGTGCGACCAATTCAATGAACAACTGCCGAAACTGGATTCCTTCATCCTCCCGGGAGGCACACCAGCCGCAGCACTGCTACACACAGCTCGGGTGATTACTCGCCGAGCCGAGCGTGCAGCATGGGCTGCCTGCCGCGAATTTCCCGAAACCACCTCAGTCCTACCGGCGAAGTATCTCAATCGCCTGTCTGACCTGTTGTTTATTCTTTCGAGAGTGGCCAATGACGGAAACGACGTTAAGTGGATCCCCGGTGGTGAGCGCGAAGCCCAGCGGCAAGCAGGGGGTAAGTAGCGGAGCAAGTAGCAGAACTGACTACCCCAATACCCGCGGGTTTGGGCGCAAAGGAACCGTCGTCAAGCGGTTTACGGCAGTGCGCCGATGCGACGGGCCGCGTTGACGGCCTCGTAGCGAGTATGGGCGCCCAGCTTGCGCATTACGGAGCGGAGGTAGGACTTAACCGTCTCGGCACCGATGCCCATTTCCTCTGCGGCCTCGACGTTGGTGTGACCGAGGGCGACACAGGCGAGAACATCGAGCTCACGAGCCGACAGCTTGGTGGTCTGCTTGACGCGAACCGGGGTGACCATCTGGTCACAGAGCACCTCGAGTTCCTGGCGCAGCTTCTCGTCATCCACACGGTTAGCGAGCATGCGCAGCTTGGAGTGCGTGGAACGAACCTGCTCCCACTCAGCGCCATTCATGATGCGGCCGCCCTTACCGTTGCCAGAACGATCCATGTTGCGGCAGGCATCGACGACAGCGAGGTCCTGCTCCAGGCAACGGGCGGTCATTGTGACCTCTTCAAGAACCTTGTCCCCCAGGCGCACCGAGGAGTGCACGCCACCGTAGAGCACGCCACGGACAAGACGCGAAACGATCACCGGCACGGCGACCAGCGAGTGCAGGCCTTCGTCACGAATCTTGTCGTCATACTCATGGGTAATAACCTTGGCGCGCAGGTAGTCACTGACACCCACCGGGCGGCGCGTGGCCAACACGCGACCACCGACACCCGCACCCGATTCCACAGTCAGATTCTGCAGGGCCGGAGTACGCAGGCCAACCCAGTTGTTGATCTGCATCTTAGAGTTATCGGTGACTTCCGCATACATTGTGACCGGAATACCAGTCGCATTCTTTAGGGCGACCAAGGACGACTTAATAACCTCATTGTCGTCCAGAATGCGGTGGGGATCCATCTCGCGTCCTCCTGCGTAACGGGCAAATTGCTTCACTGGCACCCACAGAGGCACCATCAGCCTGTGACTTCGCGCCGACTTACACTCCTACGAAATGGCCAACTACCGCTCAGCGGCCACTGACCCTTTCGGGGGCTGTAAACCGTACAAAGTAGATAGTACCCTCCGAACGGGTACACCTGCATTAAGGCATCCGTCACACAATCTTAGGAAACAACTAGGTTTCTCTACAAGTACGTAAAGAAAATACCAGGATAAATCCTGTCATTAGCCCCGCCTCGGCCGAATAAATACAAGGCAGGGGGTAGCTATTTTTCCGCTAACAAACTGCGTGAATGTTGATAACAGAGGGTAATGAACGGCGTTTTACCCCCAATGCGGACATTTTCGAAAAAGACCTTCGCTTATTTTGCATCGTGCGCTATTGTCATACATGCAACAGGTTTTGTTGAGTTCCACTTTCAATGCTACGTCCTCCACGTGGTTGTCCGAAGGTGGTGCACAGCAAACGCAAGAGGGAATCCGGTGCAATTCCGGAACTGTCCCGCAGCGGTAATCTGGAACAAAATTCGCCAACGGCACTGAGGTTATTTCAACCTTGGGAAGCGGCGAAAAGTAGGAAAATTGATAATAAGGATCTGCACGTAAGCATTGAAGCTTGCGGCAGTCGTCATCCCCTTATTGTCGGTCACGCCAGAAAGTCCGAATACCTGCCTGATGCGCCGAGGGCACTGCAAAGTGCCACGGCCACGGAGATCGCCCGCGGACAGGTGTGACGTGAAATGGAAGCGAAGAAATGCGACAGCTTCGCCTATATTTCTAGGCCTATTTTCATAGGCATTACGCCCTGCCCGCGGGCGCTTTTCTCATTTTTAGCGTGGTTTAGCTGCACATATCGATGAGCTATTCACCAACCAAACCGCTCGCCTAAACATCCTCTGGATGCCACACATCTCGCCCAATCGCCTTGGAGACCACGGGCGCCCAGGGCAAAGCCAATCGAGCATGTTCGACCAACCGTCGATCGGCCAAAATTTCCTCTTTGGAGCCAACTCGCAGTTTGCCGTCGGCAAGCACTGCTGCCCTATCGGCGAAATTCCACGCGAAGTCGATGTCGTGCGTGGCGACGACGACGGCAGTGCTCTGATCGCGCAATTGATTGAGCGTGTGTGCAAGCTTTCGGGTCGCCTGCGGATCGAGGCCGGCGGAGGGCTCGTCGAGAAGCAGCACACGCGGATGCATCGCCAGCGCACCAGCGAGAGCGACGCGCTTGCGCTGACCATAGGAAAGCTGGTGCGGAACGCGTTCGGCGAGATCGGTGATCTCGGCGGTACCTAGAGCCTGCCGGACGCGCCGTTCGACTTCCTCGTTCTTAAGCCCCAGGTTGACGGGACCGAACGAGACGTCTGCAAACACGCTAGCCGCGAAGATTTGCTCATCCGGATCCTGCGTGACCATCTGCACTGAGCGACGGACCGCATTGCGGCCGTGCCGGGAGTACGTGTAGACGGTGCCGTCAAGGCGGACCTCACCACTATTGGGCTTAGACGCTCCCGCGAGCATACGCAACAGCGTGGACTTGCCAGAACCGTTTGCCCCCAACAGCGCTAGGCGCTCGCCACCCGAAATTGCCAGATCCACGCCTTTCAGAACGTGGGTTTCGTCGTAAGCGTATGTAACTGCAGCCGCTTCGACAATGACACCGTTGGCACCATGTACGTGATCAGCGCGATTTTTCCTGCTGCTCGACATCCCTATACACCCCATTTCAGCAGCGCCCAGGCCGCAATCAACGACAAAAGTAATGCACTGGATATCGCGATGAACTTCGGCTGCCTGGGCCGCGAAATCACCAGTACTTTCATTGCGCTCGGATCGGCGCGCAGCTCGATTCCCTCTTGCATCTTGCGCGCGCGGGTAAAGGCAATTACAAAGAGGCTGGCGGACTGTGCCGCTACATCTCGGATCATCGCCCGGCGCGTGGAGTGTCCCAAGCGTCGTGCTTGCGCTTCCGTCATCGAGTGTGCGGAGTGAATCAGCACGCCGGTCATCCGGTAAATCACCTCGGCGAGGTACGTCAAGTATCGCGGCAAGCCGTGCTTGTCGAGCCAGGCAATGAGCTCCGAAATCGGAGTGGTCAGCGCAAAGACCATCGTGCAGCTGATACCCGCAAACGAACGCATCACAACCTGCGCCATTCGCTGCGGGCCATCCGGCGACCACGCGAGACCGTCGGGAGTAAGCGCTACCAAAAGCGGAAACGCGCCGACGAGCACAAAAGCCGCCGGTGCCAGCACCATTGCCACATACAGCTTGCGGGGCACTCGGGCTATGTACGCAATAGACCAAGCAATGACCGCAATGACAGGCGCAAAGGGAATTGGCGGTAGCGCAACCGCCAGAATCAGCAGCCCACCGAGCAGCAGAATCTTTTCACCCACGTTGCGGCGTGCCCAAGCGCTGCGCGCCGCTGCAGCTTCTAGCGCATTCACTGCTCTTTCTCGCGCTTGTCCGAACGCGCAGCAGCCTTCCCTCGGTAGAAGCCAATAACGTAGAACAGGACGCCAGCACCGATAACGGCCTGGAGCGCGAACAGACCCGACTCGACCTCACCCGGCAGCTCGCCGACGAGTGGCTCGAACCACGGCTCGTAGTTCGGGTCGATTTCCTGAATTGTCTCCGTAGCGGTGGCATCAGTGCCGGCGAACGGCTCCTCGGCGTCGTCGTCCCCGTAGTTGAAGAACAGCGGGAACATGGCAATTACGACTACCAGGACAATGAGACCAACGCTGACCCACACGGAGTTCTTCTTCGGCTGGCTAGCTGCCTGTGCGTCGACAATCTGCGCGTTGTTTTTTGCATTCATAATCGTGCTCTCTTTCGCTTCTTTTCGCTTGACGACGGCTACTGCTTCTGGCCAGATACGGATGCAGCTGCCGCATTCTGCGAAGTGACAGATCCTGCAACAGCGTCAGCCGTGGCTTCTGCAGCTTTCGCCTCCAGCGCCGGTGCTGGCGCATCACCGAAGCGGGACAGGAAGCCGAGATCGAGGAGCTCAGAATGTGCCACGGCCAGCAGGGTGCGCATGAGAATGACGGTGACCAGAGCCTCGATGATTGCCAGCGGAATCTGCGTGATAGCGAACAGGCCGAGGAATGTAGCCAGAGCGCCGCCGACACCGCCCGGGTTTGCCGGGTGTGCAAGAGCGAGCTGCACGGAGGTCACAACATAGGTGGAGAGGTCAGCGAAGAACGCTGCCATAAACACACCTGGTAGTAGGCCTCCGCCGAGCTTTCGAGTCAATACGTAGAAGGCGTAGCCAACCCACGGGCCGACGATTGCCATGGAGAAGATGTTCGCACCGAGCGTCGTAATGCCGCCGTGAGCGAGCAAGATTGCTTGGAAGAGCAACACGATGGAGCCAAGCAGCGCCATCACCGGAGGTTTGAAGATTACAGCACCAAAACCTGTACCTGTCGGGTGCGAAGTGGAACCCGTCACAGATGGAATCTTGATTGCGGAGAGCACGAAGGTAAACGCACCAGCAGCACCGAGCAGCATGCCGCTACCGGGATGTTCTTTCATAGTGCGCTTGACTTGAATTGCGCCGTGAATGACAAAGGGAGCGGCAGCTACACCCCACCCAATGCAATGAGTGACTGGGAGAAATCCCTCAGCAATATGCATGATGTAAATCATCTTTCTACGGCGCTATTCACCTCGACAGCACCGCTCGACCGCCAATCCGCGGACGCGAATTGGATGATTTACAGTCGGTCTCCTGGCTGATGGGCTGAGGAAAGCTTCACACTTCTATTAATGCCTCGCCTCCTTCCCCAAAGGTTTGAGTCCCTCTGAGTGGCTTCGACGAAGCACCGCAATCGCTGAGTCCATTGTCTGCGTTTTTCGGTTATCACATATAACCGCTGTGCAGATAAGGGCCACAATCGCACCCAATCACAGTGGCGAGGGCCGCTGCCTATTCACAAGGCATTCCCGTGCACTGTAAATCACGTCTCAGAATAGTGGATTCTAAGAAACTTTAATGCTCTTTACCCTCACAATGGAGGTAAGGACGAGCGAGGCAATGAGACAGCGTTAACGTGGCAATAGCAGGGGCATTGCGAAAATAGCGGTGCGACTGCGACGGCGCCGGCCGCGGCGACTATGACGGTGGCGGCACCGGAACTGACAGCTTCCACTTCCCTACGCAAGCCATAAAATAGACGAACTGGTCTGTACTAATTGCAGGATCAGGCGTACACTACGGCTACACGCGAAAACTCATTAGGAAGTCCTCTGTGATTTCCGGAATGGATAAGATTAATGACTATTTATAACGATGTCACTGAACTGATCGGCAACACCCCGCTGGTTAAGCTCAACCGTGTTACCGAGGGCCTGCCGGGCAACGTGATTGCCAAGCTGGAGTTTTACAACCCTGCCAACTCGGTCAAGGACCGCATCGGCAACGCAATTATCGATGCCGCCGAGCGCTCTGGCGAGCTCAAGCCGGGCGGAACCATCGTCGAGGGTACCTCGGGCAACACCGGTATCGCGCTGGCAATGGTCGGCGCAGCCCGCGGTTACAAGGTCATTCTCACTATGCCGGACACCATGAGCCAGGAGCGCCGCGTCGTTCTGCGCGCATTTGGCGCTGAGCTTGTACTCACCCCGGGCGCGGATGGCATGCGCGGCGCTGTCGATAAGGCCAACGAAATCGTGGCTAACACCGACAATGCAATCCTGGCTTCCCAGTTCGCCAACCCGGCCAACCCGGCTATCCACGAGGCAACCACTGGTGAAGAAATCTGGGAAGCTACCGACGGCAAGGTTGATTACTTCGTGGCTGGTGTCGGCACCGGCGGCACCATTACCGGTGCTGGTCGCACGCTGAAGAAGCACAACTCGGACATCAAGCTGGTTGCCGTTGAGCCGAAGGCCTCCCCGCTGCTGACCGAGGGCACCGCCGGCCCGCACAAGATTCAGGGTCTGGGCGCAAACTTCGTCCCAGAGGTTCTCGATCAGGAGCTTCTCGACGAGATCATTGCGGTTACCAACGAGGACGCTATTGAGGTCTCCCGCAAGGTCGCTGCAGCCGAGGGCATCCTCGGCGGCATTTCTGCCGGTGCAAACATCAAGGCTGCTCTCGAGATTGCAGCCCGCCCGGAGTCCGAGGGCAAGAACATCGTCGTGATTGTTCCTGACTTCGGCGAGCGCTACGTCTCCTCCATCCTGTACGAGGATCTGCGCGACTAAGACCAAGCGCTATAAACGCCCGTAACCTTCTCTGCAGAGCCCGCTAGCTGGCACTTTCCGTCGGCAAGCGGGTTTTTTCATTGCCCACACTTCCGACCAGATAGAATTGACGCCCATGAGTGACTTTTTCCGAATCCTCAAAGAGGATCTGGACAATGCCCGCGCGCACGACCCAGCTGCGCGCAGTGATGTAGAAAATGCCATTGTCTACTCCGGCCTACACGCAATCTGGATTCACCGATTCTCGCACCGCCTCTGGAAACGAGGCGGGATTTCCAAGGGCATTGCACGAGTACTCGCACAGTTTTCCCGTTGGCTGACTGGTATTGAGATTCACCCGGGCGCTCAAATTGGCCGAAGGTTCTTCATCGACCACGGTATGGGCATCGTCATTGGCGAAACCGCAGAAATCGGTGACGGCTGCATGCTCTACCACGGCGTGACGCTTGGCGGCCGCTCACTGGAGAAGGTAAAACGCCACCCCACCCTGGAGGACAACGTCACCGTCGGAGCAGGTGCGAAAGTCCTTGGCCCCATCACAATTGGTGCAGGCTCATCAGTCGGCGCCAACTCCGTGGTCACCCACAGCTGTCCACCCGATTCCATCGTGATAGGAATTCCGGGCCGCGTACGCCCTGCCAAGCCCGACGAGCACAAGCCGTTGTGCGATCCGGCGGTGTACGTCCAAGGTGACGGGGACTTCATCTAGCCCCGCCCTAAAACTAGCTCTACATACAAAAGCCGGCCGGCTGCTCTTCCTATCGTGAGCAGCCGGCCGGCTGCTTTGTGCGTTCTTTGCCCTTCAGCGACTAGTCAGCCAGTAGATCCTGGTATTCCGGGTTTTTCTCCACGAAGTTGGCAACAGCGGAGCAGCTGGTGCGAATCTTTCGGTTGTTCTTCCGAACATCATCCAACGCGCCTGCGATAAGCGGCTTGGACAGGCCTTGTCCACGGAACTTGCCATCTACAACCGTGTGGTCAAAGTCCAGGGCACCTTCCACCGGGGTGTAAGCGGCAAAGCCGGCCTCTTCTCCCTCTACGGTGAGAACGTAGCGCTGACCGGCCTCATCATGCGAAATAGTGTGTGCCATTTTCGGAATCACTTCCCTCTCATGGTTGTGAAGCGTCGTCATTGCAAACGACTCTTAGGATGTAACCCAGATAACAGCTCTCGCTTCGGATTAATTCCGAATCCCGGCTAGTTCTGCACTAGCGGGGGTTCGCCCGGGTGCTCGTCGGCACGCCCGACAGCGACACGGCACGGGACATCGCCCTTCGCGACCTTAGTCGCAGCCTCCCCCTCTGCCCACCCCGGGCTGACGGCCTCAGCGAGCGGGCCTGCCAGATCCGCCATTTCGCAGTGAGACAGCCCCGGAGCCACCACACTGATGCGGTAACGCTTCCGATCCCCCGGATCCATGCCCGGGTTGGCCTCCGCCCACAAATCAGCGAGCGAAGAGGTGCGCCCCACATCGGGCATGACATCCTCGTAGACGTTGACTTCCTGATCCGGAATCAGTTCCGCGAGCACCCCACGAACCTTCTCAGCAGCCGATTGGCTGCCCTCAGCATCCGTGTAGACGAAGATGCGCACGACCCACGGCAGCGTCTTATCGTGGGACAGCGTTCCTGCTGAGGCGAATTCCTTACTCATGCACAACATCCTATCCGCTAGGGTGTGTACGCGGTTTAATTTCCCCCACTTTAAGGCTTTCGCACGGCTCGATGCACTGTGCTTTACGACGATCCCCGCGACAAACACCTGGTAAAACAAAGAATCCCCAGCCCGTTTCCGGACTGGGGATTAATTGTGGCCAGAAGCGGGATCGAACCGCTGACCTTCCACTTTTCAGGCGGACGCTCTACCGACTGAGCTATCTGGCCAGACTTGAATTTAATCAAGTGGCGACCCTGACGGGACTTGAACCCGCGACCTCCGCCGTGACAGGGCGGCGCGCTAACCAACTGCGCCACAGGGCCTTAAATGCCGTGCTCAACTTTCTGGATTACCAGCGCTGTGCACGAGTTGTTACTCTACAGAACAGCGCTGAACATAAGCAAATCGCCAGTTCATGGCAGATATTTTAAGTTGAAAACTGACATCCAGCCCCGGGTCTCGGGGCATCCTAGACTGTGGCAAAAGCTCTCCCCACCAAACCCGGGTAAAGCCCCCCCCTCTCCCCCAGTGACACCGATGCGAGTTACTGACTACGTTTATGACTGGCGGCGTTGGGGCGATGCAAGTTACTGACTACGTTTATGACAAAAATAGCCCGAAAAATGGCCTGAAAGTGTCATAAACTCATACAGTTTCACATTTGCAGCCCGTAGTTTTTGGCTTCTCACCAGTCACCATCTTGAGAGTCAGACACACTTTTTGTCCATTACCCACGCCGACGCGGGTTAAGTAAAGAAAAGTGTGTCCGCATGCCACCATAACCCCAGACCACACACCACAAATCACCAAAGAATAGCTCCCCGAAAGCTATTACCCACACCATCCCGCACCTCCGGCCACATTTGTGCTAACCGCACACCGGTTGGATTAAAGGATGACCACCAACCGCCCCAGCTGCCCACTATGCGGCAACAACACAAAAAAAACGGCACCACCAGCAAATCAACCACCCGTTGGCGCTGCACCCACTGCGGACACTCCTTTACCCGCAACACCCAAACCCACAACAAAAACACCGCCACCATGGCTTTGTTCATCCAATGGGCCACCGGCACCCAATCTCTAACCACCTTCGCCGCACACCATGGCGTAACCAGGCAAACCATGCACCACCGATTCCGATGGTGCTGGTGGATCATCCCCACACCCACCATCGACTCATTCCGCATCCATGACCAAATCTTCCTCGACGCGACCTATCTAAAGTCCGGATGCCTCCTGATCGCAGCCAGTAAAACCCACGTCATCAACTGGACCTGGGCCAGACACGAAACCACCGCCGCCTACACCGAACTCCTACGCCCCATTGCCGCACCACTAATCGCAGTCACAGACGGCGGACAAGGTGCCCAATCAGCCATCCACCACTGCTGGCCAACAACACGCATCCAACGCTGCCTCGTCCACGCCCAACGAACAGTCCGCCGCCACACCACCAGCAACCCCCGCACCGATGCCGGCAAAACCCTCTACCGCCTAGCCCTGAAACTCACTCGCATCACCGACCTTGACCAAGCATCCACATGGGTCGCCCACCTGCACGAATTCGACCACACCTACCGGGAATGGATGAACGAGAAAACCACCATCAAAGACCCCGTTACCGGCGCCTACACCAAGGTCTACACCCACCAACGCGTCCGAGCGGCCTATCAATCATTGCTATCTCTGCACCGCAGAGACCTGCTGTTTACCTACCTGCAACCCCCACCAACAACCATCGACCCCGACAACCTTGCAGCAACAACAAACAGCCTCGAAGGTGGCATCAACGCCCCCATAAAAGAACTAGCCCGCAGACACCGCGGACTATCACTACCGCATCAACGCACAGTGATGGATTGGTGGCTGTATCTACATACAGAAGTCCCTGACGATCCGGTCAAGATCGCCAGGGACCAACGATGGGGTCAAGACGCACTTTCCACAGCAACAGACCTGATCACCCACAACACCACAGCCACTACCAATGACATCGGTGCACCAGCAGAATACGACACCGCCATCGACACCAGCTACCAACACAACCTCGGCATCCAAAAAGGCTGGATCAAATAACCGCAACACGCCCGGAAAAGACACACTTTTCTTTACTTAACCCCCCGACGCCCAGCGCACCACTAACCAAAAGCAAAAAACGCCAGCTCCAACCGGAACTGGCGTTTAGAATTGCGACCCTGACGGGACTTGAACCCGCGACCTCCGCCGTGACAGGGCGGCGCGCTAACCAACTGCGCCACAGGGCCATCATGATTTTTAGTGGTACTCCCAACGGGATTCGAACCCGTGTTGCCGCCGTGAAAGGGCGGAGTCCTAGGCCTCTAGACGATGGGAGCCCGACTTAACGCTGCAAAGAGTTGCCCACTCAGTGGCACACTCCGCGTACACCTGCAGTGTATGAACATTGCATTTGCGCGCGCTCTTGGCAACGTAAAGAACTATAGAGGATAAGTACCCTTTTCCCAAAATCCACGGTTGAACTGGAGTTTCTTACTATTTCCGCGGACGCTACTAGTACTCAGATAAGCTCGCAACTATGGCAATTCCGGATTTCATTGTTCAGCTCCGTGAAAAAGTGGGCCACGCTCCGCTCTGGCTCCCCGGTGTCACGGCTATCGTCATTCGCGATGTTCCGCCGAATGCACCGATGTACGCCTTGCCCGAGGTCTTGCTGGTTCGTCGCTCCGATAATGGTGAATGGACCCCAGTCACCGGAATTATCGACCCGGACGAGCAGCCTCACGACGCCGCCGTGCGAGAGGTAAAGGAAGAAACGGGACTCGATGTCACAGTTGAGGCCCTGCTTGGAACTGGCGCCGTTGGCCCTATCGAACACCTCAACGGCGATGTTTCCTCATATCTGGATATCTCCATGCGCTGCAGTGTTGTTGGCGACGACGTCCCCTATGTCGCTGATGATGAATCCACTGATGTCGGATGGTTCCAGATCTCACAGATGCCACCGATGAAGCCACGCTTCCGCTTGATAGTCGCCGATGCAGTGGCGCAGCTTAAGCACCCGGCGGGCTTCAAGCCACGGATGGGCTACCACAAGCGGGAGAAGTAGGTGCCACAGAGGGCAAATACAGGCAAGATACTACAAAACCCCAGGCTGTTGATGACCTGGGGTTTTGCGTGCTTGTGGGCCCTGCGGGGCTCGAACCCGCGACCTGCGGATTAAAAGTCCGTAGCTCTACCAGCTGAGCTAAAGGCCCGCGCAACAAAATAGCCTAGCAATTACGCGCTTGTTTTTAATAATTGCCCTCCGGAGTTTTGCCCTGCCCGCGTCGATAAGTTCACGCCCCGGAACTTTTTACCCCTCCTGTCCGACTGAATTAATAAGCAGGAATACTGCGGACACTTGATGCAGGCTTCGACAAATCCGTCGGAGTACACGCATCGTTTATGTCTACTTTTTCAGTCGAGGAAACATGGATGTCGTCGATATATCTCGTTGGCAATTTGGCATAACCACCGTCTACCACTTCATTTTTGTCCCGCTGACAATTGGTCTAGCTCCGCTCGTCGCGCTCATGCAGACACTGTGGGCCACGACGAAAAATGACCTCTGGTACCGAGCGACACGATTTTTCGGCACCATCTTCATTATTAACTTCGCCATGGGCGTAGCCACGGGTATCGTCCAGGAATTCCAGTTCGGTATGAACTGGTCGGAGTACTCCCGCATGATCGGTGATGTCTTCGGCGGCCCGCTGGCTCTTGAAGGACTCATCGCGTTCTTCCTGGAATCCACCTTCCTGGGCCTATGGATTTTCGGCTGGGGGCGTATCCCCACCTGGATGCACACGCTCTCGATTTGGATTGTCGCTATTGCGGTGAATATCTCGGCGTATTTCATCATCGTCGCCAATTCGTTCATGCAGCATCCTGTAGGCGCGGTCTACAACCCGGAAACCGGCCGCGCAGAGCTTACAGACTTTGGCGCACTGTTGACCAACTCCACTGCCTTGGCAGCTTTCCCGCATGCCGTGGCCAGCTCTTTCCTTACCGCCGGCACGCTCGTTGTCGGCGTCAGTGGCTGGTGGCTGGTTCAGAGCCGCCGCGGTGGCCAGAGCAATACTGTTCACGAACGGACGTTTCACAAGTCCATGAAGGTCGGGCTCTGGACAACTGTGCTCAGCTCGCTGGCGGTGTTTATCACCGGCGATATCCAGGCCAAGCTTATGTTCGAGCAGCAGCCGATGAAGATGGCATCGGCCGAGTCCCTGTGCCACACGCAGACAGATCCAATGTTCTCGATTCTGACCGTCGGTACGCACAACAATTGCGACTCGGTGCTGCATCTCATCGAGGTGCCATGGGTGCTGCCTTTCCTGGCCGAGGGCAAGTTCAGTGGCGTCACGCTCCAGGGCGTGCAGGACCTGCAAGAAAAAGCTGAGGCGGTCTTCGGCCCAGGCAATTACTCTCCGAATCTGTTCGTCACATACTGGTCTTTCCGCGCCATGATTGGGCTCATGGTCGGTTCTCTGGCTATCGCGTTTTTCGCTTGGCTATTTACTCGCAAGGGGCGCGTGCCGACGGGCAAGCGAGCCCGCATTTTCGCCGCTTGCAGTATCCTCGCGATTCCGTTCCCGTTCTTGGCCAGCAGCGCTGGCTGGATCTTTACGGAGATGGGCCGTCAGCCCTGGATTGTGCACCCGAACCCGGATCACGCGGGCGACCCGCGCACCGAGCTGATTCGCATGACCGTCGATATGGGTGTGTCCGACCACGCACCGGCCACGGTGATTATCACCCTGGTGGGCTTTACCCTGCTCTACCTGCTTTTGGCAGTGGTGTGGTTCTGGTTGATTCGCCGCGCAGTTATTGCCGGACCTCCGACCGAATCCGCTGAGGCTATCAACGCCATCGGCAATGACCCCGAGCACGCTGGCCCGTCGTCACCAATCGCTACCAATCTGGGCGCGATCATCTCGTCTCCGGTTCGATTCAACAAGGTCCATGCCCAGTCCGCTGCCAGCCCCGACTCCGAAGTCTCCGCGACTGAGGACACAAAGTAGATAAGGATGTATCTCTGACATGTTCGGATTAGATCTTCCCGTTTTGTGGTTTGTCCTGATCGCGTTCCTGTTCGCCGGCTACTTCCTTCTCGAGGGCTTTGACTTCGGCGTCGGAATGCTGCTGCCGTTCGTTGGCCGCGATGAACCGCGTCGTAAAGCGATGCTCGGAACTATCGGGCCGGTATGGGACGGCAACGAAGTGTGGCTAATTACCGCTGGCGGCGCGCTCTTCGCGGCGTTTCCGGAATGGTATGCGTCTATGTTTTCCGGCTTCTACCTGCCGCTCTTCCTGATTCTGGTGGCGTTGATTGTCCGTATCGTCGGGCTGGAATGGCGCTTCAAAGTCAACGATGAGCACTGGCGCGCCTGGTGCGACCGCGCGATTATCTTCGGCTCCTGGCTGCCTCCAATTCTGTGGGGCGTAGCGGTCGCGAACCTGGTGCGCGGTGTCCCGCTGAATGCCGACAAGAACTTGGACTCCGGCTTTAGTACCCTGCTCGGGTTGCTGAACCCGTACGCCCTGGTCGGCGGGATTGCGTTTGCGGCTGTGTTCGCTCTTCACGCAGTTACGTTCCTGCGGCTGAAGACCGCCGGCAAGCTACGCGACGAGGTCGGCAACGCCGCTCGAATTCCGGCACTGTCGGCGCTGATATTTGGCGGCGTGTTCCTCATCTGGACACAGCTGGGCTACGGAAAGACCTGGCTGTGGGCTGTTGTCGTCATCGCCGTCGCGGGGTTGGTCATTGCCATCTCCGCAACCGTAGGCAACCGCGATGGCATCGCTTTTTCCGCAACCGCCGTCACCGTGACTGCCGTCACCACCGTTGTCTTCGGCGCCATGTACCCGTACCTGATGCCGACGACGCTTGCCGACGGAGTCTCCCTCGATATCTGGAATTCCGCCTCTAACCCCTACACGCTGAAAATCATGACCTGGACCGCGCTGGTGATTACCCCACTGGTGATTGCCTACCAGGCGTGGACATACTGGGTATTCCGCAAGCGGTTGATGGCTGAACGTAAGGTCTCACAGTAGACCGTCCGTTGGAGGTTAGTTTCTAAAAAGTGGCACCTGTCGATCCGAAACTATTCAAGCTGTCGGCCCCAGCCTGGCGTTGGGTCATTTTCGCGGGCGCACTGACCGCCGCGAGCACAGGTGCCACAATCGCGTTGGGGCTGGCAATCGGCACTATTACGGCGCAGGTTCTGGGTGAGGCAACTCCTAATTGGACATTATTCGCGCTGATAGCCACGGCCGCTGTACTCGTTCGGGTGGCCTGCTCCTACGCGCTCGTGCGTTTCGGCCAATCTGCGGGTGCACGCGTGGCCACAGACCTGCGCAGCCGGGCACTGCGAGCCCTGGCTCTGCGCGATCCTCGCACTGTCGACACCGCGCACTGGCGCGCATTGCTTTCGGTCGGGCTCGATGGTGTGGCCGTCTACGTGGCGGAATTCCTCCCCGCACTGGTGGCCGCAGCGCTGGCTACCCCGATGGCACTGGTCGCAGTCGCATGGTTGGACCTCCCATCGGTTGCCATCGCGGTTGTCACGCTGCCACTCATTCCACTGTTCATGTGGCTGGTAGGTCGCCTCACTGAGGGCCGCACAGAACGCCGTCTGGCCGACATCGGCACGGTGCGTGGTCAGATTCTCGACCTGGTCATCGGCCTGCCAACGCTCAAAGCGCACAACATGGCCGACACCCCCAGCGAGGAAATCAAGCGCCTGTCGACCCGCCACCGGAAATCCACCATGGAGGTCCTGCGCATCGCTTTCCTATCCGCGTCGGTCCTGGAATTCCTCACCACCCTGTCAATCGCCCTCATCGCCGTCGGCATCGGTTTCCGACTTCTGGGAGGCCACATGACGCTGGCAACCGGCCTGGCAGTGCTCATCATCGCCCCAGAAATCTATGGCCCGGTGCGCCAGGTTGGCCAGAAATTCCACGCCGCCCAGGACGGTGTGGTCGCTGCCACCGAAGTCACGGAACTGTTAGACAAGGACGCTGGCCAGACTCCAAACTCCACAGACACCACCTCTGAAACTGTGGAAGAGGTGGCCGAAGGAACGTCGTCAAGCAGTGTCCACAGCGCCCCCACGGTCGTGTTCGAACGCCTTTCCGCGCCGGGGCGAGACGGCGTGCGGCCAAGTGAATTAAGCGCCATCGCGCAGCCAGGCACAGTGACGGTGCTGGCGGGGCCGAACGGCGTGGGCAAGACGACAGCGCTGCTTGCGGTCGCCGGCATCGTGCACGAGGGGTTGGAAGGCTCCGTAACTATTCGCGACGGCCAGCGCATTCTCCGTGACCAGGATCTGCTGCGGCGCATCGCGTGGCTGCCCCAGCGCCCAGTGTTGGACGCAGCGACGGTGGGAGACAATTCGCGGCGCTCGCTCGGGCAACGTCAGCGGGAGGCGCTTCGGCGCGAGCTTGCCGACGACACCCGCGACCTCGTCCTCCTCGATGAACCGACAGCTCACCTGGATACCGACAGTGCGCAGTCCGTGATTAGGCTCCTGCACGCACGTGCCCGGCGCGGAGCCACAGTGATTGCCACCAGCCATGATCCGCTGTTGATTGCGGCCGCCGACGGCGTGGTGGAGGTGCAGTCGCGATGACTACTCTGCAAGCGCTTCGTCGCCTGGTGAAACCCCGCGACCTGGTTTGGCCGGTGTTGGCGGGCACCATCACGCTGCTGTCCGCGCTGAGTCTGACCGTGGTGTCGGCGTGGCTGATTACGCGTTCTTGGCAGATGCCACCGCTGATGGACATCACCTTGGCGGTGACGTCTGTGCGCGCGCTGGGTATTTCGCGAGCTGCGTTTCGATACCTCGACCGGTTGGTCTCCCACGATGTGGCGTTGCGCACCGCCGAGCGCTCGCGCGTGAAGCTATGGGAGCATTTCGTGGCCGACCGTACGCTGGCGCTGCGTGAGCGTTCCGATATTGTCACAGCGCTTGGGGCGAATATTGACGCACTTGCCGATGCCGTCGTGCGATCAATAGTGCCCGCATTGGTGGCGCTGATGACCTCTCTCATCGCCGTCATTTTTGTGGCTCTACTCTCGCCTGCCGCTACGGTTCTCCTGGCGGTGGGACTGCTTCTGGCCGGCGGTGTTGCTCCTTACCTGACGTATCGCACCACTGCGCGCTCAAGTCAGCGTCGCGCGGCCGCGCTTCAGTCGCATGCCGCTGCCGTCGAAGCGCTGCTTTCCGACGCCGCCGGCCTGCGTATCCACGGCCAGTTGGATGAGGCAGTCTCTGCCGCGTCATCCTCCAGCAAAACGGTTGCGGCCATCGATGACGCCGCAGGTCGAGCAAATGCCCGCGCCTCCGCACTGAGCACCGCGGCTAGCGTGTTGACCACTGTCCTGACCGTGGTCGTAGCGTCGTGGTTAGTGACGGATTCGGCCGGGGGCGCTGGAGGCGGTTTACTGCACTCCCCCGAGTGGCTGACAGTTCTGGTTCTGGTGCCGCTAGCTGCTTTTGAAGCGGTTGGTCCGCTGCCAGCTGCTGCGCAAACACTGGCGCAATCGAGGGAAGCCTTGCTGACGCTTGCGTCGAATGCGGGCGAATCAGAGGAAGCGGATGTCATGCGCTCGTCCCCAGCCCCCACAGCGCCAATTCACACGTCCACGCTCCCTCAGAACCACCTGGCAGTTCGGCCAACTCTGCAGGTTCAAGACTTGATCGTGGGCTACCCCGACGACAACAGCTCGAATACTGCGGAAGAGCCCGCTGCCCAGCCAGCTCAACTGCCGATGCAAAACTTCGAGGTCACCTTTGGCGACTACCGGGAAATCACGGCGCCGTCGGGAAGCGGAAAGACCACGCTGCTGAAAACAATCGCCGGACTAATCCCGCCGGTTGCGGGCACGGTGACCATCGCTGACGGAGACGGACGCGAGCTGTGGCGCAGTGCGGCAAGTGCCGGAGAACCCCACGAAAACACGGAGCAGTGCGACCTGGTGCGCTTCGTCGCCGAGGATGAGCACATCTTCGCCACGACGGTGCGGGACAACATCTCTATTGGTAACCCGCAGGTCAGCGACGATGACATTTACTCCGTGCTGGACGCCGTGGGCCTGCGCGATTGGGTCGATGCCGCACCCGACGGCCTGGACACGATTCTGGACAGCGGCGCGGACAGTCTCTCGGGTGGTCAGCGGCGCAGGCTCATTCTCACCCGTGCGCTTGTCAGCACAGCGCCAATTTTGCTTCTCGACGAGCCCACTGAACACCTCGACGAGGAGTCGAGTCACATCCTGGAAATTCTCCGCAATACCACCGACCTGCCCGGTGGGAGGGGGCGCCGAACGGTGATCGTCGTCAGGCATCCGCGGACGCAGCGCTAACCGGGGCGATCCGATCTGCCAGATAAAACAGATTCGAAAACGGCAGTTCAGCGTGACACAATACTGTACGTGTTAGATACCTCCACGAGTCCACTCAGTGCCGCCACACCCGCCGATGCCACGTCCGCGCACATGCACATCGGCCCCTTTGAGCTCGCCTCCCCCGTGGTACTCGCGCCGATGGCCGGTATCACCAACGTGGCATTCCGCACGCTGTGCCGCGAGCAGGAGCTGCAGCGTACAGGCACGGTCTCCGGTCTCTACGTCTGCGAGATGGTCACCGCCCGCGCATTGGTCGAACGCAATGAAAAGACCATGCACATGACCACCTTCGCGCCCGACGAGAACCCCCGCAGCCTGCAGCTCTACACCACTGACCCGAAGTGGACCTACGAGGCCGCGAAGATGATCGTCGACGAAAACCTCGCCGACCACATCGACATGAACTTCGGTTGCCCGGTACCAAAGGTCACCCGCAAGGGCGGCGGCTCGGCGCTGCCATATAAGCGTCGCCTCTTCGGCAACATCGTCGCCGCAGCGGTCAAGGCCACGGAGGGCACGGACATCCCGGTGACCGTGAAGTTCCGCGTCGGCATCGATGACGAGCACCACACGCACCTCGACGCCGGCCGCATCGCCGCCGAGATGGGCGCCCAGGCTGTGGCTCTGCACGCCCGCACTGCAGCGCAGCGCTACTCCGGCCACGCTGACTGGTCGCAGATCGCGCGGCTGAAGGAGCACATGGTCGACTCCGGCTTCAGCGATATCCCAGTGCTTGGCAACGGCGATATCTTCGCCTCCACCGATGCCCGCAAAATGCTCGACGAGACCGGCTGCGACGGTGTCGTCGTCGGTCGCGGCTGCCTTGGCCGCCCGTGGCTGTTCGCGCAGTTGTCCGCCGAGCTGCGTGGCGAAGAAGTGCCGCCGGCACCAACATTTGGTGAGGTCGCGGGGATTATCCGTCGTCACGCGGAACTGCTCGTGGAGCACGAGGGCGAGCGTAAGGGCTGCCGCGACCTGCGCAAGCACATTGCCTGGTACCTGCGGGGATACCCTGCCGGCAGTGAGGTGCGGAAGTCTCTTGCGCGCGTCGATTCGCTGGCAACGCTCGACGAGATTCTCGCACCGCTTTACGACGGCCCCAGCGCCCACGCCCGCCCGGAGGACGCCGACGGCGCCCGCGGCCGACAGGGGTCCCCTGCAAAGGTGGTCTTGCCGGAGGGCTGGCTGGACGACCCGGAGGACGACACCGTGCCCGAGGGCGCGGAGATTATGCACTCCGGTGGCTAAGCTTCGGTTCTGAGCGAGTGTTTACATAACTTTACGAGGGGTAATTGGGGGCTCCCCACTAACGCGCGACGTTGTTGAGGATTGCCTACTATGGAACGCATGCGCACTGTCTACCGAGAACAAATGGACAACTTGGCCCACAGCCTGATTGTGATGTGTGACCGAGTTGGCTCCATGCACAAGCTTGCGAACAAGGCTCTCTTCGAGGCTGATTTGGTCTCGGCTGAAACAGTTCTTTCCCAGATTGATTCTCTCGAGGACCTGCGCCAGGATGCGGAGCAGCGAGCCTTCGAGCTGTTGGCCCGCGAAGCTCCTGTGGCTGGTGATCTCCGACAGATTGTCAGTGGCCTCTACATTGTCGAGGACATCTCCCGCATGGGCGCGTTGAGTGTGCATATTGCCAACGTTGCCCGGCGTCGCCACCCGAACAAGGCACTGCCGGAGCCCGTGGAGGGGTTCTTCCGCGAGATGGCCTCCGTATCTGAGCAGATGACGCACGAAACCCGTCAGGTGCTCATCGACTACGACGTTGACCAGGCATTGGCCTTGGATAAGACCGATGACAGCATCGATGACATTCACCAGCACCTGTTTACGCTGACCAACGACGATAATTGGCCACACTCCCCTGCGCAGACAGTGGATGTCACTCTGCTGAGCCGCTTCTACGAGCGTTACGCGGATCACGCTGTCGAGGTTGCCGCCCGGATTATTTACCTGGCCACCGGTTACAAGCGCGATGTCTACCTGGACAAGCTTGAGGACGAACGCGACCAGCGCAGCTTTAACCAACGCCTGCAGGCCTTGGAGCGTCACCTGCGGATGTAGGTTCGTGAAGCTGCAGGCTGTTGGGAGGCTGGGCTGTAGGGCTGCTGGGCGGGGCTGGGTGTTGGGCTGAGCTGTAGAGATGTTGGGGGTGGCTGCTGGCCTGGGGCGCGGGTTTTTAGGCCGGAGTGGAGCCGTTTTTAAGCCTCACCAGGCTAAACACCTCCCCAGCCAAACACTGCCCCAGCCCGAGAAACTGACTAGGTTTATGACACTTTACTGCGAGTAAACGCTATTCATCTGACATAAACCTAGTCAGTAACTGTTTGTGCGATTACTTTTCGCGTTAGATGTCTGGAGAATGCCGATTCTTATATCGTGTCCATCCCCGCGACCCAAGAGACAGCCGCTACTCAAGAGACAGCAACAAAAGACTTCTTTGACATTAAATCTGGGGTGACTGCCAGAACTCCCTGATCTGCCCCATCAATGGGCACAACGATTACCACGTTACCTGCGATTTCGCCGTTCTCATACACCGTCTCGAGGGTGTCAAACTCGTCAGGCGCCACCGCCCAAAGCTCCGTTTCGTCCGTGGTTTGGCCACCTGCAGTTACATAATTAATACCAAGCCAGGAACTCTGCCCCTGAGGGTCATTCCCCTTGTACTTTGCAGTAACATGCACAAGTCCGTATACAAACCCCTCTGGAGCAGGGTCATTGAACTGATTTTCCGCCAGAACCTCATCGTTAGCGTTTAGATTTACGCTATCGATAGTAATGGCCCACTGCTCACTTTCGATGGTCGTTCCAATCGGCAACGGATTCTCCCGACTACTGCCCGCAGCACCAGAATCGGAAGAATCAGATTTGCTTCCATCCGGGCTAGAGGCAGTCGTATCCCGATTGAACGCATCATCCACGGCATTGCCTACCGAAGAAACAAATACAATTGGCGCAATGAGCAATCCCAACACAGAAAGAATCAGAGCGATAAGAGCTGGTTTTTTGGTAGTTGCGCGCTGAAACAGTCCGACGACCGATAAAATAAATGCAACCGGTAGCGCCACCCAACCAATAATCAAAGCCCCCGGGATACAACCGAGTAAACCAATAATCGCAACTACAAGTGCAATGTAACCGACAATTGGCTTCGGCGCTTTCTCTTCGGCGATTACTGGCCAAGATTGCTCACCCACAGGGGAAAACTGAGGATTGAACTGCGCGTTTTGCTGGTTATCCATAATTGAATAACTCCTATGTAAATATATTTACCCAGATCCCTCTACAGTTTTCCGGGGGACGCTCGATTGCGTCTTCGGAAGATTACCCCGCCCGATAACAAACAGACAATTCCGCCCCAAAACAAACATTATTTTCACCCCCGGCCCCACACCGAAACAAACAGCAATCTCATAAACTGCAACAACAATAAGAACCCCGTACCTCGCGTGAAGACGCGTGAGGTACGGGGCTCTTTCTTTTGCTTATTACGGCATACGCCAAGCGTTTAACCGAAGCGACCGGAGATGTAGTCCTCGGTTTCCTTCTTGTCTGGATTCTCGAAGATCTTCTTGGTCGGGCCAACCTCAACCAGGCGACCCGGCTTACCGGTTGCCTCGAGGGAGAAGAATGCGGTCTGATCGGACACACGAGCTGCCTGCTGCATGTTGTGGGTCACGATGACGATGGTGAATTCTTCCTTCAGCTCATGAATCAGGTCCTCGATTGCCAGAGTGGAAATCGGGTCCAGTGCGGAACACGGCTCGTCCATCAGCAGAACTTCCGGCTCAACTGCAATTGCGCGTGCGATACACAGACGCTGCTGCTGACCACCAGAGAGGCCGCCACCCGGCTTGTCCAGGCGGTCCTTGACCTCATCCCAGAGGTTGGCGCCGCGCAGGGACTTCTCGGCAACCTCCTGGAGATGAGCCTTGTTCTTAACACCGGCCAACTTCAGGCCAGCCACGACGTTGTCCTCGATGGACATGGTCGGGAACGGGTTCGGACGCTGGAACACCATACCGATGGTGTTACGAACAGAGACCGGATCGATCTTCGGGCCATAGATGTTTTCGCCGTCGAGAAGCACCTCGCCAGTGACGTAGGCACCCGGGATGACCTCGTGCATACGGTTCAGCGAACGGAGCACGGTGGACTTACCACAGCCGGACGGGCCAATGAATGCGGTAACGGAACGCGGCGGGACGTGCAGGTCGACGTTCTGCACAGCGTGGAAATCGCCGTAGTAGATGTTGACATCGTTAAGGTCTAGGCGCTTAGCCATGGTCTTTCAAAAACCTTCCTTGAAATAGCGGACGTTAGGCGCCCAGCATTAACTGCTCTTGACGGAGAACTTGGCGGATACGAAGCGCGCCAGGATATTGATGAGGGCAATGATGAGAACCAGCGTGAGCGCTGCGCCCCACATCTTGTCGAATGCCGCACCGGTATTACCGGCCTTGTACATGTCCAGCATGAACAGCGGCAGCGAGGACTGCGACTGGCCGAACGGGTTATAGGTGATGATTCGCGAGGTTGCAACCAGGATCAGCATCGGTGCGGACTCACCCATGACGCGGGCGACGGCCAGCATGACGCCGGTGACGATGCCCGACAGTGCGGTCGGGAGCACAATCTTCAAAATGGTCTTCCACTTCGGAACACCCAGAGCGTAAGAGGCTTCACGCAACTCGTGCGGAACGATGCGCAGCATTTCCTCGGTGTTGCGCACAACGATCGGCAGCATCAGCAGAACCAGCGCCAGCGAGACAGCGAAACCGGAACGGCTCATGCCGAACATGACCACCCACATCGAGTAGATGAACAGCGACGCGACGATCGACGGCACACCGGAGAGGATGTCGACCATGAAGGTGGTGACCTTGCCCAGACGGGAGTTACCTGCATACTCGACCAAGTAGATGGCGACGAAGATACCGAACGGCACGGTCATGAGAGTCGTGACCAGAGCCTGAACCAAGGTACCGACGATTGCGTGAGCAACACCACCGGCAGACGCACCAACAGTGACACCACGCTGGGAAGCAGTCCACCACTCACCACTCAGCAGTGACGGGGTGCCTCGGACGACAAGCTCGAAGAGAACCCACACCAGCGGGATCAGGGCAAGAGCCATGCAGCAGTAAATGAGGACCGTGGAGACGTTGTCTGCCACCTTGCGGGAACCCTTAATTTGGGTGAAAGCCGACTCCGTGGTGGGGACCATGTCTGCAGGGCCGTGAGGCGAAGAATCAGTAGTTGAACTAGTCATTGTTACTTCTCGTTTCTTTTCCTACGACCTTGCTACTTCTTCGCAATCATTCGGGCTGCGGAGTTGACCACGAAGGTCAGCAAGAACAGCACCAAACCTGCGGACATGTATGCGCCGGCCTTGAGGTTGTCATTGAACTCTGGTGCCGCATTAGCAATTGCGGTTGCGAAGGTGGTACCACCATCGAAAAGCGAGCCACGGAATGCCGAGGACGGGGAGATCACGAGGTAGAGAGCCATCGTCTCACCGAGAGCACGTCCCAGACCCAGCATCGAGCCGGAGATAAAGCCAGAACGACCGAATGGCAGAATAGCCAGCTTGACCATCTCCCAACGGGTCGCACCGAGAGCCAGCGATGCCTCAATGTGACCACGCGGGGTCTGAACAAAGACCTCACGGGTGGTAGCCGCGATAACCGGCAGAATCATAATTGCCAGCACAACGCCACCGGTGAAGAGGTTTCGACCGGTCTCGAATGCCGGCGAGTTTGGGTACAGGGCAAACATCGGGATAAAGCCCAGTGTCTTAGCCAACCACCCGTACAGACCAGCCAAGGCCGGACCGAGAGCCATAAAGCCCCACAGACCGTAAACAATCGACGGCACTGCGGCCAGCAAATCCACGAGGTAACCCAGCGGCTTGACCATCTTCTTTGGAGCATAGGCAGTCAGGAAGATGGCAATACCCAGCGCAACCGGCATAGCCAGAATCAGCGCCAGGATGGAAACCGCGACGGTCACCAGAAACATGTTCGGAATACCGAAGTACATGGCGGAGGTATCCGCCAGGTTCCATCGTTCGGTGTAGGTGAAGAAGTTCGCTTCGTTACGGGACATTGCCGGAACTGCGCGCAGGAGCAGGAACACTGCAATTGCGATGATGGCAGCAGTCACCAATGCGGAAGATCCTACCGCCAGAATCTTGAAGATTCGGTCACCAGGACGAACAACGCCGGTCTGAATGGCTTGCTCTTCCGAGCTCTCGTCGCCGGAGGAATCCACCTGCGGTGCTGAGGACTGCAACAGACTGCTGTCTACAGCCTCCTGCTTCCCTTCAATGGGAGTCGAGGAACTCATGATCTCATTTCCTAAGTAGAAGTGATTTGTGCTTCAACGCACATGAAGACCGATTGGCCTCAGTACCCCTCTACGAGCGGTACCCAATCAACTGAGGTGTCGATATATAAAGCCAACCGGTCTACGTCAGGTTTTCGGCCTACAGCTCAAATCTGCGTGGCCGGCTGAAGTGACCCTCGCGCCAACTGGGGTAACGACAGAGCTCACTCTGCTTTCACCCGCGTTGCACGCAAAGAATTACTTGATAGCGTCAACCGCTGCGGACAGCTTGTCCTTGAACTCACCTTGAACCGGGATGTAACCCAGCTCTTCGAGCTCTGGGCCCTGGCCCTCTTCCAGAACAACCTTCAGGAAGTTCTTAACCAGGTCACGAGTCTGCTCGTCGTAACCAGCGGAGCAGACGATTTCGTAAGTGGTCAGAACCAGCGGGTAAGCGCCTTCCTCGTCCATTGCGAACAGAGCGTCGGTGTCAACAACCATGTTGTGACCCTCAGTCTTAAACGTGACGGAATCCAGAGCCTTACCGACGGTGTCGTTGTTCAGCTCAACCGGACCATGACCGAAGTCCATCTTGGCGATGCCCAGGTCCTTGTCCTCAGCGAAGCCAGCCTCGACGTAGGTGATAGCACCGTCGATGTTGGCGACCTCGTTGACAACACCAGCCGAGCCGTTAGCACCCTGGCCAGTAGCAGTCGGGAAGGACTTGGAAGCCTCGTGCTGCCACTGCTCCGGAGCAGCTGCGCTCAGGAACTTCATGAAGTTATCAGTAGTACCGGACTCCTCAGAGCGGTAGACAACCTTGATGTCCTTCTCCGGAAGATCGACACCCTCGTTGACCTCAGCGATCTTCGGGTCGTTCCACTTGGTGATCTTGCCGTCGAAGATTTCAGCAACCAGAGCCGGGGTCAGAGCGACGTCAACACCCTCGAGGTTGTAGGCAACGGCAACCGGACCGATAACCATCGGCAGGTGCCATGCTTCATTGCCGTCGCAGCGCTTCTTAGCCTCTGCGACCTGGTCCTTGCCGTCCTTCTCCTTCAGCGGGGAGTCAGAGCCAGCGAAAGCAACGGTGCCGGCAATGAACTGAGTCTGACCGGAACCAGAGCCAGATGCGTTGTACGACAGGGTCGAGCCGGTCTCTTCAAACTTGGTGGCAAACAGATCCATGGCGCGCTGCTGCGAGGTAGCGCCCTCGCCCTGCAGCTCACCGGTGACGTCAGCCAGACCCTCAACGTTAGAAGCGCCTTCGCCGCCCTCTTCAGAGCAAGCAGCCAGGGTAAGGCTTGCAACAGCGGCCAGACCAATGACAGATGCCGCACGGTTCTTCTTCAGCACAGTAAATCCTCCGGGGTTTTACACAATGAGTGAAACAGTTCACGTGGAACCGCCACACTCCGGTCCACTGCGCTGAACCTATCTACCGATAGTAACCGGAACCTGTTCAGAACATTAACAATTGGTGAACGGCGCAAGTAATTCTTTATTTATCCTCATTTTCCCTGTAAGAGGCCCTAAAATGCGCCCCTGAAACACTGAGGATTGGACAGCATCTCCTCAAAAACACAAGAATCATTGCCCCCGCGCCAGAGGAAAACCACCTAAAACTGAGATAAAGCTAAGCTCGCCCCCCCCTAGCTCGCCTTCAATAACTCCCCCAATAAACCGAACCGTCGCATCTACGCGCCGTACATCACATCACGGCGGGCCACCTCGAAACCGACCGCACGGTACGTGCGCACTGCCGGCGCATTGTCGCCTTCGACATAGAGAATTACCTTTTCCGCTCCCCGGTTTCGGAGATAGGAAAGCCCAACGTTGGTCAGCCATCGTCCGAGACCACGTCCGCGTGCCTTCGAGCTCAGTCCAATCACATACACCTCGCCAGTTGGCACAGACTCCTCGGCATGCCACTTCGTCCAGTGGAAACCGCAAATCTCCTCCGCACTGTCGCGCGCCCCGGCCACATCCGCAGCAAAGAACACGCCCTCCGGGTCGAACCACTGCACGTTCCGAGCGCGATCGAGTTGTGGCTGCGACCAACCGCCCTGCTCCGGATGCCAGTCAAACGCCTCATTATTCACAGCCAACCACACCCGATCCACGGCCGCCTCACCCCACTTCGCGCGTGCCGCAGTCAGGGTTAGCGCTTCAACATCATCGCGCTTATCGACGGCCCCCGCAGCCTTCTCCAACGCTGAGCTCGAAATGGACATCTGCAACAGCTCGCGGATGACCTTGCGTCCCGTCAACTCTGCCAAACGACTGGCACCGGCGACATCACCGTGAGCCCAGACAGGCAGGCGCTCGCCGACCTCAGCATCGATGTGCGCAAGCAGCTTCGCCCCCACTCCTTGCTTACGAAACTCCGGGTCAACAACCATCTCCACAGCATCCGGCGCAACGGCGGCCAGGCCCAAGTAACGGTCGTTCTCAATAATCGCAAAGTGTCGATGCCCGAAAGATTCGTCGTCAAGCCCTCGGACGAAAGCCTCGCCGAACGCCTCCACGCCGTCGGCGGAGTGGGCGTGCTGCAGTAGCGTATCGGCGGCGGTGGTGTCTACGTCAAGCAGTTCGGTTACGTTCATACGCCCCACCCTATACACAGCAGCGAATTCAACACTTCCCCGATGTCGTCTGAGCCAAAAGCGATGGGGTACTAATAGAGTGTGTCCATTTCCCGACGACAGAAGAAGATCGGTGGCTCTATCCTCGCCGTTGCCGCGCTGGTGATTGCCACCGACATGGGCTTCGCCAGCCATGCGGAGTACAAGCTCTCCGAGCATATTCAGGAGACTGCTCAGCTGGAGATGACCCCATACGTCGCCATTGGTGGCAAGGCCTACTTGTCTTCCTTTGTTACGGGTAAGTGGAGCTCCGTAACCTCGCGCATCCGCGATGTCGAGGTGCCCGACTTCGGCTTGGTATCTCTGGAGTACGGAGCTTCCAACGTTAAGATCCCGGCATCGGCAGTGCTCAGCGGTAATTTCCCAGAATCGCCGACGAAGCAGTACTTCACTAAGCTCTCGCTCGACGGTGTCTCTCTGGGAAACAAGCTGGGACTGACCGATTTGAGCATCCAGAGCCTGAAGGACTCCTCCCCCACCGGCGGCTGGGAGACCGAGGCTATCTTCGAGGCCACGCCAGCCGGATGGCAGGGAAAAACCCAGGTTACGGCGAAGTTGCGCATTGTCAGCCGCGACGTGGTCATTACGCCGATGGAGATTATTTCTGCGCCCTCGTCCCCAACGGATTCTAAAAGCCACATCAAACCTGAGCTGTCTGAGGCTGATACGCAGCACATCATGGACACCTTCGCTCTGACGCTGCGGGATTCAGAGATACCGATGGGCATGCCGGCGACTCGCGTGTACGTGTCGGGCGGTTCTATCACCATCGAAGGCGAACAGATTCTGTGCACCGTGTCGCCAACAAACTTCATGCCGCCGACATCCCAGCAGGATGCCGAGGCGTCAGCTCAATCCACGGAGAAGCTGCCGGAGAAGAACTGTCGGGTGCGTCGCTAAGGCCGTCGTCAAGCATCGCCGTTAAGCGTCGGTGCAGCGTTAGCACCATGCGACAACAGCCCATACATGGCCACAAGAGCTTCAGCGGTAGAGTGTGAAGCATGACCGAGAAGAATGGCAGCAACCAGACAGACGCCGCTGCACAGGAGCCTGCAGCTGCGGAAGCCCCTCGCCTCGACGGCAACGAGGCCATCAACCGCGCGGCCGAACAGGCCAAGAGCACCGCTACGCGCAACATCACTGAGCTTGAGGGGCTCCCGATCCCCGACGAGACCGCTAACCTGCGCTTCGGCCCGAATATTCACGACGGCCTGCTGGCACTACTGCCGCTGGTCGGCGTGTGGCGCGGTGAGGGGCAGGCGAACACTGTCGTCGACGGCGAGTACAACTTCGGCCAGCAGCTCATCTTCAGCCACGATGGCGAGAACTACCTGAAGTATGAGTCGCGCATCTGGAAGCTGGACGAAGAAGGCAAGCCGACCGGCCCTGACCAGCGCGAAACAGGATTTTGGCGCATTAACAACGAGGACGAGATTGAGTTCATCTGCGTCCACTCCACCGGCGTCACTGAGATCTACTACGGCAAGCCGGTTTCCGAGCGCGCATGGGAGCTGCAAGCAGCCTCCACAATGGTCACTGCTACCGGTCCTGCATCCCTTGGCCCGGGCAAGCGCCTCTACGGTCTGATGCCGAACAACGATCTCGGGTGGGTAGACGAGCGCCTGCGGGATGAGGAATTCGCTCCCCGCATGTCCGCGCAGCTCAAGCGCTACGCGGGCTAGGTTCTCCCCGCTTTACGACGGACGTTGTGTGGCCTTACTGCGGGGCTCTACTGCGTCAAGCCCCACCGTTTGGCGCCCTACTGCGTCGCCAGCGCCTTGTCACACAGGTCGCGGAATTCCTTTTCCGCGATTGCATCCGGCTGCCGGATGGGCTCACCATCGATGGACTTAACCACGACCGCGATACGCACCGAAGACACCAGCCATACCGCATCGGCGGTGAATAGGTCCCCGGGCACCAGGACCGTCGGGGTGACTTTCCAGCCGCAGTTGGCGGCTGTTTCAAACAGCGCTGCCTGAGTTGTGCCCGGCAGCACTCCTTCACCGGGGTTGGGAGTCAGCAGTTCATTGCCGCGCTGAACGATGATGGTCGATGTTGGGCCTTCCAAGAGCTTGCCCTCTGCGGACGTGAAGATGACATCGTCAAAACCCTTGGACTTGGCATAGCGCAAAGCGGCCACATTAGCTGCGTATGACAACGTTTTCGCGCCGATGAGCGCCCACGGTGCACGGGAGCCAAGGTCGAGCGAGAAACCGCGCTCTGCAAGCATGACCGATACCGGCTTCAGACGGTTTTCCGCCACCCTTTCCGCAGAGCTAGCCAAAACGTAGCCAGTCGGCTTTCCAGTGGACTCGCGACCACGCGAGTAAACCCACCGCAACGTCGCATCCCCCTCAATTGACCTATCGCGCAACTCCTGTAGTGCGACCTCGGTAGCCGCCCGCCACTGCTGCAGATCTGGGGCTGGCAAATCCAGCATTAGTGCTGACGATGCGAATCGCTTCTCATGCCGGTCGGTATTACAGGTATGACCACCCCTGACCAGGAGTGTTTCAAAAACTCCGTCGCCGCGAATAGCTCCGAGATCATCCGCGTAGAGGAATGGCTGTCCTGCCTCGACAGCAATCGGGCCGCCGTCTGCAAAGACGTCGATAAGCACTAGAGAAGAAAGCGAATCCGTCATACACACAAGCTTAATCCATGCTTAATTTGAGGATTTCTGGTTAACATGAGGGAGTGAGTGTTGAGTATGTAAGTCCTTTGATGTCTCACGTGGCTGGCGCCGCTGCCCTCGAACTGGGCGGACAGATGGAAGGTTTGGAGAAGGCCTCAGAGAACGCCCCAGACGGAAACTCAGCGAAAACCGTTGAGCAAACCACAGGGCAAGCTAGCGTGGCATGGCACTACGGCCGTCCGCTGGTAGAGCAACGTCACCTGCAGGAGGACTGCGGAGTAGTAGATCGCTCGTATTACCGCGTTATTGAGGTCACTGGCGAGGATCGCCTGACTTACCTCAACACACTTTTTTCGCAGAAGGTCGACGAAGCCGCTCCCGGCACTGTCACTGAAGCACTGAACCTGGATGCAAACGGTCACGTTCTCCATCACATGACGCTGACTGTTTTGGACGATTCCGTGCTTATCGACGTGCCCCCTTCCGGCTTCGACTCCCTGTTGAAGTACCTGAACATGATGGTGTTCTGGTCCAAGGTGGAAATTGCTGAGGTAGAAAGGGCGATTATTTCCGTCATGGGGCCGAATGCCCCTGAGGTACTGGTAGCCGCTGGCCTCGCATTCCCGCAGGTGGGCAAAGCTACGACTGTGGGACATTCCTACGTCCGGCACCTGCCGTGGCCACGCGGCGGGCGTGTGGATGTGCTCGTGCGCCGACAGGATGTAGTCGGCGCTTGGGACGCGTTGGTAGCTGCTGGCGCTTCCCCCGTTGGTCTGATGGGCTGGGAGGCCGAACGCGTAGTCTCCTTGCGCCCAGAGCTGGGAATCGACGTAGACGAGAAGATGATTCCGCATGAGGCTCCGCGCTGGATCGCCTCTGAATTCGACACGGCTGCCGTGCACTTGGACAAGGGCTGCTATCGCGGCCAAGAGACGGTATCACGTGTCCACAATGTTGGTCGCTCCCCACGAGTTTTGGTGATGCTGCAGCTCGACGGCTCGGCCACGCTGCCGGAAACCGGCGATCCAGTGATGATGGGCAAGCGCGCCGTGGGCCGCGTGGGCACCGTCGTGCAACATGCCGATTACGGCCCGATTGCATTGGCGCTGCTTAAACGCTCAGCTCAGGAGCGCGAGGGCCTTGTGGTGGGTGACTGCGCCGTGGCCGTCGACCCCTCCTCCATCGACCGCGTTGAGCAGCTGCCGCCGGGCCGTGTGGCCATCAACCGCCTGCGAGGGAAATAGGTAACAGGAAATAGGTAAAGCCACCAGACAGAGTGGTGAAAAAATAACTTTTTCCATTCTTTTTCAGAAAGGATATTTCCCCAGGTCACTACACATATTGAGTTGCCTGAGCGCGAGGACACAACCCACTATGGGCCTCCCCGCGTAACCCCTTCGTCTAAAAATCGGCTATGGTGTCTTACAGGAATTAACGCAATAAGACATAAGTGGGTCGGCCGTATCCCCGTGCCGTCCCACGGATTACACAAGGGGGTCAGGCCATGGGTCGCGGCCGTGCGAAAGCAAAGCAGGCGAAGGTTGCCCGTCAGCTCAAGTACGATTCACCAGAAATGGATTTGGAACGTCTGCAGCGGGAACTCGTCGGCAAGTCGAACGAGTCCGATCGAGACGACTATTACTCTGACTGGGAGGAATGGGCCTCAGGCGCTGGTCGCGACAGCTAGCGCAAGCTAACCGCTGTCGTATTTTCCGCAAAGCGTTTCTATTTCAATAAAGCAAGCACCCACCAACGATTCCGTTGGTGGGTGCTTGCTTTTGCTTAGTCGACTGCGTTTATGTTCCGGGTTAAGTGACAAAAAGTGTGTCTGATTTTCAGCCTATTTGCTGGTCAGGCCGCATAAAACGGGCTTATATAAGGTTCCAGACCTTATTCAGGCCCGTTTCTTGCTCAATCCACCGGAATGGCTCCTGCATGTGGTAACAGGGGCCTGGTTGTCTTTCTGGGTGACTCCAAACAGACCCCGATGCCCTATATGCGCTGGGCAAATGAAGAAAAACGGCACCACAACCAAAGGGACAACCAGGTGGCGATGCAAAAACCCTGACTGCGGATGCTCAACAACACGACACCGCCCCGATCAGACCCACACCCGGGATTTCAAAGCGTTTCACACCTACGTCACCGGCACTGCTTCTTTAACCAAGGTGGCCGACACCTTGAATGTCTCCCGGCGCACACTCGACCGCCGGTTCACCTCATTGTGGCTTATCGATGTCCCTAACACCCCCGATCCCAACCGGGTCTACGACCAAATCTTCATCGACGGCACCTACACCGACGCTGGCTGCTTACTTGTGGCAGCCAGCCACGACCACGTCATCGCATGGCACTGGACACAACGCGAAACCGCCCACGCCTACACCCAACTACTCAAAAACATCGCCCCACCACTATGCGTTGTCCTCGACGGTGGCCAAGGCGCCTACTCAGCAATCAAAACCTGCTGGCCAACCACCCGCATCCAACGCTGCCTTGTCCATGCCCAACGCGTGGTCCGTCGCTACACCACCAGCCGTCCACGCACCGACGCAGGCAAAGCTATCTACGCCCTGGCGTTGAAACTGACCCGTATCACCACACTCGACCAGGCACGGGAGTGGACGCTGCGCCTGCATGACTTCGGACAGGTATTCAAAGCATTCCTCAACGAAAAAACACCCCTCCCCAAAGAACGCCGCACCCTCAACAACCAGTGGGAATGGACCCACCTGCGAGTTCGCAAGGCATACAACTCACTGCTGCACCTATCGCGCAATAACTGGCTGTTTACCTACCTGCAGCCACCACCAGAAGCACTCGAACCACAGCGCTGGGCATCAACAACCAACAGTCTGGAAGGCGGCGTCAACGCCCAGCTCAAACGCATCGCCGACGCGCATCGCGGCAGGTCCGGGGAGCGCCAACGCAAAATGCTCGAGTGGTACCTGCACTCGAAAACGCAGCTGCCTGACGACCCGCTAAAGATCGCCAGGCAGTGCAATTACGGACAAGATCAACTCGCCAAAGTCAACGATCTTGTCCCAGAAGACCACAACAAAGCCGACCACGAAACAGGACGACCAGCCTTCTACGACAACGCTATCCCAACCGAATACCAACACAACATAGGAATCCGGAAAGGGCCCATGAGATAAAAAGGGCCCACCCGGCGACACACCGAGCGGACACACTTTTTGTCACTTAACCCTATGTTCCGCCGATTATGTTCGGCGGTGGCGGATCAATCCGAGTTACTGACTGCGTTTATGACAAAAATCGCCCGAAAAACGGCTCGAAAGTGTCATAAACTCATACAGTTTCACATTTGCAGCCCGTGGTTTTCTGGGATCTCCGTTGTGCAACCCAGAATCTAGACCGCCCCGTCGCATCAGTAGGCCGCCCTCCACGGCAGACCAGCCGGCCCAGTCCCCGGCCGCCCGTCGCAGTAAACCGACGGCCGGCCGACGCTTAGAAGCGCGGGTGGCTGCCGCGCAAAACAGCCCCGTCCTCGCCAGCCTCGCTCTTGCGGACAGTACCCAGCTCCCAAGCGTTGATGTGGCGGGCAGTCAGCAGAGCCAGGGCACGATCGCGGTCCTCTGCGGAAACAATCGCAACCATGCCAACACCCATGTTGAAGGTCTTCTCCATCTCCTCGCGGGAGACGTTGCCGAGCTCAGCAATGGTCTTGAAAATCGGACCCGGGGTCCAAGTTGCGCGGCTCATGTCGGCGGTCAGGCCTTCCGGCATGATGCGAACCATGTTGCCAGCCAATCCACCACCGGTGACGTGGCAGAAAGTGCGGACCTCGGCCTCGTTCATGAGAGCCAGGCAATCCTTCGCATAAATCTTGGTTGGCTCCAGCAGCTCCTCACCGAGGGTGCGCCCGAAATCCTCGACATAACCGTCGAGCTCCAGACCGGCCTTCTCCAGGAGAACGTAGCGAGCCAGCGAGTAGCCATTGGAGTGAAGTCCAGAGGACTCCATGGCGATAATGACATCGCCCTCACGCACGCGGTCCGGGCCGAGAAGCTTGTCCTCTTCCACGACACCGACGCCGGTAGCTGAGACATCGTACTCACCCGGTTCCATCACACCCGGGTGCTCTGCAGTCTCGCCACCCAGGAGCGCGCAACCCGCCTGGACACAACCCTCGGCGATGCCGGAAACGATCTCGGCGACGTGCTCCGGCACGACCTTGCCAATTGCAATGTAGTCCTGCAGGAACAGCGGCTCGGCACCGCACACGACCAGATCATCGACGACCATGGCGACCAGGTCCAGGCCAATGGTGTCGTGCTTGCCGACGGCCTGCGCCACGGCCAACTTGGTCCCCACACCATCGGAGGATGCGGCCAGCAGCGGCTTTTCGTAGTTGCCCAGTGCAAACAGGCCGGCAAAACCACCGAGCCCGCCACGGACCTCTGGGCGAGTGGCCTTCTTGGCAATCGGGGCGAATAGTTCAACAGCGCGGTCGCCGGCTTCGATGTCGACACCGGCTGCAGCGTAGGAAGCACCAGAAACGTTCTCGGTCATTAGAGGCTCTCGCTTTAAACTTTCTCCCCCGGGCGGCGTTACTGCCGTATCCGGGAGTATTGGCGGACCAGGAACAAAGCAACGGCTGCACTCCACGGCACCGCTTGCGCTTCGTTCTCGGTTCAGTTCTCGTAGTTCATTCTAAGGAGGTTTCGAGGCTAATTGCTCGTTGCGGCTTTGGCAGCCTGGGCTGCCTGCATCCTCTCCACAGCTGCCGCATTCGGATTGCCCTCCGGCAGCCCCAGTGGGTATTTGCCATCGAAGCAGGCACAGCACACTTCGCTCTTTGCCTGTTCGGAAGCGGCGACCATGCCATCGATGGAGACAAATCCCAGGCTGTCGGCGCCAATCGCGGTTGCGATACCGGCGACGATGTCATTCTCATCTACGCCGTTGGCCAACAGCTCGCCCGGAGAGGCGAAGTCAATGCCGTAGAAGCACGGCCATTTCACCGGCGGCGCGGCGATGCGCACGTGCACTTCCTTTGCACCGGCCTCACGCAGCATGCGAATCAGGGCACGCTGAGTGTTGCCGCGGACGATGGAGTCATCGACCACGACCAAGCGCTTACCGGCGATAACTTCCTTCAGTGGGTTCAGCTTCAGTCGGATGCCCAGCTGACGAATCGTCTGCGAAGGCTGAATGAAGGTACGCCCCACGTAACCGTTTTTGGTCAGCCCCTGTCCAAACGGGATGCCCGATTCCTGGGCGTATCCAACAGCGGCCGGGGTACCGGATTCCGGCACCGGCATCACCAGGTCACCGTCAGCCGGGAACTCACGTGCCAACTGGCGGCCCAGCTCAAGACGCACCGCGTTGACGGAGCGACCACGGATGTTGGAGTCCGGGCGCGCCAGGTAGACGTACTCAAAAATGCATCCAGCGTGGGTGGTCTCGGCAAAACGCTGCGAACGCACACCGGAAGCATCAATGGTCACCATCTCGCCTGGCTCGATCTCGCGGACGAACGATGCACCGACGATATCCAGCGCGCAAGTCTCGGATGCGACTACCCAACCACCGGACAGGCGCCCCAGGCACAGCGGGCGCACACCGTATGGGTCACGCGCGGCGTACAGCGTCTCGCCATCGGTGAAAGTAAGACAGAAAGCACCCTTCAAACGCGGCAGCAGTGCCATCGCGGCCGCTTCTACATTGGTGCTGCAGCCGTAATCTTCGGGGTGGTCAATCTTGCCGGTTTCGTCGGCAAGCAAAGTGGTCATGATTGCGGAGTCACTGGGCAGCTCGCCCTCTTCACGCAGCAGGCCCTTGTCGACCGCCTCATGGAACAGCGTGAGGTGGTTGGTCAGGTTGCCGTTGTGCCCCAGCGCGATGTCCGTGCCGTCGGAGGCCATCTGGAACATCGGCTGTGCATTCTCCCACGCAGGAGCGCCAGCGGTGGTGTAGCGCGTGTGCCCCACCGCTACGTGCCCCTTCAGAGCGTCGAGCGTCTGCTCATCAAAAACCTGGGAAACAAGGCCCAGGTCCTTGAATACGAGAATTTGGTCGCCGTCGCCGACTGCGATACCGGCGGCTTCCTGGCCGCGATGCTGCAGGGCAAACAGGCCATAGTAGGTGAGTTTGGACACGTCTTCGCCAGGTGCCCAAACGCCAAAAACGCCACATTCTTCGCGCGGGGATGTCTCCCCCAAATCGTCGTATGGCGAAATTGGCAAAAGTTTGGTCTTTGGTGCACCTGAAATGTTGGTATCGGCCACGACATTCACACTAATAGCCCCACCCGCCTGGGCACCAATTCAGCATCCCCCCACGGGCTTTAAGAAATGCGCGCCACCGGCAGATGATTCCCAATTTCCGCCGCGCGCGTTCCCGACATATCGATGTGCGCCTGCACCTGCTCTAACGTGATCATTCCGCACGCGAGTCCCAGCCAAATCTCCGGCGACATCTCCACGACATTGGGCGGCGTACCGCGCGTGTGCCTGGGGCCCTCAATGCACTGGACCGCGACGAAGGGCGGCACGCGCACCTCGACGCTATGCCCCGGAGCCTCTTGGGCGAGCATCCGCACGGACAGACGTACCGCTTTGGCAAGGCTCGCACGGCTTAACGACGACCCCTGCGCCCCATCCGGCCCGATGAAGGAGGCAGCCTCTTGGTCAGATAGCAATTCGCGGCCGAGAAGCCGTTGCGCCGCCCAGGGTGCGGCGGTGGAAAGAGCGCTGCGAACGTCGAAAGGCGAGATTTTGGATACCATAACCTCATCCTAGAGTTATGCTTTCATATATGGATACGCAGTCAACTGAAAAAGCTGAACAGGTGCATGCTCCAGCGTCACCATCTCTTGTACTCCGTTTTATGGCATCGCCGACCGATGTCATTATGGCCGGAACCAATTCTGTCCACGGCGGCCGTGTGTTGCAGTGGATTGACAAGGCCGCTTACGCCTGCGCGACCGGCTGGTCGGGACGCTACTGCGTGACTGCGTACTTCGGTCACATTCACTTCACTCGCCCGATTCCCAGTGGCCACATTGTCGAGGTGCGCTCCAAGATTGCGCATACCGGCCGCAGTTCCATGCACATCGTCAACGAAGTGCTCTCGGCTGATCCGCGCGAGGGCAAGTTCACCCGCGCAGCTGACTGCCTGGTGATCTTCGTGGCCATGGATGAAAACGGTAAGTCGACTCCGGTGCCGAAGTGGGTGCCGCAAACAGAGGAAGAAGAGCGCGTTGAGAAAGCCGCTCTTTCCCGTTTTGAGCTCCGCCGCGACATCGAAGCCAGCATGCGCGCGCAGACCTACTCCGCGGACTCTTCCGCACCCGAACTGACCACACGTTTCCTGGCAAAGCCGACCGATGTCAACTGGGGCGGAAACGTCCACGGCGGCACCGCCATGGAGTGGATCGACGAGGCTGCGACGGCAGTTACCACCAACTGGGCAGGGCGCCAGACCATTTCTGTCTACGCAGGTGGTATTCGCTTCTACAGCCCAATCCACATTGGCGACCTGGTTGAGGTGCGCGCACGCATCCTGCGTACAGGCACGACCTCGATGCACCTGTCGGTGCAGGTCTACTGCTGTGAGCCCCGCAAGGGTGTCGGCGGCCTGCGCAAGGCACTGCATTCGACCATGACGTATGTCGCAATTGATGACGATTTCAACCCGCAGCCGGTACCGCACTTCCAGCCGACGACGGATGAGGACAAGCGCCTGCACGCTCACGATCTGTCACTGAAGGCATTGCGTGACAAGTACAGCCCGCTGCCGCTGATTGAGCGCGAACAGGATTAAGCCGCCTGGCTACCCGGCTTCCTGTTTTTCCACCAGATGGATAGGAACATCCAGCCAATCAGCGCGAAGGTGATGTAGGTGACGTACCGGTCAATCGTCTGCAGGGAGCCCTGGATGCTTGGGCCAAACTTCAGGCCCAAGTACAGGTAGAAGCACTTGAGCATTGCGGCACAGAAGAAGAGGTACACGCCTACTACCCAGCCGCGCACCTTCGCAATACCACCGATGGCCACGACAATCGTGGCCGGAATCGGCGAGAATGGCACAAACGATGCCAGCACACTCAGCCCGATGCGTTCATAGATGAAGTTCTCCATCTTCTTAAACCATCGCGGTGGGTGTCCGCCGAAACTCATCGTTATGAATTCCGTGCCCCACTTCTTGCCCATCCAGTAGAAGAACGGCATGAACTTGATTGTCGAAAGCGCCGCAATCACTACAACAGCGAAGAGGAAGAGCGGCCGGTCCTCGTTTTCCGACGCGAGAATCAGCACCGACAGATTCGATCCTGTCAGCCATGTGTGCAAGAACGTGTACTTGAGCAGCAAAACCGCACGGAACGGGATGATTGCAAAGCCGTACACGGCAACCAGCATCAGCGATGCATAGAGAAGCTTGTCTATTTTGTCCGGCTCACGCAGGAAGCTCGGCAGATCCTCACGAGGGTCGTGCTCGGCCTCGTTACGCATGTCGGGTGAAGTCATGAACCACAGTTTAACTGCACGCCCTCTTCTGCAGCAGGAGCCGCAGACTAGGCCATTACGTACGGCTCAGACGCACTCGCCAAGGACGAGCGCAGCGCCGCCTACTATCCTGAGAAGATATGACCACCGATTCACCCGCGCCTGTGCCCGCACAGCAGCCTCACGCAGCACGGTCTGAGTCTTCCTCACCATCGCTTGACGACGGCCAGGAGAACGCATCCTCACCGAGCATGCTGCAACGTGTTCGCGCCGCTATCCCGCCTGTTTCCATCCTGGTACTGACGGCGGTATTCCTCTTCGCCGGGTGGTTCACGCTCTTCGGTCCTATCAATGTTCTGGCGTGGCGTGGTGGCACGTTCCCCCGCACCGAGGCAGACCGCCCTTACTATCAGCAGGCTCTGAAGGATGTTGCGCGCTATCAGTACGAGGAGCAGCCCTCCCCTGAGGTTTACTTCGGCCTGGCGTGTGGCGCTACTGATGACGACATCCGCAGCGTTATCCCCAAGGTCGGCGAGCACCCGAATTCAGACGCAGACCCAACTGCTGATGCAGATGCCGTCGCCGCCGCTGCTGCCACCAGGCCGGGTTCTGCACCCACAGCTGCGAACCAGACCGCGAAGCTGAATCCAAACCTTGACGCATTCGGCAACACGGTCGACTGCTCCGGTTCCTGGACTGCGCCATTCTTGTCATTCCTGCTCGCGTCCGCGGGTGTTCCGGTCTTTGATACGCCCGAGGATTCGGCTGCCGCAGCCGAGAACCCATGGCTGGTTACGGATGTCGAACAGCTCATGGATGCCTACAAGGCACATGATGCTTTCGTCACCGACAAGGACTTCTCTCCTCAGGTGGGTGACATCATTTTCTACCGCTACCCCGCAGGCCTTGGGGTGCACGCCAACATGGTTGTCGCGGTTCAGGGTGACTGGGTCACCATCGGTGGCGATGAGCTTGGCAAGGTCGGTCTAGCTAGCATGACCCTGCGCAACCGAGGTGGCATCGTGGGCTACGGTGCCACGGGCTACTTCGAGCAGGCACCGCTGGACGCCACCAAATAGCCAAGTTTAAATAGGCAAGTTTTCCTCGATGAGGTCGCGCAGAGCATCGTCGTCAGGCGAGACCTTGGAGCGGAAACGGCCGATGACCTCACCCTCGGGCGAGACAACGAACTTTTCGAAGTTCCACTTCACATCCCCAGCCTCGCCGTCGGCGTCCGGGGTTTCCTTCAACAGCTTGTACAGTGGGTGCGCGCCATGGCCGTTGACCTTCGTCTTTTGGAAGAGCGGGAAGGTAACGCCGAATTCGCGCTGGCAGAACTGCTTGATTTCCTCGGCGTTGCCGGGCTCTTGCCCACCGAACTGATTGCAGGGGAAGCCGAGGACGAAGAAGCCACGGGGTGCGAATTCGTCGAAAAGTCCTTGCAGATCGTCGTACTGATCCGTGAAACCGCACTCCGAGGCGGTGTTGACGATAAGCAGAACGTGGCCTGCCCAGTCATTCATCGTTGCTTCGTTGCCGTCGATGGTGGTCACTGGGATGTCGAAGAGATTGCTCATAAACCCCACACTAGGGCAGTCCCCCGATAGCCGTCAGAGGTAGCGACTAGCCGACCTGCTCCATGCCTTCAAAGAGCTCGCGGCCCAGCGGCACCGAAGAGTGGTTGACCGGCTGCGCACCCCCATCGACCGCCTGGTCAATGATGCCGACAACATCCTGGCGCAGCTTGTGCTCCCGCAGTTTCGAAGCGTTAACGGAGATGCGCACCGCGCGGCCCTTCTCCAGCGAGCGCTGCACCGAGGAGCGCACCGCACGGCGCCACCAACCGGCGCCGCCGAAGCCCTCGCCGATAGCCAGCACGCGAGTCGGATCAACAGCACCAGTGGTCAGGTCGCGGACACCATTTCGGTCCGCTGCCACTCGGAAGCCCAGCTCCGGCAGCACGTTCATGGTCTCGGGCGACATGGTCCACTTCGGTGGTGCAAAGACGTCCGTCTCAAAACCCATCGCACGCATCTGGCGCGTTGCGGCGGTCAGGCGCAAACGCGCTTCATGTTCGCTTAACGACGCAAATTCCGCGCCTCGGCCTCGAACTGACTGATCGAACCCCGCGAGAACAATCTCGATGCCGTCATCGCTACGACGGCGGAGCCAATCCAGCACCGCCGGAGCTTCCCGCAACGACCAGTTTTTACCCGCATGCGGCGCTACCAGCAGAGACGGTGTAATACCGCGCTGTTCCATCGCTGCCACGAAACGAGCGACGTCGAGCAATGTGCCATCGCGCAAACCCGACACCGACACCAAAAGCGGCGAACCGACCACACCACCGTCAACAGTTACGAGCTCTTTGCCCGCTGGACGAATGACCTGGTCGGTCGTCCGAATCTGTTCTTGCACCCCACTGCCTGCCATGGATTCAACAAAAACAGGCGTATGTAAATTTTTGGTAACGGAGAGGACAAGGCTTGGAGAATACTCAGAAGCCTTTCAAATAAGAGTTCAAAAAGCGCCATCGCAGCACATCAATGTGCGTCTGCAGCGCGGATTATCCCCAATGCACAACCTCATCGAGAGCCAGTCCCTTGCGCCAACCGAACTTCTCCAAGTCACGCTCCTCGGCCAGGTGCGTTACTGGACCAATGCACAGCCAGGCCACCGGGCGCACGGGTGCCTCGACACCGACAAAGTCAGCCAGGAAATCCTCATGGTAGAAACTGACCCAGCCGACGCCGAGCCCCTCTGCCGTAGCAGCCAGCCACAGATTCTGAATAGCCAGCGCGACTGACATGAGGCCGGTGTCATCGACGGTGTCGCGGCCGAGAATGTTCTTGCCGCCACGGGTCGGGTCATAGGTGACGACGATGCCCGTTCCCGAGTCCACGATTCCTTCAATCTGAATCGGATTGAAGGTCTCACGCCGCTCGCCTTCGAGCTTGGCCGCGAATTCAGCGCGACGTCCGGCTACGTGGTCGGCAAACTGCTGCAGGCGGTCCGGATTCTGAATGATATGAAAGTCCCACGGTTGGGACAGCCCCACCGACGGGGCTGCATGGGCCGCCGCCAACACGCGCATCAATCGCTCCCTGTCCACCACTTCTCCGGCGAATTCGCGGCGCACATCCCGCCGCCGAAAAAGGGTGTGGTAGACGGCCAACTGATCGTCGGAAAGCGAATCGGTGTCAAAACCCTGCGCGGACAGCAGCGTGCGCATATCCATGCCGTTACTCCACCGCACCAGCAGTGTGGACAATCCAGGCGTACTCGAAGGCAGTCTGACGCCAGCGTTCGTAACGACCGGAAACACCACCATGACCTGCGGACATCTCGGTCTTGAGCAGGAACTGCCCCGGCTGACCTCCGACAACCTCGCGCAGCTTGGCGATCCACTTTGCCGGCTCCACGTAGAGCACGCGGGTGTCGTTCAAACTAGTAATCGCGAGAATCTTCGGGTACTTCGCATCGGCCGAGATGTTCTCGTACGGCGCGTAGGAGGCCATGTAGTCGTAGACCTCCGGGTCGTGGTAGGGATCGCCCCACTCATCCCACTCCACCACGGTCAGCGGCAGCTCTGGCATCAGCATGGATGTCAGGCAGTCGACAAACGGGACCACGGCCTGAATGCCCGCGAACCTATCGCCAGCAATGTTCGCGACCACGCCCATCAGCATGCCGCCCGCCGAACCGCCGAGTGCTACCAGCTGCTCGCGTGTGGTCCACCCAGAATCCAGCAGGTAGTCAGCGACGGCGACGAAGTCAGTGAATGTGTTCTTCTTCGTGGTTGCGCGACCGTTCTCCCACCAGCCGCGGCCCATTTCGCCACCACCGCGGACGTGTGCAATGACAAAAATCATCCCACGATCCAGCAGCGACAGTCGCGCGATGGAAAAGCCAGGATCCATCGAGGCTTCATAGGAACCGTAGCCGTAGAGCAGCGTCGGATTCGGCTTGCTCAGGTCCAGGTCCGCGCGGTGGATAATCGATACCGGAATCTGGGCACCGTCGGCTGCACTCACCCATTCACGCTTGGCGACGTAATCACCGCGATTAAACTTCCCGCGAATCTTCTGCTCCTTGAGCAGCACCCGCTTGCCCGAGGCAATATCAATCTGCCAAAGCTGCGACGGCGTGGTGAAGGAGCCGTAAGCGTAGCGCAACACCGGGGTGTCCCATTCAGCATTGCCGGTAGTGCCTGCAGAGTAGAGCTCTTCGTCGAAGTCGAGCTCGACGAAGTTCACAGCGGACGCTGGCACTGGAGCAGCAGCATGGCTTGTATCAGAGGCATCACCAGCGGAGCCAGCACCATCCTCATCCTGACCCAATACCGCCAGCGCCACACGGCCAATACCGCCACGACGGTAACCAAACGCGATGTGCCCAGCGAAGCAGTCGACGCCCTCAACGCGGACGTCATCGCGGTGCGGAACCAGCTCAGTGAGATCCGAAATGCTGTCGAAAGACCCCGCCGGCACCATGGCCAGTGCGAAGTTCGAACCAGTCATATTGTGTGTAATCAGCCACATATCCCGGCCGCTAATGACGGCGTGATCGATGTCGTATTCAACACCGGCCTCACGCGGGCGCACGCAGGTGAACTCACCGGTCGGGTCACTGGCGTCCAGGTACCAAACCTCGGAAGTAATCTTCGAGGAGCTCTCAATAATCAGGTACTTTTCGCTGCGTACCGTACCGACTCCGACCCAGTAGGCCTCATCGGGCTCATGGAAGACACAGACGTCATCCTCGGTGGAGGTGCCCACGCGGTGACGCCACACGGAATCCGGCCGCCAGGCTTCGTCGACCTTCTGATAGAAGATCCATTCCGAGCTAACCCAGGTAGCACCTGCGGCGATGCCCGCAATTTCGTCGTCAAGCAGTTCGCCCGTGCGCAAATCCTTTACGCGCAGCGTGTAGCGCTCGTCGCCTGTGACATCGGTGGAGTAGGCCAGCAGATTGCCGTCCGCCGAGACGCTCGCTGCGCCGAGGGCGAAGAAGTCGTGGCCTTCGGCCAGCTCGTTGGCATCCAGGATGACCTGTTCTCCTGGTGCCGGGGAGTCGTCCGCAATGGTCGGCGGAGTCCACGCGGCAAGACCGTCACCGGCCTCCACACGCACGCGACAGCTCATCCCGTAGGACTTGCCCTCCTGCGTGCGTGAGTAGTACCACCAGCCATTAAGGCGAGTTGGGACCGACATGTCGGTCTCCTGCACGCGCGACTTGATCTCCTTAAAAATCGCGTCCGCGGTGCCATCAAGATTGGAGGTAAAAGCCTCCGTATAGGCATTTTCAGCCTCTAGGTATTTGATAACCTCGGGGTTTTCCTTATCGCGGAGCCACTCGAAGTTATCGGTGAAGTCCCTTCCGTGGAAGGACCGAGTCACCGGCTTCCGTTGTGCACGGGGTGCGGGCAAATCTTTTTTTGCAGGCTTGCCGACGGATGCCGAGTCCAAGGTCACTTCGCTCACGCAGGTTCTCCAATCCAGTCCGAGAAGCGGCGGCCCGACAGTCGTTCGTAGGCCTCGACGTACCGCTCGCGAGTTGCTTCCACAACACTACCCGGCAGCGCCGGCGGCGGAGTGCCCTCGTCCTTCTTCCAGCCGGACTTGGAGCAGGTCAGCCAGTTTCGGACGTACTGCTTGTCGAAGCTCGGGTTAACCGAACCCTCCTGGTAGGAGTCGGCTGGCCAGTAGCGGGAGGAGTCCGGGGTGAGAACCTCGTCGGCCAGCACCAGGTTGCCGTCGGCATCGAGGCCGAACTCGAACTTGGTGTCAGCCAGGATGATGCCGCGCTCTGCAGCAAGTTCAGCCGCCTGGGTGTAGATACGCAGGGTGGCATCGCGCAATTCTTCGGCACGCTTCTGGCCCAGGGACTCCACAACGGCGTCGAAGGAGACATTTTCGTCGTGCTCGCCCAGCTCCGCCTTGGTGGCCGGGGTGAAGATTGGCTCTGGCAGCTTGGAGCCCTCGACGAGCCCTTCAGGCAGCTCAATGCCACAGACAGTGCCGTTTTCCTTGTACTCGACGAGACCCGAGCCGGTTAGGTAGCCACGTGCGACACACTCGAATGGCAGCATGTCCAGCTTCTTGCACACCAACGCTCGGCCGAGGCACTCCTCCGGAATGCGCTCATCGTCGGCCGGACCGGCCATATGGTTCGGGAAGTCGATCTCGTCGAAGAAGAACACGCTCATCGCGGTGAGCACCCGACCCTTGTCAGGAATCGGGGTCTCCAGAATGTGGTCGAAGGCAGAAATACGGTCACTGACCACAAGCAGTAGAGTCTCAGGGTCAATCTCGTAGATTTCCCGGACCTTGCCCGCGGAAAGATGGTTATACGAGGAAAGTTCAGGTCGCATGGCGATAAAGTCTAAACCCCTATACGCCTTTGCACTCTATTGATACCTCCGGCCGCCACCCCAACTAGTGGGGATTGACGCAATTACCGTCGTCAAGCGGGAAAAATTTTGCGATTTCGGAGTGCTGTCTGCCGAACTTTTCACAGATAAATGACAGCGTTTACCCCTACCCTCCCCCACTCGGTAGATGACTGGGCAAAAATATTTCTAAAAACGTGACAGAAAACACCGATACCAGTATTGTCTAAATTTAGTAATTCACGTCACACTTCAAGGATTTTGAAGGGAACAATCACATGGCAGCTCAGGCCAACAATAACTCTCTGCGCCGCGCAGTCGTCGTCGGCGGTAACCGCATTCCGTTCGCTCGTTCTAATAAGGAATACGCTAACGAGTCGAACCAGGACATGCTGACCGCTGCAATCGACGGTCTCGTCGCCCGCTTCGGTATCGGCGGCGAACGCCTCGGTGCAGTCTCCGCCGGCGCTGTGCTGAAGCACTCCCGTGACTTTAACCTCACCCGTGAGTGTGTCCTCGGCTCCGCACTGGCGCCGGACACCCCGGCTTTCGACATTCAGATGGCATGTGCCACCGGCATGGAGGCCCTCAACTCTGTCTCCAACATGATTAAGCTGGGTCAGATTGACTCCGCTATCGCCGGCGGTGTGGACACCACCTCCGACGCTCCTATTGCTGTCAACGACCGTCTGCGCAAGATCCTGCTGGAGGCCAGCCGCCAGAAGTCCACTCTGGACATGGCAAAGGTCTTCCTGAAGGCTCGTCCGTCCGACCTGGCTCCGGACACTCCGTCGACCGGCGAGCCGCGCACTGGCCTGTCCATGGGTGAGCACCAGGCCATCACCACCGCCAAGTGGGGCGTTACCCGAGCTGAGCAGGATGAGCTCGCCGCCGCTTCCCACCAAAACATGGCAAACGCTTACGACGAGGGCTTCTTCACTGACCTCGTCACCCCGTACAAGGGCGTTTCCCGTGACACCAACATGCGCCCGGACTCCACCCCGGAGAAGCTGGCCAAGCTCAAGCCGGTCTTCGGCCGCGGCCTGGAAGCAGAGCCGACCATGACCGCCGGTAACTCCACTCCGCTTACCGACGGCGCCTCTGCCGTCCTCGTCTCCACCCCGGAGTGGGCCGCTGAGCGCGGTCTGCCGGTGCTTGCCGACGTCGTCGATTCCGAGGCAGCCGCAGTTGACTTTGTCCACGGCGACGAGGGTCTGCTGATGGCTCCGGCTTACGCCACCCCGCGCCTGCTGGCCCGCAACGGCTGGACCTTCGACGACTTCGACTTCTTCGAGATCCACGAGGCTTTCGCCGGCACCGTCCTGTCCACCATGAAGGCATGGGAGGACGAGGAGTTCTGCCGCACCAAGCTTGGGCTGGAAGGCCCGCTGGGCTCCATCCCGCGCGAGAAGCTCAACGTCAAGGGCTCTTCCCTGGCAGCCGGCCACCCATTCGCCGCTACCGGCGGCCGCATTGTGGCAGCCCTCGCCAAGATGCTGCGCCAGAAGGCAGACGAGACCGGCAAGACCACTCGCGGCCTGATCTCCGTCTGTGCCGCGGGCGGCCAGGGTGTTGTCGCAGTTCTCGAGGCTCGCGTCTAAAAGCGCACCACCGATAAAGACACTTTTACTTTCAAGGAGAATTTTCCATGACCGATAAGTACCAGGAACTCGTCAACGGTGGTCCGCTCACTGGACTGGCTAAAGCCGCTGGCCTGCCACAGCCACCGTTCCTGCGCCGCCACAAGCCGGGCGGTCCGCTGCTGAACAACGACAAGGTGCTCGTCACCGGCGAGGGTGCAGATGCAGACGCAGTTGCAGCTCAGCTGACAGAGTGGGGCCTGCAAGTTCGTCGTGGCAACGCCGCTGACGACAAGATTGGTGCCATTGTCCTCGTCGCCACCGAGGCTAAGCGCCCGTCAGAGCTGCAGGGCCCAGTGCTCGCTGCTGCAAAGCACATGCGCAAGCTGGACAAGGGTGGCCGCATCGTCACCGTCTCCCGCGCCAAGGATGCTCACCACAACGCAACTCCGGCCGAGATTGCTGAGAACGCTGTCGCCGGTGGTATCGAGGGCCTGATTCGCTCCCTCGGCCACGAGGTTCGTGGCGGCTCCACCGCTAACGGCATCCTCGTTGCTCCGGGTGTCTCGGTCACCGCCCCGTCCGTGATTTCCTCCCTGCACTTCTTCCTCTCCGGCCGCTCGGCCTTCATCGACGGCCAGTTCCTCCGCGTCACCTCCGACGCTGGTGAGATTCCGGCCGACTGGGATAAGCCGCTGGCTGGCAAGGTTGCCGCTGTCACCGGTTCCGCCCGTGGTATCGGCGCCGCTATCGCTCGTCAGCTCAAGGCTGACGGCGCAGAGGTCATCGTCATCGACGTTCCGCAGGCTGGCGAGGCGCTGTCCAAGGTTGCCAACGAGCTCGGTGGCCTGGCTCTGCAGCAGGACATCACTGCCGACGACGCCGGCAACGCCATTGCCGATGCTGCTGTGGCCCGCTACGGCCGCCTGGACATCGTCATCCACAACGCAGGTATCACCCGCGACAAGATGTTCGCCAACATGGACGACGCCAAGTGGGGCTCGGTCATCGCCGTCAACATCGAGGCTCAGCTGAAGATGAACGAGCAGCTGCTGAACCACAAGGCCTTCGAGAAGGCTCCGCGTATTGCCACCATGGCTTCCACCTCCGGTATCGCAGGTAACCGCGGTCAGACCAACTACGCCACCTCCAAGGCCGGTGTTATCGCAATGGTCGAGGCTTACGCTGAGGAGTTCGCTAAGCGCGGCGGCAACATCAACGCTGTTGCTCCGGGCTTCATCGAGACCGACATGACCGCTGCCATTCCGTTCGTCAATCGCCAGGTTGCTCGACGCGTGAACTCGCTGCAGCAGGGTGGCCAGCCGGGCGATGTCGCCCAGGCAATCGCCTTCCTGGTCTCCGACCGCGCGCTCGGTGTCAATGGCCACGTCCTGCGCGTCTGTGGTCAGAACATCGTCGGCGCCTAAGCGAAGCCACGGCTTCCGCATAGGCTCCCGATAAGGAGGAAAGAGGAAAACTTATGGCTAAGACCCTGGACGCCATTCCCAATCTGGTTCCGCTCTACGCCAAGGCAGCCGCTGGTTCGACAAAGAAGCGCCCGAACTCCACCGAAATCAAGGTCGATGAACTAGCGGTCAAGGGTGTCACTGTCGATGCCGACCGCGACCAGGACTTCCGCGACGTCGTTGGCGCCCCGAAGTCTGAGCAAGCGTTCTTCGGCCACATCCACGCCCTAATCATGCCCATTCAGATGGAGCTAATGGCTGCGGACGATTTCCCGCTGCCGATGATGGGCCTGGTCCACACCGAGAACACCTACCGCGAAATCTCGCCTGTCACACTCGGTGGCAAGGTTGATATCGCGGTGAAGGTTGCCGCATTCCGCGCTCACCGCTCGGGCACTGAGGTTGTTCTGGAGTCGACTGTTACATCGTCCACATCCGGCGCCACCTTGGTCGAGGAGCAGTCGGTGTACCTGGCCAAGGGCGTTCGCCTAAAGGAGGCGGAGGGCTTCGAAGAGGTCCAGGCACAGCGTGAGGCCATCAAGTCCGGCGCCGAGACCATCAAGCGCGAGCAGTTCAAGGTCCCCTTCCCCACTGCCCAGTGGAAGCTGGCTGGCAACACCGGCCGCAAGTGGGCCAAGGTTTCCGGTGACTGGAACCCGATTCACATCACCTCTGTCTCCGCGAAGGCTCTGGGCATGCCAGCAGCGATTGCACACGGCATGTACACCGCCTCCCGCGCACTGGCTGAGGCACAGGTTCTGCCGGGTCAGTCGTACGAGTTCCAGATTTCCTTCGGTGCGCCGGTCGTTCTGCCGACCACCATCAACGTCGCACTCACCCACACCGGTGACGGTGCAGGTGCTGCTCACAACCTGACTGATAGCAGCTCCAACATCGGCCGTGCAGTCAACATCGTCGCGTGGGATCGCAAGAAGAAGCGTCCGCACTTCACCGGAAGTGTTCGCCCGCTGAAGTAGTTGACGCGAAAGCGCTGTAGAAAACGCCGCGTTTTGGAAAACCAGTCTCCTCATCGACTGGGTCTTTCCAAGGCGCGGCGTTTTTGTTTTCCCAGTTGTGCTTTTGCCCAGGGCACGACTGGAGCCCCTCCGAGAGACACCGCCTCCTCCCCCCCCCCGGCCGGCAACCCCGCCACTTTCCCGACTTGAAAATCAGCTGCTGGGTTTTTCCGCCGTTAATGCAGAGTCGCGGCTTTACTTCGCAATTGCGTGACTAAGCACTTTTCAACCGCATGTAGGCAACGCCTTGTTGACACCCCATTCACTCCTCTATTCTATGTTCAATCCATTGAACATAGGAGGTAATCGAGTGTCTTCATCATCGAAGACGCCGCTGACTTTCACGGAACTCCCACCGGAGGAGTCACCCCGAATCGTGTACTTCTCCAGTGCTTCTGAAAACACTCACCGGTTCGTCCAAAAGCTGGCTCAACCAGCAGCACGCATCCCGTTACATCCGCGAAAAGACGGAATGATTCGCGTTTGCAGCCCATTTGTCCTGATCACACCGACTTATGGTGGCGGATGTCGGCGCCGCGCGGTACCTAAGCAAGTCATCGCTTTTCTCAACGACGAAACCAACAGGAGTTTCATCCGCGGTGTCATCACCTCGGGCAACACAAATTTCGGCACCGACTTTTGCATAGCCGGAGCCATCATTTCTGCAAAATGCCAGGTTCCGGAGCTATACCACTATGAGCTACTGGGGACAGACCACGATGTGGAAAACGTCAAAGAGGGCCTGGAAAAATTCTGGAGGAGCGCTACTTCTTGAACATCTACAGCTATTCAACTACGCCACCGTCTTTTCGAAAGGACCCAGCTGCCCGCCTTCGGCCAATCAACTGGAACCGAGTGCAAGATGACAAAGATCTCGAAGTGTGGAATCGCCTAACAGCAAATTTTTGGCTGCCCGAAAAAGTTCCGCTGTCCAATGACCTTGCAGACTGGCGACGTCTCACCGATCTAGAACGCGAGCTGACCATGAAGGTCTTCACCGGACTGACCATGCTCGACACAGTCCAGGCGTCTGTCGGGGAGATTTCCCAAATTCAAGATGCCCGCACCGAACATGAAGAGGCCGTCTACACGAATATCGCTTTCATGCAAGCAGTGCATGCAAAGTCTTATTCTTCAGTATTTTCTACGCTATCCAATACCCCTGACATCGACGCTGCCTACCAATGGGCAGTCGCCAATGACATCCTGCAGGCTCGGTCAAAAGCTGTGCTCAAACACTATTACGGCGACGTTCCACTCAAGCGAAAGGCGGCAGCAACGCTTCTTTCGTCCTTCTCGCTCTACGCCGGCTTCTACCTCCCGCTGCACTTCGCATCACGTGGCATCCTGACCAATACCGCCGATATGGTGCGCCTGATTCTGCGTGACAAAGCTGTTCACGGCTATTACTCCGGCTACAAATTCCAGCGAGGCGTAGAAACCTACGACACCGCCACGCAAACGCAGATGAAGGCTTTCGTCTTCGAACTTCTCGATGATCTATACCAGCTCGAACTGAGGTACTCCGAAGCCCTATACCAACCACTCGGGCTCTACGACGACGTTGCCAACTTCATTCGATACAACGCCAACAAAGCGCTCATGAACTTGGGATACCCGCAGCGGTTTAACCATGAAGAGACCGCCTTCAAGCCCGAAATTCTCGCCGCCCTCACCCCGGGGTCAGATGAAAACCACGACTTTTTCTCCGGTTCCGGCTCCGCATATGTCATCGGAAAAGCCGAAGACACCGCAGATGAAGACTGGGATTTCTAAATCCACGTCTTTCCCCATACATCCTAAGAAAGGAACATTCGCATGACTGCACAGATTTCTATCCTGGTAGGAAGCTTGCGTCGAGCCTCCTATGCACGAAAGATTGCACTCAAGGCAGCCACGTACTTCCCCGATGACTTCAAAGTCGACATCGTCGAGATTCGTGACCTCCCTCTCTACAACTTCGACTACGACGACCCCGCAGTGTCCGATATTGCGACTCCCGCGGAATACACCAGTTTCCGGGAAACCATTAAAGCCAGCGATGGCATCCTATTTGTCACCCCAGAAAACAACCGCACAATTCCTGCAGCTCTGAAGAATGCCGTTGACATCGGATCTAAGCCCAACGGTGATGTGGCATGGAAGAACCTGCCCGCGGGAATTATCAGCCACTCCGTCGGCCGTATGGGAGGTTATAGCTCTCAGAAGAACTTGCGACTCGCGCTGTCGTACTTCGACATGCCGATGCTCGGTCAGCCAGAGGTCTTCCTGGGACAATCGCCAACACTCATTGACGAACAAGGAGAATTCACGTCGTCAAGCACTGAGGACTTTGTTCGCGACTACATCAACAGATTTGCAGACCTAGTTCGAGAGCAGAGCCCACGCCACTAACTGAAATCCCCTAATCAGCGCAGCGTTACTGGGGATATCGCCGTATGAAGATTCTTCACTGACTAGGATCAAACGCTGCGTTCTCTGCACGGCTAGGCGCTCGTCGTTAGGCTCATTTTCATGACTGTTTCTATCTCGGCCGTGATCGCGCTTAACGACGACCCCCGCGCCGCTGCGCGGTTTTACGCCGAAGGTTTTCACTCCAACATCAAGCCCAACTCCACCACGCTCACCATCGGCGGGATGGACTTCGAACTCATTGAGAACGGGAACCGCCGATTAACCCCCGCTGTGTCTTTTATGGTGCGATTTGCCCCTGGTCAGGAAAACCAGCTACGCAGACTGTGGGAGCATCTGATGGCGGGTGATGAAACCATCAACGGTGGTGCTACGCTCATGCCCCTGACCAGCTACGATTTCTCGCCGCTCTTTGGCTGGTTGGTCGACGGCAATGGGGTCAACTGGCAACTGATGATTGATTCCTTAACCAGCGGGGCTGCAAGCACGGATGCTGCCGCAAAGACAGCGAATCCCGCCGTTATTCCCTACTTCATGTGGACAGGCGACGAACCACAGGCTGCCGCCGCCACCGAGGTATACAACCGGCTTTTCGGGTCAGGGAATTTCATGACGCTCGACTCGCCGGGCATGCACAATTTCACCTTCGGCGACGGTGTGGCGATGCGCCTCTCCAGCGATTCTGCCGAGGAGGTCGAAAGCGCCTGCCAAGCGCTTGGCCTAACAGGCGCTGAGGTTGCCGAGGGCACGGAAGCCGTCGTCAAGCCTGACCGATTCGGCGTGTACTGGACGCTCTAGCGTTACTTACGGGTCAACGCGATTGTCGCGCCGACGACGACGGCTAACAGAACTGCACCAATAGAGAACCACATCATGTTGGAAGAGCCGTCATCCTCATTTTCTTCGGGGGCCTTCGGATCCTGCTGGCTGCTGGTCGGGGTTTCGCTACTTGGCGACTTGTGCGCGACCTGTTCAAAAGCTGGGCCCGGGATCTTCTCGCCGACCAACTCCGTGGTCAGCTGGTAAGTCACCGGGACGTTTTGAACATCCGCGACATCGTGGGATTTACCGGCGCCCCAACTGTTGTTGAAGAAGACAACGATGTACTGGTCACCATCCAGCCACGCTCTTTCAGCCTCGTAATCACCCGACTTTTCACTATCTTCGCCGATTCGATTGCGGTAGTTAATCCGGGCCGAGTTACCAAATGTTGTCTCTTCGCCGATCTGGTGTTCATTTACCGGACGGTTTTCCTCGCTACCGGCGAGCTGGCGTGCCGAATTCAGCGTCTTGATATCCAGGCCGGAGATCTGTGCAAGCTTGTCCGCTTCTGGGGCGTCAATGAGTTTGACGGCGCCGCGGAGCTGCTGCCCATACTCGGACTTGATCTTGTACACGTGCGTCTCACCAGGAACAATGTCGGCCGTGACGCTGCTGATGTTGTCGGCAGTAAGTTCCGTGGCGTCATCGAACCACGAACCTGGGGTGACCTTCTTAGCCTGATCTGCTTCCGGTGTCGCGGGCGGAGGGTTCAAGCTCTCCTTGTCGGACGGGAACGCCTCCGGCACATCAGTCAGGTTTTCGTTGGCGAAACGCTTGATGGTTACTTCTGCAGGAATGTCCTGACCTTCGAAGGGGCCTCCTTTTCGGGCCACGGAGAACACCATATTGCCCGACTTACAGTCCCCCTCCGCTCCTCCGGGCTGCTTGGTTGTTATCGATGCGAAAAAGGGGCCATTGGAGTCGATGATGCCATTGCCGAAATCATTGGCAAGGAAGCAACTGCTGTCGTCCAAATGCATAGTGAGCGCGAAGTTGCGGACATCTAGGTCCATCAAAGTCGCGCCTGACGACGCTCCCGGCACCGTGGCCGCACTAATTGCAAGCCGCTCTCCCTCAGCGACCGGGACGGAGAAGTACTCAGCACCGTCGCCTTCCTGATTACTGATGCTGCGCTCGGACTCAGGAGTCTTTTCCCGCAGCTTGGTCGAGAACGTTTCCACGTCGGCAGGAACCTGGGTAGCGCTCGTAGGAGCGTCGCCGCCCTGTATCTCTTGCGCGCTGGACTGCGCGGTGCGTGCGGTGCGGGTCGCCAGCGTCTTCATGGACTCAGCCAGCGAATCGGAGTCCTGGGCATCTAGGTACTCGCCGCCTGTGGCCTCAGCAATGCACTCCAGTTCAGCACGTGCGCCCGCATCAACGAGGAAACCAACTGTGTTGATGACCAGATCAACGCCCTGCTGCTTGAGTTCTTTTGCTACCTCGCACACCGGTGGCGGAGCACAGGTGTCCTCACCATCGGAGACCAACACAATCGAACGTTGCCCTTCTTTCGGCAACTCATCGGCCGCCTGACGCAGCGCAGGCCCCATCGGAGTGTGGCCGGAGGCTTGGATCTTTCCTACTTCAGCAGGAATCTTCGCCGAGTTGCCAGCCTGCACGGGCAGCAGCGTGGTGATGTCCTGACAGCCAGCTTCCCGCTCCTCCGGCGAATTGCCGACTTCCGTGCCGTAGACCATGAACCCAATTTCGGAGTCCTCTGACACAGATCCCGCGAACTTACTCGTCGCGTCCTTCGCTGCCTCCATTCGGGTTTGGCCACCCGCGTCGTCGGCAAGCATTGACCCTGAAGCATCCAGGATCACCATGGTTGGCGAGATAGTACTCGCGGCCTCTTGCGCCTGTGCACGCCCTGTTGTGATTCCCGCAAAAGAGCCTACGAGCACCAGCAGCATGGAGATGGTGAGCACGACCGCTGAGAGTTGTCTTCTTCTGATCATGTGGTCGGTTCCTTTTCTTCAAGCGTAAATCTTCAAGCGTAAAAAGAACGTTACATGACAAAAGTATGTCTGATTCTCAAGATAATGACTGGGCAGACCCCAAAAATTACGGGCGCCAAATATGATTACGGGCTGCAAATGTGAAACTGTATGAGTTTATGACACTTTCAGGCAATTTTTCAGGCCATTTTTGTCATAAACGCAGTCAGTAACTTGCATCGCCCTGCCGCCGCTGACATAAACGCAGTCAGTAACTCGCATTGGGATAAGTAGCAAAAGATGCCCACCGGTCGACCCGCCGAACGGGCATACTTTTTGTCTATTAACCAGCTCCCCCTAGCGGGACTCCAACCACGCCACAATGTCGGAGTAGACCTCTTCCTTATTCAACTCGTTGAGAATCTCATGGCGACCATCCGGATAGACCTTAAAGCGCACGTCCTTCTTGCCCGCGTTCAGGTATTTGCCCACGACCTCAGTCACACAGGCAGCGCCACCCGCCGGATCAACGGCACCGGAAACCACGAAAAGCGGCAGCTCATCAGGCGCTTTCTCATAGGCTTCAGGCGAGTTCGCGTAGTGCGTGCCGACGAGAAGGTCGCGGAAAAAGGCATTGGTGGGAACGAAACCACACTTGTCGTCCGCAATATAAGCATCGACAATCTTGTGGTCGCGGGTGAGCCAATCAAACTTAGTGCGGCGCTCAAAGTCCTTGTTGTAATCAGCAAAGGTGAGAGTGTTGAGCAGCTTGCCCGGCGCGGTAGGACGAATCTTAGCCAGCAGGTTTGCCACCTTCATTCCCGCGTCGCCCTTAGCCCCTGGCCACGACACAGTGCCCATGATAATGACACCGGTGAGCCCCTCGCCGTACTTGGCGATGTAGTTACGAGTCAGAAGCGACCCCATGGAGTGGCCGAGAATATAGTGCTTGCTACCTGGGAATTCTGCATCAACGTACTGGCGCACCGCGTGGAGGTCTTCGAGAATCAGGTTCCAGCCACCGTAGTCAGCGAAGAAGCCCGGGATGCCAGCATCCGTCTTGGTCATACCGTGGCCGCGATGGTCGTGCGCGACGACGGCATAACCCTGGGATACGAGGTACTCGGCGAACTTGGCGTAGCGGTTGGCGTACTCGACCATGCCGTGGACAATCTGCACCACTCCCTTAGGAGTAATGGGCGCGCCCTTGTCATTTTCTGGAACCCAGCGCAGCACATTCAATGTGGCACCTGGGCGAGAAAGCGAAGTCCTAACAGCCGATGTCACGTCGGGCACCTTTCGAGTAGAGGTTTCGATGCTTATCGCTCATCGTACCGAGGAACTTGGCTGCTCACTGGTGCTTTCGTCAACAAACAAAGAAAAACTCTGCCACCAACGTGACAGAGTTTTTCAAGGGACCTTACGTCTTTACGTTTTTTCGTTTACGTGTTTCGCGCGTGACGCTCGCGAAGCTACAGAATCTCGCCCGGCTTGTAGGCCGCGGCCTCTGGGTACTTGTCCACGACAGCCTGCACACGTGCAACTACGCGGTCAACCTGGGATTCCGCGGCACCGATGAACGCATGGCGGTTCGCCAGAGCGTCGGCAAGCCCTGCGGCATCCAGCGGGAAACGCTCATCTGCAGCGAGACGTTCAGTGAGATTCTGCTCAGCACCCTTTTCGCGCATATCCAGTGCGGTGGCGACGGCGTGCTCCTTGATGATCTCGTGGGCTTCCTCGCGGCCCATACCAGCGCGAACGGCTGCCATGAGGATCTTGGTGGAAGCCAGGAACGGCAGGTAGCGCTCCAGCTCACGGTCGATCATGGCCGGGAATGCACCGAACTCGGACAGGACGGTGAGGAAGGTTTCGAACATGCCGTCCATGGCGAAGAAAGCATCCGGCAGTGCAACGCGGCGAACCACGGAGCAGGAAACGTCGCCTTCGTTCCACTGAGTACCGGCGTATTCGGAGAGCATGGTCATGTAACCACGCAGGATGACCTGGAAACCGTGGACGCGCTCACAGGAGCGGGCGTTCATCTTGTGCGGCATGGCGGAAGAGCCGACCTGGCCTTCCTTGAAGCCCTCGGTGACGGTCTCATTACCGGCCATCAGGCGGATGGTGGTGGCCAGCGACGCCGGGCCTGCGCCCAGCTCGACCAGTGCGGACAGAGCGTCGAAGTCGAGGGTGCGCGGGTAGACCTGACCAACGGAGTCAAAGACGCGGTCGAAGCCGAGGCCTTCAGCGATTTCGTTTTCGAGGGAGGCCAGTGCGGACTCATCACCGTCAAGCAGATCCAGCATGTCCTGGGCGGTACCCATCGGGCCCTTGATGCCACGCAGTGGGTAGCGGGAAATCAGGTCTTCTACGCGCTCGATGCCCAGCAGCATCTCGTCCGCAGCAGAGGCGAAGCGCTTACCCAGGGTTGTTGCCTGTGCGGCGACGTTGTGGGAGCGACCTGCCATCACCAGCGACTGGTACTCGGAGGCCTTTTCCGCAGTGCGGGCGGCAACGGCAACGGCCTTGTCGCGCACGACCTTCAGCGACTGCAGAACCTGCAGCTGCTCAACGTTTTCGGTCAGGTCACGCGAGGTCATACCCTTGTGAATGTGCTCGGTGCCAGCCAGGTCGCAGAACTCTTCAATGCGAGCCTTCACATCGTGGCGAGTAATACGCTCACGGGCGGCAATGGAGTCGAGGTCAACCTGGTCGATGACCTTCTCATACGCCTCGATAGTGCCCTCCGGCACCTCAATTCCGCGAGCGACCTGAGCCTTCAGAACGGCAATCCAGAGCTTGCGCTCGAGGATGATCTTGTACTCAGGGCTCCACAACTCAGCCAGAGTCGCAGAGGCGTATCGGTTAGCAAGGACGTTTGCGATCTTCTTTTTCTCAGCCACGCCCTCAAGTATTCCATGACCACTGCATCCGCGGTTATCTAGGCCATGGATGACCACGCATTTCTTCCACGCCCTCGTTGAATTTGCGCATCAATCGCACGAACTCCGCGAGCTCCGAGTCTTCCCAGCCATGCGTAATGTCATCGACGGTATTCTTACGCGCCTCAATCTCCCGGTGCAGCAGCTCTAGCCCCTTGTCGGTCGCGCTATGCACCTTCGCGCTTGACGACGGCGCGGACCTCTTCGCGATATACCCCTGCCGCATGGCGGCGGCCAGCTGGCGATGCACTGTAGAAATGTCCAGCCCTAGTGCATCGGAGAGCTCGGCGACTGTCATATCCGGCTGTGCTTCCAGCCTAGCCAGCAGTGCTGCGGCGGAGCGATCCAACAGGATGTCCTTACGATGTGGTCGGTAGCCGCTGGAGCTCACCCGGGATAGCAGCATGTTCTCGTAAACGAGCGCGGCCAGGTCGTCGTTTCGCACGGTGGCAGTCAATCCTCTTGTCGCCTTTATGTCGGCCCTTTAATGGGCCTGCGGGATGTATCTGTTTGCTGAACAGCCCCTATTCTAGCGCGCCACGGATGCGGTTAAGGCCGAAAAAGCACATTTGCATCATACAAACCAATTGTTATAATTCGAGCCCTAACTGCATTTTTGCATGATACAAATGCCGGAAAGCAGTTTCGCCAAAGCACTAATTCCACGATCGTTTTCAAACGAGAAAAGAGACCGTATCTTCAGCATGACAACGCATACGACCACACAGAACAGGCACAAACAGAACGAGCAGGACGAGCAGCACGGGCAGGACAAGCTCTTCTCCCCCGCGTTCATCATCAGCTGGCTGATTAACTTCAGCATGTACCTGGTGTTCTACCTTTCAATCACGGTCATGGCGCTCTACGCCGTCCAGCGCTTCTCCGCCTCCGATGCCGCCGGTGGCTTCGCCGCCAGTTCTTTCGTGGTCGGCGCCACCATCGCTCGTCTCTTTTCCGGCTACTTGGTGGACACCTTCGGTGGTCGCAGAATCATGCTTGGCTCGCTCGCTGTCATCGTGGCAGCCTGTGCCGCCTACCTGTGGGCCGCATCCCTGCCGATCCTGATTGCAATCCGCATCATCCACGGCCTGACCTACGCATTCGCTTCCACCGCCGTGATGGCCGCCGCCCAGACCGCTATTCCGGCTTCGCGCCGCGCAGAGGGTACTGGCTATATCTCGCTCGGCACCACCCTGGCCACAGCGATTGGCCCAGCTCTCGGCCTTGCCCTTATTGGTTCGGTCGGCTACAGCGTCCTCTTTGCCACAGCCCTCGGCCTGTCCATTGTCGGACTGGTGCTGGCACTCTTTCTGCCACAACCCAACGAGCCTGCCACTGTGGCAACCAAGGACGAGGCCACCGAAGACTCGTCGGCAAGCGAGACGAAGCGCACGTTTTCCTTCGATGACATCATGACGCCGAGAGTGGTGCCAATCGGCCTGTTCATGCTGCTCGTCGGCCTGGCGTATGCGGGCGTGATTACATTCCTGAACCGATACTCGCAGCTGAGCGGCCTGACTAGGGGCGCCAGCTTCTTCTTCATCGCCTATGCGGTGGCGATGATGGCGGCGCGTTTCTCACTGGGACGCCTACAAGATCGCCGCGGCGACAACCCCGTCATCGCCATCGGCCTGGTGTGCTTCACCATCTCACTGCTTGTTCTGGCTTTCGCTAGCGCTGACTGGCACGTTATCGCCGCCGGTGCGCTCTGCGGCCTGGGCTACGGCACGCTGATGCCGGCCTGCCAGACCATCTCTGTGCACCTGGCGCCGGCGCACAAGTTGGGCACGGGCATCTCGACGCTGCTCTTGCTTGTCGACGCGGGCATCGGCCTCGGCCCAATCGTGCTTGGTTCGGTAGCCGCCACTATGGGCTTCGACAAGATGTACGCAGGCCTGGCGGTCGTGGTGGTTCTCGCGGCCGTCTTCTACTGGTTCGTGCATGGCCGCAAGCCTGTTGCGAGGCGCCATCGCGTGGATCTTTAGAACTAATTGGTGTGCAGTCACTTTTTACAGGTGAATATCGGACAAGGAACACCGATAGCAGTTATGTGTCGTGAGTCACCTATACTTTCCCCATGACTGAATCATCCACACCACAGAGCATGATTTCGATTGCCGAGGTGAACAAGCACTACGGCGATTACCACGCTTTGCGCGACATCAACCTGGAAATCCCAGCTGGCCAGGTCGTAGTTATCCTCGGCCCCTCCGGCTCTGGTAAATCCACACTGTGCCGAACCATCAACCGCCTGGAAACCATCGACAGCGGCGAAATTCGCATCAACGGCAAGCTCCTTCCCGAAGAAGGTAAGGAACTCACCCGCCTGCGCGCTGAGGTCGGCATGGTCTTCCAGCAGTTCAACCTCTTCAGCCACATGACCATTCGCGACAATGTCACGTTGGCCCCACTGAAGGTCCGCAAGATCTCCAAAGCCGAGGCCCGCGAGCGTGCGGACAAGCTGCTCGCCCGTGTCGGCATTGCGGAACAGGCTGACAAGTACCCGGCGCAGCTCTCCGGCGGTCAGCAGCAGCGCGTCGCCATCGCACGCGCCCTGGCCATGGACCCGAAGGTCATGCTTTTCGACGAGCCCACCTCCGCGCTCGACCCGGAAATGATCAACGAGGTCCTCGATGTCATGACCGACCTGGCCAAGGGCGGCATGACCATGGTTTGCGTCACCCACGAGATGAGCTTCGCCCGCCGCGTGGCCGACCGCATCCTGTTCATGGCCGACGGTGCGATTGTCGAAGACACCGACCCGGAGACCTTCTTCACCAACCCGCAGAGCGATCGTGCCAAGGACTTCTTGGCCAAGATCGTCGGACACTAGGCGGGGCTGGTCACCATGAAGCTTTCACTATTACGAGGAGGCCGGGGACGCAGTCGCAACCAGGGCCGCCGAGGTGTCGTCGGCAAGCGAGTTGCGGCGGCTGTCGTAGCTGTTGCCACGACAATGAGCCTCGCGGCCTGCGGTAGCAGCGGACCCCGAAACCTGCTGGCCGATATCGAAGCCGGGCACGTGACACTGGGTACGAAGTTTGACCAGCCGGGTCTCGGCGAGCGCACCCCGGACCGTGAGTTCGCGGGCGTCGACAACGATGTTTCCCGCTACGTCATTGAGTACATCGCCAACAAGAACGGTTGGGATGTGCCCGAGATGGAGTGGCGCGAGACCCCGTCCGCTCAGCGCGAGACGCTGATTAACAACGGCGAGGTCAACATGATCGCCGCCACCTACTCCATCAACGCTGGCCGCCTGGCTGCCGTCGACTTCGCCGGCCCGTACCTGGTCACGCACCAGGCACTGTTGGTGCGCGGTTCCGAGGGTATCCAGGGGCTTGACGACGTCGCCCCGGGCACTCGCCTGTGTTCTGTATCCGGCTCCACCCCAGCGCAGAAAGTCAAGGACGCTCTACCGGAGGTGCAGCTGCAGGAGTTCGATACCTACGCCGCGTGCGCGGAAGGTGTGAAGCAGGGTGTCGTCGATGCCCTGACTACCGATGCAACTATTCTCGCGGGCTTCGCCCAGCGCTACAAGGAGCGCTTCGGCGACGACTTCCGCGTGGTCGAGCTGCGCAACCCCGATGGTTCCTACTGGACCAATGAGTACTACGGCATCGGCCTGCCCAAGGGTGATGATGCCAGCCGTGAGGCCATCAATGAGGCGCTGGAGTCGCTGTACGACACCGGTGAGCTTCAGAAGATCCTGAAGAAGCATTTGGGCGACAAGTTCGAGCTCGACGACAAGCCGGCAATCGGCGATCTGTCGTTCGTAGAGAAGAAGTAGGAAGGGGTGCGAGCAAACAATGAATCCAGAACTATGGAGTGAAATGGGGCCGGAACTGCTTCCGGCTTTCTGGGTAACCATCAAACTGACGATTGCTTCGGCAATTGGTTCCCTGATTTTTGGCACGCTTCTCACCGCTATGCGCGTGAGCCCCGTGGGAATCCTACGTACCCTGTCGACCTGGTACATCAGCATTGTCCGCAATACCCCGCTGACGTTGATTGTGCTGCTGGCCTCGATGGGTCTCTACTACAACTTGGGGCTGCTGCTGGCTGCGGAGAATGACTCCTTCATTGTCAAGCAGAACTTCCGTCTCGCGGTGTTGGCGTTTGTTGCCTACACCTCGTGCTTCGTTGCGGAGTCCCTGCGCGCCGGTATTAATACTGTGCCGTTCGGTCAGGCCGAAGCCGCCCGCTCCCTGGGGCTTAGCTTCGGCCAGAGCTTCCGCTACATCATCTTCCCGCAGGCGTTCCGTGGCGCTATCGTGCCGCTCGGCAACACCCTGATCGCGCTGACCAAGAACACCACGATTGCCTCGGTAATCGGTGTGGCTGAAGCGTCGCTGCTGATGAAGACCATGACCGAAAACTACGCCAGCGATATCCTGATTATCTTCGGCATCATCGCTGTCGGCTTTATTATTCTGACTCTGCCGACCGGCCTGTTCTTCGGCTGGGCTGGCAAGCGATGGGCGGTGAAGCGCTAATGGCTACTCGCGCAACAGTTCTTTACGACGCGCCGGGCCCCAAGGCTCAGCGCTTCAACCGAACCCTCACCTGGATCGTGGCCGCAATCACCGTTGCGATTCTCGCCTGGGTGGGAATGAAGCTGGCCGACAAGGGCCAGTTCGAGGCCAATAAATGGTCGTTCTTCCTCGAATCCACAACCTGGACCACATACATTCTGCCCGGTCTGGTCAGCACCATTGTCGCGGCTGTCGTCTCTATTGTGTTGGCACTGGTTATTGGCGCTCTCCTGGGCGTCGGCAGGCTGAGCCCGGTCGCACCGGTGCGCTGGCTGTGCTCGGTGATTGTCGAGTTCTTCCGCGCCATTCCGGTGCTGGTGCTCATGCTGTTTGCCTACTCGGTGTTCGCGCTTTGGCAGCTGTTTCCGTCGAACTACCTCGGCTTTGCCGCCGTTGTGTTTGGCCTGACCATGTACAACGGCTCCGTCATTGGCGAGACACTGCGCTCCGGCATCGAGTCGCTGCCGAAGGGCCAGCGTGAGGCCGCGATTGCGCTGGGTCTCTCCCACCGCCAGACGATGGTCACTATTTTGCTGCCGCAGGCAGTCGCCGCCATGCTGCCGGCGATTATCTCGCAGATGGTCATTGCGCTGAAGGACTCCGCGCTGGGTTACATGATTGGCTACGTCGAGGTTGTCCGCTCTGGCCGCCAGCTTGGCGAGTACTACGGCGCCATGATTCCATCGCTGGTCGTCGTGGCGATCATTCTCATTGCCATCAACTTCGGCCTGGCCAACCTTGCCGAGCGTATCGAAAGCCAGCTCCGCGCCGGCCGCGCCCGCCGCAACATCATTGCGAAGGTCCCGCATCAGCCTGATGTCGGTGTCACCACCAAGGACCAGGCCAACGTGGATTGGCACGATGAGGACTACAAGGACCTCCGAGGCACCTACGAGTAAAGCTAATCACGGCTTAACGCCACACTTGCTTTACGACGAACACAGCGACGCCGCCCACGGAAACTGCTTATGGTTTCCGCCGGGCGGCGTTTTTGTTTGGCTACGGCCTTTGCCTTCGCTCCTATCGATGAGCTACTCACTGATGGCCACGCTACAGCGCAACGATAGGTGAATAGCGTGGCCACAAGTGCCGGGCACTACTGCGACCGTGCTCTACTACGACTCAGACTTCGTCCCCGACTCCTCTGGGCTCTCTGATTCCGACTTTTCGCCAGACTCAAACTCGCCTTCAACGACCACATCGGACTGAATAACCAGACGTCCCTCTTCATCGTGGGTGTACTCAAAGCGCGGCAGCTCATTGCCCTCTTCGTCGTAGCCCGGCGCGGGTGCGGCTTCGTGCTTCTCCAACTTCTCTGGAGTATCGGTCTTCTCCCACTGGCGGGTAACCGGCTTGCGCACTGCCATGTGGTCATCACTCATGCCTTTGACCAAGGAGTACATCATCACAAAGTGGAGGAAGAAGAACGGTACACCGATAACAATCACGGCAGACTGCAGCGCTTCCAGTGCGGTTTCACCAGAAATCAGCAGCAGAGAAGCTGCCACAGCACCAATCATGACGCCCCACAGCACGCGGTAGAAGGTCGGAGCCTTGTTTTCCTCACCGGTAGACATCATGTCCATCACCATCGAAGCGGAGTCAATGGAGGTGACGAAGAAGATCATAATCACAAAGAGCGCAAACACACTGACAAGGGTTGCCAGTGGGTACTGCTCCAGCAGGATAAATAGAGCCGGCGAGGGATCCCCTCCTTCGACGACTGGTTCCGTCAGAATGCCCGGCTGCTCATTTTCCAGTTCGAAGCCAGCGCGGCCGAAGATAGAGAACCACATGATTGACACGATTGTCGGCAGTGCAATCACACCGGCAATGAACTGACGCACAGTACGGCCGCGGGAAATACGGGCGACGAACATGCCCACAAATGGCGACCAGCAGATTGTCCAGGCCCAGTAGAAGACCGTCCAGGCGCCCTGTTTCCAATTCGGGTTGACGTCGTAGGAGTCAGTCCAGAACATGATGCGAGGCAGCGCATCCAAGTAGACACCTGTCGTATCGACGGTCTGGCGCAGCAGCGTCAATGTCGGGCCCATGAGCAGCACGAAGACCATCAATGCCATGGCGGCCCAAATGTTCGCATTGGACAACACCTTAATACCTTTGTCCAGACCGCGGGCCACGGAAATCGAGGCAATCACAATAATGATGGCAATCAGAATGAGCTGCACCATCGAGCTTTCCGGGGTACCGATTACACGTGCAGCACCGGAGTTAATCTGCAGCGCACCCATGCCCACCGATACCGCGATACCGACGACGGTACCGATGATGGCGACGGCGTCGATAAGCTTGCCCGGCCATGAGTAGATGCGGGTACCGAGCAGCGGCGCGAAGATGGAGGAGACGCGCGGCGGCAGGTGACGCTTGTAAATGAAGTACCCCAGCGCGAGCCCCGGCAGCGCCATGATGACCCACATGTGAATACCCAGGTGGTAGATGGTAAATGCCATCGCAGTGTTCTGAGCTTCGCGGCTCATCGGCTCTTGACCGAACGGCGGGTTGTAAGCGTGGTTGAGCGGTTCAGCCACACCCCAGAACATCAGCATGGAGCCAGTACCACCGGCGAAGAGCATGCCGAACCACTCGGCGATGGTGTATTCGGGCTCTTCGTCATCATCGCCAAGCTGGATGCGTCCGTAGCGGGACACAAACAAGCCGATGAGGAAGATAAAGCTTGCCGAGACACCACCGATGAACAGCCAGCCCATGTTAGACGTAACCCAATCGGAAGCGGCCGAGTAGGCATCCCGAGCGGTATCCCCCAGCGCTATGGTCACTGCCACAAAGAGGACAATGAAACCCATCGCCGTCGTGAAGATCAACGGGTCGGTCGGCAGGTTCTTAAGAAAACCGCCCGACTTCTTTTCTTGCGTTTTTACTTGTGGCGTTTGTGTAGATCCCATTATCGGGGTCAGCGCCTTTCACTTCTAGATTGTTTGTCTCAGAAAAGACAGCTCGGAAGACACATTCCTCCCAAGTCGGTTATCTACGTTACAAAAGGAAGCCCAGTCATTCTCAATAACTAAGCCTTTGTTCTGTAATTGCGACTTTTTCCTTCGAGTTCACGCTGGTTTAACTGAACGTCAAAGTGGAAAACCTATCGTTCGACTCCATGCAGCTTTCCCGTCGCAGCGCTCTACGTTTAGGCGCATCCACCGCACTTGCCACTTCAGTCACGCTCGCTCATGCCTCTAGAGCTGCGGCTTCAGCTACACCGGGTTCGCCGTCACTGGCCTCCCCAGGGTTACTGCGTTCTCGGCCACAGCTCACCCACGGCGTTGCAAGTGGCGATATCCGCGGCGACGGCGCATTGATTTGGGCTCGCTCAGACCGCCCCGCCCATATGGTGGTTGAAACTGCTGCAACTGAGAGCTTCCAGAATGCCAAGGTATTCCGCAGTAACTCTCTGTTAACTCCAGACACTGACGGCACCGGACGTCTACGTGTCGTCGGTCTCGAACCGGGGCAGGAAATCTTCTATCGTGTCACGCTCGAAGAGGCAGATACTGGAATCTGCTCTGATCCCGTTATCGGCACCTTCCGTACTGCCCCAAACCGCGCATCCAACATCCGCCTGCACTGGTCCGGCGATGTCGCAGGTCAGGGTTGGGGAATTAACGACGAAATCGGTGGATACACCGGCTTTTCCACCATGATGGAGCGCAATCCAGACCTATTCATTCACTCAGGCGATACCTGCTATGCCGACGGTCCGCTGGATGAATCCGTCACGCTTTCCGACGGCACTGTGTGGCGCAACCATGTCACTCCGGCCAAATCCAAGGTTGCTGAAACCCTCGAAGAGTATCGTGGCCAGTACTCCTACAACCTCATGGACAAGAACTACTTGGCCTTCAATGCGCAGGTTCCGCAGCTAGTCCAGTGGGATGACCACGAAACAGTCAACAACTGGTACCCCAACGAAGTCCTAGACGACGATCGCTATACCGAGCGCGATGTCAACACCCTGGCCAAGCGTGCCTACCAGGCCTTCCATGAGTGGCAGCCAATTGATCAACAAATGGCTGTAGATGGGCGCGTCTACCGCAAGGTTTCCTACGGCCCGTTGCTAGACATATTCATTCTGGATATGCGCAGTTACAAGGGAGAAAACACTTCCAATAATCCGCGCTCGACAACCGAAGAACCAATCCTTGGCGAAAAGCAGACCAACTGGTTAATCGACTCCCTCAAGGACTCCCGCGCGACGTGGAAGATTGTTGCTAATGACCTACCGCTTGGAATCATCGTCCCCGACGGCGACGATGGTGACCAAGAAAGCGTATCCAATGGTGCCGCCGGTGCACCTGCAGGACGTGAACGTGAAATCGCCCGCCTGCTCAGCGCCATTAAAGATGTTTCAAATGTCGTCTGGCTCACCGCCGATGTGCACTACACCGCGGCTCACCACTACAGCCCAGAGCGCGCACAGTTCACCGACTTCGCACCCTTCTGGGAATTCGTCTCCGGTCCTCTCCACGCGGGCGCATTCGGCCCCAACGAAATGGATTCGACCTTCGGGCCGAAGGTGGAGTACGTCCACGCACCGGGTAAAGACAATGCCAACGCCGACCCCACACAGGACTTCCAGCACTTCGGCGAAGTCGATATCGACGGCGACTCACGCGAGATGACCGTCCGTCTGCTCACCACTCGTGGCACCGAGTTGTGGTCGACAACGCTGAAGCCGCAGGCGTAGGCACACTGTTCAACAGCGCGTGGCGGTAGCCACTAATTAGTGCGTTCCGCCACGCTTTACGACGGTCTCCTGCCCCGCAGCCTGCCAGGCCACAATGCCCCCGTCCAGATTGATGAGCTCCGGTATGGCGCCATCAGCCTCAATCTCGCTGGCCAACAGCTCAATTGCCTGTTGCGAGCGGGCACCCGAGTGGCAGTGAATCAGAACTCGTGGGTAGTTCGACTGGAGGTTCCGCTCAGCCCACGCTTCGCGAATCGCAGCCCACCCACGGCTGCGAATGTTGCCGAGTGGCACAAGCACAGATCCGGCAATGGCAGCCTCCGCGTGTTCTTCAGGCTCGCGTACATCGATGAGAGGCACACCCTCGGCAAGAAGCTCGTGCGCCGTGTTGGGGCCAATGCTGCGCATGCTCTGCGCCGGGGCCTCCTCATCCTCGGTCCACGAAGCTGCGCACACCTGCGCAATTTCGGTCAAGTCGGAAACGGGTTCGCGCTCCGGGTCGGCTGCAAAGGACAGTGGGCGGGTGGTTGCCTCCAGGGCGTCGATAAGCACGAGTTTGCCGACGGCGACCTTGCCGACACCAGTGAGCACCTTGATAGCTTCGACGACCATCATGGAGCCGATCTGTCCGACCATTGCGCCGAGGACACCGCCTGCGGCGCACGACGGCACGGAGCCGGGATCGGGGATGTCGGGGTAAAGATCGCGAAGCATGGGGCCGTGGCCAGGCCAGAAGACGGACAGTTGCCCTGCGAACTGCAGAATCGTGGCCCAGACCAGCGGCGTTCCGGTCAGCTCCGCGGCATCGGAGGACAGGTAGCGCGTGGCGAAGTTGTCCGCGCCGTCGAGCACTACATCGTGAGTGGCGAAGAGCTCCTCAGCATTGTCGACGCTTAACCTGCCGACGATTGCGGTCACCGATGCCTCGGAGTCAAGGCGCCGCACGGCATCCGCGGCAGATTCGGCCTTCGGGCGACCAATATCGGACTCACGGTGAATGACCTGGCGCTGAAGATTGGACTCGTCGACCACGTCATCGTCAATGATTGTGATATGCCCGACCCCTGCCCCGGCCAGGTATAACAGCGCAGGCGATCCCAAGCCACCAGCTCCGATAACGAGGACGCGGGAGGATCGCAAAGTTCGCTGCCCCTCGGCACCAAAGCCCGGCAGTGTTAGGTGCCGCGCGTACCGGCGCAGGTCGCGGTCCGAAAGATTGACACCCTGCTCCGCCATTACAGAGAATCCTGCTCGCGTGCGCCGCTGACGCGCTCAGTGATGATGCCCTCAAACGACGAGCTCGCCTGGGCCAGTCGACGCCGTGGAATGCGGCCGGACTCGCGAGCAGTCAGTCCTGCCTCAACGCCGAAGCGCATCGCCGTGGCCATGCCCACCGGATCATGTGCACGGGTCACTGCGGATGCCAACAGCACTGCATCGCAGCCAAGCTCCATCGCCTGCGCTGCCTCAGACGCGGTACCGATGCCCGCATCCAGGATGATGGGCACATTCGCGCGGTCCACAATCAGCTCGATGTTGTGTGGGTTAAGAATGCCCAGGCCAGTACCAATCGGCGAGCCCGCCGGCATGACAGCTGCACAGCCCAGATCCTCCAGCCGCTTGGCCAGCGCCGGATCGTCGTTGGTGTAGGCGAAAACGACGAAGTCGTCAGCTACCAACTGCTCCGCTGCCGCGACCAGCTCGACCGGGTCGGGCAGCAGCGTGTCCTCGTCGGCGATGACCTCGAGCTTCAGCAGGTTGGTTTCCAGCGCCTCGCGGGCCAACTGCGCAGTCAGCACCGCGTCACGAGCGGTATAGCACCCCGCAGTATTCGGCAGCGCCGCAATATTGTTGCGCTGCAAAATCTCAAAAACGTTCTGCTTCGTACCGGGCGTAAAGCGGCGCATCGCCACCGTAGTCAGCTCAGTGCCCGAAGCCACCAGCGCCCGCTCCAGCGTATCCATGCTGGTCGCACCGCCAGTTCCCATAATCAGACGGGAGTTCAACTCCAGTCCGCCAATGCGCAGCGGTTCACGTGTAACTTCGCTCGCCGTCCCGGTTTCATTTTCCTGCGCGGACATGTTTGCTTGTGCGGAATTCTCGGTCATCTCTAGCCTCCCTGAACTGCTGTCACGATGTCGATGGCGCCTGCCACGGGCGTGCTCGCCCACTTGGCTCGCGGGATTACCGCACCATCCACGGCTACCGCGATTCCCAGGCGGGTGCCGTCCGCGACAGTGCCGTCGTCGTTAAGCGCGTGCCCCGTGTGCTTAGCGACGAGGTCTGCGACCATCTCCCCCGCAGCCGGTGTGTAGCCTTCGCCATTGAGTGTTGTGGTGGACATAAGCGAGCCTCCTCTAATCGCTGAAGCGGAATGGATTGACGGCGGAAAGAAGCGCCGGGTCGTTGTCATTTTCCCGACCTGCGACGACATCGGCCGTGAGTTTGGAACCGATGGCCGTAAGCAGAATGCCGTGACGGAAGTAGCCGGTGGACACGGTCAATCCAGGAACCACGCGGCCAATCATGGGGACATCGTCCGGGGAGCCAGGCCGGGCGCGGGCGGTCATCTCGTAGATTTCGCAGTCGAGAATGCCGGGCACCAGGCGGTATGCGTCGCGGAGTAGCTGGTGGACTCCTTCGGCGGAGACACCGGTCAGGTCATCTTCACGCGAGGTTGCGCCGAGCACGACGGTGCCGTCGGCACGCGGGACGATATAAACCGGACGCCCCTGAACCACACCGCGAATAGTGCGGGTGACCAGCGGCTGCAAGCGCTCCGGCACCCGCAGACGCAGCACATCCCCATAGACCGGGCGCAGCGGCAGATTCAGATTCTCCGGCAGACCGGCCATATCGGCGGTGTTCAGCCCCGCAGCCAGAACGACCTCATCGGCGAGGTAGTCATTTCCGTCCGTGCCGCGCAGCCCAATGGCTTGGCGGGGGTCGGCATCGGAAGCGTAAATAACCTCTTCCGCGCGGGTGCGGATGACGCGGTCTCCCAGAATGGTCAGCAACGCTTCGGCGAGCAGACGCGGATTGACCTGGTGATCTCCCGGAATATCCACCGCACCAACACAGCCCGGCCCCAGTGCCGGTTCTGCCCGGCGCGCCTCGGTGGCGGTGATGCGGTTGATCTCCATGCCCATGTCATGCTGCAGCTCAACGAGCTCGCTGAGTGTCTGCCGGTCAGCGGCATCGCCCGCACAAACAAACGTGGAATTCTCGATATAGCCAACATCGTGGCCCGATTCCTCGGCGATGGCCTGGGCAAAGTCGCGGTAGAGCTTGCCCGATTCCACCATCAGCGGATACAGCGTCGGCTGATCCCACACGACTTCGGCAACCGGCGCCAGCATGCCAGCCGCGGCGAAGGTTGCGCCGGAAACGGGCTCGGCATCGAGGACGGTCACATCGAATCCCTGGCGGAGTAGTCTCCATGCCGTCGCCAAGCCGATAATGCCCGCGCCTGCGATAACAACGCTTGACGACGTATTCCCTGTGCCGCCCTCACTTGTCGAGGCGGCACCCATAGCGGCAGCATTCACTGCCATTCCTCCCTCCGGCGGCATAACCCGCATCAGGTAAAAGCGGTCGGCGTTACTCGCCCTCTCAGCCAGCGGCATCTCATCGATACCGAGTACGGCTCCCGCGGAACGTGGTACTCCCCCATCATATGACTTCGGACTCACCGCCACGACACCGCATCCCCAACCTCGCCTAACATGGGGACATGAACGCCTCATCAGCCGCCACTCGCACAACACGACGCGCCCTGCTTGCCGACGCCCGCCTGTACCTCTGCACCGACTCGCGCGCATCCCGTGGTGATCTGCGCGAGTTCCTGCACGCCTGTTACGAAGGCGGCACCGACATCATCCAGCTGCGCGACAAGAAAGTCGACACCCGCGACGAGATCGCCGCCGTGGAGACCCTCGCCGAGGTCGCCGCTGAACACGGCAAGCTCTTCGCCGTCAATGACCGCGCCGACATTGCCGCACTGACCGGCGCAGACATCCTGCATGTGGGCCAGGAAGACCTCAGCACCGAGCAGGCCCGCCAGATCGTTGGCCCCGAGGTTCTCATCGGCCGCTCCAACCGAAATCTGGACATGTTCGCCGCCTCGCTTGCCGACGATGGCATCGATTACGCGGTAATCGGCCCGGTGTATGCCACCCCGACGAAGCCCGACCGTCAACCCGTCGGAGTCGAGATGGTCCGTGAAGCTGCGGCACTCGTGCGGAGGGTGCGTGCACAGGGTTCAGCGGAGTCCCACCAGGATTCCGTGGCCGATATTGTGCGCCCGCACGACCGCGGCGCAAGTGACCCGGTAAAGCCATGGTGGGCAATCGGCGGTATCAACGCCGAGACCGCCGGCGAAGTTATCGCCGCTGGCGCGGAGCGCATTGTGGTGGTTCGCGCACTAACCGAGGCAGCAAATCCGGAAGAGGCAGCGCGTGCTCTGCGCGCTGTGGTTTCACCAAGGAGCTAGGACGCTGTGAATATTAATTCACAACAAGACGACCTTCTGACTCAAGCTAAAGCGAATAGCAATGGCCGCGCTGCGGAAATTGTTGTCCACGACGGTCCGCTGCGCCAGACTCTCATCGCACTGACTGAAGGAACTGAGCTTTCCGCCCATAACTCGCCGCCCGCAGCCTCGATGCTTGTGCTTGTTGGCGAAGTTGAAATCACCGGTGCCGATAAAACCACGATTTCCGAGGGCAATCTCAAAGTGCTCACCCACGTCAAGCACGGAGTGAAGGCTCTAGCGGATTCCGTGTTTTTGCTGACCACGGTCACAGGCGTCGACGGAATCGACAGCCACGGCGACAAGTAGCAATCAGCTCCTACTCCCCGGCGAACGTCTCCAACTGCCGAATGGCACCCGAGACAATCAACAGGTCACCTGCGGTAATGCGGTCGTCGGCAAGCGCGGGGCGGAAGCGCTGACCGCGCTTTTGTACGGCGACGACCGTAATCGGTGCGCTCTGGTTAATCTCCGCCACGGTCTTATCCAGGCAATGGATCGGCGGCGCGACCTTACCGACTGCGTAGTCGCGATCGAACTCCAGGAAGTCCTGGACCTTGCCGCCGATTAGGTGCGCAATACGACGGCCAGTGTCGGCCTCCGGGCGAATGACGTGGTGAACACCGATCTGGCCCAGAATCTTGGCGTGGGCCTGGTTATCGGCCTTTGCCCAAATCAGCGGCACATCCATGTCCACCAGTGCGGACGCGGTCAGCAACGACGCCTCGATATCACTGCCGATTGCAATGACCACGCGTTCGGCTTCATCGACACCGAGCTGCTTCAGTACTTCCGGCATGGTGGTGTCGGCGGTAACCACGTGATCGAAGGTCGAGGACAGCTCCTGAACCACCTTTTCGCGGTGGTCTACGCAGAGAACCTCGATACCGCCAGCGACCAGCTCCTCGCCGAGCGCCTGTCCGAAACGCCCCATGCCGAGAATGACAACAGGAGAAGAGCTGGCTTGGTTGGCGAAATGCTCTGCAAAACCAGCAAACGGATTGAATTTCGAGTTAGCCAATGAAGGGCCTTTCTTCCGGATATTCATAGACGCGCTGGCGTGGGCGGGCGGCCAAGGCCGTCGCCAAGGCGATTGGGCCAACACGACCGGTGAACATCAGCACGATGAAGATTGCCTGTGCCGCCACCGGTAGGTCAGCGGTGATACCTGTGGAAAGGCCTACCGTGGCGAAGGCACTGACTACTTCAAAAAGGATTTGGTCAGTAGAAAACTGTGGCGCTATGAAACTGACGGCGATTACTGCCAGAAATACCTGGCCAATACCGAATGCAAGAACAACGAGGGCCTGGCGCAGCACCTTTGGGTTCAGGCGCCGCCTAGCCACGGATACAGAGGTGTCACCGCGAATCTCCGCGAGAACGGCGGCGAGAATGACGGCCGACGTCGTGATTTTCACGCCACCTGCGGTACCACCGGTGCCGCCGCCAATGAACATGAGGAAGTCCGTGCCCAGCAGTGTCGACGGGTGAAAGTCTGCGTAATCGAGTGCGTTGAACCCCGCGGTACGCGGGCTCACACCAGCGAAGAATGAGTTGAGTATCTTCTCCCCCGTGGTGAATCCAGACATGGCATTGGACCACTCACCAAATGCCACCATGAGCGTGCCCAAGGCAATCAGCAGGATGGTGCCTTTAATGGTGAAGCGAGTAGTCAATGACCAGCGCTTAGGCAGCTGTCCTCGAGTGCGAACGCTGAGCCACGTCTTCAGGTGCCGCCAAGCCTCAAGCAAAACCGGAAAACCCAGACCACCCACAATGAGGGCGAAGGCCAGGGGCAATAGCACCCAGGTATCACTGAAAAATCCCATGACATTGTCGGTATACAGAGCGAAGCCGGCGTTGTTAAAGCCGGAGATGGCATGGAACAAGCCTTCCCACACAGCTCTTCCCCAGCTGTACTCATAACCGAAGTGGAACCGCAGCGTAAGTGCCACTGCGACCACAAACTCCACCAACAGAGTGAAGCTAACGGCAGCACGGACAACCCACGAAATCTCGCCCATATCCATACCGCGGCCTTCAACGCGGGCACCGGCACGGCGGTTCAGGCCGAGCCTTCCTGCTACGAAGAGGCCGAAGAGTGAAGCCAAGGTCATGAACCCGAGACCACCCAGCTGAATCAACAACATGATGACGACCTTGCCGAAGGTTGACCAATGGGTGGCCGTATCTACGGTGATCAGGCCGGTCAGGCTTGTTGCTGAGGTGGCTGTGAACAGCGCATCAGACAGCGCCGTGGGCAGGCACAGATTCCCAGGGCTCGGGGCACAGTGCCCCGTGGGGTGGCTATTGGCTGCCGAGATCGGCAGCATTAACAAAACCGTGCCAACGGTTATGAGGGCGACATAGCACCACACCACCAACGTCGTGGGACGAACTCCCCGACGTGATTTAGTGGTCTGCCGCGACAGCGTAATCACCATCGGAACGTTAGTCCTCGTGGCCAGCGGTGTCGAGGGGATCCGAGAATTCTGCCCCTTACGCGTACCCGACTAATAGGGGAACTGCCCTACACTCCAGGCACAGTTGCGATATCCCGTACACATTTCGCGCCCAACCCCGCCCCCACACCCCACCCGCTTTGGCTACTGCGGAAAGCTTGAGTTATTGTCAGATTCATGATGACACCCCTGATGAACACACCCGCGCCGTGCGGCGCACAGTGGTGGTGGCTCGCTTAAGTCCGCGAGCAACGTCACGTCATCTCATTAAATTCGACGGCAAACCCGTCAAGTACGAGCTCGCAAGAAGATAAATCTGGCGGGCTCTTTTCTTTTATCGGTTCGACAAAGAGAACCAGGGCCCGCTGAAATAAACAACAGCAACGAAAGGCCCCCTCAATGACTGATTACAACCCCAGCGCGGATGCCATCGCCAAGGCTTCAGCACCGACTGCAACCAGGGCGCCGTCGGCAAGCGTTAACGGCGCGGGCGAGGTGCGCGAAACTCTCTTGCCTGCATTTTTCGGTCGCTTCGGCGGACAGGAAGTGCCGGAGTTCCTGCTACCAGCACTCGATGAGCTGGAAGCGGCTTACATCGAGGCGATGAGCAATCCGGAGTTCCAGCGCGAGCTGGAAGAACTACGTCGTGATTTCCTCGGCCGCGCGACCCCGCTGTTCGAATGCCGTCGTCTATCCACGCCGAACACGACGATTGTGCTGAAGCGCGAGGACTTGAACCACGGCGGCGCGCACAAGGGCAACAACGTGGTTGGCCAGGCACTGTTGGCAAAGCGCATGGGAAAAACCCGCCTCATTGCTGAGACGGGTGCAGGCCAGCACGGCACGGCCACCGCGATGGCCGCAGCGCTGCTGGGACTTGAGTGCGAGATTTACATGGGCGCGCACGATGTCGCCCGCCAGCACCCCAATGTCGAGCGCATGGAGCTCATGGGCGCGAAGGTCGTTCCCGTCACCACCGGCGAGGCCGGTTTGAAGGATGCTATTGACGAGGCACTGGTCGAGTGGAGCAAGACTCTCGACTCCACTTTCTACCTACTGGGCACCGCCGCCGGTCCGCACCCATTCCCCACTATCGTGCGTGAATTCCAGCAGGTCATCTCGGAGGAATCACGCGGTCAGATGGTCGAGCGTTACGGCAAGCTTCCCGACGCTGTGATCGCAGCCGTCGGTGGCGGCTCCAACGCCATCGGCGCATTTGCTAACTACATCGACGACTCCGATGTCGCCCTCATTGGTGTCGAGCCCGCAGGTGAGGGACTCGACACCGATCGTCACGGCGCGCCCATCAACGCGGGTAAGACTGGCGTCCTTCACGGCATGCGCTCATTTGTCATGCTTTCCGACGACGGCGAGGTGTTGCCATCGCACTCCATCTCGGCGGGCTTGGATTACCCGTCTGTTGGCCCGGAGCACGGCATGCTGAAGGAGAATGGCCGCGCCAGCTATGTCGGGATTACCGACGAGGAGGCGCTGGAAGCGTTCCAGCTGCTCAGCCGCATGGAGGGCATTATTCCGGCGATGGAATCCTCGCATGCGCTGGCGCAGGCCATTAAAATTGCGCGACTCCGTGAAACCGACCCTGCCGCTGGTAGCGAGCTCGGGCTGCCGGTTCACGAAGGCGATGAGCCTTTGCTGTTGCTCGTGAACCTGTCGGGTCGCGGTGATAAGGATATGGAGCAGGTCCGGGAGTTCCTGAACCAGTAGGAATAACCAGTAGGGATTGTTTCCCCACTAGCTGCCTAGCAGGAATCGGACCAAAGCTAATTCTTGTTAGGCAGCGCGGCGGTCGTCGGCGGCGATGCCCTGGTTCGGGTTCGCCTCCACGATGGCTTCGGCAAGCAGCGATGCCAGCGCATCCTGCTTAGATTCCTTGCCGTCCCGGAAAATCGGGGACACAGTATCCATAATCTCGTTGAATGCGTTCATCAGAGGTCACCTCTCTTAAGATCTCTTTGATCTTTATTGTTGGACTTCTCCAACCGATTCTTTGCGATTCCGCAGTTGAAACAATGTTTCATCGAACCGATTGGAACTTATGACTTGCAACCGTAGACCACAACACAAGACCTGGCAAGCACTAAACTTTATTTTTAGTTAACCTTTTGTTAACTTTTGGACGTTTTTTAGCTCAATCGCTGCACCACAAACAGCGCCCCTCAGCGCCACCCCAAGCCTCGCTTCACCGCTCCCGACAACGGCTTCAAAAATCACGCTTTTACACAGCCAAAAACAGGACGCGGAAGCATCTTTCAGTCGGACATAAACTATCCCCGCTAAAAGCGCTTGTAGCTGTCGTTGAATGTGGGTTACACACCGCGCTCAATCGTCACCCCGTATGGGAATAGCCGCCAGCTCCTCAGAGGTCAACCCCATCAGCAATTAAAGAAAACGCCCCCCCTGCCAGCGGAAATAGACCACCGACAGAGCTGCCGGCTGTCAAAGATGCTGCCACGAAGGCCACCCTACTCCACTATCGACCCAACCCCAGCCTCACTTGATGTGACCGCAGCCACAGAGCCCTCAATCTGAGACAGTTTTTCCGCCTTTACAGCGAACGGGCGATCAAGAAAACAGAGCCCCAACGGCCCCTTCCAGGAATGCCCCAACATCGGCTCTACCAGCGGCCGCCGGTAGAGGATTTAAAGCAGCGATTCGCCCGTCGAGCACCCTATCTCGCCCGACTGAAAAACACCCCTGAAAGGGTGAGGTAAATCACACCGTGAGCGCCACTAAAGCCGCTTTAACCACGACCAGTAAATACCCCAATACGCCGAACAGCCTCTTCCATCTCGGAAGTCTCACCGGCGAAGCAGAGGCGAACCCACTCATGGCCGTTCTCTGTGTCGAAGTCGATTCCAGGGGCAACGGCCACGCCCGTTGTAGCCAACAGTTCCCGTGCCCATGTCATGGAGTCGACGGAGTTCGGGTCGTCGTAAAGCCCTGCGATATTGGCATAGATATAGAAACCGCCGTCGGGCGGAGCGATATTACCGAGACCGACGCGGGGCAGCCCCTCGAGCAAAACGTCGCGGTTGCGTGCGTAACGCGTCACGTGCGAATTGAGCTCGGCAATGGACTCGGAGTTGAACGCTTCCACCGCCGCTGCCTGCGAAATTGCCGGTGGACAGACAGTGAGGTTGGCTTCGAGGCGATCAAGCGGCGCACGCAGCCACTTGGGAACGATTAGCCAGCCGACGCGCCAGCCGGTCATCGAGAAGTACTTACTGACACTGCCGACCACGACCGCCGCGTCGGAGAACTCGCGTGCAGACGCACACTGTCGGCCATAAGTAATGCCGTGATAAATCTCGTCGGAAATGAGCAGGCAATCGTGCTGCTCACACCACTTCGCAATGGCACGCAGCTCGTCGGCATCGATAATGGTGCCAGTGGGATTATCCGGGCTGGTGACAATCACGGCCTTGGGCACGCGCGGAAGTGCCTCCAGGTGTTGGGCGGTGAGTTGGAAACGAGTCTCAGGACCACAGTCAATCTCGACAATGTTGGCGCCGAGCGCCTGCAGCGTATTGCGGTATGCGGGATAGCCCGGGCGCGCGAGCACGATGTCGTCGCCAACATCGAGGGCTGCGAGGAAGAGCGCTACGAAACCGCCGGAAGAACCGGTAGTGATGACAACATCAGCGACTTCCGTGGCCGTGCCGTAGTTTTCACGATGCCAGGCGGCGATGGTTTCACGCAGCTCAGGCGTGCCGACGGCCGCTGTGTAGCCCAGAACCTGATTTTCTAAATCAGCACGCGCACGGGCAATCGCGGCAGCCGGGGCCGCGGTCGCGGGCTGTCCCACGCAGAGGAATAGAGCATCACCGTGAGTACGCTGACGCTCCTGTGCGAGCGCGAGAACATCCATCACATGGAAGGGTGCGACCTCACAGCGGCGGGATGCTAGGTCGCGCTGGGGCTGGGATGCCTGCGGTGACTGCGAGGAGTTTAACGGCTGCGGTGACTGCGACGACTTTGGCGACTGCGGAGATTCGGCGTGCATACCTTCATCTTTGCAGCCACCGAGGCCACCCGGGAAATCTAGTTCAACCCGGGTGGGTGCACCAGTGAGGTATCCGAGTGCAGCCTGAACACCTCGGGCATTATTTAAATGGAAATGCGGCCCTCAACTGCAGGTAGTGCAATGTCGGTGCGGTAGTGCGAGCCCTCGAGCTTAATGGTCTTGATGGTCTCGTACGCCTTGTCGCGGGCCTCTTCCAGCGTGTCACCAACGCCGATGACGTTGAGCACACGGCCACCAGCGGAGACCAGCTCACCTGCAGCATTGCGGGCAGTACCTGCGTGGAGAATGCCATCTTCCTCGCGGCCAGGCTCTGCACCTTCAATGACATCACCCGTGCGCGTCGATACCGGGTAGCCTTCAGCGGCCAGTACAACAGTCAGAGCGTAACCATCACGCCAAGACAGCGGACCGAAGTCCGCCAATGTTCCGGTAGCAGCGGCGTTGAGCAGCTGCGCCACCGGGGACTCCAGCAGCGCCAGCACGGCCTGGGTCTCCGGGTCACCGAAACGGCAGTTGAACTCAATGACAGCCGGGCCGTCCTCGCCCCAGGCCAGACCTGCGTACAGCAGACCCTGGAACGGGCAACCGCGAGCGGCCATCTCACGAGCGACCGGCTCGCAGACCTCGGTGACAATGCGCTCAGTTGCGCCTTCCGGCAGCCAGGACAGCGGGCTGTAAGCACCCATGCCACCGGTGTTCGACCCCTCGTCGTTATTACCGACGCGCTTGTGGTCCTGAGCCGGCAACAGCGGGACGACGGTTTCGCCGTCGACCAGGCAGAACAGGGAAACTTCCGGGCCGTCCAGGAAGGACTCCAGCAGCACCGGGTTACCGGCGGCCAGAACAGCCTTTGCGTGTTCGAGAGCTTCAGCGCGGTCCTTAGTGACCACGACTCCCTTGCCAGCAGCCAGACCGTCATCCTTCACGACCCAGTTCGGGCCAAAGCGGTCAATGGCGGCCTCGATGTCTTCGTCGGAGGCCTCCGGCTGGATGGCCTCTGCCGAGGCGGTCTTTACCCCAGCCGCCTTCATGACGTCCTTAGCGAAAGCCTTGGACCCCTCAATCCGAGCTGCGTCAGCGTTCGGGCCGAAGACCGCGAAACCAGCGTCGCGCAGTGCGTCTGCCACACCCGCGACCAGCGGAACCTCCGGGCCAATAACAACCAAATCGGCCCCAATTTCCTTGGCCAGCGCAACAGCGCCAGCGGGGTCATCCACGACCAGTGGATGCATGGTTGCAATTTCACTCATACCCGCATTACCAGGGGCTACGTGAAGATCAGTAGCCTGCGGGTCCTTACTCATTGCGTACAACAGGGCGTGCTCACGGGCACCGGAGCCAATTACGAGGATGCGCATAGCAATCATCTTACTAATCAGCCCGGATAACTCTCATCGCACCCAACCCCTCAATCCGCTATTCGGGTTACCCTTGGCACATGAGCACAGTATTTACCAAAATCATCAACGGTGAACTCCCCGGTCGTTTTGTCTACCGCGATGACAAGGTCGTCGCATTTTTGACCATCGAGCCAATTGCGCCTGGTCATACGCTGGTCGTCCCTGTTGAAGAGGTGGACAAGTGGACGGACGCCTCGCCTGAGCTATGGGCCCACCTCAATGAGGTTGCCCAGAAGGTTGGTCAGGCTGTTGTCTCCGCTTTTGACGCTCCGCGTGCTGGCTACCTCATCGCCGGCTTCGAGGTTCCGCACACGCACATTCATATCTTCCCTGCCCACGATATGTCCGGGTACAACCTACAGTCGGTAGATCGCAATCCTTCCGCAGAGTCCATGGATGAGGCCGCCGCCAAGCTACGGAAGGCCCTCGGGACTGACGAAGACGGAAAGTTGGTGCGCTAATCGCCGCTTCAAACGAGGATTTTCGGGAAGAACAACTTCCGGTAGTCCCTGCCCCTGAAGCGCAGGAACCGGAGGCGCAACAACCGGCTGCAGCTGAAGGATCAGCATCGCTTCCCTATGCCATCTTCCGTCCGCTGCGCGGTGTTTTCGAAGATAACTGGGGAGCCAAAGTATCCAAGTCTCGGCCGTGGCCGGTCATCCTCCTGCACGGAACAGGCCAGGTCAAGGGCATTTGGGAGACCCTTGGCGGTCAGTTGCGGGAAGATGGCTGGGCTGTCTTCGCGCCAGACTTTGGGCACCGTGCAACAGACCCCATCAATCAGTCCATCGACATGCTCGTGCCTTACATCAAGGCTGTCCTGCACGCCACTGACGCAAAGCACGCCGTTATCGTGGGGCACTCGCAAGGCGGCTTAATCGCCACCCTGCTTTCTCTACGCATTTCCAAGTACATCAAGCATGTTGTCTGTCTTGCCGCCCCCAATCACGGCACCAACCTGGGCGGCATCGCTTCCAGTATCACTAAGATCCCCGGCACAAAGTCGCTGATGAGCAACTTTGTGCAGAGCTATTGGGGCGTTTCCGGTTTGGAACAGCTCACGGGTTCAAAGATGGTTTTGAACTCCAATTCCCACGATATCCTCGGTCCCGGTGTTACTTACACCTGCATTGCCACCAAGTATGACCAGCTCATTTCCCCTCCACAGTCCTGTTTCTTGGATGATGGTGACACAGGCATGGTCACCAATCTCTATGTGCAGGACACGTTCCCTCAAGCCATCGTTTTGCATGAGCAGATGGCGCACGATTGGCGCCCCCGCGCGCTTACTCGCGAGGCACTATTCAAGCTGGTAGGCGAGGATTTTGACCCAATCGAGCATGCGGAATAGACCGCTCCTAACGCGGATTTTCCCACCGACAGCCGCACATCCGTCCCTGCCAAATCCAAGTCCAGCGTCGGGGGACCTCAGAGACCCCGTTCCGGTTATCGCACTTCATGGCACGCTCGATAGTCCCGGCGCGTGGGCACCGCTTGCCGACGGACTCCGTGCCCGCGGCCGCCGAGTCTATGTACCGGCCTACGGAGACCGTGGCACTGCTGCCCTCGTAGATTCTGTCGCCGAAGTCGAGGCCTATATCAACGGAGTCTGCACTGAAACGAACTCGGACACGGTCGATATTGTGGCTCACTCGCAGGGTGGGCTACTGGCTTTCCTGCTGTTTACGCGTCTTGCAAACCATGAATGCGAGCGTTTTTCGTTTCGACGTGTCATCAGTGTGTCGGGCTCTGTCGGCGGTGTAAATCTGACTGAGATCTCCCGCATTTTGGGCTGGTGGAATGGGGCTCCTGCCCGCTGGCTAATGGGACAGGCTTTAGCCGATCAAATTGCGGTAGCGGCAGGACAATATGAACTTCCTGCAGCCAACACTGCCCCACACCTCCGAAGGCGCAAGGCAGCCACACCTGACTGGATTAATGTCATCAGCCACCATGACAACCTGGTCATTCCGTGGTCCGATACCGCGCAGAGCTTCCTGCCGGACAGTCGAGCTGTTTTGCTCGAAACCGAGCTGGAGGGCAGGTCTGTTGCGCATTGGAAGCAGCAAACAGACCCCGAAGTGATCGAACTGATCACTCGGCTATTGGCGTAGAGCTTCGACCTAGAACTTGGTCAGCGACTCGCGCGCGGTGACGACATCCGCAAGCAGCTGCTGCGCGGCTGGCGAGGGGTTATCGGAGGTGAGGGCCTCGATGACGACGTCGGGAAGCCCTGCGGCGCGGTAGTCGTCGACAGTGACATCGCCGTACTCGAGGACCCCGTGGAGCCATGCGACTGCACGCGACTCTGGTGAAATGCAGCGTCGTGCGGTGCGTTCCTGCTGGACGAGCACATCACGGTTTTCCACCCCGCGCATCCCCAGCCGTGCAAGAGTGCGAGCAGCAGAGATGAGGTTCTCACCGGCAACACAATCCTGCTGGTTCGGATTGGCCGGCGGCTTCTTACGACCACGACGGCGCACGTAGAGCTCCTGCTGACCAATACCGACCAGGGAGCCATCGCGGTTTCGGATTACAGAGGTGTATGGAACGACCGTCGAATAGCCACCTTCAGTTTCGGCCTTAAGCTTTTCGACCATCTCATCCGGCACCTCTACCTCAAGGTACGCACCATTCTTACCCGGCCGGATAAATTCAAACGACCCAGTTCGCGTCCACGCCTCGTACTTCTTGACATCCAGACGCTGCATAACCAGCGTGCCAAACAGCACATCCGTCATCGAAAACAGTGCACCGCCAAATGCCGCGCCATGCATATTCGCAGTCAGAGCGTTTAGGCGCAGCTCCAATCGCCCCTCAGACCAGTCATCCGCAATCTCAGTGATACGGATGCCGGTGCCAAACAGCGGCGGCCAAATGTTCAGCAAGAACTTTGCCTTAGCCGGGGACATCTCTTTCTCAGCAAGTTTGTACAGGGTGCGTCGCAGCGATGGACCAATAGACATAACTACTTACATTAGGTGTTGACCGGGCGAACGCGGGCATTATTGTCAGAAAACAAAAGTGTGTCAGCTTCAGCACATGCTTTACGACGGTTCCCGCGCCCCACCTTTTATTAAGACAGCGACTATTTCAGCGACTATTTAGGCAGCAAACCGTTCCGCCAGCGTATTGACGCGCAGAGTGAAGAAATCCCGCAATTCCGCGTAGCGGGAATAACCATAAATCCCGCGGTCAGCTGGGTCATCATATTCCCAGCGCTCAGTCTCTACATCTGGCGCGATGTAGTCCGAAACGTCGATTTTCCCCACAACAATGACCACATCCGCACTGTCTGCGAGAGACGGCGTGAGTTGATGAGGATCGCCATCGCACCGTGCCCCCACCTCACAGAGCGCACGCCGCGCGTCTTCATCCAGACCGCGGTCATCATCATCGATGCTGATACCTGCTGACAACACTGTCAGGCCTGGGGCAGCTTGCCGCAGCAGCCCTTCTAGTACGCGTGAGAGTCCCATGTTTGAACTACTGACAAAGAGCACCTCTGACATGGCTCTATCGTAGAATATTTTTCTCGGAGAAATCACCCCAGCTTGTGGGGTTTTCTGGAAGGTTTTGCAGAAAAATGCCAAAAGCGCCCATAGCGCAGGCCCTTCCCCGAGACCAGCCCTATCGACGCTTATGACTTAAGAACAAAGTCCACTTTACATGCGCATGTAACCCCTGTGAAGCGTGGGGCTAGAGTTGCAGATGTGAAAGCTCCGTGGCCTGTGATTTTCCGGCTGTCGGCGTTGCGCTGTCCTGCTGTCGGTGTTGCGCTGTCCTGCTGGCGGCGTTGCGCTGTCCTATCGATGCAATATTCACCTATCGATACGCAGCAGCGTGGCCATAAGTGAATAGCTCATCCATATGTTGACCGGGACTTCCGACAACGTGCGCATAAGTGAAAGAAAATTCCCCCGCCCCAGCCCCCGACAGGCATTTGCCCTTTAATCAGTCTTCAAACGCACCCTTTGTTCCCCGCCCGACCTCCTTAAACCGGATAAAATTGGCGGGGCCGATCGCTCGCGAATAGGAGAATCACCGTGACCGACTCTCGCGATATTAAACCTTTTGCATCCAACCGCGGCCCCAAAGTGACCTCCATCGGTGCCATCATCGGCGCAGCAGCAGTGGGCGGCCTGCTTCTCGGAGGTGTCGGTGCGGGCACCTGCTTGGCGGTCTTTGATTCGCCCGAGCGCTCTGACTACGTCATGCAGCCCGCGCAGCGTGAGGTGCAGGCTGACATCATGGACTCAGACGATGTGCTCACCCCGGAGGAAGAACAGCGCATGCTTCGCGATGTCTCCCGGATCGCCGCCCCTGACGTGGTCCAAGGGCTGCACTACATGGTCTTTGCCGAGAACAAGGAAAACGTTAATGACTCCGTAGAGGAGTACCTGCGCGATAACCACCAGGAGCTCATCGGCAAGGATAAGTTTGCTGATGGCCAGGTCTTCGTCGGCGTGGGCCTTGATCCGCGCCAAGCCTTCGTCTTCGCGGGTGAGGACGTGGCTGCTCAAATGAAACTACGCAAGAATGACAGCCATCTGAAACAGTCCATCGAAGCAATTAAGCCGGGCGTGCGGGATGACAACATTCCTGCTGGCCTCTTTGCTGGCGCAGCGGCTGCAATCGACGTAGACCGTGCTGCGGATACTCAGTACGAGGGCGCAAAAGAGGACCGGATGGCGGCGGCCGTTGGCCTCGGGGTGGCGGGCCTGAGCGTTGGCGGCGCTGGTGTCGGCCTCGCCGGCGGTGTACGCCGCAGCCGGCAGAAGAAGACACAGCAGGCACGCGAGGACTGGGACTACGTGTCGCAGACCTACACCGATGTGGCGCAACGGCTAAGGGAGATTGATATTCGAGCGCACTCGCTCCAATCAGGGCTGGTGGATGAGCGCCTGCGCCAGGACTGGGAGGGTTTGCGCGATGACTTCCTAGCAATCGATAGCCAGGTTGGTTTCCTCATGTCGATTCCGGCGGATGCGCCAGATGAGCAATTCCGCTCACACTCCGAGCTCATCGCCAACGCGCGCCAACTGTGCGAGCGCGTGGAAACCGCTGAGGCCAATATTGAAAAGCTGCACCGCATTGAGAACGCTGTTGCGGATGCTCGCCGCTATGAACTCTACGAGCTGGAGAAGGATCTGGCACAGGCAGGCTACTTGGCCGCAAGCATCGACTCGGCGCTTGAGCGCCACGCGAAGGAGTTGGAAGATGCCGCCACTGAATTATCCAAGGAACCACACCATCCGCAGTTCATGGAGCGCTACCTAGAACTCTTGGATCGCTCCGCGCTCTTGTCGGAGCACGTGCAGTCCCAGCTGCAGAAGCGCAATGAGGCCGACGAGCGCCCCGAGCGCACGCGCATCTACGACTCTGATTTCTTCGCTGGCTCTGGCTACCACGGCTACGTGCCCTTCTATGTCGTGAGCACCTGGGATAGCGATGCCACCACTGCCCGCGACAGCTCTTCCAGTAGCGGTGGCGTCAACAGCGGGTTTAGCTCAGGGTTTTCCGGTTCAGGCGGTTCTTCCAGCTTCTAAGCCGACTTACGGGACAGAGGGGATGCGGACGTTCTGTTAGACGATTTCACCCCTCACGCTACTTAACCCCTACATTTTCCCCTTTAAACCAAAGAACCCCAGGCCGGAAAACTTCCTGACCTGGAGTTTTGGAGCCGGAAACGGGACTCGAACCCGTAACCTACCGTTAGGGTACCCTGTAAAGGTTTGACCTATAATGCCATTTATGCCTGTCAAAGCCGTTTCTCGCGCCACACAGGGACACCTCCCCTACTAGTTTTTGAGGAAAGTCTTTGGGGAAGTGCGGAGTTTTCCGAAGTAGACCCGCAGCTGGACATACGCCACAGCCTGAGTACAAGACTTAACCGGCGGTGGCTACACGGTGTCGACTAGGGGCCACACACCCCTTGCCCCAGCAACCCCTGCCCGTCGCACCCCTACCCCCCACGCATAAAAATGGACTGGGATTGCCCCCAACCCCTCAATTCCGGTTACTGCTCCTGCCACCCCACGTCGTCGGGTGTGACATCCCGGCGCGGGCCCAGTCGCGCAGCGCTCGCCACTGGTATCTCGGATGCAGTACCGCAGATACCCGTCGAAGAGCTGGACGCCTATCTACCAGTCCCGCAGCAGCCCGCCACTCTGCAAATCCCACAACCCCGACCCATCAGCTAGGGCTTTGTCATGCCTTCTGCACCGAGGCAGACGCTCATACCCTTCGACAGGCCGGCGAGGCGGTAGGCGGCTAGCGGGTCCCAGGCACCCGCGGCAAGCCGCCCGGCGCGGGCAACGGCGCCCCTCAATGGGCGAACACAATTGGTAAATTGGTCGTTTCAGGCTATCAATAGTGTCGCAATGAGAGCGCCTAGTGAAATAGCGAGCATCCCTAAGCAATTGACCCAAAACTCGCTACCTAGAAACTTGGCTCGGATATGTGCGATTGCTGCGGTGCAGAAGTAGGCAATGACTCCAACCATCGTCGCTATTCCAATGCCTGGTATCCAGAGCCCAATAATGAGTCCACTTGCTGCTAGGCACTTGATAACGATAAGAGCCCACCACCACTCTGTAGGAAGTCGTACTCCTCTGAGGCAGGCCTCGATGAATGCTACGGGTTTGAGCGAGAGTACCGCGTCTCCGAACAAAATGGCTGCAAGAATGATGGAGGGCCAAGCAGGCGAAGATTCGAGAATCATTATTTTACTCCGTACGCGATTTTAAGACGGGAGATGGAACTGTTCGCGTGAATGGATAGTTCGTCGGTGTCGTATGCACCGGCAGCCCAGCCAAGAAGCAACCCAAGATAAATGTTGTAAAGGATTGTCGCGAACTCTTTAGCGTCATCTTTAGGGAGCATATTGCCTAGGCGCAACACGATTTCATCTACCAAGAGAGTTCGAAGCTCGTTGAGAATCTCTCCGTTGTCTCCCTGTGTGATTAGGGCAGCGCCATACGCTTTCGATAATTCTTCCTGCCCAGTAAACATTTTCAGGAAAGGAGCGAGAACGTCGAGAAGGTTGTCTGATTGTCCACGGAGCTCATCGTGCATGACGGTGATTCGATGTCCGATGGTCTGAATCAACAGCGACTGCTTGCTCCCGACGTTCATAACGGTTCCAACGCTGACGTTAGCTTTCTGCGCGATGGCACGCACATTTGTATCCGCGTACCCGACTGACACAAAAAGGGCATAGGCGGTATCCAAGACTTTATTGCGCGTCGCCTCCTTTTGAGTAGCACGACTTGATTGAACTTGTTCACTGAACATGTTCAAATCGTATCGCTACATCAATCTACGGTCAAGTAGCGATGTGGTTATCCAAGTACATTGCTGTCATGAGAGGCGAGCGGGTTTCCTGCTTACAAGGAGGAAAGTTATAGCTGATCGTCACACACCTACATGTTTTTGCCAGACCAGCTTCTCGGGCCAATAGACTCAAGGATTGCCGAGCGCTTGGCCGATAAGCCTACGAGCTTGTTCCACGGCCAACGCACGACAGGGGCACCGACGACGCGGGTACTGCCTATGCGTGACGACCCATCCGGCACATACCCCCACCCTGGCAAAACTCTGGCCGGGCTCTAACATGGGCAGGCTTGCCGCACCTCGCCGGCGACGATGTGGCGCAGGCCGACCGGGAGCTGCTGCCTGCGGTGATTTCCTATCACGACCTCCGTCACACGGTAGCGACCGCCATGGCTGCAACGGGCAACGCGGCGCTGGCCACCTTGCAACTGGGCCATGCCTCCGCCTCGACTACGGAGGCCGCCTACATCAACCGCGCGGGAGATGTTGACAACTCCGCAATCATTGAAGCGTTCGCTGCCGACGCGCTGGCAATTTTCGGCGGCTAGTCGCTGCCCTCCTGCCGCCGCCCCTGCGCCCTCTTGGCGGGTTAAGTAAAGAAAAGTGTGTCCGCATGCCACCATAACCCCAGACCACACACCACAAATCACCAAAGAATAGCTCCCCGAAAGCTATTACCCACACCATCCCGCACCTCCGGCCACATTTGTGCTAACCGCACACCGGTTGGATTAAAGGATGACCACCAACCGCCCCAGCTGCCCACTATGCGGCAACAACACAAAAAAAACGGCACCACCAGCAAATCAACCACCCGTTGGCGCTGCACCCACTGCGGACACTCCTTTACCCGCAACACCCAAACCCACAACAAAAACACCGCCACCATGGCTTTGTTCATCCAATGGGCCACCGGCACCCAATCTCTAACCACCTTCGCCGCACACCATGGCGTAACCAGGCAAACCATGCACCACCGATTCCGATGGTGCTGGTGGATCATCCCCACACCCACCATCGACTCATTCCGCATCCATGACCAAATCTTCCTCGACGCGACCTATCTAAAGTCCGGATGCCTCCTGATCGCAGCCAGTAAAACCCACGTCATCAACTGGACCTGGGCCAGACACGAAACCACCGCCGCCTACACCGAACTCCTACGCCCCATTGCCGCACCACTAATCGCAGTCACAGACGGCGGACAAGGTGCCCAATCAGCCATCCACCACTGCTGGCCAACAACACGCATCCAACGCTGCCTCGTCCACGCCCAACGAACAGTCCGCCGCCACACCACCAGCAACCCCCGCACCGATGCCGGCAAAACCCTCTACCGCCTAGCCCTGAAACTCACTCGCATCACCGACCTTGACCAAGCATCCACATGGGTCGCCCACCTGCACGAATTCGACCACACCTACCGGGAATGGATGAACGAGAAAACCACCATCAAAGACCCCGTTACCGGCGCCTACACCAAGGTCTACACCCACCAACGCGTCCGAGCGGCCTATCAATCATTGCTATCTCTGCACCGCAGAGACCTGCTGTTTACCTACCTGCAACCCCCACCAACAACCATCGACCCCGACAACCTTGCAGCAACAACAAACAGCCTCGAAGGTGGCATCAACGCCCCCATAAAAGAACTAGCCCGCAGACACCGCGGACTATCACTACCGCATCAACGCACAGTGATGGATTGGTGGCTGTATCTACATACAGAAGTCCCTGACGATCCGGTCAAGATCGCCAGGGACCAACGATGGGGTCAAGACGCACTTTCCACAGCAACAGACCTGATCACCCACAACACCACAGCCACTACCAATGACATCGGTGCACCAGCAGAATACGACACCGCCATCGACACCAGCTACCAACACAACCTCGGCATCCAAAAAGGCTGGATCAAATAACCGCAACACGCCCGGAAAAGACACACTTTTCTTTACTTAACCCGTGCTAGAGGTTATGACGCAAGTTTATTGAATTCCAGAGAATTTCTGAACATCCGGCGAGCGAAGGAAACGCCCGGCCATTTCCACAGCTGGCTGAGAAGAATCTCCTTCGATTACAAGGGACGCAATCGCCAATTCCCCTGTCGTTCCAGCGAACCAGCCATTGGAAAGCTTGCCATCAATTTCTGCTGTACCAGTCTTTCCGCCAAGTGCACTAAGATCACTCAACGACCTAGCTGAACCGTGGTCAATTGTTGATTTCATCATCGTCCGGAGGCTTTGAATAGTTGTATCGCTGACATGCTGGTCTGCCTGTTTATTCACTACTGTCTGTTCGCCTTGAATGAGCTGTGGAGGAACAAGCAAGCCGCCGTTAGCGACAGTCGATTGCATGAGCGCAATCCCAAATGGACTAGCTAGAACCTCGCCCTGTCCAATAGAAGCCTCCACACGAGGAGGTCCAGCCGGTGTCCGCGGCACCGAACCAGTAAGTGTGGTCATCCCTGGTACGTCGAAGTCGGAGCCAATTCCGAGTTCTAAAGCAGTCCGTTGCAGATCATCTTCTCCCAAACGATCCGAAATGACCGCTTGGGTTGTGTTACATGATTGGGCGAAAGCTTCTTCCAGTCGAACGCTACCTAGATCGAAGTCATGATCGTTGGGAATCGTGCGTCCAGCGACGGTGATATTGCTAGGACAAGGTAGTTCCTCATCCATGCTGACTGCCCCTGCCTCTAGTGCCGCCGCTGTGGTCACAGTTTTGAACGTCGATCCCGGTGGGAATAGCCCGGTGAGTGCGATTGGCCCTTGGTTATTTGCCTTGTCATTTTGTGCAACGGCAAGGACACCTCCTGTTCTAGGATTGAGCACGACTAGAACTGCGGCACGTTGCTCACTGTCCACTGCTTGTTTTGCTGCGCTTTGCAGTGTGTTATCCAGAGTGGTTGCGATTGGCTGAACTCGGCGAGGCGGCTCAGAGGCTACCGTCGTCATACCTTGTGAACTCTCAGCGCGTATCGACCATCCTGAATTAGCATCGAGCACTGACTCCCAATATTTGTTCAATTCAGCATCCAGCGGAGAGTTAAGAGTTTTGGACACGCTTAAGAGACGCCCCTGCTCCACAGTGGAAATTCCCTCAAAGGTCCTAAGTTGCTCTTGTATCTTCCGGAATTCTTCCTGCCTCAAAGTGAGGAGCACGGTGTCTTCATCCTGAGACTCTCCCAAGGTCTGCTCGATCCACTCCTTAGTCGTTGTGGGAGACACTGGTGCAAAAATCTGGGCCAATTCCTGCGCTCTAGAGGCTATATCTTTGCGACCTCGTACCTGAATAACTTTCGTCCAGGTCATATATTCATTGCCCAAGCGATCTTTAATTGGAAGATCGTACTGTTTATCTTCAGCAAAAAAGAGTGCGGAATCATCGCTCAACTGAGCTTCGAAGATCGAAGGCAACCATTGAGGCTTACCATCCTGTCCACTAAGGACGAGCCGACCATTGCTCTCCAACTCCACACCATCTTTGGACCAAGTCACATGAGTATTCTGCTTTCCATTGGAAATATCAGATTTTTCGATGTTGACCTTCACACCATGAAGTGACTGCCGAAATTCATGAAGGGCGCGCTCCGGGTCTGGATGATCCAGATACCGTGCAGCCTTGCTGTCATCTCCCGCGTTGAAAGCTTTGAGAAATACGTCTGAGTCTGATTCCCACGGTAGAGCTGAACAGCTGCTCAACATCACTGCGGAGAGCGAACAGAGTGCAATCACCGACTGACGGAAACGATTGTGCTTAGTCATCATGGGAGTGACGTTAAGTGAGACGCATTGGATGCCACCAATATCACATAATGCAATTGTCTCATTTCATTCACATATAGGCGATGGTAGAAGTGTGTATTCAAGTGGCAGAAATTCTAACGAAGAGCGTCCACGAGCAGTCTAGCCACTTCGCCAACAGCACCATCGTGAGTACTCATTGCTTGTTCTGGCACCACCTGTTTCAGCATGATGGACACCACAATGGGCTCCTCGCCCTCAACCTGGATAATCGAAGCTTCACCATGGAGAAGTCCTACAGTGCCCGTTTTTCCATAGATATCAACGCCGCTTGGAGGAAAGCCTGAAGGAACACGGTGACGCCACACCTGCAACCCCAAGAGTTCACACATAGATCGACGTACCGCTGCACTATCGTCTTTCCAAACCTGTTCCAAGTCATTAGTTATTTCCGCCAACGAAGAGACTGCAGAAAACGCTATATCTGTACTACTCCCCCCTTGGGATTGAACATATTGACGCAATTGTTTCTCCGCCGTCACTAAGCTATTCCGATCTTGCAAGTCATAATGAGGTGGAAACCGTTTAAGAAATGCTTCTCGAGCCCACGCAGGCAGTAGACGCAAAATCTCGTGGGCGGCCACGTTATCTGACACCGATGCGACTTGTTTCATTAAGTCTCGGAGACTCACGTTCACTGCGTCATCAAAGGCAGCGAACCCATACCCTTCGTAAGTTCCTTTGGACGGTGCAACGTCAACACGAAGACGAGGATCCAGATCACCTCGTTGAATCGCTTCCAAAGTGAGGTGGAGGAGCCGGATTTTATATAAGGATGCCACCGTAATTTTCTCGTCTTGTTTGCGTCCGATAGTCACCCCATCGTGCAGTCGCGATGCACACCACCATCCCTCACACCCCGACCGCGTCAACACGTTTTCCAGGGCCATCTCCATCCGTGCAGTCATTGGTTAATCCTTCGACAAATTCTTTCGGCGACCGCCATGGCCTCGGCGCCATTGTCCATCCCACCTCGGCGAACCACTACATCCACGGAAAAATCGAAACGGGAAGGAAGCTCAATAGCATTGTCAAACTGGTGAAAACCGCGAAATACCAAAGACATCCCCTCCCCTCTTCCAATCAATAAGCCCCTACCTAGAGCATCCTCTGAATCATTAATTTCGCAAGACACACCCGACCGAAATAGCTCTCTCGCCAAACCACTGGCTGCACTTGAATTGTCATTCAGGTTCTCCACCAGCAGATTCAATTGAGACAAGGTCTTATCCAACCTTGAATACCCCGGCGGCACCACTAGATCACGTGACAGAGAAAACTGCCTCGCACTGCGGTGAGTACCCAAGGGAACCGGAGCTTGAACAAGCCCCGCATGAATAGCGCCTTCTTCAACACGGGCAAGAATCTCAACAGAAGGCAGTGACGACAAAACTACTCCATCATGCTGCTGTGCCTTTGCTGCAATACGCGATCCTATCTCGCTTGGAAGCGCACTACTGATGGCCAAACGAAACCCGCTTTGCGCACCACTTCGGATACCGTCAATCATCGAATGCATAGTCTGAAGATCGCGATTAATCACCCGGGCATATGGAAGCAAGGTCAACCCTGCCTCGGTTAGTTTCACTTCCCCCGCCCCTCGGATAAATAGCGGTGTACCTACACCAGCTTCTAAGCGCTTAATGGCATTGGAGACAGGCGGCTGACTCACTCCCAGTCGCGCTGCCGCCGCTGTAAAACTACCGGTCTCCGCTAAAGCCACGAAATACTGCCATTGGCGCAGATTTCCCGTCTGAGCAATCATGGGTCTCAGCATAGTGGAGCACGAGTTCGCACCACTGCAGCGTAAAATGATGTCTTTGGCTTGAGCAACACCGTCGCGGTGGCGTCGATAAACAAAAAGGAAGTGACACACAGCGTGGGCATTGGAAACGGACCGCTCATTGTGCAGTCGGATAAGACCGTGCTGCTGGAAATCGACCACGAACAGGCGCAGGAGGCGCGCACCGCGCTGGCACCGTTCGCGGAGCTGGAGCGCGCGCCGGAGCACGTGCACACCTACCGCATCACCCCGCTGGCGCTGTGGAACGCCCGCGCGGCAGGGCACGACGCGGAGCAGATCATGGACGTGCTGGAAACCTACTCGCGGTTCCCCGCCCCGCAGCCGCTGCTCATCGACATTGCCGACACGATGGATCGCTACGGGCGGCTGAAGCTCATCAAGCACCCAGCGCACGGGCTCGTGCTAGAGACGACGGACAGGGCTGTGCTGACGGAGATCCGGCGTCACAAAAAGATCAAGCCCATGTTGGGCGCAGAGATCGACGAGGACTCGATCGTTGTGCACCCTTCCGAGCGCGGCAGGCTCAAGCAGGAACTGCTGAAGGTCGGCTGGCCCGCAGAGGACCTGGCGGGATACGTCGACGGCGAGGCACACCCCATCGAGCTGTCGCAGGAACACGAAGAATGGCAGCTGCGCGACTACCAGGAGATGGCGGCCGATAGCTTCTGGGAAGGCGGCTCGGGCGTGGTAGTGCTGCCATGTGGTGCGGGCAAGACGATGGTCGGCGCGGCCTCGATGGCCAAGGCAAAGGCCACCACCCTGATCCTGGTGACGAACACCGTCGCGGGCAGGCAGTGGAAGGACGAGCTAGTGCGCCGCACCTCCCTGACGGAGGATGAAATCGGCGAATACTCCGGAGAGAAGAAGGAGATCCGCCCCGTGACCATCGCCACCTACCAAGTGGTCACGCGCAAGTCGAAGGGCGAATACCGGGCGCTGGAGCTGTTCGACTCCCGCGACTGGGGCTTAATCATTTACGACGAGGTTCACCTGCTGCCTGCCCCGGTGTTCCGCATGACCTCCGACCTGCAGTCTCGCCGCCGTCTGGGGCTCACCGCCACCCTGGTGCGCGAGGACGGCCGCGAAGGCGACGTATTCAGCCTGATCGGGCCGAAGCGCTATGACGCCCCATGGAAGGACATCGAGGCCTTCCTGGATCGCATGTCCCCCGGCGGTCTCTCGTCCGTTCCCCAGTCCCTGCGGTATTTGATTGACGACGCCACCAGGGCATTCCAGCAGGGCTCCGCCACCGAACCCCACTCGGCTCGTGTCCCGTCTCGCGTGGATACTCCCCAGCGCAACATCATGGACATCACTGGGGACTCCACCGAGATCGCCTCGGAGATCGACGGCGCCGTGGAGGGTTTTCGCCGCGCCCACGACCAGGCCATCGCCGTGGACCCGGCGGACGGCACGAAGGCCTCGGACACCCGGACCTTCCGCTCGCCGCGGGAGATCATGTCCGAGCTGCGCCGCGCCTATACCGCGGGCACACAGGTGCGCCTGCACTACGTGGACTATGCGGGTGCCACCAGCCATGACTGGATCTCCATCGTGATGATGACCCCCTCCACCATCTCCGCGGTGCTCGAATCCACCGGGGAGAGCCTCACGATCCAACCCCACCGCATCGCTGCGGTGGACGTGCCGTGCTAGAGGGTTAAGTAAAGAAAAGTGTGTCCGCATGCCACCATAACCCCAGACCACACACCACAAATCACCAAAGAATAGCTCCCCGAAAGCTATTACCCACACCATCCCGCACCTCCGGCCACATTTGTGCTAACCGCACACCGGTTGGATTAAAGGATGACCACCAACCGCCCCAGCTGCCCACTATGCGGCAACAACACAAAGAAAAACGGCACCACCAGCAAATCAACCACCCGTTGGCGCTGCACCCACTGCGGACACTCCTTTACCCGCAACACCCAAACCCACAACAAAAACACCGCCACCATGGCTTTGTTCATCCAATGGGCCACCGGCACCCAATCTCTAACCACCTTCGCCGCACACCATGGCGTAACCAGGCAAACCATGCACCACCGATTCCGATGGTGCTGGTGGATCATCCCCACACCCACCATCGACTCATTCCGCATCCATGACCAAATCTTCCTCGACGCGACCTATCTAAAGTCCGGATGCCTCCTGATCGCAGCCAGTAAAACCCACGTCATCAACTGGACCTGGGCCAGACACGAAACCACCGCCGCCTACACCGAACTCCTACGCCCCATTGCCGCACCACTAATCGCAGTCACAGACGGCGGACAAGGTGCCCAATCAGCCATCCACCACTGCTGGCCAACAACACGCATCCAACGCTGCCTCGTCCACGCCCAACAAACAGTCCGCCGCCACACCACCAGCAACCCCCGCACCGATGCCGGCAAAACCCTCTACCGCCTAGCCCTGAAACTCACTCGCATCACCGACCTTGACCAAGCATCCACATGGGTCGCCCACCTGCACGAATTCGACCACACCTACCGGGAATGGATGAACGAGAAAACCACCATCAAAGACCCCGTTACCGGCGCCTACACCAAGGTCTACACCCACCAACGCGTCCGAGCGGCCTATCAATCATTGCTATCTCTGCACCGCAGAGACCTGCTGTTTACCTACCTGCAACCCCCACCAACAACCATCGACCCCGACAACCTTGCAGCAACAACAAACAGCCTCGAAGGTGGCATCAACGCCCCCATAAAAGAACTAGCCCGCAGACACCGCGGACTATCACTACCGCATCAACGCACAGTGATGGATTGGTGGCTGTATCTACATACAGAAGTCCCTGACGATCCGGTCAAGATCGCCAGGGACCAACGATGGGGTCAAGACGCACTTTCCACAGCAACAGACCTGATCACCCACAACACCACAGCCACTACCAATGACATCGGTGCACCAGCAGAATACGACACCGCCATCGACACCAGCTACCAACACAACCTCGGCATCCAAAAAGGCTGGATCAAATAACCGCAACACGCCCGGAAAAGACACACTTTTCTTTACTTAACCCGTGCTAGAGGTTATGACGCAAGTTTATTGAATTCCAGAGAATTTCTGAACATCCGGCGAGCGAAGGAAACGCCCGGCCATTTCCACAGCTGGCTGAGAAGAATCTCCTTCGATTACAAGGGACGCAATCGCCAATTCCCCTGTCGTTCCAGCGAACCAGCCATTGGAAAGCTTGCCATCAATTTCTGCTGTACCAGTCTTTCCGCCAAGTGCACTAAGATCACTCAACGACCTAGCTGAACCGTGGTCAATTGTTGATTTCATCATCGTCCGGAGGCTTTGAATAGTTGTATCGCTGACATGCTGGTCTGCCTGTTTATTCACTACTGTCTGTTCGCCTTGAATGAGCTGTGGAGGAACAAGCAAGCCGCCGTTAGCGACAGTCGATTGCATGAGCGCAATCCCAAATGGACTAGCTAGAACCTCGCCCTGTCCAATAGAAGCCTCCACACGAGGAGGTCCAGCCGGTGTCCGCGGCACCGAACCAGTAAGTGTGGTCATCCCTGGTACGTCGAAGTCGGAGCCAATTCCGAGTTCTAAAGCAGTCCGTTGCAGATCATCTTCTCCCAAACGATCCGAAATGACCGCTTGGGTTGTGTTACATGATTGGGCGAAAGCTTCTTCCAGTCGAACGCTACCTAGATCGAAGTCATGATCGTTGGGAATCGTGCGTCCAGCGACGGTGATATTGCTAGGACAAGGTAGTTCCTCATCCATGCTGACTGCCCCTGCCTCTAGTGCCGCCGCTGTGGTCACAGTTTTGAACGTCGATCCCGGTGGGAATAGCCCGGTGAGTGCGATTGGCCCTTGGTTATTTGCCTTGTCATTTTGTGCAACGGCAAGGACACCTCCTGTTCTAGGATTGAGCACGACTAGAACTGCGGCACGTTGCTCACTGTCCACTGCTTGTTTTGCTGCGCTTTGCAGTGTGTTATCCAGAGTGGTTGCGATTGGCTGAACTCGGCGAGGCGGCTCAGAGGCTACCGTCGTCATACCTTGTGAACTCTCAGCGCGTATCGACCATCCTGAATTAGCATCGAGCACTGACTCCCAATATTTGTTCAATTCAGCATCCAGCGGAGAGTTAAGAGTTTTGGACACGCTTAAGAGACGCCCCTGCTCCACAGTGGAAATTCCCTCAAAGGTCCTAAGTTGCTCTTGTATCTTCCGGAATTCTTCCTGCCTCAAAGTGAGGAGCACGGTGTCTTCATCCTGAGACTCTCCCAAGGTCTGCTCGATCCACTCCTTAGTCGTTGTGGGAGACACTGGTGCAAAAATCTGGGCCAATTCCTGCGCTCTAGAGGCTATATCTTTGCGACCTCGTACCTGAATAACTTTCGTCCAGGTCATATATTCATTGCCCAAGCGATCTTTAATTGGAAGATCGTACTGTTTATCTTCAGCAAAAAGAGTGCGGAATCATCGCTCAACTGAGCTTCGAAGATCGAAGGCAACCATTGAGGCTTACCATCCTGTCCACTAAGGACGAGCCGACCATTGCTCTCCAACTCCACACCATCTTTGGACCAAGTCACATGAGTATTCTGCTTTCCATTGGAAATATCAGATTTTTCGATGTTGACCTTCACACCATGAAGTGACTGCCGAAATTCATGAAGGGCGCGCTCCGGGTCTGGATGATCCAGATACCGTGCAGCCTTGCTGTCATCTCCCGCGTTGAAAGCTTTGAGAAATACGTCTGAGTCTGATTCCCACGGTAGAGCTGAACAGCTGCTCAACATCACTGCGGAGAGCGAACAGAGTGCAATCACCGACTGACGGAAACGATTGTGCTTAGTCATCATGGGAGTGACGTTAAGTGAGACGCATTGGATGCCACCAATATCACATAATGCAATTGTCTCATTTCATTCACATATAGGCGATGGTAGAAGTGTGTATTCAAGTGGCAGAAATTCTAACGAAGAGCGTCCACGAGCAGTCTAGCCACTTCGCCAACAGCACCATCGTGAGTACTCATTGCTTGTTCTGGCACCACCTGTTTCAGCATGATGGACACCACAATGGGCTCCTCGCCCTCAACCTGGATAATCGAAGCTTCACCATGGAGAAGTCCTACAGTGCCCGTTTTTCCATAGATATCAACGCCGCTTGGAGGAAAGCCTGAAGGAACACGGTGACGCCACACCTGCAACCCCAAGAGTTCACACATAGATCGACGTACCGCTGCACTATCGTCTTTCCAAACCTGTTCCAAGTCATTAGTTATTTCCGCCAACGAAGAGACTGCAGAAAACGCTATATCTGTACTACTCCCCCCTTGGGATTGAACATATTGACGCAATTGTTTCTCCGCCGTCACTAAGCTATTCCGATCTTGCAAGTCATAATGAGGTGGAAACCGTTTAAGAAATGCTTCTCGAGCCCACGCAGGCAGTAGACGCAAAATCTCGTGGGCGGCCACGTTATCTGACACCGATGCGACTTGTTTCATTAAGTCTCGGAGACTCACGTTCACTGCGTCATCAAAGGCAGCGAACCCATACCCTTCGTAAGTTCCTTTGGACGGTGCAACGTCAACACGAAGACGAGGATCCAGATCACCTCGTTGAATCGCTTCCAAAGTGAGGTGGAGGAGCCGGATTTTATATAAGGATGCCACCGTAATTTTCTCGTCTTGTTTGCGTCCGATAGTCACCCCATCGTGCAGTCGCGATGCACACCACCATCCCTCACACCCCGACCGCATCAACACGTTTTCCAGGGCCATCTCCATCCGTGCAGTCATTGGTTAATCCTTCGACAAATTCTTTCGGCGACCGCCATGGCCTCGGCGCCATTGTCCATCCCACCTCGGCGAACCACTACATCCACGGAAAAATCGAAACGGGAAGGAAGCTCAATAGCATTGTCAAACTGGTGAAAACCGCGAAATACCAAAGACATCCCCTCCCCTCTTCCAATCAATAAGCCCCTACCTAGAGCATCCTCTGAATCATTAATTTCGCAAGACACACCCGACCGAAATAGCTCTCTCGCCAAACCACTGGCTGCACTTGAATTGTCATTCAGGTTCTCCACCAGCAGATTCAATTGAGACAAGGTCTTATCCAACCTTGAATACCCCGGCGGCACCACTAGATCACGTGACAGAGAAAACTGCCTCGCACTGCGGTGAGTACCCAAGGGAACCGGAGCTTGAACAAGCCCCGCATGAATAGCGCCTTCTTCAACACGGGCAAGAATCTCAACAGAAGGCAGTGACGACAAAACTACTCCATCATGCTGCTGTGCCTTTGCTGCAATACGCGATCCTATCTCGCTTGGAAGCGCACTACTGATGGCCAAACGAAACCCGCTTTGCGCACCACTTCGGATACCGTCAATCATCGAATGCATAGTCTGAAGATCGCGATTAATCACCCGGGCATATGGAAGCAAGGTCAACCCTGCCTCGGTTAGTTTCACTTCCCCCGCCCCTCGGATAAATAGCGGTGTACCTACACCAGCTTCTAAGCGCTTAATGGCATTGGAGACAGGCGGCTGACTCACTCCCAGTCGCGCTGCCGCCGCTGTAAAACTACCGGTCTCCGCTAAAGCCACGAAATACTGCCATTGGCGCAGATTTCCCGTCTGAGCAATCATGGGTCTCAGCATAGTGGAGCACGAGTTCGCACCACTGCAGCGTAAAATGATGTCTTTGGCTTGAGCAACACCGTCGCGGTGGCGTCGATAAACAAAAAGGAAGTGACACACAGCGTGGGCATTGGAAACGGACCGCTCATTGTGCAGTCGGATAAGACCGTGCTGCTGGAAATCGACCACGAACAGGCGCAGGAGGCGCGCACCGCGCTGGCACCGTTCGCGGAGCTGGAGCGCGCGCCGGAGCACGTGCACACCTACCGCATCACCCCGCTGGCGCTGTGGAACGCCCGCGCGGCAGGGCACGACGCGGAGCAGATCATGGACGTGCTGGAAACCTACTCGCGGTTCCCCGCCCCGCAGCCGCTGCTCATCGACATTGCCGACACGATGGATCGCTACGGGCGGCTGAAGCTCATCAAGCACCCAGCGCACGGGCTCGTGCTAGAGACGACGGACAGGGCTGTGCTGACGGAGATCCGGCGTCACAAAAAGATCAAGCCCATGTTGGGCGCAGAGATCGACGAGGACTCGATCGTTGTGCACCCTTCCGAGCGCGGCAGGCTCAAGCAGGAACTGCTGAAGGTCGGCTGGCCCGCAGAGGACCTGGCGGGATACGTCGACGGCGAGGCACACCCCATCGAGCTGTCGCAGGAACACGAAGAATGGCAGCTGCGCGACTACCAGGAGATGGCGGCCGATAGCTTCTGGGAAGGCGGCTCGGGCGTGGTAGTGCTGCCATGTGGTGCGGGCAAGACGATGGTCGGCGCGGCCTCGATGGCCAAGGCAAAGGCCACCACCCTGATCCTGGTGACGAACACCGTCGCGGGCAGGCAGTGGAAGGACGAGCTAGTGCGCCGCACCTCCCTGACGGAGGATGAAATCGGCGAATACTCCGGAGAGAAGAAGGAGATCCGCCCCGTGACCATCGCCACCTACCAAGTGGTCACGCGCAAGTCGAAGGGCGAATACCGGGCGCTGGAGCTGTTCGACTCCCGCGACTGGGGCTTAATCATTTACGACGAGGTTCACCTGCTGCCTGCCCCGGTGTTCCGCATGACCTCCGACCTGCAGTCTCGCCGCCGTCTGGGGCTCACCGCCACCCTGGTGCGCGAGGACGGCCGCGAAGGCGACGTATTCAGCCTGATCGGGCCGAAGCGCTATGACGCCCCATGGAAGGACATCGAGGCCTTCCTGGATCGCATGTCCCCCGGCGGTCTCTCGTCCGTTCCCCAGTCCCTGCGGTATTTGATTGACGACGCCACCAGGGCATTCCAGCAGGGCTCCGCCACCGAACCCCACTCGGCTCGTGTCCCGTCTCGCGTGGATACTCCCCAGCGCAACATCATGGACATCACTGGGGACTCCACCGAGATCGCCTCGGAGATCGACGGCGCCGTGGAGGGTTTTCGCCGCGCCCACGACCAGGCCATCGCCGTGGACCCGGCGGACGGCACGAAGGCCTCGGACACCCGGACCTTCCGCTCGCCGCGGGAGATCATGTCCGAGCTGCGCCGCGCCTATACCGCGGGCACACAGGTGCGCCTGCACTACGTGGACTATGCGGGTGCCACCAGCCATGACTGGATCTCCATCGTGATGATGACCCCCTCCACCATCTCCGCGGTGCTCGAATCCACCGGGGAGAGCCTCACGATCCAACCCCACCGCATCGCTGCGGTGGACGTGCCGTGCTAGAGGGTTAAGTAAAGAAAAGTGTGTCCGCATGCCACCATAACCCCAGACCACACACCACAAATCACCAAAGAATAGCTCCCCGAAAGCTATTACCCACACCATCCCGCACCTCCGGCCACATTTGTGCTAACCGCACACCGGTTGGATTAAAGGATGACCACCAACCGCCCCAGCTGCCCACTATGCGGCAACAACACAAAGAAAAACGGCACCACCAGCAAATCAACCACCCGTTGGCGCTGCACCCACTGCGGACACTCCTTTACCCGCAACACCCAAACCCACAACAAAAACACCGCCACCATGGCTTTGTTCATCCAATGGGCCACCGGCACCCAATCTCTAACCACCTTCGCCGCACACCATGGCGTAACCAGGCAAACCATGCACCACCGATTCCGATGGTGCTGGTGGATCATCCCCACACCCACCATCGACTCATTCCGCATCCATGACCAAATCTTCCTCGACGCGACCTATCTAAAGTCCGGATGCCTCCTGATCGCAGCCAGTAAAACCCACGTCATCAACTGGACCTGGGCCAGACACGAAACCACCGCCGCCTACACCGAACTCCTACGCCCCATTGCCGCACCACTAATCGCAGTCACAGACGGCGGACAAGGTGCCCAATCAGCCATCCACCACTGCTGGCCAACAACACGCATCCAACGCTGCCTCGTCCACGCCCAACAAACAGTCCGCCGCCACACCACCAGCAACCCCCGCACCGATGCCGGCAAAACCCTCTACCGCCTAGCCCTGAAACTCACTCGCATCACCGACCTTGACCAAGCATCCACATGGGTCGCCCACCTGCACGAATTCGACCACACCTACCGGGAATGGATGAACGAGAAAACCACCATCAAAGACCCCGTTACCGGCGCCTACACCAAGGTCTACACCCACCAACGCGTCCGAGCGGCCTATCAATCATTGCTATCTCTGCACCGCAGAGACCTGCTGTTTACCTACCTGCAACCCCCACCAACAACCATCGACCCCGACAACCTTGCAGCAACAACAAACAGCCTCGAAGGTGGCATCAACGCCCCCATAAAAGAACTAGCCCGCAGACACCGCGGACTATCACTACCGCATCAACGCACAGTGATGGATTGGTGGCTGTATCTACATACAGAAGTCCCTGACGATCCGGTCAAGATCGCCAGGGACCAACGATGGGGTCAAGACGCACTTTCCACAGCAACAGACCTGATCACCCACAACACCACAGCCACTACCAATGACATCGGTGCACCAGCAGAATACGACACCGCCATCGACACCAGCTACCAACACAACCTCGGCATCCAAAAAGGCTGGATCAAATAACCGCAACACGCCCGGAAAAGACACACTTTTCTTTACTTAACCCCTCTTGGCGCGGGGGTTTTTGCATTGGAGCGACGAAAAAGGACCCAAAAAGGACGCGAGCACCCTTTAAACCAAAGAACCCCAGGCCGGAAAACTTCCTGACCTGGGGTTTTGGAGCCGGAAACGGGACTCGAACCCGTAACCTACTGATTACAAATCAGTTGCGCTACCAATTGCGCCATCCCGGCAACTTTAAAGCGACCTTTTGGCGTTAGCCGTCGCTGGCTCGAAAGAATCAGAGTCAACCTGAGAATCGAACTCAGCTGTGCCGCTGACAGGCGATTGTACAGGTTGGCAAGCAGAAGTTAAAAACGACACCACAGGAAAACTGCAACCGCACTTCTTGAACACTTTTCCACACGCTAAAAGCCCCGCTCAGATAGGCAAATTCACCGCCTCAAAAACGAATTAAGATTCTCGGTCACTGACGGGGTAGTGTGACTATCGCTAAATCACTGGGGCTATGTTTCTGCAACGTCTCCGCATCGCGTCTTTGCAGCATCACTGCAATGCACCCCAGGCAGTATCGGGGAAAGGAAGTGTCGACATGTCATTCGCTGGTGACAGCAATTCCAACGCCGGAGAAAACTCCGCTGCGAAGAATGATCTCTACGACGCTGAAGCCACTGTCTCTTACGACGACACTCCGCAGACCCAGTTTCCTGCAATCGAAGGTCAGTCCACCTTCAAGCAGCGCGTGATTGATTTCGTTTCCGGCCCAACGGCAACTGTCGACCTAGTGCACTCGACTACTACCCCGCTGCCGCTGGCACCGATCGATTATTCCGACCCGAGTCAGGTCACGGCCGTACTCGATCTCGCTGCTCGCATCGGCGGGCTATTGCTGGCATGTGGCTCGGGCAACCGCGATACCGAGCTACAAATTAAGGCCGTGACCTCAGCCTATGGCCTCACCCAAATCCAAGTCGATATCACGTTGACCTCCGTGACGGTCTACCACCTCATCGGCGCGCGCCGTACCCCTATTACCGCGATGCGCGTTGTCACCGCACCAGTGCCCGACTTCGAGCGCTTGCGTCACACCGACCGTGTCATCCGCCGAATTCGCGCGGGCCACCTGAGCTTGGAGGAGGCTATTGAGGCTATCGACAAGGTCGAGCGTGAGCCCGCAAAATACCGCCTCCGCGTCATCTACACTGGCTGGGCATTGCTGGCTTCATCTGTGACAGTGCTGCTCGGCTCGAGTTTCGAGGTCGCCCTTATCGCGGCTGCGGTCACACTGGCCATAGTCATCGTGATTGGTGAACTCGCTGCCCGCGAGTTGCCCACATTCTTTCAGAATGCAGTCGGCGGTCTCATTGCCACGCTCTCCGCTGCTGTGCTCAATGCGGCGCAGGCGTATCTCCCCTTTGAGATGCAGCCATCCAGGCTGATCGCCTCGGGAATTATCGTGATGCTCGCCGGCCTAACCCTCGTGCAAGCACTGCAAGACGGCATCACCGGCGCACCTGTGACTGGCTCCGCGCGCTTCTTCGACACCATGTTGTTGACCGGCGGAATCGTCGCTGGCATCGCAATGGGCATCGAGTTTTCCGGAATGCTGGGCATTCCGCTTCCCGACGTCATCGCGGGTTCTGACCTCAACCTGGCACAGGCGACAGTGAGGGTGATAGCGGGAACTACCGCCTCAATCGCATTTGCGTTGGCCTCGAATGCTGGGTTCACCGCGTTGTCAGTGTCCGGAACGGTCGCTCTGCTGGGGTCGATGACCTACTACTACGTGTTGACTCCACTGGGAGTTCATCCGGTGACCAGCGCAGGCGCGGCAGCAACGCTGATTGGTCTCATCGGTGGCCTGCTGGCACGACGTTGGTCCATCCCGCCGCTGATTACGGCAGTGGCAGGCGTAACCCCGCTGCTTCCGGGTATGACGATCTACCGCGGTATGCACGCACTGCTGCACGACCACCCGACCAAGGGGTTTACGGCGCTAGCCTCAGCGCTAGGCATTGCGACGGCACTAGCTGCGGGTATTGTCCTCGGTGAATGGATGGCGCGCAGGCTCCGTCGCCCTCGCGCACTGCGCGAAGACAGTGGCCTGACCCGTCCAATCCGGGCCGGTATGCGTCGCATCCGTCCTGTGAATCCGCGGAACAAGCCTCGCCGTCCACGCAACTACCGCTTCAAGGGCGGTATGAACCCGCGTGTGGACTAGCCATTCCGCGGGGCAGCCACTGCTCAATCCGCGGGACAGCCGCTGCGTGGACTAGCCGTATCCATGGGAGCATTATCCACACCGCGCGACCTATCAACAACGTGGTAGAATTAGGTTTTTGAATTGTAAGTAGCGCTTAAAGCCGAAACTGCGTCATCACAATCCCATTCCTTCTCCGCTGAACTCGGTTGAGCTCAGTGACGGGAGCATATGGCTAGATGGCTGGCAGAAGTAGGTGTATTGGGCGCAATTAAGGCCATGCTTGCCAGGAGGATTCGTGCCACCGAAGGTCACAGACACTCGCACTGCTCAGAACGAGGCTCTTCACAAGGTCGAAGAAAAGACCGCTGCTGGCGCACGGCGAATTGTGGCTACCTTCGCCGAGGACTTCTACGATGCCGTCACTCTGATGTGCATGCTCGGAGTGGAGAAGGAAGGCCTGAGCTTCAAGAAGGTTCACGAGGAGTACGAGAAGGAAAACGCTCCGAAGACCGCAAAGCGCACACGCAAGTCCACTAAGAAGACTGCAAAGAAGTCGGCCAAGAAGGCAGCAAAGAAGACCACTCGTAAGACGGCGAAGAAGGCTACAAAGAAGGCCGCCAAGAAGACGACGAAGAAGGCTGCTAAGAAGAGCACCAAGAAGGCAGCTAACTAACGGGGTCACGCAGCATGGGGCGGAGCGGGAAAAAGGCGGTTGCCACAGTAGCTGTCGTTGCGGCGGTGTCCATGACGGCTACCGCATGCCAGGCAAAGCCGGCAGCGGAGATCGTCGGCAAGCAGTGGCAGATAACCGCGATTTTTGATGACCCAAACCTGCCCCACGGTGTGCCGGACGGAACGCAGGCACCGACTATTACGCTGGGGCAGACAACATATACTTTCGCTGATTCCTGTGGCAACGGCTCTGGTTCGCTGCAGTGGAAGGGCGAGGCGGTCGAATTCGGCGCCCCGGAGCAGACTCGCAGTTTGGACTGCTCAGACCAGGCGCAGACCTATTCGGAGCGCTTCCACAAGATTGCTGCGGGCGAATTCACCTACAAGCAGGACAACAACGGTCTGCGCATGCGAGAGATGAAAGACCCCAAGCCAGGCGAGGATCGCCGTGGCTGGACTGCGACAACCTCGGGTTACACCGAGGGGCGCTGACGCCACTTCTGATCGACAGGCGCATCGGCGCCGGGGTGAGAAACCCGTGCGTAAGAACCGCGGTGGTAAATGAGCGGATTGATTTCTTCACGCTTGCCGATAGCCACAATATCCGCCGTCACAATCCAGTGATCGCCGCCTTCGTAAACATCGACGACGGTGCAATCAATCCACACGGAGCAGCCGTGCAATAAAGGGTTGCCCAGCTCAGAGCGGGTCCACTTCCCCGTCTTGAACTTTTCGCCATTACTGCGGCCGAAGGCTGCCGAGATATCCTCCTGATCCTCGGCCAACACATTGACGGAGAAGCGTCCAGCGTTCCGTATATGCGGCCAAGACCGCGAGGTCTTCATGACAGTAAACAGAACCATCGGTGGAGTGAGACTCAGCGAGGAAAAAGACTGGCAGGCGAAACCGTACGCTTCGCCTTCATCCTCGGTGGCGATAATGGTCACGCCTGTGGTGAACTCACTCATCGCGCCACGGATAGACATTTCATCCAATTCGACGGGGCCGCCAAGTTCGACATGGTCGTCGCGGGTAGCTTCCGGACTATTGAGAGCCGCAGCTGATTGGTCGGTGCTCGAATTTGTTGAATCTGTCATGTAATAGACCTTAATCTGAATCCGAACACAGTAAAGACGAGGTGGGGTTTACCACCCCAAGAGCCCCCGATAGCGCCACGATGTTGTTACCCTCGTCGGCCCGCTACCCGGCTGACGGTGCCGACGGCGCTGCGGTTGTCGATCCAACGACAAACTCAGTCTCCAACAAGACGCGAGGAGCGCGACCGCTGTCCTCGCGTGCGGCCTCAAGCTCCTCGGCCAGCGCGCGGCCGACGGCAATGCCCTTCTGCCTATTCGGCTGAATTACAGTGGTCAGCTTGTGGAAGAGGGCGCGCTCGATTCCGTCAAAGCCTGTGATGGACAGGTCCTCCGGAACACGAATTCCGTTCTCCTTGGCATATTCCAAGACCGCAATTGCCTGAGTATCCGTGGTACAGACCACCGCCGTGAGATCCGGGTTGTCGGTCAGCAGCTGGCGAGCCGCATCGCGGTTATTCTCGCGGTCATTGAGGTGGCGCTCGATGATAGGCACATCCACCTGCTGAATACCAGCCTCGGCAAGCGCTTCCAGCGCACCTTCGACGCGGTTCTTCTGCACCTGGTGATGAGCTTCTGCCAGCCGCTTCTCCGTGACATATCCCGAGTTCGGGGTACGCGACAATCGCACTGACAAGATTCCCACCTTGCGATGTCCCAGTTCAGTCAGGTGTCGCACCGCGGGCTTGATGGCCTCACGGTCATCGATGCCCACAAACGGTAGAGCCACCGCATCTGCAGGCTGGTCGCACACGACCGTCGGCAAGCCACGGGCGCGCACGGCAGCGAGGAACGGGTCGTTGTCCGCGACGGAGTAGACCACGAAACCGTCGACCACCGCTTGCCGAATCAGATTGAGATCTACGTCCCCGCCCTCCTCGGAGGAAGCTGGAATGACCAACATGGAGTCGCCCATTTCGCCGAGCTCCTCTGCGAGGCCGGCGAGAAAATCCACCGACGCAGGGTCTTCAAAAGCGAACGGGAGGTGCTCGGTGAACAGCACGCCGATGGCGCCAACCCGGCGCATGCGCAGACCGCGAGCCATTGGGTCCGGCCCGGGATAGCCAAGCCGCTCCGCAGTTTCCAAGATGTGCTCCCGCAACTTCTCCGAGAGCTGGTCAGGACGGTTGTAAGCATTAGACACAGTCGTGCGCGAGACCCCAAGTTCTGCAGCGATGGAAGCCAAGGTGCCACGACGACGCCGACTTTGCACGGAATACCGACCCTTCTTGAAAAACCAACAGCGACTGCCCGCTCAGATATCTTCGTCCAGCTACCTCAGGTAGAAAACCTCGATTTTATGGAAAAGAACTACAACGAGCATCACACGCATCTAATCGCGGACAACTTTACCCAACGAATGTGCGCGACTGTCATTTCGGCCACTCCGGCAGAGGCCCGCCTTGTGACTGGGTCTCCGCAGCCCCTACTATGTTATTTGAACTAAAAGACAACTGTTTTCAATAGCGGTTAATGCTCAGGAGCTGAATAAAAGGAATAATTCAGCCCGCAACAGGATTGGATACATATATGAAGGCACGCTTTTCCACGCGCATCGCGGCGCTAGTCGCCAGCGCCGGCCTCGTCGCAGGTCTCGGCGCATGCTCCAGCAATGATGACAGCGCTACGTCCGCGGGCAAGTCCGAAGACACCATTAAGGTGGTCACCTCCACCAAGGTCTGGGCAGACGTCGCCGACGCAGTCACCGACGACGAGAAGGTCTCCATCGACCCGATTATCGCGTCCAACGACATCGACCCTCACTCCTACGAACCGGCCGCAGCCGACATGGCAAAGGTAGGGGACGCCGATATTCTCGTCGCAGGTGGCGGGCATTACGACGCATGGCTGACCTCCTCTCTGCGTGACGCAAAGGACAAGGTCATTATCTCTGCGCTGCCGCAGGAAGAAGGCCATGACCACGAACATGACCATGATCACGAGGGCCACGACCACGACCACGACCACGAAGGTCACGACCATGATCACGAGGGCCACGAGCACGACCATGAAGGCCACGAGCATGATGGCGAAGGTCACGACGACCACGAAGGCCACGAGCACCACCACCATGACGGCGAAGCCAACGAACACGTCTGGTACGACACCGATGCGGTTGAAGAAACTGCAGAGCAGCTCGCCGAAGCTCTGACCAAGATGGGCGCCAAGGCCGACACCAAGGCTGTCGACAAGGAAATCAAGGACATCGAAGAGGCCAAGAGCAAGCTCGAGGCCGCTAAGGTTGCTCAGGTTCACCCGCTGGCCGATGACATCCTGAAGGACACGAAGATCAAGGACATCACCCCGAAGGGCTACCGTCAGTCCACGCTGAATGAGTCCGAGCCGTCGGCAAGCGATGTCAATGAAATGCTCAAGCTGATCGAGTCCGGCGAGCTGGACTACCTCATCGACTCGCCACAGACCCACGACCAGGTCTCGCAGCGACTCGTCGAGGCAGCCAAAGCAAAGGGCGTTAAAATCGTCGATGTTTTTGAGTCACCCAGCACTGACCAGTCGTTCTTTGACCTCTACAAGCAAACCCTTTCCGATATGGAGTCCGCATAACTTTGCCCTCACTGACTTTTACTGACGCAGCCGTCGAACCGCTGTGGTCCGGTCTGAATTTGGATATCGAGCCCGGCGAGTTCTTGGCCATCCTGGGTCCGAACGGCGTCGGCAAATCCACGCTGCTGACCACCGCCCTTGGCATGCGACGGCTGACTCACGGTTCAGTAAAAGTCGACGGAAACCTGGGCTACATTCCGCAGCAGCGGATGTTCGAGCCCTCGCTGCCCATTCGGGTTCGCGACCTCGTCGAGCTGGCGGCCGGCAAGAACCGCTCCGCCACCGACCAGATGCTGGACTTTGTCGGCGCAACGGGTATTGCGGACCGTCGTGTCGGCACGCTCTCTGGCGGTCAGCAACAGCTTGTGCGCCAGGCGCAGGCGCTCGTTTCGGCACCGGATTTTTTGCTTTGCGACGAGCCTCTGCTCTCCCTCGACCCTGCGGCACAACGGACCACGGTCGAGCGCCTGGACCGGCATCGCCGGGAAAATGACACGGCAGTCGTCTTTGTCACCCACGACATCAACCCCATCCTGGGCGTCTGTGACCGGGTGCTCTACCTGACGCCGCATGGACATGCGGTCGGATCGGTCGAGGAAATTATCACCTCAGAGACGCTCTCGGAGCTCTACCAAACCAAAATTGTGGTTGCCCGTGTCGAGGGAAAGTTGGTTATCGCCTAATGACCCTACTGGCTCAGTATTTCTCCGACACCGCCGCTCTACTCCAGGTCGGCTTCGTCCACAATGCCCTCATTGCAGCGGCACTGCTTGGGCTGATTTCCGGCATCATCTCGCCCCTGATTGTCATGCGGCAGATGAGCTTCACGGTCCACGGCACCAGTGAGCTGGCACTCATGGGCGCATCCGCGGCTCTATTACTGGGTGTCAGTGTCAGCAGCGGCGCCATTATCGGCTCGGTGCTCATCGCAATAGTCCTGGCAGCACTGTCGCTTCGAGGGCGCCAAGATGCGGTTGTGGGCGTGGTTTTGAGCTTCGGCATGGGCTTATCGGTGCTGTTTATCCACCTCTACCCTGGCCGGACAAGTACCGCGTTTTCACTTCTCACCGGCCAGATCATTGGTCTGACTGACACTTCTCTATGGACGATGGCCATCGTCGCGGTCATCGTCGTCGGCGGCGTTGCCTGGAAATGGCGGCCGCTGCTATTCGCCTCCGCTGACCCCATCATGGCCGCCGCCTGTGGTGTCAACGTCAAGGCGCTATCGATCTACTTCGCGATTCTCACCGGTCTCGTCGCCGCCCAGGGCGTGCAAATTGTCGGCTCCCTGCTCGTCATCGCCCTGATTATCACCCCGGGTGCCGCGGCCGCATTCGTCACTGCCTCGCCGGTGAAGGCCATCATCCTGTCGACCATCTTCGCCGAGGTCGCGGCTGTCGGCGGCATCGTCCTCTCGCTCGCACCGGGCATCCCGGTCAGCGTTCTAGTGACGACAATCGCGTTTGTCCTCTACCTGATTTGCTACGCCATCGGAACGGTGCAGTCGCGTAAGGCAACGCGTGACGACGTTCAGGCTGCCAAGTGGAGCAAATAGACACATACGCTTTTCGGAGTGGCTTTTAAAACAACAAAAACATCGGGCAGCTCCTCGAGTGACGATTGCGGAGAAGGTGCGTCCACCTCCCCTCTCGCCACCGAGGGGCTGCCCGTATTTTTACTGGATTCTCTAAAAGCAGACTCCAATACCCCCGCTCTTTTTAAGACTGCGAGGCTGCCGAAATGGGGTGACCCGGCAGACAGAAAAACTAACGCTGAGGATGTCGTGGTCTGACATCTCAGTGACCCAAAAGCTAGCTGTACAAGCCACCGCTAGGTCCGTGAGCATCCCTAAATTACGGCCAATTACGCCCCCATTTCTAGGAGCATGATTTGCCCGCCCTCCCCTTCAGGAAACTACGGATAATTTTCTGTTGGAAGTGATAATAACGCCGTCATTTCTGCAGCGCACGCCGGAAATAGAATTATCTTTAAAGCGCTGAACTACTGGGGGTAGCCATAAGTACCGGCCGCCATTTAGAACGCAAAATACCCCACGTAAACGCCATTACTATGACGAATTGGTAATGGTGCCTACGGGGGTATCAAATGCGCTACTGGCTACTCTTTGCCCGGCGCTGGCGGGCAAACTCACTCAGAGTCACGCCGGCAGCAACGGAAGCGTTGAGCGACTCAACCCAACCGGTCATCGGAATGGACATGATGGTGTCACAGGTATCGCGCACCAGGCGCGAAAGTCCCTTGCCCTCGGAGCCGACGACCATAACCACCGGGGTGGTGCCGTCGTAAGTGTCCAGAGTGTGATCGCCACCGGCATCCAGTCCAACGACCTGGTAACCAGCCTTCTGGAACTGCTTGAGCGAGCGCACCATGTTGGTCGCCCGCGCAACCGGCAGACGCGCAGCAGTACCAGCAGAGGTACGCCAGGCGACGCCCGTAATGGCAGCCGAGCGACGCTCCGGAATCACCACACCGTGACCACCAAAGGCCGCCACCGAGCGAATGACCGCACCCAGGTTACGCGGATCAGTGATGTTATCCAGGCAGACGATAAGGCCCGGCTCACCGGTCTGGGCCACAGAATCAATCAGATCTTCGACAGATGCGTACTTGTACGGCGGAATCTGCAGGCCGATACCCTGGTGCATGGTGTTGCCGGTCATGGTGTCCAACTCGTGGCGGGGTACCTCGCGAATCGGGATACCACGGGAGTTAGCAATACGCACTGACTCCTGCAGGCGCTCGTCATTGTCGGTACCCAGCGCCACAATCAGCGCGGCCGCTGGCACCTTTGCATGCAGGCACTCCACGACCGGGTTACGGCCAACTACCAGCTCGGTGCCATCCCCCTTGCGCTCATGACGCCCCGAGTCACGGCGGCGCTTCTCTTTCGCCCGCTTATGAGCTGCGTGATAAACGCGGTCCTCTGCTTTCGGGGTCGGCCCCTTGCCACGCAAGCCACGCTTTTGGCCACCGGAGCCGCCAACGTTCTTCTTGCTTGCCTTGCGCACTGCACCACGACGACCGTTGCCTGCCATAGCTACCTGCTTCCTGTTGTTAATAGTTTTCTTTAGCCTAAAGCCAGCTTTTCAGCCCTAGTCAGCGACAGACCATGCTGGACCATCCGCGGTATCAGTTACCTCGATACCCGCTTCCTTCAGGCGGTCGCGCACAGCATCAGCCGTAGCCCAGTCCTTCTCTGCACGAGCCCGGGTGCGTTCCTCCAACTGGTGCTCAACCAGCACACCGAGCGCATGCATTGCTGCATCAGAACCGGAATCGGAGGTTGCCCACTGCTCATTCAGCGGATCGAATCCAAGGACTGCGGCCATAGCGCGGACAGCACCGGCAATCTCCTTGGCCTTGGTCTCGTCGCCGTCGGCAAGCGCCTGATTGCCTCCACGAACAGCGTTGTGGATTTCTGCGAGCGCGCGCGGGACAGCGAGGTCGTCGTCGAGCGCTGCTTCGAACGCCGGCGTCCACTCACCGATTTCGATATCGCCGAGCTTATCGACGGCACGGTGCATAAACGCCTCGATACGACGGTAGCCCGCTGCCGCTTCCTGCAGAGCCTCCTCGGAGTACTCCAGCACGGAGCGGTAGTGCGCACTGCCGAGGTAGTAACGCAGCTCAACCGGACGAACCATGGTCAAAATGTGCGGCACAGACAAAACGTTGCCGAGCGACTTCGACATCTTTTCACCGGACATGGTGACCCAGTGATTGTGCATCCAGTAGCGAGCAAAGCCGTCGCCGGCTGCGTGCGACTGCGCAATCTCGTTTTCATGATGCGGGAACTGCAGGTCGAGGCCGCCACAGTGGATGTCAAACTCCGAGCCCAAGTAGTAGGTGGCCATGGCGGAGCACTCCAGGTGCCAGCCCGGCCGGCCATTGCCCCACGGCGTCGGCCACGAGGGCTCGCCCGGCTTAGCCGCCTTCCACAGTGCGAAATCGTGCGCACCGCGCTTGCCCGGAGTATTGGTCTCGCCCTGCTCCATCTCGTCGACGCGGTTGCCGGACAGGCTGCCGTAGTCGCTGCCTTCAGCCTTGGACCAGGCATCCACGTCGAAATAGACGCTGCCGTCGACGGCGTAGGCGAAGCCGTTATCCATCAGACGCTGCATGTACTCCACCATCTGAGTGACATGTCCGGTGGCACGCGGCTCAACGCTCGGCGGAAGAACACCGAGCTGGTTGTAGGCCCAGGTAAATTCGCGCTCAAAGCGGGAGACCCACTCCCACCAAGGGCGGCCGTGCTCGGCGGCCTTATTCAAGATCTTGTCATCGATATCGGTGACGTTACGCACAAACGCGACGTCATACCCCTTGGCGATCAGCCAACGGCGCAAGATATCAAAGGCCACGCCAGAGCGAACATGGCCAATGTGCGGCTGAGCCTGCGGAGTCGCACCGCACAGGTAAATGGAGGCATGCCCCTCGCGGAGAGGCTCAAAATCCTTCAGTTGGCGGGTTGCGGTATCGAAGATTTGAAATGTCACAGCCCCGAGCATAGCGGGGAAATAGATACGGGTGAAAAAGAGAAAACGGCTAGCGCACACGGGCAATGTGTGTGCGCTAGCCGTTATCCGGAAAAGTGCAGAAAATCCCTACTGGGTGGAAAACCGATAAGGGGGCTCGACTTATGCGTCTGCGTCCAGGTCCACCGGCTTATCGTCGGCTTCATCCTTCTTCTCACCAGCGGCACCTTCCTGTGCCAGCGCGCGGTGACGCTCGATAGTGGCATCGACGCGGGCAAAAACTTCCTCGACCTTGGCCTCATCAACGCCGTCGGCAAGCGCGAGCTCACCGACGAGAACCTGGCGAGCCTTGCTCAACATACGCTTTTCGCCGGCGGACAGACCGCGGTCCTGATCGCGGCGCCACAGGTCACGAACCACCTCAGCGACCTTGTTAATGTCGCCCGAACCCAGGCGCTCCTGGTTGGCCTTGTAGCGACGAGACCAGTTGCCGGCCTCTTCCACGTCGGTCTCACGTAGCACGGAGAAGACCTTCAGCAGTCCCTCTTCACCAACAACATCGCGGACACCGACCAGCTCGGCATTCTTGGCGGGCACCTGGATATTCAGATCACTCTGCAGAATCTGCAGTACAAGGTACTGAACGGTCTCACCGTTAAGCTCTCGTTCAATGATGTTTTCGATTTTCGCAGCTCCGTGGTGCGGATAAACTACGGTATCGCCAATGCTGAATTCCATGTAATGCACACGCCCTTTCCAACGGCCTTCCACCCTATCATGTCCCCCCATGATTTTACGGGTAGTATGAGAACATCTTAGGAAGACACTAAGGTGTTCTTTAAATACTGAAAATCCTATCGCCCATCCTCAAGCTACTGGAGGAAATCTAGTCATGGCCTTCAAGTCCGTACTTCGCCGCAGCGCTCTCATCACCGTCTCCGCAGCATCTGCAGTTGCACTTGCTGCCTGTGGCGCCGGTCAGATTTCGCAGACCGCAAATCAGCACCCGGCTGTCGACGGTGCGATGAACGGCGGCGAAGATGCTGCCGGCAAGGGTGCTGAGAACACCAACTCGGCTCTTGGCTTCGTCAACATCCGCGACGCTCACATCCTGGTTGACCCGGAGGCTGGTACCGCTGGTCTGAAGTTCTCCGCCAGCAACCAGCAGCGCGCTACCGAGTCGGTCTACACGCTGAAGTCCGTCACCGTTGAAGGTATCGGCGAGGTTGAGCTGAAGAAGGTCGCTGAGACTCCTTCCTTCGCTAAGGCTGCCAAGGGCGAGAACTCCTTGCCGCGCGAGTGCCAGATTGTTGCCGGCCCGAAGTCCGTCATCGATCCGCTGGCTAAGACCGCTAAGGACAACACCGGCTGCATCGCGTACTACACCAATGAGCTGGACCCGGCCACCCTGGTTGGCGACAAGAGCAGCGCTGCTGGCCAGAACCGCGAGGCCACCTTCGAGTTCACTGACCCGCAGGGCAACACCAACACCTACGACCTGGACATCACCGTCTCCGCTGACATTCTGGAAGCTGGCGCACCGAACCGCGGTGCTGACGGCATGATTGAAACCAAGTAAGCGCAGTACAGCGCGTTCCCTGCGCTGTTCGTGCGCAGCGCACTATCAGCGCTGGTACAGCGCAGTCCTGTCCCGCAAATAACGCGAGGAGCTTCATCGAGCGGGCATGGGCGATTGGTCGCTTGATACGGGCCACGGCGGTACAGTCAGTCCTTGACACATGTCATTGACTCTGCCCTGGCCCGTTCTCGCGTATCTGGGGCAATTTTTTAGCGACATTTCCCGCACATCCCGCACCAAACGTTGTCGGGTCTGTCGCCCCCTCGTTTGAAGCAAAGGTGGTTGCACCGTGGCCAAGACCAAAGACGAAGCCTACGAATGCTCGGCATGCGGTTGGCAGGTGTCAAAATGGGTCGGCCAATGTCCCAACTGCAAAGAGTGGGGCACGCTGGAGAAGGTCACTATCCGCTCCAGCAGCGGGAAGTCCGGCTCCACCCTTGAGGACAAAATCGCCGCCCGGGCAGCCAAGCAACGTCGCCGGAGTGCTGCCGCAACGGAGCCCGGCACGCGGGGCGGTCGTCGTAAAGCATCTTCCACTTCCGTCGCGGCTGAGAGCCAGCGTTTAGCACAGCGCGCGCTTGACGACGAGGCGGAGGAACGTTTCCTCGCCGAGACATCCGCAACAGATCGAATCCCCACTTCTTCTTCTGAGCTGACGGCCATTACCGGGATTTCCGCCAAGGCTGCGCACGCGGTGCGCACGGGCATCGGTGAGCTGGATCGGGTGCTCGGTTCGGGTATTGTGCCGGGTTCGTTGGTGCTCTTGGCCGGCGAGCCGGGGGTTGGTAAGTCGACGTTGCTGCTGGAAGTGGCCTATCGCTGCGCGGAAGGCGATTTGGGGCCGACACTTTACGTCACAGGTGAGGAGTCGGTCGGTCAGGTGCGGCTGCGTGCCGAACGCACTGGCGCGCTGTCGGACTCGCTGTACCTGTCGGCGGTGTCGAATATCGAGGACGTCATCGATCTGACGCTAGAGCTCTCCCCCGGTCTGCTCATTGTGGACTCCGTGCAGACGATGCGTGCCGACGTCGAAGGTGCTCGCGGTGGCGTTGCTCAGGCCCGCGCCGTAACCTCTGCCCTGGCGGCGTTGGCAAAGGAGACCGGGACTGCGATTTTCTTAGTAGGGCACGTGACCAAGGACGGCAATGTGGCCGGCCCGCGCACGATGGAGCACCTGGTTGATGTGGTGCTCAACTTCGAAGGCGATAGACACTCGGGGCTACGCTTCTTGCGGGGTCTGAAAAACCGCTTCGGCAGCACCGATGAGGTGGGCTGCTTCGAGCAGACCGCGGGCGGTATTGCGGAAGTTGAGGATCCCTCGGGGCTGTTTTTGCATCACCGAACGCCGACCTCGGGAACTGCAATTACCGTGGCCATGGATGGCCGCAGACCGCTGCTGGCGGAGGTGCAGGGCCTGGTAATCAACACTGAGGCACATAATCCACGACGCAATGTCTCTGGTCTCGACCCGAGGCGCGTGCCGATGGTCGCGGCCGTGCTGACTGAACACGGTAACTTCAAGCAATTAGCCCGCATGGAGATGTACGTGTCCACCGTCGGCGGAATGACGCTGTCGGAGCCTGCCGCGGACCTGGCGATTGCGCTGGCACTGGCCTCATCCATGACTAAGCGGACCTTCCAGGACAAAACCATTGCACTCGGCGAACTGGGGTTGGCCGGCGAAGTGCGGCGAGTGACCGATTTGGAGTGGCGCCTTAAGGAAGCTCATCGAATGGGCTTCGACACGGCAATTGTGCCCAGAGGCGCAAAAGGCCCGGCAGGGATGCAACTGCTGGAAGCAGGCACCGTTGCCGAGGCCATTGAGCTTGGGTTAGGAGCTAAGCGCTAGCGCACGTTGAACGTGTAGGCGTCAGAGTTGTTGTCACCAATCACGCCGTAGAAGATGTACGACCCGGAGGGAACTGGGACCCGGTCTTCTTCGGAGCACTTGTTCGGCGCCGAGGTCAGACGCGACCAGGTGGCGGCATAGTTGACTTCCTCGCCCGGTGCCAATACCAGTTCACCGTGGCCTTCGGAGTCATTGCAGTCCACATCCGACCAGACTCGCTCATACGTTGCCAGGTCGTACACCTCGAAGCGCAACTGCTGCTCATCAAGGTTCACGCGGCATTCACCGCCGGTGGGATTGTGGACGGTAATCGCCAGAGTCGGCTGCTCATCGCCGTAGTTCGGCTGATCCGAGGTGGCCGTCACCTGCAGATCTGCAAGGGTACAGTCCTTTTTGCTCGCAAGCGCCGCCTGAGCGTTATCCTTCGCGGAGTCTTCGCCTTCCTTGTCGCCCTTCTTGGCGTCCTTGTCAGACTTGTCAGACTTGTCGTTCTCCGAGTCCTTGTCAGACTTAAGCGCGTAAGGTTCCTTGGGCTGTTCCGGAGGAGTCACCTCTTTCCCGTCATCCCTGGTGACATTCACCGGTTCAGAATCCTCGCTGTCCCGGTTTACCAGTGCGGAAATACCCCAGCCCAGGAGAACGAGGATGATAACGAGCAACACCGCCGCGGCGATACGCCGACGCCGGTAGATTTCTGGAGGCAGCTTATTGGTCACACATTTAGGTTAGCGGGTTCTCGCTGACTCCATGGGTAACGACGGTCTCAGCGCGTCCGTCCTCCAAGCGGTACCGCATACCGACAACGCCTACCTCGCCGGTCACCAAGCGCGACGAAATCTCCGGAGAGCGATCAATAATGTGATTAACAATCTCGCGCACGTGGCGACGCTCAAATTCGTCGATTTCAGTCTCGCCATCCTTGCGAGCCGCCAGCAGCGACGGGGTGACTTTCTCAATCAGCACACGCTGGAAACCACCCGGCAGTTCGCCACCATCCAGTGCATTCTTCGCCGCAGCCACAGCGCCGCAGGACTCGTGACCGAGAACAATCACCAGCGGAACTCCAAGACCATCAACTGCGAATTCCAGCGAAGCCAGCACCGACAGGTCAGTAATCTCACCGGCAGTACGGATCACAAATACATCGCCCAAGCCCTGATCGAAAATAATCTCCACCGGAGCGCGGGAATCCGAGCAAGCCAGCACAACGGCCTTCGGCTTCTGCCCCTGCGTCAGCTGCTTACGACGAACCAAGTCCTGGCGAGGATGCGCAGTCTTGCTCTCGCAGAAGCGGAGGTTTCCGCGCACCATCGATTGCCATACACTCTCAGGAGTCCTCTCAGAATTGCTCATAGCTATATTGTGCAACGACTCTGCTGTTTATGGGAAAGCGAGAAGGTAGATTGACCTCTGCAATTAACCAATCCGACGACTTCGACGAACACGTCGATGCCGCCTTACGTGATTGGTATCGCACCAACATGCGGCCACTTCCCTGGCGCGAAGAAGGCACTTCACCATGGGCTGTGCTCGTCAGCGAAGTGATGAGTCAACAGACTCCCGTCGCCCGCGTCATCCCCTCCTGGCGCGCCTGGCTGGAAAAATGGCCCACCCCAGCCGATTTGGCAGTCGCGCCCAAGGATGAAGTCCTACGTATGTGGGGAAAACTCGGCTACCCCCGACGTGCACTCCGGCTGCGTGAATGCGCAGAAAAGATCGTCGAAAAGCACGACGGCGAAGTACCAAGCGACGTGAACACACTGTTAGCCCTTCCGGGGGTAGGAGACTACACAGCTCGGGCAGTAGCGGCGTTTGCTTTTGGCGCGCGCACGCCGGTGGTGGACATCAACGTGCGCCGCGTACTCCGGCGACACCGCCAGGGCACGTACCTACCCGGCATCGCCAAACGCACAGACATGACGCTCGTCAAAGAGTTCCTACCACTCGACCCCACGACTGCGGCCGAGACCTCTGTCGCACTCATGGAACTCGGCGCTACTGTCTGTCGAACGACACCCGAGTGCGAGGCCTGCCCCATCGCCACCAGTTGCGCCTGGATTGCCGCCGGTCGCCCCGAACCCGAAGACCACGAAATCGCCGCTGCGAAACGGCGCGTGCAGAAGTTCGAAGGCACCGACCGTCAAGTCCGGGGCTTGCTTCTCGACGTGCTCCGCGCCGCCGACTCCCCCGTCGAACAGACCGCTCTGGATGCGGTCTGGGATGATACGCATCAGCGTTCCCGCGCATTGTTTTCCCTGCTTGACGACGGACTTGCGGAGCAAACCTCCGATGGCCGCTTCCAGTTGCCCCGTTAGAACCCAGACAATGCTCCGGTAAAGACCAGATTCGAACAAGTGCGTTGCCTAGAATTGGGAACATGAATGCCACGCCCCATCGACCTCAGCGCCAGCGCTGTCTCTTTGGGGCTAGTAAACGCAGAATCGCGCTGAGCATGGTACTTGGAGTTGCTCTTCTGAGCTCTAGCGTGGGAACGCTCGGTGGTTGCTCGGCGGTGGATGGTCTAGGAGCAACTGGCTTCGGTTCCTCGGATTCTGACTCTTCTACGGTGAAGCGATTGCCTCCAGGTCAGGTAATTACGAAGACGCCATTTCCGGTCAATGCGCCCGCACGCGCACAGCGGGTCGTGTTTTCCTCCACAGGCGCACGCGACCACCGCCAGACAGCCGTGTCCGGCACGATTTTGCAGCCCTATACCCGCTGGTCGGAGAAATCCCCGCGCCCACTGGCAGTAATTGCACCTGGAACTCTCGGTATGGCTGATAACTGTGCCAGTTCGGTTGCCCTGCGCTACGAAGCGCCTCCGACGCCTCCGGCACCTCAGTTGCTGGCACAGGGATGGAATGTTGCCATCGTGGATTACCAGGGGCTCGGCACGCCTGGGGTACATCCGTATCTCAACCGTGAGGTTGCCGGGAATAACACGCTCGATATGGCGCGAGCGGCTATTGAAACTTTACAACTGCCTACAGACACTCCCATTGCGCTGTTCGGCTACTCACAGGGCGGAGGCGCCACCGCTGCAGCGGCCGAGCTCGCCGATGAGTATGCCTCGGAGCTGAACATCCGCGCTGTTTACGCCGGGGCTATTCCGGCCGATCTCACCGACACTGCACTGCATATTCGCGGCTCGGCGCTGGCGGGGCTCGTCGGTTACTTCATGAACGGCTTGATTGCAGAGTACCCAGAGGCAAAAGAACCAATCGAGCGCATGCTGAGCCCGCTGGGGCAGGATTTCCTGAAGCTCACGGCCGATGAATGCATTGGCGCCACTGTCGAACGTTGGCCTCGCAATGACACCAAGGCATTTACGGCCAACGACTTGGGGATAGCGGAGAATCTGCGCTCGCCGGAGCTCTCCCCCGTCGTTCGGCGCCACGTGGAAGAACAAGCTCTGGGGACAAAGACTCCCAGTATGCCCGTATTCGTTACCCATAACGCGTTGGATGATGTGTTACCCGTGACGTCGGCACGCAAACTTGTGCAGAAATGGCAAAAGGCCGGCGCCGACATCACCTACGTGGAGGTCGACACTGACCTCGGTGATGGGACGCACGGCCTTGCCTACGTGCTCACCCACGACGAGATGCTTGCGTGGGTGAATCAGAAAATGGGGTACTAGTGTGCTAGCGCACTAGCTGTACTGACGGTGAAATGCTCACCGACAGCCATCAGCCACTAACTACTTCTTCTTCCAACGACCGCGGAAGGTCAGGCCCTTGCCCAGTCGGACGGTGTAACCGCCGCGGCTGTTAATGGTCACCGGACCGATACGCTTAGAACCAGAGACTCCCGAACCCGAGTAGTTCAGCCACGTGTCCTTGTCCAGGTTCTGCTTCTTGCGAAATTGGAGCCCCATTTAGTTCTCTCCCTCGGAGTTATCGGATTCGACCTCGGCAGCGGCCTGGTCGGCAGCACCTTCGATGTCGTCGGCTTCAACACTCAGGGTGCCATCAGCGCTGCCGAGAACGTCCTTGTCTTCCTCAGACTCCCCCAGAGCACCGCCGTCGGCATCAACGTTCCCGGCCTTGCCCTTGTTGGTGAAGGTGAACTTCGCCTTGTCGACGTCCTTGGACTCGCCATCCCAGCCTTCGACATCGATGAAGACGGTCTCGCCGAGACCGACCTCACCGTAGAGAATCTTCTCGGAGAGCTGATCCTCAATCTCGCGCTGGATCGTGCGACGCAGCGGACGGGCACCGAGCACTGGATCAAAGCCACGCTTGGCCAGCAGGTTCTTGGCGCGGTCGGAAATCTCCATGGTGATGCGCTTCTCGTCGAGCTGGTCGCTGACGCGGGCCAGCATAAGGTCGACCATCTGGACAATCTCAGCCTGGCTCAGCTGCTTGAAGACCACAATCTCGTCGATACGGTTCAGGAACTCCGGACGGAAGTGCTTCTTCAGCTCGTCGTGGACCTTGTCCTTCATCCGCTCGTACTTGCCATCTTCATCGGCCTCGCCGACCCCCGAGAAGCCCATACCAACAGCCTTGGAAATGTCGCTGGTACCCAGGTTCGAGGTGAAGATCAGAACCGTGTTCTTGAAGTCCACCACTCGACCCTGCGAGTCAGTCAGACGACCGTCTTCCAGGACCTGCAGCAAGGTGTTGTAAATCTCCTTGTGGGCCTTCTCAATCTCGTCGAAAAGCACGACGGAGAACGGCTTGCGGCGCACCTTCTCGGTGAGCTGGCCGCCCTCTTCGTAGCCGACATATCCGGGAGGAGCACCGAAGAGGCGCGAAGCGGTGAAGCGGTCGTGGAACTCACCCATATCAATCTGAATGAGTGCGTCTTCCTCACCAAAGAGGAACTCGGCCAGGGCCTTCGACAGCTCGGTCTTACCAACACCAGACGGGCCGGCGAAGATAAACGAACCGGACGGACGCTTCGGGTCCTTCAGACCAGCGCGGGTACGACGAATAGCGCGGGAGACAGCACTGACGGCCTCTTCCTGACCGATAATGCGCTTGTGCAGCTCATCCTCCATGCGCAGCAGACGCGAGGACTCTTCCTCGGTGAGCTTGAACACCGGAATGCCAGTCCAGGAAGCCAGGACCTCCGCAATCTGCTCCTCACCAATCTCAGCGATGGTGTCGGACTCGCCCGCACGCCACTTCTTCTCGCGCTCGCGGCGCTCTTCGCCCAGCTTGCGCTCCTTGTCGCGCAGACCAGCTGCCTTCTCAAAGTCCTGCTCGTCGATGGCGGCTTCCTTCTGGCGGCGCACATCGGCGATCTTGGAGTCAATCTCCTGCAGGTCAGCCGGGGCAGTCATGCGCTTGATGCGCATGCGAGCACCGGCCTCATCGATCAGGTCAACGGCCTTATCCGGCAGGAAGCGGTCGTTGATGTAGCGGTCGGAGAGCGTAGCTGCGGCAACCAGAGCCTTGTCCGAGATGGATACGCGGTGGTGAGCCTCGTACTTATCGCGGACACCGCGCAGAATCTCGATAGTGAGATCCACACTCGGCTCCGGCACGTTCACCGGCTGGAAACGACGCTCAAGAGCGGCGTCCTTCTCAATGTGCTTACGGTACTCATCCAAAGTGGTAGCACCGATGGTCTGCAGCTCACCGCGAGCCAGCTTCGGCTTCAGAATCGAGGCTGCATCAATTGCGCCCTCGGCGGCACCGGCACCAACCAGCGTGTGAATCTCGTCAATAAACAGGATGATGTCACCGCGCTGGTTAATCTCCTTGAGCACCTTCTTCAGACGCTCCTCGAAGTCACCGCGGTAACGGGAACCCGCAACCAGCGAGCCCAGGTCGAGAGAGTAAAGCTGCTTATCCTTCAGCGTCTCCGGCACACGACCGTTGACAATGTCCAGTGCAAGCCCCTCCACGACGGCGGTCTTACCAACACCAGGCTCACCAATCAGCACAGGGTTGTTCTTGGTGCGACGAGAAAGAACCTGCATAATGCGCTCGATTTCTTTCTCGCGGCCAATAACCGGATCCAGCTTGCCCTCACGTGCAGCAACGGTCAGGTTACGACCGAACTGATCAAGCACCAGCGAACCCGACTGGTGGTTACCCTCCTGCACACGAGCGCCGGAAGTAGCACCGACCGGACGCTGCTCCGGAGAACCATCGGACTCATCGCCCTGGAAACCGCTGAGCAGCTGAATAACCTGCTGACGTACGCGCGGCAGGTCAGCGCCGAGCTTAACCAGGACCTGAGCAGCAACACCTTCGCCCTCACGAATCAGGCCGAGCAGCAGGTGCTCAGTACCGATGTACTTGTGACCCAGCTGCAGAGCCTCGCGCAGAGAGTACTCCAGCACCTTCTTTGCACGCGGGGTAAACGGCACGTGACCGCTCGGCGGCTGGGAGCCACGACCAATAATGTCGACTACCTCAGAGCGCACAGCATCCAGGGAAATACCCATGGACTCCAGCGCCTTGGCAGCTACACCGTCGCCTTCACTAATCAGGCCGAGCAGGATGTGCTCCGTGCCGATGTAATTGTGATTGAGCTCGCGTGCCTCATCCTGTGCCAGGACGACAACGCGACGTGCTCGGTCCGTAAACCTCTCGAACATCACTGCCCTTTCAAGTGTCTATTTTTGCCGTAATTCAATAAAGGTTGTTTCACCTAGCTTAAACGCGACGCGACACAGATTAATCCCTATAGCCGTACGCCAGTAGCGAACAGCCTGGTCGAGAGAGGTATCACTGCTCGTACGGCAGCAAAAGCTCCCGGCGGCAATGCCACCGGGAGGAAACGAATGTTGGAATGAATTACTCCTGCGCGTTAAGCCAAACGCCAGACAAGAAGGAGTATTTGCACGGGATATCAGTCAGTCTCCATAATCTCCCACTCATACGGAGTCACTTCACCGCGCACCTCGTGGTACGGAGAACTGAAGTACAGGGTGCCATTCTTATTCAGGACCACGATCCCGTGGAAGCTGTACTTCTTCCCTTCCTTCAGTCGGAATGGCGGGCGCGAGGCATCCCAATTTCCACCGCTCATTCCGGCTTCCCAACTTCCAGATGCATCCTCGAGATCAAAGGTGACCAGATTGTGGGCGTTCTTCTTGTTACCCCACTTAGCTGTGGTCTGGCAGCGGAACATGTCCTGATTTACCGACCCACCACAGACTACGGTTTCTCCGTCTGTGGAATAGCTGACATAGTCACGGTTGATCTTGGGGTAGTTCGTAGCTGCATCGGCGACGGACGGATTGACAACAGCAAGCGCAGTGGCGGCAGTGATTGCGGCGGCTACAGCGGAAATCTTCTTGGTGAACATGATCTCAGATTAAAAACTCTCGGACACAAAAGAAACGGGAGTTCTCCCCGGGGAGTTCTCCCCTAGCTAAACCATGCTGGACTGCCCAAATCTGGACAGTGGTGCCATCAAACGCACCACGATTTATCCGCTTATGTCACCGGCACAATGCAGTCAGAGAGCGATGCTGTCCAAAGCAGCACGGTCAGAGCGCATGGCAGTCTGTGACGCACCGAGAATGGATTTATATCAATGGCTTTCAAACTATTCAGCTTCCGAAAGACCTTCCGCCCCACCCGCAACTCCCGGGTTACGCTATCGCGTTCTGGCCTCGGATATTCCTATCGCATGGGGCCCGTTCGGTGGACGAAGAATGCCCGTGGCGGCCGAACCACTACTGTGAACACGCCAATTAAAGGATTGACTTATCGCAAGTACCGTCGTTAAGCGAGCAGTTTCAAGTCGTCTGCAGTGACCAATCGTGCTTCGATTGCAGCGACAACTACCAGCTGCAGACGGCTCTTTTGATTAACCCGTTGCCACTCCTTGCTTGAGACCAGCCCCTTGCTCAAAGCGGATTCAAAAAGTGCGGTGCGGTAATGCTCGACTGCCTTTGCGGTCTTGCCTCCCAGCTTTCGGCCGGCCTCGGCATCGGTGCATGAAACCATAATGGTGTCGATTCGGCCGCGCAGATAATCCTCCGCATATGCAGCGATCAGAGCACGCTGGCGCTCCGGCAGCTCCCCAACCGAGATGGTTTCAGTCCCGTCAGTTGGCAGCACGACCTTCGCATCGGCGTGCTCAATATCCTGTTTAATCTGAATTTCGTACTGGTCATCCTTGACGGAAAAGCGGATGAAATACTCCGGGTAGCTCAAATCAAAACGCTGTTGCGGAGCCAGCCGGAATGACCGCGACACCTCCGGAATGTGCACCATTGCAGTCACGTGCTCGCAGTTATTGAGCAGAAACCACATTCCGGATTCCGCATACACATACATTGCTATGCGGTGCATGTAGCGGTTATCTTCGCCCACTTTGAGGTCGGCGTCACGCCCGATGGTCAATCCCTCACTCGGATTGGCAACAATCGCATCCCCACACAAATTATCAACCACAAGTGTTGGGAGCGATGTCACGTTGACCAGGCCTTTCTCTCGCACCACCAGCCACCAACCGCGAATCAGGAACCCTACCCAACGCTCCTGGGGGAATCGCCCAACGACGGCTGAAGTGACTGGCATTCATGATAGTTATCCGAAATATAACAAATATTCTCGGCGTTATCGCTTAATTCGTCGTGGTTTGCATTGCCCACGCCGCCACCGTGTCATAGGCAGCAGGACAAGGATCGCCTTCACTCAAAACGACAAATACCGGACGAAGCACTTCGGGACTGGATGGCGCAGAACTTTCCGCCGGCTGAACCAAGCAGTAATTAATCGGCCGTGTTGCCTCGGAACCTTCGCTGTTCACAGCTTGAAATGAGCCTGACGTTTGTAGGACATCCAGCCGGCGACCATCGGGCTCCATTCGCAGTTTCACCACTTCAGAGCCAGCTGGTTCAGCCACTGACCGGTTCTTGCTCACGGCATCCAGAATTTCACCCCGCCATTTGTCATTTTCAGCCTCTGCAATCGGCTTCTTCTCATCAATACCGTGGCGAAATGGCAGCAAGAATTCATCTGCCGAAGCAAACTGCGTCGCGTGATATGCAGCACCGTTGAATGTTCCCATCCGCTGAATCCCCTGCCAGCTCTTCTCACCGATGGGGACGTCGCTTAACGACGTAAGGGTCCATCGGTCACCCACCGGAATCCGAGGCCCCTTCGCCAAATCGGGAGCGCGAAGTCGCATCGGTTCCGCAGAACCTCCGATAGCTACTGGCTGTGCCAAGTGCTTGGCACTAAAGAGACCGCCATCTCCAATGCCGCTACGTTCGGCAACAACAATGCCACCACCAATAAGGCCTAGACATGCCACTACGGAGAACGCTGCAAGGGCTTTCTTCCGGTTCTTCGGATTGCGAACCTCGACGGCACCACCATTTAGCGCAGCAATGAGATCGCTAATAAACGCATTGCAGGATTCGTAGCGTTCATCGGCGTCAACCGCCAACGCCTTGGCGAAGACCGAATCAACTACCGCACCGAGGTTGGTAACCGGTCGCTTACCGCAGTGCAATTGCCGCGCACTGGCCGCGTCAGTAGCTGGAAATGCCTTATATCCCTGCAACAGCTCGAATATCGTGCACGCAAACGCATACTCGTCACTAGCTGCACTAATGCAACCCTTAGTGAAGATCTCTGGCGCCATGTAGGGCAATGAGCCGGCAACACGATTGGTCACGCCAACACTGTCGATTTCAGTGGCGGTTGATACACCGAAATCCACAAGCGTCGCGCTTAACACAAGCCCCGACGAATCTCGCTCTACGACGATATTTGATGGTTTTACATCACCATGAATCACCGCTGGTTCGTGCTTTGCTAGCCGATCTAGCGCGGTAGCAATCTCCACACCAATCGACATGACCTCGCTCTTATCGAAAGTGCGCGGCGGATATTCGGCCAGTTCAGCGCCCAACGAATTACCGCTAATAAGAGTCATGGTGAACCAAAGCAGGTTCCCGGCTCGCCCGCCATCGAACACGGTCACAACGTTGGGAACGTGAACAGTGGCTGCGATAGAAACCTCGTTCTGGAACAGTGCCTCCATTCGCTTAGAAGCACTGGCCTCTTCCGGCAGTGGGACGATTTTCAGTGCTTCGTTTCGGCCCAGCTTGGGATTTCGTACTCGAAAAACAGTCCCCATATTGCCGGCACCGATGAGAGCTTCAACCTCGTAGCCCTCAAAAATATCGCCTACCTGGGGAAGATTAGTCATCGGTTCCGTTGCCCAGACCCATCGAGATTACCCACCATAATCTGAATCCCAGACTCAGAGCGGCAATCATAATTAGGCGAAACTTCTTGGCATTCCATCGTCAGTGGCTGACCGTCATACTCAATCTCGATTGTCGTCTGCTTTGGCAGTGTTCCTTGCTCTTGCCGCTGTTTACTGAGCGCCCGCACTACCTCGTAATATGCTTCACAGTCCATATCGGAGCCCTGGTTTGACCAGGCACTCTGCAGCATCGGGCACGTCGGATCAACGGTCGACGCTAAGACCTCTGGGTCTACGAACCGATCGTCGGCAGGCGGTGCGATTGTAGTCGAGGTTGGTTCCTGATCATCGCCCACATAGTAGGACGGCGAGACTTCCACTTCGGTGCTTTCAGTGGTTTCAAACAACCCGTCGGCGTTATCCTGCTGGTTAGAGCGGAAATTTAGGATCCAGACCACCATTGCCAGGATGACGACAACCAGAATGGCGAGCACGAACAGCAGAATCTTCCGATTTCGACCATCAGTATCGGAATTTGCACCGCTGTCAATGTCATCGACGCCCGGGATTAGAGTGCGATCGTCGGTCATCAGTTATCTCCTTGGCTGACAGAAACCTTCATCATCGTCGTGCGAGCAGCCGAAATCTCTTCCTCATTCATCACACCAATGCGCACGTGGGATTCGATTGAGCGACCCGATGGAACGTGAGTGCCTTCCACGGTAATCATGCCGTCTGCTGCTACAAAGAACTTAACCTGAATTGGCTGACCCTTGGGCAACGGCGGGATACCTGTCAGCATAGATTCCGATCCACTAATGATGTCATTGAGAGCGACATCTTCGGATGGAACGTCACTGGCCTGCTGATACAGCGTCAAATCTACTTCCTCTTGGCCATCAGCTACGGTCGAATACTCCCGGACCACCGGCTCAGACAGGGGAATCATGTCATTCTGGTTGACCAGATAGTCGATGTACGGGTTGTTCAGATGATCGACAACTCGAATGCCAATCGACTTTGGCAATACATTTGCCACCTTCTTCTCCGACAGCGCGGCTAGCTGCCCGGCGTCAATCCCTGTCTCAGCCGCGATCTGCGCAATTGACTGCTGTTGGACAGCAGGGCTGGACTCAGCATTAACCACTCCCCCGAGCTTGCTGATCATCGCAGCAAGGGCAGCACCCTTAGCAACGGCTAGATCAGGCTCAACCAACAGTGGCTTCTTACCCGTCAGACGCTCCACCAGTTTGGTTACGGCGGTCATTCGCGAAGATCCACCCACCAGGATGACCTCATCAATTGTCAGTCCCGGCTCCTTTTCCTTTGCCGTCTCCAATACACGGGTCAAAGGAATCTCCGTCTGCTCGAGCAATGGCGCCGTGACACGCTCCAAGTCTTCGCGGGTAACGGCAATCTTGGCGCGGGAACCAGAGTCACTGGCAAGTCGCACAGTGGCGCTTTCCGCATTACTCAGCGCCTCTTTACAGTTCACCGTCTGCTCATGCAACTTAGCGACGAAGGTCTCATCGTTTTCCGCCTCCTCGTCACCAGTCTGCTCAATGAATTTATCCAGGATAAATTCACCAAGCGCCTTATCCCAGTCAGCACCGCCCAGTCGAGCATCACCGTCGGTGGCAATAACCCGGAAGGTGTTGTCAATCCCCTGCACAATCGTGGCATCGAATGTACCGCCTCCGAGGTCATACACCAGCAAGGTCTTGTCCTTTAGAGGCTGCTTGGAGTCGTAGTAGAGGGCCGCAGCAACCGGTTCTGCTACCAGCTCCAACACATTGAAATTAGCAATCTGCCCTGCGTTGCGAGTTGCCTCGCGCTCCTTCGCACCAAAATATGCCGGCACAGTAATAACTGCCGAAATCTCGTCGTCAGCTGCTTCGTCTGGAACCAACGAGCGCAAAATCAATGAAGAAATCTCCTCCGGGGTATACGCCTTCCCGCTGAAATTCCATTTCTTATCGGTGCCGATGCTCCGCTTCACCAGCTCGATGACGTCATTGGGGCTGAAGAGCTTCTCTTCACGTGCCAGCTTTCCGACAACGGTATTGGCCTTCGATTCAAACCACACCACACTTGGTGTCGACAGATCTCCGTCGAGGTTTTCTTGAATGACAGGAACACCCAGTGAGTCCACGTAGGAAATTGCGCTATTGGATGTGCCCAGATCGATGCCGTAAATACGTTCAGCCATGATTTTTCTCCTTATTCTGAAATCTGTTGGATTCTTGACTTCTTTTGCCGTGTCAGCGCTCTAGTTGTGTGCTGGCCGGACTCGAGCTGTGCTCTGTTCAGACTCGAGTTTTGGCCTAGTTGCCGCTGTGCCGGTACACCGTGACCGGCGCCTTGGCCACCACAATTGGACTGGTAGAACTGGTGAAGGTGTAGTAGTGCGAGATTCGTCGTGATGGCGCCAGCGTGCGGTGCAGCGCGGGGTTATCCGAATCCGCGAATTTGGTACGACGGTGAATTGAAGAATCAAAGGCATCGCCCACCTTCGCCTCTGTAATTGCCACTCCCATGGACTGAAGCGCATCTGCGATCGAGTCCTGCAGGAAATCCAGGGTCGAATACAGGTCACTGCCATCAGTTTCGGTAGTTTCTTCGAGCCGCGAAAGGTCAGCGCAAATCCCGTCATGGATGGCCGCCAACTTTTCCGCCAGCGGCATCAACTGGGCGTACCAACGACGATCAGTCAGCGCTTCCAACTCTTCACTTTGAGAGCGCAATACTGCGTTCATTGTGTCCAGCCGTGTTTGAATCAAATCCAACTGCTTTACGACGTTCCCGGCCGCAACACCTGCGGTACTTTCAGCATCCGTTTCTGGGAGCTCTTCCACTGTCGCGGGAGGAAAATCCTGCTGGGCTGGAACTCCTTCCGCGGTGTCTTCATCATGGCCAAACTCGGCACCACCAAATTCAACACCGTCAAATTCGACGTTCTCAACCTTGGACCATGCAGCTTCGTCGGTGTCTAGTTTTGGATCTCCGGAATACTCGACCGGCTCCTGACCTGTGGTATCACCATTGTCGACCGTGCCCCGGGGGCCGAAGGACTCATCAAAATTCGGCAGCGGGGCGAAATTATGCGCTCCACCGAAGTCAACCTCCGGATACTTAGGATCTCGTTCCTGATACTCATCAGCACGACCGTCTGAATGTTTAACCGACCTTTTATTTTCATCCTTTTTGTTATTAAAGAACCCCATTTTTATATTCCTTCCCCTTAGCGAATAGATAGGCAATCGACACAAATGTAATGATAAATATAGAAAATAGAACCCATCCTAATTCATAGAAATTATCATTTATAACCCCCATGGCAATGAAATATACGATTCCAAAAACAGCAATCCATCGTTTTGCCACTCGCTTCTTTACCAACGCCCACAAGATACCGACAAAAATAGCCAGAACCGGTACAGCAATAAATCCATTACCCTCCTGCATGAACTGCACTATTAAACCGAGCACAACAAATGGAGAAAGAAATCGTAATAACTCCTTGGCAATCACATCCCCTTCACCGGCATGGGGCGTCTTAAAACCCGATTTTCCCCTTCCGGTATCAGCCTTCAAGACATCGTCTCGATTGACGTTTTGAAGGACGCGATTCTCAATTGTCGAATCGGAACTAGAACAGTAGGCTCCCTCAGCAATTTGCAATTCTTTACGAAGTCTCGTTGGGTCCAGCGACGTTCCGTCGTTAAGCAGACCGAAAGTATGTCGAGTCACTAAATCCGCTGGATCATCGACTGCTTGCAACCTTCGAATAAGACCGGTGCGGGTTTCAGCCTCTGGCGAGCCGGTACGAAAACTCGCACCGATGGATTTAGTTGCACTCTTCAGCATGTCGCTATCGATCGGTTTGCCGTCAATAAAGCCTTCGGACTGTTCACGAAAACCGTTCGCAATGACATCTGCAATCGACCGAATGTCGGTATTTGCACTACTGGCCTCATCAAAGGCCGCCCAGACTCGTTTCTCCGCGTTGTTCGTCGGACCAGTCTCAATTTCCTGGCTATCTTCAACGTCGACGTATTCACGGAGCTCCATGCGGTTAGACGTTGGAACCAATATCCGATCAAAGAACTCTTCAAGCCCGTGCTCGGTAATCGCTTTTCCGCTGCCCTTTGCATACGGCTTCAAGAACCCCTCTTTAACTGCCTTCATCTGCACATCAGTGAAGAAGTACTGAGGACGCTGTACTCGTTTGAGAACAAGTCGAAAAGAAACACCGAACTTCTTTCGCACTGCGTCGACAAAATCTTCGGTGTGCAGCTCATCGATAATGTCCAGTGCGCGCTGGGACTGCTTACCGAAGAACAACAGGTCTCGAATTAAACGGACACGCGCTTCCCAAAAATCCGAGGAAGAGGCATCTCCGCCCATGGGAATGTCAGCAATCAGCTGAGCTAACTTGGCGCCCGTTGGCACTGCGCCTGGTGAAAATAGATTTCCAGCTAGGTTGTCTCGAACTGCGGGATTCAGACTCACATCTGCTCCTGAATCTCACTGATGCGAACACGCTGTTCTGGAGATAGGCCTGTCATAAACCGCCTGGCGGGATCTACTGCGATAAGCCATCCGGGGTCTACATGCTCCGGCAACAGTCGAATCATTGCCCTAGCAGGGCGTCCCGAATCAAGCGCGGAGACAGTTGTCAGAGTCTCTCCGTTGACGTTGGTGTCCTCTCGTTCTTCAAGCTCATAGGCAGTGCCGTAGGTGGAAAGCGCCTGCTTCATCTCTTCAAACGCCGCGGCAGTGTTGTAGTCGAATGCGGCGCGAGCGTAGATGTATTCCACTAGGACTACGAGAGCGAAAAGGATTAATGCTTCGAGCGAAATAAGGACGCTTTTAGACATAAGCGATGCTGCGGTGACTGCCAGCACCGTGATAATGAGGCCGGGAATCCAACTAGTCTGATTTCGCAAGAACCACATCGCAAACCCCATGGCGAATGGAATCAACATCGCCGTATCTGGATATGGCCCACTATTGATGGATTCCAAAATTCCGCCAATTATGAATCCGGCGATAATGAGTACGACTCGAAACATCCAGGGTGCCCACCAAACAAAAAATGGCGGAATGATACGACCTTCTTGATCTACACCAACACGGTTTGGAATAATTCCTTGATCCTCCAAATCACCGCGCCAACCTTTAGTACGATCTGGAACACCCTTCACAATATCTGTGGTTTTTGAGAAGTAGCTTTTGGCCACATCTTTCAGCTGTTGGAGGTTCATTAAACGGTTCTTTCCCTCAATCTTTTGTCCAACGATTAATTCGCTGAACCCGACAGGATTTAGTTAAACCTGCACGGGTAGTGAAAGTCACCGGGAGAACTCCCGTACCGCTTCTGAGGCCTCCGCTATAGCGTCGTCAAGCAGATGAAGAAAACGCTTATTCGGCGCTTAACTCGGAGGTTTTTAACGCCCATGACATCCCAGTTTCATTCAAAGCACGTTTTAGCTGTGGCAGCCGCCGCTGCTACCCTGACTCTGGTTGGCTGCTCAGGTATGCCCACTAACAACGCTGTCCCGGAGTCCCCCGCGGTGGTGACAGTTACAGAAACGTCCCCTGCTTCTGATGCACAATCCGAAACTCCTAGCTCGATTGAGAGCTCGACCGGGTCGGAAGAGCCAGAGCAGGAATATGCCAACAGTTCGCAGGATAAGAATTCTCCCAACAGCGAACTTTCAGACTCGGATGCCGACTCCGGTGCAGTAACGCTGAATAGCTCGATGGAGCTGACCAAAATTGGCGGCATGGAGCCCGGCAGTGCCAAGCGCCAAAACGTCAAGATTGACGCAACTGCTCACCAGAAAGAATTGGGCGGCTTCGACACTGCTCGGATCACGCTTCCCTTCGAGGGGGCCAATAGCCTGTTGACCTATCCCCTGGTTGATGGCGAAGCAAACGCGAGGTTGCTGTGGAATTTCAGCCAGTCTGGTGGTACGGAAACCTGTGAAAACAAGGTGGATGTCTACGATTCTGAGGGCAAACCGACTGCAAGTGCCAGCGCAGGTGTGACTGGACAACATACTCCTTGCCAGATCGTTCGCCGGTTTGGGGAGAAGGCCTACGCAACATTTACAGAACCCGGTGAATACATCGTTGCTGTGACAGCTCAGCAGCCAGGATTCGAACCAATCACAATCGCACAGAAGGTGAAGGTAGTCGGTTAAAAATGAACGCTCACGAACCCATCGATCCGTGGAATAGCAACCAGTCGGGCACTTCCGAGAAAGTGTCGGAGAGAGCTTCCGGCACTAAGTCCGGAAAGAGTAAACCTTTGACGCTGCCGCTCATCCTCGGCGCAGTCGGAGTGATTGTTGCCGGCGCGGCGGGGTTTGCCATGGGCGGTAAGAATGCTGAGTCCGAACTTGCAAGCGCGAGTGAAGAGATTTACTCGTTTCAACAGCAGGCAGAGGAGCGGGAAAGCGAGCTGCAAGCAAAGATTGATGAGCTGGAAGAAGCAAACTCGGAATTGGAAGACAAGAACACCAATTCCGACCAGGCCTCCATAGCCTCCTATTACTACAAAATGGCGCTCAGCTGGCTTAACGTCTGTGATGCTGGCGACTACATGCCGGAAGAGACTCACGCTGTGCCGACTAGCGTGAAGGACTTAGGTATTGGCTGTGGCTACAACTTTGAAGATTCCAATGGAACAATTCTCATTCTTGTTGGTGGAGCAGACGAAGACGCCCAGTCTCGTGCATCTACCATTAACGACCAGGACGGATACCTAGAAACCATCCGAACCGGGCATATACAGCTCAATGTGTGGGTATCCAATTCTGGCCCGTGGGATGATGCCGAACAACTGTCAACAGATATCGCCGACAATGTCAGCCATGCCGCTAAGCAGAATATGGCACAGGACACCGCAGGACAATAAATAGCGTCCCTGCCATAAACGCCCATGAACCCCCGCTCACTAGTGAGCGGGGGTTCATGGGTTACGTGGGGGGCCGATGATTCACAAAATCTACGGTGCCGATTAGAAAACTAATTGTTCACGCGGTCATCGTCATCGTCGTCATCAAAGTCATCGTGATCATCGTCGTCCATGCCATCGTCACGGTCATCATCCGTGTCATCAATGTCATCGCGATCATCGTCCAGCTCCTCAGTCGACGTCACCATAGTGGTCTGGACTGGAGTCGTATCGGATAGGTTCGCCCTTCGCCACCGAGTCGAGAGCGCAACTGGATAAGAACAGGTTTCAGGAGCTTTCCCCAAAAGAATCAGATCCAAACCAGAACCCCTCCCCGGCTAAGGTCAGCACCCATTGAGCTGCGAAAGAGAACTGATACTTGACTATCTTCACTGGTCACGCCACATATCTTCACAACTATTCGTTTCTGATAAAAAAATTTTGCAAAAAGCTACGCAAAAGTGACCTAGGACACTTATTCTTACTGTAAAAGAAACTAAATCGGCAGTCCTACCGATGAGGTTTCGCCTGATTAGGCCTCTCCGAAGACCACAGGACATGAACCACGGAAGATGAGTGACTATGACATCTAATCCACAGACCTCGATTCTCAATAAGGTGCGCAAAGCTTCGCGAGCTACCTCGGACCTCGTTCTCGGACTCGCACCGGTGACTCAGGCTGGCGTCCTCGGCTCGATGGGGCCCGGCGCGGCTGGTAAGGCATTAAGTTCCATCTACCGCTGGGACTTCCTGCCAGCTGGTCTCCTCGGCATTGCAGCCGGCCGCGATCCGCACCACACTGCGATTATTGATGATGGCGGCTCGCTGACCTACGAGGAGCTGCACGAGCGCTCCACTGCCCTGGCGCGAGCACTCCGTCACGGCGATATTCAGCAGCGCGACCGCATCGGTGTGCTGGCTCGCAACCACCGCGGTTTCATTATGGCTCTGTGTGCCCACGGTCGTCTCGGCACCGACCTGGTGCTGCTCAATACCGGCGCCTCCGCCGAGCAGACTCTGGCCGTAATTCGTGAACAGAAGATTGACTTCCTGTTCATTGATGAGGAATTCACTCACATGCTGCCGGAGGACTTCGATGAGTGCCCGGTCGCCGTGTCGTGGTTTGAAAACTACGGTGACACCTCCTGCGTTCGCGAGGGCTGGACCTCCATGCAGGAGATGCTGAAGACAGCACCGCCGGCAAAGTGGCCGACCGCCGAGCTGCCAACCCGCCCGCGCCGTGGCCGCGTTATTATTCTGACTTCCGGAACCACCGGCACTCCAAAGGGTGCCAAGCGTCCGGAGCCGCGCAGCTGGATGCCGGCATCTTCCATCATGAGCCGAATTCCTCTGCGTCAGCGTCGCCCGGCTTACCTTGCGGCTCCGCTGTTCCACACCTGGGGATTCGCGACTGCGCAGCTGTGCATCGCACTGCGTTCCACCATGATTATGCGCCGCAAGTTCGATCCAGCCGACAGCCTGCGCATTATCGAGCAGCACTCTCCGCACACCATCTTCCTGGTGCCGACCATGCTGCAGCGCATGATTGAGATTCTCCCAGACAACTACGACATCGGTGCGACATCGCTGAAGGTCATCGCATCCTGTGGTTCGGCCATTCCGGAGGGAATCGTCACCAAGACCCTCGAGCGCTTCGGACCGGTTCTCTACAACCAGTACGGCTCCACCGAGGTCAGCTGGGCAACCATTGCTACCCCGGATGAGCTCAAGGCAAATCCGACCACGGCAGGTCGCGCGCCGCTGGGCACTCGTGTCCAGATTCTCGACGAAGACGGCAACCGCGTCGCCGACGGCGAGACCGGTCGAATCTTCGTGGGTAACAACATGTTGTACGAGGGCTACACCCGCCCCGGCGCGGACAAGCAGGTCATTGACGGCATGGTCTGTACCGGTGACCTGGGTCGAATGGAAAATGGCCTGCTCTACATCTCCGGTCGCGAGGACGACATGATTGTCTCCGGTGGCGAGAACGTCTTCCCACGTCAGACCGAAGATGCACTCAGCCAGCTCGAGGGTATCCGCGAGTGCGCAGTCGCAGGTGTTCCGGATGAGCGCTTCGGTCAGGCTCTGGTCGCCTGGGTTGTCCGCGACGATTCACCTGAGGGCCGCGCCCTGACCAATGAGCAGATTCGCACATACGTCAAGCAGCGCCTCAGCCGCTTCGCTGTTCCGCGCGAGACCGTGTTCCTCGATGAACTGCCACGCAACGCAGTCGGCAAGGTGGTTCCTCGCCACCTGCCGAAGCCGTGGGAGAATGCCGCCGAGGAGAAGGCTGCTTAGGGCGCAGGGACCGTCGTAAAGCGAGCGGCAGACACGAAAAGGACGCGGTAGAAACTTCCATTGTGGAAGTTACCGCGTCCTTTTTGCGTGTCCTAGAAAGAACCAGTGCTGATTAGCCTGCGTTCAAAACACCGTAGTCCGTGACGGGTTCACGGAAAATTTCTTCGCCGTCCTGGGTCACGGTTACCGCATTTGGAGTGACGGTATACGTGTAGCCACCATTCTTTGCGACAGCACGGTTCCCGGAGAAACTATCTACTGTGTATGCATCCGGACTATCCGAAATCTCACCGAAGTCACCGATGTAATGGCGCTGCTGGCGGTTATTGGAATTCTCGCAAATCACAGCCTTGCCCGACGACGTCTCCGCCAGCACACGCGCGTAATCCCCACCCGAGCAGCGAGCGGTACTGCCAACCCAACCTTTGGCGTCGATATCATCGCGATCCATACCGAACGCGCGGAGACCAAAATTTCCCCTCTGCGTAGTGGTAGGAGCGCTGCTCTCCGGCTGCTTCGTCGTTTCTGGCTCGACGGTCTGGGTATAGGTTTCCGTGTGCGTCTCCACCGGCGCCGGGGACGCAGTGCTTGACGACGAGTCCCCTGCCGCAACCGTATCGGGAGACTGCGGGGAATTATCGGAGGAATTATTCAGGTAGTACGCGCCACCGATACCGGCGACCGCTGCAAGTGCGACACCGACGATGCCCAAGACCACGTACAGACCGTTGTTGCTCTTCTGCTCAGGTGCCGGAGCCTGCTGATAAGCCGGATACTGCTGGGGGTAACCGCCCTGGTTCGGCCCCTGCGTTTGGTACTGGTACTGAGGCTGGTACTGGCCCTGGGCCCCGCCCTGCGGCTGCTCCCAGGCAGATGTTGCATAACCGTCCTGCTCCCAATCCTGCGGGGAGGACGAACGCGGGTTGTACTGGTCGGTCATCGCTAAATTCCTTATTACTTCAGAGCCACACTTGTGCTCGGCCAATAACGTGGCGGCTTGCGACTACGCCCACAGCGGAACTTGCCACTACGTATTTTCCATTAACACTATGCGTTGCCCAGCGTACCCTGCTTGAAGCTAGCACTAGCTCAGAGCGGCACTTTGTTCTTGAAGAAATTGACGTAGTTCCGATCGGAGATCTTTCCCAGCATAAACTCTGGCTCCAACCCGAACATCGACCAACGAGTCTTCGTGGACCAGGACAGAGACTGAGGTGTCGTAGTGCGGTGGTAGCTAATTTGGTAACCGTCAGTGTGAACTCGGATCTGCGTGTATCCACCCGGATAGCCGAGTGCCGCGCCCCGCTCACAGAAGTCCGTATCCCCGTAGTCAGCGATACCACGGCGGCTGCGGTGCGTATGACCAGCGAACACGCCTTTGGCACCCGGCGTGGCGGCCAGAATCTCCTGGAAAATCTTGGCCTGCTGCGCCTCGACCATGAATGCCTCACCACCGAAATGCGAACGCACCGCATCCTGAGTAAACGGGTGATGCGCAAACAAAATTGTCGGACGCTCTGGATCGTCTGCGAGTTCGGCACGCAATGCACGCATCTGACGCTCATTAATACGTCCACCTGCATAACCAAACTCGGCGGTATCAACACCGATGAGACGCACTTCGCCGACGCGAGTCGACCAGTGCTGCTGCGTCGGCACAAGACGCTGGCTGAAGTAATCCGGAACCGCGGTCTTGCCCTTGCGGATTCCGCGTCCACGGAAACCATTGATATTGGGTAGCCCGGGCGGGTGCACATCGTGATTACCACGGGTGACAAACCAGTTTTTCCCAAACTCACCGAAAGTATCCAAAACCCTGATGAGTTCGTCATACTCCTCAGGGCGGTTGCTATCCGTGCAATCGCCATTGATGACGAGAGTGTCTAACCCGGCAGCCTTTACCGTGTCCACCAGACCCTGCAATTGCATAGAGGCAAAAGGCTGCTCTCCCGGACCGGAGGAAAGACCGAGGTTGCCAATGCGAATGCCGTCATGATTGGGCTTACCAATGTGTGTGTCATTCGTCAGCGCGAACGTCGCCAAATGTGCACCCTCCAGCGCTGGCAGAGTGCTTACGACGCCTGTCTTCTCCGGTGCCGTTTTGCTCATGGTGATATTCAGCGACGGAACCGCGCGACAGTTGTGTGACCAGCACTCAAAGCGATACTCCCGTCCCGGCTCCAACCCGTCAATGACCACATGGTGGTAGCCCGACTCTGAGTACCCCTCGTGCACGAGCTCTAACTGCGTTGAATCCGCAGGACCAAGCAGCACCCGCTCATCCGAAGGAACGGTCGGCTTAATGAAGCCATACGCTGTCTGCACTCCCGGAGCATATGTTGCCCATGTAAATGCCACTGACGTGTCTGTGACAGTGATGACCTCCAAGTCGCTAGCCAGTACCTGCCACGACTTGGAATCCGACTGGGTAAGCCCCAGACCCGACGTGACGTACTCCAGGCCGTACGCTCCCGAGGTTTTCGCGACGGCCATTGAACTTGCAGCAAGAGTTGCAACAGATAGGTAGGCCCGGCGGGAAATGCTCATGTCCAATAAGCCTAGAACCTAAAGATGAAAATTAGATGAACTCTCCCTCTAATCTCAGAAAAATAGGAACGCAACGACAAGAGACACACGGCCAAAACAGCGCAAAATAAAACACCGCCCTACCAAGTCATGGCAGGACGGTGTTTTAAGAAATGTGGCTTGAGCATCTTTGTGAGCTTTTACCGGCTCACCAGTATGTAGATTGCTCTGAAACTGTAACTACTTCAGTTCCTTGGAGGACAGGCCCAGGGTGCGGCGAGCAACGACCAGCTGCTGAATCTGCTGGGTACCTTCGAAGATGTCCAGGATCTTGACGTCGCGGGACCACTTCTCCAGCAGGTTACGCTCAGAGTAACCGAAGGTACCTGCCAGCTGAACGGCACGGAGGCAAATCTCGGTGCCTGCACGGCCGGCCTTGGCCTTACACTCGGAAGCTTCCAGAGTGTTCGGCTGCTTGTTGTCAGCCATCCACGCAGCGCGCAGAGCCAGGAGGTATGCAGCCTCCCAATCGGACTCCAGCTTCAGGTACTCAGCTGCAGCAGCGCTCTGGGTGTGTGCCGGTGCATCGTAGTCAATCTCGATGCCAGCCTCTTCCAGGATGCGACGCAGCTCTTCCAGCGAAGCACGGGAGACACCGATGGCCATACCCGCAACCAGCGGACGAGTGTTGTCGAAGGTCGCCATTGCGCCGGCGAAGGACTTCTTAACATCAATGTCCGGGGAACCCAGCAGGTTCTCCTTCGGAACGCGGACGTTGTCCAGGCGGAGCACTGCAGTATCCGAGGAACGAATACCCAGCTTCTCTTCCAGACGCTCCACGGTGAAGCCCGGAGTGCCCTTCTTCACCAGGAAGGATTTGATGGCAGCACGGCCCTTGGACTTGTCCAGGGTCGCCCACACAACGACGGAGTCGGAACGCTCACCAGCAGTGACGAAGATCTTCTCACCGTTGATGACGTACTCATCACCATCGAGCTTGGCGGTGGTGGAAACTGCGGAGGAGTCAGAACCAAAGGACGGCTCGGTAATTGCCATGGAAGCCCAGGTCTTACCGAAAGCCTCCAGCTGCTCATCAGTAGCAACAGCTGCGATGGCTGCGTTACCCAGACCCTGGTACGGCAGAGACAGGGTCAGACCCACGTCACCCCAGCAGGTCTCAATAACGTTGAGCAGCGAAGCCATGTTGCCACCGTTCTTTACACCGGTGCGCTTCGGCTTCTTATCGTCGCCACGTCCACCAGAAGCACCGGAGAAGCCACGGCCACCATCTGCCATGCCGTCCATCATGGAGGCAAGGGTGTCGAGTTCCTTCGGGTACTCGTGCTCAGCGAGATCGTACTTACGGGAAATCGGTCGGAAGATCTCAGCGGCGGCCTGATGCGACTGGGACGCGCCCGCCTTGAGGAACTTCGGCAGTTCGAGGTTAATCATTTTCTTTCCTCTTAATTCTTTTCGGCTGAAGTATCTAGCGGTTTACAGAACGACGATGCCTTCGGCGACACCAATTGCGCGGAGGTCACGGTACCAACGCTCAACCGGGTGCTCCTTGGTGAAGCCGTGTCCGCCGAGCAGCTGCACACCGTCGGAACCAATCTTCATACCCTTTTCAGTGGCGAAGGTCTTAGCCAGAGCTGCCTCGCGAGCGAAGCCGCGACCCTGGTCAGCGCGGGAAGCACCGCGGAGGGTGATCATGCGGAGACCATCGAGCTCAATCTTGATGTCGGCGACCATGAAGGCCACTGCCTGGCGGTGGGAAATCGGCTCGCCGAATGCCTGACGCTCGTTGACGTAAGGAATGACGTAGTCGAGAACTGCCTGAGAAGTACCCATTGCAAGAGCTGCCCAGCCGAGGCGGGAACGACGCAGAATGTCGAGGTATGCCTCTTCACGATCTGCAGCCGAGGTGCTAGCGCCGCCGAGAATGTTCTCAGCCGGAACCTTGACGTCCTTCAGGATGACGCGCCCCATTGCGGCACCGCGCAGACCCATGGACGGGTCAGCCTCAACGTGGAGCCCCTCAGTGTCGGACTCAACGATAACCAGAGCCGGCTTACCCTCGAGCTCAACACCGATGATGAACAGCTCAGCTGCGCCGGCGTTCGGAACGAAGGACTTAACACCGTTGAGGACCAGCGAATCGCCCTCGCGCTTTGCGGTGGTTTCAGGCTTGCGTGCGTCGAAAAGCGGGCGCGGCTCTGCGAGCACAACAGCGGCAGCCGGGACGTTCTCGCCAGCGAATGCCGGCAGGTAGGTCTTCTGCTGCGAGTCGGAGCCGTGAGCGGTCAGGGTGGCAGCGACACCGGCCGGAGCCAGCACTGCCAGAGCCAGACCCATGTCACCGTAGGACAGAGCCTCCGCGACCAGCGCGTTGGTGGTGACGTCCTCGCCGGTAGCGATGCCCTCGAAAGCCTCCGGGACGTTGATCATAGTGACGCCCAGCTCAGAAGCCTCAGAGACGAGGTTCTCCGGCGGAGTTGCCTCGTGGTCGGACTTATAAGCAACCTCGCGCAGACGAGACTCAGCGAATTCCTTAACCGTCTCGACGATCATCTGCTGATCCTCGGTCGGGGTGAGGTCGAAGAGCTTCTTTGCCTTCTCCTCGGCTGCGGCCTCCTGTGCAGCCTGGGCTTCCTCAGCCGGACGCTCCGGCTTACCGGAACCGGAAATCTTCTTAAACTGACGGTTCGCGGCACCAAGGGTCTTAAAACCGGACTTGGTGGACTGGTACACCACGCGGTCGATCTTTGGCTGAAGGTCGTACTTCTGGGCGAAGTCCGAACCAGTAATCGACGTGATGAACCGCATTGCCGCTCCGATAGCGTCGCGACCAGGGTTATTGCGGCCGACAGTCGAATCTTCGCGGTTCTTCTTCTCGCTCATGTGATCATGGCCTTTCGAGTCAGAACTATTACTGGCATAACAATAAAACAATCACGTGACCGTTGTCACAAGAATTGAAAAAACATTGCCAAGTAACAGAAAACTTTCAGGCTTCTAACTTGTCAGGCGATAACGCGGTTAACAACGTAGTTGCGATCAGAGAGCTCACCAAGCAGAGCCTCGGGCTCGAAACCGTACATCGCCCAACGGGCACGCGCAGTCCACGCAAGCGCATCTTCGCTGCTCAAACGGTGAAAGTTAACCTGGTAGCCACCGGAGTAGACATGCAGCAGTGTGTAGCCACCGGGGTATGCTTTGCACGCGCCGGTCTCCAAATAATCAACGCCGGCCCCAACATCACCGCGAGTACGCTTTGCACGGTGGGTGTGACCTGCCCCCGCGAAGAATACACCCGGAGCGTCGTTAAGCATCTGCTGCAAGCGTCGTGCATCAGCGCTGTTGAGAATGAAGGTGGGCCCGGCAGCATGTGTCCAACCAGCCTCGGAGGTAATTGGATGATGAGCCAGCACAACTGTCGGCTTACTGGGGTCACGCTGCAATTCCCGCTCCAGTGCATCGAACTGTTCCGGGCTAATTTCGCCGCCGGACTCATCCAACTTCGATGAATCCAGCCCTATGACACGGACCGGCCCCTGCTGAGTGACCCACAGTTCCTGCCGCGGACGCCCCAGGAGAACACCGAAGGGATCGCGATGATTCTCGCTACCCTCCAAAACCGGGAATTCGTCGTAGCCAGCAGATGGATCGGCATCCGGCTTATGCGGACGATCATGATTGCCGCGGGTGACAAACCACTGCCGCTCCTGAGCACCAAAAGTATTCATAATCTCGGCAAATCGACGCACCTCCGCCGGACGTGCTTCCGACGTGGCATCACCGTTGACGAAAACCTTTTCAATCCCCATCCCCCGCAGCTCGGCGAGCGCAGCCGTCAGCATGACCTCGGGATACGGCGCGGCACCCGGTTCAGAAAAGATAGGAGCGGGGAAATCGCCGGTGATAATACCGTGCCCATTTTCGCCAATATGCGCGTCATTAAGGATGGCAATCGTGGTCAGGTACTCCCCTTCCGGAGCGACCAACGTCGTGAACTGTCCAGTTTGCTCGGGTGCATTGGGGAGGTTTCGGGTAATTAATCCCGGCTCGGCGACCAGTCCATTCGATCGACATTCGAAACGGTACGTGGTTCCAGGGCGCAGCTTATCGACGGTCACAAAGTGGTAGCCAACCTGCGTCTCGTCCTTATGTACCACGGGTAGCTCGCCGCCCTCATCGGCATCGACTGGCACTAGCGCAACTTCAGTGTCGGCCGGCGCCAGTGGAGCCAGCTTCCCCCACGCTGGATGTGGGCCTGCATACGTCGCCCACGAAAATGTCACCGACGTATCGGTCACGGTCACGACTTCCAGGTCCGTCACAACAAGGCCGCTGGTCAACCCGGTGAATGGAAACGGCGACTGGTTCGGGGCCGCCGATGCAACTGCTCGCGTCCCGACGCTATTGACGGCAACCGCTACAGCCCCCGCACCCGCTACTGCTCCCAAGCGCAATACGGATCGCCGATCAATTTTCTTATTCCCATTTACCGAATTCACGGGTGAAGAAATTACGGGATAAAAATAATCCCGGTGATAACACCGGGATAACTACACATGAATTCAGTCGCTTACGCTTCCGGCTTCACGATCGGGAACAGCACGGTTTCGCGAATGCCAAGGCCGGTCAGGGCCATCAGCAGGCGGTCAATGCCCATGCCCACACCGGTCGTCGGCGGCATGCCCTGCTCCATTGCGTGCAGGAAGTCCTCATCCAGAACCATGGCCTCGTCGTCGCCGCCAGCGGCCAGTCGCGCCTGATCCTCAAAGCGCTCACGCTGGACAACCGGGTCAACCAGCTCGGAGTAGCCGGTAGCCAGCTCGAAGCCACGGACGTAAAGATCCCACTTCTCGGTCACGCCAGGCTTGGAGCGGTGCTGACGAGTCAGCGGAGAGGTCTCGACCGGGAAGTCGCGGACAAAGATAGGACCGTCGAGCTGGTCTTCACAGAGCAGCTCCCAGATTTCCTCAACCAGCTTGCCGTGGCCCCAGCCGCCCTTCTCCGGAACCTCAAGGCCAATCACATCGGCGATTGCCTTGAGCTCCTCGACGGTCGAGTCAATAGTGACTTCCGGCTGACCAGGGAACTTGCGAGCAAGTGCCTCGTTCAGCGACGGGTACATCTCAATCTGCTTCCACTCGCCGCCAAAGTCGAACTCCGTACCGTCGGCAAGCGTAACAGTCGTCGAACCGAAGACCGCGACGCAGATTTCCTGAATGACCTCGCGGACGGTGCGGGCGGAGTCATCGTAGGTGCCGAATGCCTCGTAGTACTCCAGCATCGCGAACTCCGGGCTGTGCGAGGAGTCGATACCCTCGTTGCGGAAGTTACGGTTGATCTCAAAGACTCGCTCCATACCGCCGACGACGCAGCGCTTGAGGAAAAGCTCCGGCGCGATACGCAGGTAGAGATCGATGTCCAAAGCGTTGGAATGAGTCACGAACGGACGTGCAGCTGCACCGCCGTGCAGAGTCTGCAGCATCGGGGTTTCGACCTCGAGGAAACCGCGACGCTCAAGTGCGTGGCGCAGCTCGCGGATGACCTTGATGCGAGTCAGTGCGTTAGTACGAGCCTGCTCACGCATAATCAGGTCCGTGTAGCGGTGACGCACGCGGCTGTCCTCGGACAGATCAGCGAACGACACCGGCAGCGGGCGCAGAGCCTTCGAGGCCATCTGCCACTCGGTAGCCATCACAGACAACTCGCCGCGGCGCGAAGAAATTACGCGGCCAGTAATGAGGACGAAGTCGCCCATATCTACGTCCGACTTCCAAGCAGCCAGGGCGTCCTCGCCGACCTCAGCCTTGGAAAGCATGGCCTGCAGGGTCGTGCCGTCACCCTCCTGCAGAGCGGCAAAGCAGAGCTTGCCGGTGTTACGAATAAACATGACACGACCAATGACGGTCACGACATCCTGAGTCTCCTCGCCAGCCTCGAGGTGGCCCCACTCTTCACGGACATCCTTGAGAGAGTGAGTACGGGGAACCTCAACCGGGTACGGCTGAATTCCAGCCTCGAGCAGGCGGTCACGCTTCTCGCGGCGAATGCGCAGCTGCTCAGGAACGGTGGCGGTGTTTTCAGGGGTCTTCTTCGCGTCAGTCACGGCTATAAAGGTTAGCCGACTACACCGCCGACCTGCTAGTTGAGTGCCCTTTAGACGCCAATCTTCTTGCCATCAGTGCGTACAACCTGAACGACGGCCGGGCGTGGCTGCTCCTTGCCGCCGTCCGGCCAGTGCGAGGTCGGGTTGGTGGTCGGGTCCGGGTTGTCGCCGACTGGATGACCCTGATCCGTCTCGATTTCGCCCGGGTGCTGGACGTTGACCATCACGCGGTTGGAGAAGATCTGCGGACCACAGGTCTCTGCAGCAACCGGAACAGTCAGGAAGCACTTGGTCTCACCACGACGCTCGCCTTCGACAGCCACGGCGAACAGGCCGTCGTTGGAGTCCAGGGCGTTGCCGTCGGTGGAAACCCACAGGTTGCCGTACTCGTCAAAGGCGACGTTGTCCGGGCAGGAAATTGGCGAGACCGATTCCTTGTCGAAGCCACCGAAGTAGGTGTAAGCCTCGTTCGGGTCACCACAGACCAGCAGGAGGTTCCACTTGCCCTTGGTACCGGCGTGGTCATCTTCCATCTCCAGAACAAGGCCATTCTTGTTCTCGGTGATTGGTGCGACCTCGACGGCGTCGGCAAGCGGGCGCCCTGCACCATCCTTGCGTTCCTTGCCCTTGTCGTCCTTCGCGCCCGCCTTACCGCGGTACTTGTTGTTGGTCAGCGCCGCGTAGACCTTACCGGTCTTCGGAGACGGCTCGATATCCTCCGGGCGGTCCATACGGGTCGCACCGACCTTGTCACCGGCGATGCGGGTGTAGATGCAGACCTCTTCGGCGGTCATGCCATCAACGTGGGACTCGTGCTTGCCGTCTGCCTTGGCGGTCATCAGCGGAAGCCACTCAATGTCACCGTCGAAACGGCCGTCCTTCGGCAGCTCACCGGAGCCGTCAATCTCGGACTCGGAATTACCGTTGAACTTACCGACGTAGAGAGTGCCCTCGGACAGAATGCCCATGTTGTGCTTGAGGTCCCCCTCCTTAATCTTGCGGGAGGAGACGAACTTGTAGATGTATTCGAAACGCTCGTCGTCGCCGGAGTAGCACACGACCGTGCCGTCGTCGGTGACGTAAATCTGACCGGCTTCATGCTTGAAACGGCCCACTGCGGTGTGCTTGACCGGGGTGGAGTTCGGGTCAGATGGGTCAATCTCTACCAGCCAGAAGAAGCGGTTCGGCTCATTCGGCTCCTTGGAGACATCGAAGCGGTCGTAGTACTTCTCCCACGCGCGGTCGGACAGCTCTTCATTCTTGACCGAGTAGCGCTTGAGCTTCTTAACTGCGTCCTCGTCCTTGAGCTTGCCAACGTTGCCGAAGTACTGGTCAACGTTCTCCTCACCGGACAGGTAGGTACCCCACGGAGTAACACCACCGGAGCAGTTGTTCAAAGTTCCCTCGACCTTCATACCGGTCGGGTCAGCCTTGGTCTTCAGCAGATCGTGACCAGCAGCCGGGCCGTCAACTGTGAATTCGGTGAAGCCAGTGATGCGACGGTTACGCTTGTCGCTGAGAATTGGCTTCAGGAATCCCTTGTCATCCTCTTCCACAGCAAGGATGGTCTGGCCGTGGGCAGCCAGTCCGATGTCGACCTGCTCCTTAGTGGCATCTTCTTTCTTGTAGGCACGGAACATCATCGGCTCGGTGGTGTACTCGTGCGAGCAAACGTACAGCAGTGTGCCGTCTTCAGCCTTAATCAGGCCAGCGAAGTCATTGTTGAAGCCGAACTGCTTCAGCTGGTTTTCCGGAGTCTGCTTGTCAAAGTCGAACTCCGGGCCACCCTCGTGGATTGGGTCGCCCCAGCGAATCAGAACATTCTGCTCGTAGCCGTCCGGGATAACGACTGCGTCTTCCGTGTTCGGCTTGACGGCGTCGAAACGCATACCCTCCGGCGATTCGTCCTTGCTACCGTCACCGGCAGCAGCGGTACCGGAGGCGTCGGAGCCACCTGCGGCGCTGCCCGAATCATCAGAGGAGCAAGCGGCCAGCACGGCGCCACCGCCGACCGCAAGAGCACTAGCACCAGTGACCTTCAGTGCCGCGCGACGGGAGAATGCGCGCTGGGAGAACGCCTCCTTCGCAACATCACCGAAGTACTGGTTGTCCGAGAACTCGTTCGGAGCATCGTCAGCACAGGCATTACCACACTTGTAAGTGCAGGTCAGAGAGCTGCGAGAGGTAGCAAAAGGATTTGTCAGCAGATTCTTGCCAATACGAACCACGGGGAGACCGCCTTTGTATAGCTTCGACTAGGTGAGGAAATGGAAAACTAAAACTTTTAGATCCTCTAAGAAGCTAAGGACGTTGCGTTACCTTTCGGTTTCTAAAAATCAACTCGCCAATGAGCTTTAGCTGACGGTCTAATGACTTGCGCTTTAACGCAAAGTGAACACCCTGGTGTTGCGGTTCTCCGGCTCGACTCTTCTCTCCAACTACGCAGTCGAGCCCCAGCTCTGCGGGCTACGTGGACTAGCCCTGGTTCTCCGGGCTACGCGGATTCTTCAAATCAGAACCCTCCGGCACATCCGCCGGGTCATTGCCACTTTCCAGAATCTTGTTGTCCTCATCGACGAAGATGACATTCGGCTTGTACGTACGCGCCTCAGCGTCATCCATCATTCCGTAGCCGATGATAATAACCAGATCACCCGGCGATATCAGACGAGCGGCGGCACCGTTGATGGAAATGATGCCCGAGCCGCGCTCTCCGGTAATGCAGTAAGTAGTAAGCCGGTTGCCATTATTGATATCGACGATGTCGACGGCTTCACCTTCAAGCAGGTCGGCCGCTTCCATCAGATCAGCGTCAATCGTGCACGATCCAACGTAGTGAAGATCAGCCTGAGTCACCGTGGCACGGTGAATCTTGGACTTCAACATAGTGCGAAACATGAAAAAGGTAGGTCCCTTCCTGGATTCGTCCCCTGGATGCTTGCCTACCGCGGCACCCCTTAGCGTGGCAGGTTATTAGTCGGCACACTATAATACGACAACTTCCCAGCCACGAGAAACTACTTCTAAAAGCCGTTCTACTCGCTGTCCTGCTCAACGCCAAAGCCAGCGTTCTTCAGAGTTTCTCTGCTGGACTCATCTTTCAGACGCGCATCTCGAGCAGCACGAACCTTTTCCTGCAGCTCAGCCAGCTCAGCGGCCTCTTCCTCAGTCAGCTCGCCGTCCAGCCCCGCAGCCGACAGAGCCGCCGACGCAATTTCGGCGTCCTTCTGGCCGAGCTGACCGAAACCGTTTGCCGAATCCGGGCGCGGCGCACCAAGAATCAAGCCAACATTATCAATGAGACGAGTAGTGCCGACCTTCGCAGCAACCAGCAGGCGAGCTTCAGTCTCCTGGCCGTCGCCGCGCAACGCCTCGTCGGAAAGCGGGGCGAGCGCAGCGTCACGCAGCTCCAAGTAATCCAACTCGACTTCAGGCTGGCTGGCGAGCACACCACGCGCGGTTTCCAGCACAGCATCCGCACCACGGTCCGCGACAAAAGCACCAGCAGTCAGCGCGGCGGACAGGGTTACTGCGAGATTGCGCTGCTCCTCGGACAGATAGCGGTTGCGGGAGCTCATAGCCAACCCGTCGGCCTCGCGAATCACCGGTACACCGTGCAACTGCACCGGCATATTCAGGTCAGTGACCATCTGCTGCATCAGGCACAGCTGCTGGTAGTCCTTCTCACCAAAAACGGCATCAGTGCAGTTGGTGATGTTGAAAAGCTTGTTGACCACCGTCAACGCACCGGCAAAGTGCCCCGGGCGAGTAGCACCTTCGAGCTCCGAAGCCAGCGGCCCCGGCTGCACGGTCGTGCGGAAACCGTTGGGGTACATCTCCTTCGCGTTCGGCGCAAAGACCAGCTCAGCACCGACAGCGCGGAGCTTCTCAACGTCTTCCTCCAGAGTCCGCGGGTAGGCGTCAAAGTCCTCCCCCTCACCGAACTGCAGCGGATTGACGAAAATCGACACCACCACAACAGCGCGCGGCAGCGTCTTCGCGGCCTGTACTAGTTCAAGGTGCCCCTGGTGTAGCGCACCCATCGTAGGTACGAGCACCACCGGCCGCCCGGTCTTCCGCAACGCACGGGTGACCTGCGCGATTCCCGCAATAGTCTTGTGAACAGTTGTCTCTCCGGCGGTATAACCCGTCATGTTTCCTCCGCGTTCAGATCTACCGGACCAAACTTTTCGCCCGACGGCAATACCTTACGCCACATCCCGGATGACCAGAACAGCCAGTCCGCTCAGCTCATCGGCGTAGGTACCGCAAAACCTCGTTGGCGCCGCGCAGCTCGGCGATGCGCTCGGCAAGAGCCAGGTAGGCGGTTCCCATTTCCGGTGCCACCGCTTCAATTTCACGTTCGTGCTTGACGACGGTCCCAAGGTCGTCCCGCGTCACCGGGCCAGTCAGCCCCCGGGAACCCCACCTCAAGGCATTGTCCAATGAAGCTTCCAGCAGTGGGCGGAGCAGCTCGGCGGCCTGGCCTCGACGCAGCTCAGCTAGGTCGGTGTCTTCGGCTGCTGTATCTCCGCCGATAGTGGTTGCCAGCATTTCTACTGCATCGACCACAACTGCGCCCAGACCGTTTGAGCCATGGGCCATAGCCGCGTGATAGAGACCGCGGTGACGTTCGTTGATGAACACCGGACGACCGCCGAGTTCACCAATGAGCAGTTCACTGACTGTTTTCGCGAGCTCATCCCCAACAGTGATGCCCCATGGACAGCCGGTCAGGAGCTCGGAGTCGTCGTCAAGCCCTGCGAATGTCATTGCGGGATGGGCGGCGATGGTCAGCGCGCCGGTGAGTGCGACCGGATCGAGCACGGCACGCCCGAGGGAACCAGAAGTATGCATGACGATGCGTCCGGGGCCGACATGGCGGGCGACTTCCTCCGCGACCTCTGCGATGGCGCGATCCGGCACGGCGATGACGATGAGCTCGCAGGTGGAAGCTGTGTCGGCAATGCTACTAACCTGTGCGTTCGGGAGACGTAGATGCGCTCGTGTGACAGATTCTGGTGAGCGCGCGACCACGTGAGTGACACGATGCCCACAGTGCTCTAACGCCTGGCCGAGCGCGACCCCGACTTTTCCGGCAGAAATAATCCCCACCGCCAACCGCGGAGCGGTTGTCCGATGGGGATGGGAATCATGCTGGCTTTGCGTCATGACTGACTAGGTTAGACCAAACCAGCTATGTGCAGTGAGTAGGCCGCGCATACTCGGTAAGCGACTAGGCCTCTTCGTCCTCGCGCTGCTCCCTCTTCTTGCGCATCTGCGCCATCAGCTCGGCAACCGTCAGGCTGCCCTTGTTGTCCTCAGCACGGCGCCGACCGTGGCTTGCAGGCTCCTGCTCAGGAGCCTGAGCCGGTTTCTGAGCTGGCTCTTCTGCGAGGTCCTCATCGCGAATGGCCTGCAGCTGGCGAGTCGGAGAGTCCGAGGCATCGTCCGATTCCGGCGCAGCGAATGGGTGCCGTGCACCGTGTGCCTCGTGAGCACCGCCCTGAGAATCATCCTCTGCGGCGTCCTCGGCCGGGGTTTCCTGCCAGTTGATGGCGCGGAAAGAGTTAGTGGAGAACTTCTCCTTGGAAACGGCTTCGTCATCCTTGGAATCGGCGACTTCGTGGACGTCAACCGGCTGGCCAGACGGCGAGAATGTACGGCGCATGTCGGTGGCCTCGGCGTCTTCAACCGGCGAAGCGGAGGAAGCGGAGCCCGTGCCGCCGTGCTGGGTATGAACGCCAACAGTGCCGTTAGCGGTCATCTCAGCGCGGTGGGAAGTCGCGCGTGGTGTCGGCCGGTCGTGACCGGTCGGATCCTTCATCGGCGAGGCCTGCTGTGGCGAGTCGAGCTCACGCAGACGCTCGGCCTGGGCGCGAAGAGCAACCTGCTCGTCGTCGAAATCCTCCCCCATGAACTCAGCAAGCTGGGCACGCAGTGCAAAGACCTCAGCGCGCAGCGCCGCAATGTTGTCATCGTTGTTACCCTCAAGCGAGTCCAGGTAGTTCTGCTCGAGAATCAGCTCCTGCTCACGGTGAGTAGCCAGCTCGCGGTCAAGCTCCACCTTGTGCAGTTCCTCGATTGTCTCCAACCGCTTGCGCTCCAGCGCAATGGTCTTGCGGTATCGAGTCACCAGCACAGCCCCGATAACTGCCGACCACAACGCCAGCAGCACGGCAACCTTCATCCACCCGGCAGAGGAGGCAAAGAGCATGACGATACTGGCAATCACCGCGAGCACCAGCAGCACAACCATGAGAATGACGGCGGTTTTCTCCGTCATACCATCGGTAGAACTGAATTTCGTCACATCATTGCTCTGCTCATCTGCATATGCCGCATCAGCCCCGGAGTTAGCCCCAGCGGAGTAGCTTTCGAAAGCCGAAGAAGGCGACGGAGACGGAGACTCGGCCATATCCGACGAAGTAGCTGCCGCGTCGCCCTGAAAATATGCGGCATCACCCGAGCGCTTCGGGTCATTACCGGCGTTGGAGAGGTCAGTCATAACTCCCACCCTACCGAGTTAGTTCCCATTTCCCCGCTAGGAGGCGAAGAATTTTCGCCATCAGTTGGCAATTGGCAAACTTTTTCCAGCCACAGCCCCGCCGCAGCGAGCAAAATGCCGGATACTGTGCCGACAATCATGATCGGCCCGTCGGCCTGTGCAGCCGCAAGCTCCGTCCACTTCGGCAAAGCCCACAGCACGCCACCGGCGTACAAACCTCCGAGAATCGCCCCCAACCATGCGGATGCCGTACCGACCACCAGCCATCGCGACAACGTTAACGGCTGCACCTGGCTGCGATCCTGCCCGACCTTCCCCTCTTTCAGCACCGACTTAATCCACCGCGCTGCCGCCACACAGACAGCTGTGAGCAACCAGGGAAACCCCAGGTCCCACCAACTTCGTGGCCCGAGCGCACCGAAAAACTGTGCCACGATCATCCATGACGCCAGCGCGAGAACCAGCGCAGATGCAGCCAACGTAATCGGTGAGGTCGGTTTCATCTCTAGGCCTCTTCTCCATCCGCGCTGTCTGCTAGACGCACTGCGTTTACGTCTTCAGGTGCCAGCTTATCGACGAGTGCTGCGACCCGAACTCCCCCCAATTCGGCATCCGGGTCGGCATCGAGCCACGGCACCAGTACAAAGGCACGCTCGGTTGCCCACGGATGCGGCAGGGTCAGAGTCGAATCGTCAGAGATGATCTCCTCGCCGGAGTTCTTGTCAATGACCTGCACAATGTCCACGTCGAGCGCCCGTGGTCCCCAGTGAATTTCACGTACTCGACCAGCATCATTTTCCAGTTTCCAACCAGCTTCCAGTAGCTCCATTGGTGTCCGGGACGTATCGACAATGAGTACGGCGTTGAGGAAGTCGCCCTGCTCTACCCCACCCCAAGGCGGGGTGGCATAAATTTTTGAGGCTGCGACCAATTCATCGGCGAAGAAGTCCTGCACACCTGTTAGGTTTTCTCGCGCGCGATCCATGTTCGCGCCGATAGAAAGAACTGCGCGAATCATGCCAACCGCTTCTTCCGCGAACGGCGGGCTGTCACCGCAGCGTCATCGAAGTCGAGCGGAATGGGCGCATGTGGTTTGTGAATGGTCACTTCCACCGCATGCAACAGTGGGGACAATCCGCGTTCGGCGCGGGCGTCGTCGTCGGCAAGCACTGCTTCGGCGATCTCGGTCGCGACTGTTTCGATGAGGTTGCGAGGAGTGCCGGTCAAAATCCCGTGCGCTGTGGCTGCAATGTCGGCGTAGTTGACGGTGTCGTCCAGCTCGTCGCTGGCAGCGGCACCGGAGAAATCCAGCCACAGGGTGACATCACAGATGAAGTCCTGGCCATCGCGGCGCTCGAAGTCGAGACAGCCGTGGTAGCCGCGGGCTTTCAGACCTTTGAGTTCAATGCGATCAGCCACTGTTTCTACTCGTCTCCTTCCAGAGCCGCCTCGGCTGGCGATTCAGCAGGAGACTCATCGTGCTGTGCAGCGCGGTTAGAGCCACCTTCCGGATAGTCGCCGGCCGCGGTGTAACCGGTCAGTGAGCGGCCAAGGTTCCATGCCTGCGCCACCCGCACTGCGTCGAGGTTGTCGGCCACATTGTGAACTCGAACCGCCCATGCGCCCGCCGCTGCGGACAGCGCGGAAATTGCGGTAGTCGCGGCATCAGCCTGCTTTGGCGCGCGAGCCTCACTGCCGACGGCGGCGGCGAAACGCTTGCGGGAAGCACCGACCAACAGGGGGAAACCGAGGTCAATAAGCTCCGGCAGGCCGTGGAGGAGCGCCCAATTGTCATCGGCGTTTTTGGCAAAGCCCAGGCCTGGATCCAGGACAATATTTTCCTCGACGATGCCGGCGCCCATGGCACCGTCGACAAGCTGAAGCAGGTGCTCACGGACATCGGCGACAATGCCGTCCGGGTGAGTTTCGGCGCGTCCAGAAGCGGAGCCGAAGCGATCGGTCTTCCAGTGCATCAGGCAGATGGGCACATCGGCATCGGCGCAGACTGCGTACATGTTGGGGTCTGCGAGACCGCCGGAGACATCGTTGATGAACACCGCGCCCTCGGCGATTGCTGCCTCTGCGACACTTGCGCGCATAGTATCGACGCTGATCAGGTGCCCGTCTGCCGCGAGCTCACGGACCACCGGCACGACTCGGGCAATTTCCTCATCCTCGGAAACGCGGTGTGCGCCGGGGCGAGTGGACTCGCCACCGATGTCGAGAATATGTGCGCCTTCAGCGAGCAGCTCGTGCGCATGGGCAATCGCCGCGTCGAAGGTCTTGTACAGGCCGCCATCGGAAAAGCTGTCCTCGGTGACGTTGACAATGCCCATCACTTTGCAGAGCTGATTCTCGATACCCATCTCCGCCGGCTGTCCTGCCTGCGCTTGCAAGGGGGATTCAGTCACCTTGTTGTCCAGCCTTTCCAATCGACCATTTAACTGTTGCGTTAGCTCTTGCGGATGAGCGCCATTGCCTCTGCGCGCGAACGGGCATCCGTCTTGAAGCCACCGCGGACGGCTGAGGTCACCGTGCGCGCACCCGGTTTGCGGATACCGCGCATGGCCATGCAGAGATGCTCCGCTTCAATGACGACGATCGCCGAGGCCGGATCCAGCCGCTCCACCAAGGCATCCGCAACCTGACTGGTCAGACGTTCCTGCACCTGCGGGCGCTTCGCATAGCCATCGACCAGACGAGCGAGCTTGGACAAGCCCGTCACACGACCGTCCTTGCCCGGGATGTAACCAATGTGGGCAACGCCGAAGAACGGCACCAAATGGTGCTCACAGGTGGAGTAAATCGGGATGTCCTTCACCAAAACGAGTTCTTGATGATCCTCGTTGAAGGTCTTTGCCAGCACCTCAGACGGATCTTCAAACAGGCCCGCGAAAACCTCACGGTAGGCTCGCGCCACTCGCGCCGGTGTCTCCTTCAGGCCTTCCCTGTCGGGATCCTCACCGACGGCAATCAACAGTTCACGAACCGCAGCCTCGGCCCGCCCCTGATCGAATTCGCGCTCCATGATGTGTACTTATCGCTCCTCGTTGGTGTCCGGCTTGTCCTGCCAGGCGCTGTTGTCTTCGTTTCGCTTGACGACGCCGTCCTTATCCGAATCGTGCATCTGTGCCCCCTTGTCATCGGAATTGTCGGCGTTCTTCGGGTTTTCCGGACGTTCTGTGTGTTCCGGCTGCTCGTTATCCGGCAGGCGGAATCCGCGCAGCTCCTGCTGTTGTCCTGCCGACGGCATCACCGTAGTCGGGGTGGCATCGCTGCCAGAGTTGTCCTGGCGGTGACGTCCGCCCTGCCTGTCCCACGGCATCTTCGGAGGGGCAGGGATATTCGCGGGGCCGTTGCCACCGTTACTACCCGTACCGGTTGCCTTCGAGCCGAAGTCCGGCGCACCTGCCGGGTAGTTAGCAGTGCCCGGGTGCTGGCCACGCGCGTTGCCCTGGCCTTCCTGCGAACCCGGCTGGTTCTGCCCATCAGGGCGAGGAGTCGGCGCAGGCGCCGGTGCCGGTGCGGGAGCCGAACTGTGCGTGCTGCCGGTATCCTTCGGCGGCCAACCTGGAGCGGTCCAACCAGCCGGCGGTGGGGTGCCACCGTAAACCGGAACATTCGGTCGGTCCTGCTGGGCGCCCGGCAAACCCGGGACACTAGCATTACCGGCACCAGCGGAGCCTGCCGGCCCCTGACCATTGCCGTTGTTGCCCGCGTCCTGGTTCTCCGGTTCGCGGCGGCGCACCGGCGCGAAGATGTTGACACGCTTCGGCGGTTCCTCGCCGCGCTCGATTGCCAACTCCACCGGTGTCTTCACCGGCTCGCGGCCATCGGCCGGGTGCTTAGTGTCGCTATCGAAGAAGTTCAGGCGCTCACGGGGAACGACATCGGTGAAGATAACTTCCAGATCCGGACGACGCAGAGTCTCCTTCTCCAGCAGTTTCTCAGCCAGAACATCGAGAGTGTCGCGGTTTTCCTTCAAGATGGCGTAGGCCTCGTCATGAGCCTTATTGATCAGCAAACGAACCTGCTGATCAATGGTTGCTGCCACCTCCGGAGAGTAGTCCAAAGAGCCGCTGCCACCGCGGCCGACGAACGGGTCGCCCTGCTCCTCCCCGTACTTCACCGGGCCGAGCTCCGGCGACATGCCGTACTCGGTCACCATGGCGCGAGCAATCTTGGTGGCCTGCTCGATATCGGCAGAAGCACCGGTAGTCGGCAATCCGAACACCAGCTCCTCGGCAGCGCGACCACCCATGGCGAAGACCAGACGGGCAAAGAGCTCTGGCAGGTTATACATGCCCTTGTCGTCCTCGGGGACGGTCAGCGCATGTCCACCAGTGCGACCGCGAGCCAAGATGGTGACCTTGTAAACACGCTCAATGTCCTTCAGCGCCCACGCAGCCAGGGTGTGGCCACCCTCGTGGTAGGCGGTGACCTTCTTCTCCTGCTCGGAAATCACCTTGGAGGTACGGCGCGGACCGCCGATAACTCGGTCGACTGCCTCTTCCAACGCATCCGCAGTAATGATGTTGCCGTTGACGCGAGCAGTCAGCAGCGCAGCTTCATTCAGCACGTTCTGCAGATCAGCACCGCTCATACCGGCGGTGCGCTTCGCCAGCGACGTCAGATCCGCATCCGGCCCAAGCGGCTTGTTCCGGGCGTGGACCTTCAGAATTGCCTCGCGGCCCTTCAGGTCTGGTGCGCCCACCGGAATCTGTCGGTCAAAACGGCCCGGACGCAGCAGCGCCGGGTCGAGAATATCCGGACGGTTGGTCGCAGCCATGATGATCACACCCTGACGATCACCAAAACCATCCATCTCCACCAGCAGCTGGTTCAGGGTTTGCTCACGCTCATCATGGCCGCCGCCCATACCGGCACCACGCTGGCGACCGACGGCGTCAATCTCGTCGATGAAGATAATGCACGGGCTGTTTTCCTTGGCCTGATTAAACAGGTCACGGACACGAGAGGCACCGACACCGACGAACATTTCAACGAAGTCCGAACCCGAGATGGTGTAGAAAGGCACTCCTGCCTCACCAGCGACGGCGCGGGCCAGCAAGGTCTTACCGGTACCGGGAGGACCGTAGAGCAGAACACCACGCGGAATCTTCGCGCCGAGCTCTTCGTAGCGAGCTGGGTGCTGCAGGAAATCCCTAATCTCGTCGAGCTCCTGGACGGCCTCATCGGCACCAGCAACATCCTCGAACGTATTGGTCGGGGTCTCCTTGTTCAGCAGCTTGGCGCGGTTGCCACCAAAGCCGAACATGCCGTTCTTGCCGCCTTGCATGCGGCTGAAGAAGTACATGATGACGAAGAAGAAGATCACCATCGGCAGCAGGAAGCCCAAGGTGGACATCAGGAAGGAATCCTGCGTGACCTTGGTATCGAACTTCTCCATACCCTTGGCGGCGGTGACCTTGTCAAAGACTTGGTCGGTCGCACGCGCTGGGTACTTGGTCATCACCTTCGTGACGTCCTCAGTACCTTCGACCTCCACGCCCTTCTTCAGGGTGAGGCGAATTCGCTGTTCACGATCGTCAATCTGAGCTTCCGTGACATTGCCCTTATCCAACTGGGTCAGGGCAACGGACGTATCCACCTCGCGGTATTCCCGGGAATCATCCGCCAGCTGAGTAATAGCAAAGAGGATAATCAGGATGATGCCGGCAACGGTGGCAAACCGGAACACCTTTTTCTTGTCCATACAGTGGGTTCGCTTTTCGCTCTCTACATCTATTAGTTGCTTTTATTAATTGTACGCATCAACGAGTTCTTCTCGAAGACACATCAATGACACAACGTGGGGCCAGGGCTCATGGCACCTGACCCCACAGTAGGCATAACGCATCGCAACCGAAAAAAGTTTCCAACTCCTACTTTTCACAGCTAGAAGACAGCTAGAACTGCGGGAGGGTACGCGCGCAATGCCCGTCGTAAAGCATCGGCACTGTGCAATAAGCGCCGAAGACAGACCTAGCCCTGGTAAACGCGCGGGTGAAGCGTGCCGACGTACGGCAGGTCGCGGTAGCGCTCGGCGTAATCCAGGCCGTAACCGATGACGAACTCGTTCGGAATGTCGAAGCCAACATCCGCAACATCCAGGCTGGTGCGCACAGCCTCTGGCTTACGCAAAAGCGTAATGACCTCCAGGGAGCGCGGATTACGGTTGCGCAGGTTCTTCATCAACCAGGACAGGGTCAGGCCGGAGTCAATGATGTCCTCGACGATCACAACATCGCGTCCCTCAATATCGCGATCCAGGTCCTTCAAAATACGCACCACGCCTGACGACGAGGTGGAGTTTCCGTAACTGGAAACCGCCATGAACTCCATCTGGCTGGGAATGCTGAGCTGACGAGCGAAGTCAGTCAGGAAGAACACCGCACCCTTGAGCACTGCGACCAGAATCAGATCGCTGTCGGCATCCTTGTACTTCTCATTCACACGATGCGCCATCTCGGCAATGCGAGCATGCAGCTCCTCTTCGCCAATGAGAACTGCCTCTACCTCATCGCCGTAGGGGTTTGCGGGGACGTTGAAATCCTTCACATCATGCATCGCATTTCCTTTCCGCACTTCTATGGCGGCGTGTCGATGGAGCGTAACTGCCCCAGTGCAAGTTCAGGGTTATGGCAACCGATTGTTCTCAGCCGCCGGAAGTTGGATTGCGGCACCCTTCTTAAGGCACCGCGGGACGATTCATTACCAATTGTAGAGTGCCATCTTTTCGCTCAACGACCAACCTGGCATTTCTGTCAGCACCATCGCGACCGCGGGTCACCGGCACTTCGCCCTGGCCGTGATAGCGGTGCACGAGCGCCATCACCATGTCAATCTGTTTACTGCTGGGCTCCGCACCCGCCTGCCGCAACCAACGTGCGAGGACACGCACCGCGATGGCGTCGTCAAGCTCAGCCACCCCTCGCACAGACAGGCTCCCGCTTGCCGACGCCTCTTCCTCCCCCAGCAGCGCATGCAGAGCCGAATCGGCGTGAGCGTCCAAAAAGTCATTGTCGACTGCTGCAATCGCCGCAGTCTTAGCGAGATTTTCCGCAACTCCCGGACCCAGCTCCTGCTCCAGCAGCGGCAAAATCGTCTTTCGAACCCGGACGCGGGCGTAATGGTCGTCATGGTTGTGCGGGTCGTGCCACACCTTCAAGCCCAGCTCTTCGCAGCAGAGCTGAGTATCTGAGCGTCGCACACCGAGCAGCGGGCGCAGAATCCGAGTCCCGTCAGACCACGTGAGGTTGTCGCGGATGGCGGACAGCGCTTGCGGACCGCCTCCCCTGGCCAGCCGCAGCAAAACTGTTTCCGCCTGGTCGTCCAAGGTGTGGGCGAGCATCAGCGCCGCACCTCGAGATTGGGCGACCTCCCGTAGCACTGCGTGTCGTGCCAAACGCGCCTCATATTCGGGACCACGGTCGGAATTGTTGTTGATATCGACCGCGATAACCTCGGCCGTAGCCCCCATCCCCCGAGCAATGTGGGCGGCGCGCTCGGCAACTTTTGCAGAGCCCTGCTGAAGCTGATGATTAACTACGACGGCGTGGACTTTGCGGCCGGCCAGCGCACCCTTGGGCCCGAGAGCTTCCGCACAGGCCCCGGCGGTCAGGGCCAGCGAATCCGCACCACCGGAAAGCCCAATGACGACACCGCTGCCCAATTCCTGCCCCACCTGCTGCACTATCGCGCGGACAGCTTGCCGAATGATGAGGAAATGAGGGCTGCGGTCCGGCCAAAAAGGTCTAGCCAACGCGCCCACCACTTGCGATGGTTTCCATCGCGGTAAGCAGAATTCGCTCCTGGGTCGGGCGCGCAATCAGTTGCACCGGCAACCCAGAGGTCGGTTCCACAACGATGCCAGCCGGGAATCCCAGGTAATTCCACGTCGAGACGTAGGGAGTGAAGCGCAGATTGGACAGCAGGTTCACAATCCAGGGCATGCGATGCCATGCGCGAATTCGCGGTGGGTTCTTGGCCAGAGCCGGGGTAATCAAGATGGTGTCACCCGGTAGCTCACGCTCGATGCGAGCGCCATCGCGTGCCACTTGGCGGCCATTGATTGTGAAACGCAGCAAGCGTCCAATGCCGGCGTGGACTCGATTGCGCCACTCCAGGTGATCAGGGCGCGGCTCGTCGCGAAGCTGATCCGCCACCCCCGCAGTCCAGCGCGCGAGCATCGGCAGTGGGTTCAGCGGGTACGGCATGTTCTTTTCCGAGACGGCAAAGCCCTTGTCCGCGAATACTCTCGCCGCCTGTTGTGCCGCATCGACGTACTCCGGTGCAGCCTTCAAACCGAATACGGGCGCAGTGGTGTCCACGCTGACTGCGAAGTTTTCAGGCAGGGTCTTCGCCGGGTCCTCCGCATCCACCATGCCATTTGTGAGGATCTTGGTGATCAGGCGCAAGTCATCGTTATTGACTGTGAGCACCCCTTGGACAGACATTCCGTACCAGTCATTGCCGCCCACGCGCCCCGGCATTGTTCCCGGGGTCGCCTTCAGAGTCGAAAGCCCGCAGCACGCTGCAGGGATACGAAGTGACCCCATGCCGTCGTTGCCCTGCGCAAACGGAACCATCCCAGCGGCGACAGCCGCTGCGGATCCACCGGAGGACCCACCCGGAGTGTGCCCCGGCAGAATCGGATTATCGACTGCCAGCCCCGGCAGCGTCGTCGTCCCCCACGTACAGAACTGCGGATTCACCGTAGTTCCCACCGCGATTGCACCGGCGCTAGTCAACTGCTGGACAAACGGGTTCTCTAGAGCGGTGTTTTCCTTCAGCGCAAATGGCACACCTGCAAGCGGCAACTCCGAGAGTTTCTCGCTTTGCTCGAGTTCCCGCGCAGCCTGCAGAGCCCTATCCGCCCACACTTCGCGGAAGGCATGAATCCCTCCATCCAGTCTGGCGATAGCGTCGAGACTGCGCTGCACGCTGTCCACGGGGCTTAGCTTTCCCTCGCGGACCTGTGCGGCAATCTCGCGAACGGTTGGCAAATTCCTAATCGCGGAAGTGTGAGAGGCCATTGCGGATTCATCTCCTCAAATTATTTTCAGTGGCAAATGAATCTCAGTTTAGATATCCGCAAGGGCGCTCGCTGCCTTATCGGACGCAGCTCTTGCCGGCAACAGGCTCGCCTCGTTGGAAATCAGTGCGAACGTCAGCACCTGCCCCGACTTCGTCACCACATATCCCGCCAACGCCGAGGCTTTATTCAGCGTGCCTGTCTTCGCACGGACGATGCCCGCCCCGGACTGACCAGCAAAGCGCGTCGCCAGAGTGCCGGACACTGCCGCCACCGGCAGGCTGTCCAACAGTGGGCGCAACCGCAACGCAGTGCTTTCCGACGACTCCTGCGACTCCGCCAGTCCTCCCTGCTCAGCCGATTCCACCGGCCCCGCGGCGGAATTGAGCACCTCGGAGAGATGCTGCGGAGAAATACGGTTATCCGTGCTCAGGCCGCTGGAGTCCGACAGCACCGCACCATCGAGAGGAAAACCGTGCTCCGCGAGAGTGTCACGCACGGCACGTGCGGCCCCCTCAAAGGTCGGCGGCAGACCGCGAGAGATAGCCACCTCACGGGCAATGGACTCTGCGAGCACGTTGTCGCTGTAAATCATCATCTCGTGCACACGGGTAACTAGCGGAGCCGACTGCACGAGCGCAACAATGTCTGGGTCCAGAGGTAGTGACTGACCATCCTTGGCCGCATCCTTCAAGCTGCCTCCGTTTTCCGCACCAAGCGCCTTCGCCAGCGCATCAGCTGCATCCGCAGCGGGCGTGGCGCTGCGCTGCGATTCTTCATTCGTCGGATCGATACGACCGGCATCCATCATCACCGACTCCACCGGTGCGATGTAGCCGTCCTCCAACCCCTCGCGCTCCCAGGTCTCGTGGAAACTCTCGGTGAATAGAGAGTTGTCGAGATAAACCTTGCCGACCCCCTCCGGAATGACCACGGAAATCTTTTTCGCCAACTCAGCGATTGAAGCCGAGTCCTGGAAGAACCCTTCCCCGTCCTTGCTTAAGGTAGGGTCGCCCCCGCCGTGCAAAACGATGTCATCAGTCCCCGTGATCCGGGAGACACGGGTGGAAACCCGATGATCTTCACCTAAGTCCAACAGTGCGGCAGACGCAGTGAGAATCTTCATGCTGGACGCCGGCAAGGCCACCGCGGTGTCATTGATCCCCCACAGTTTCTGGCCGGTAGTAGCATCGCTAACAATTCCATGCAGCTCACCGAAGGCTGGATCGGCCGCAGCAGCGTCCATGATGGCGCTGACTTTTTGGGCCAGAGCGCCGTCGTCAAGCGAAGACTGCGCCGCCGTCACAGGAGCAGAGACATGACTGACCGCGGGCGGTGCATCGACAACAATCTGACGATTGTTATTGACGACAACCGCTACGCCGCTGCCCGCTGCGATAACGAGAACACCGGCGATGGCACCGCCGATTTTCAGTCCGCGCGACTTCTTGGATTTGCCGGATTTTACGGAACTGGGCGATTTTTGCGTGCCCTTAGCGGCGGTTTTGGAGCTGTCAGAGTCGGTACTACCCACGGTCACAAACACCTTCTTCCTGAAAACAAAACCTCACTTAAGGTGCACAAATAAACGGTTTTGAGCGGGTTTCGCATAAGATAGCCGTCAGAGAAGTGTACACCGATTATAAGGAGTCATCGCCGTGAGCGTTGAGGTCACTATTGAGATCCCGAAGGGTCAGCGCAACAAGTACGAAGTCGACCACGAGACCGGCAAGGTCTACCTCGACCGCTACCTGTTCACCCCAATGGCCTACCCGGCCGACTACGGCTTCATCGATGAAACCCTCGGCGAGGATGGCGACCCGTTGGACGCTCTCGTGATCCTGCCGGAGCCGGTTTTCCCGGGCGTTATTGTCAAGGCTCGTCCGCTCGGCGTTTTCAAGATGACCGACGAGGCCGGCGGCGACGACAAGCTGCTGTGCGTCCTGGATGATGTCCGCTTCGACCACTACCAGGACATCGACGATGTTTCCCAGTTCACCAAGGACGAGATTGAGCACTTCTTCGTCCACTACAAGGACCTGGAGCCGGGCAAGGAAGTTTCCGGTTCGGGCTGGGGCAACAAGGCTGAGGCTGAGCGCATCCTGGCTGAGGCTATCGAGCGCCACAAGTAAGAGCCACAAGTAAGAATTGCGCTAGCCAATCTCCCTTCCTGGGGCTCGCACCTTTGACGCAGTTCCTGTGATTCAGCGCTACGGCCGTCGGAGTTTTCCTCCGGCGGCCTTTGTGCTTCCGGCGATAAGGTCAGATTGCGTATAGTGCGCACTATGGAAACCGTAAACGTATCTGAAGTACCCGAAGACGCACAGATCATTGATGTCCGCTCACAGATGGAGTGGGATGACGGCCACGCCACCGGCGCCGTTCACATCCCCATGGAAGAGATTCCGTCCCGCTACGGCGAGCTAGATTTGGATTCCGACATTTACCTGATGTGCCGCTCCGGTGGACGCGCCGCTCAGGTTTCTTCCTGGTTGGAGAAGAACGGTATCGACACCATCGTCATCACCGGCGGCATGATCGACTGGGAGCACTTCGGCCGCCCAATGGAGAAAGCCAACTAAATCAACTACAACTGCCCTGCCTACCTGCAGGGCAGTTTTTCATTTATTTACCCACCCCAAAGCACCGACCTTCTAACAATCCGCAGGCAAACATGGGCATTATTAGTTGGCCATGTCCCATTATTGATGGTTCCCCAGATTGTCTAGTATGGGAAGTATGTCTGATTCATCCGTACTTTCCTCGGCGGACTCAGCCGACACCAGCGGTGGTGTGGCAGCCGACGTAGACGCGAAGGTGCCTGCTGTCGACGCACAGAGCGGCACCAAGGCGAAGAAGGCTCGCAAGGGAGCGAAAGCCAAAAACAAGGCCAGCGCTAAGTCCAAGTGCAAGCCCGGCTCCGCAAGCGAACTCGCCGTCGCACCGGCCGCCCTGCGCAAATCCGCGTCCTGGTGCCTGGCGCAGCTCGATGCGGCTGTCCGCGCCAGTGTCAACGCGGCTCTTGGCCGCACTCAGATTGAGTCGATTTCCATCCGCGGTTATTGGGTTCTGGAGGCCATCGCCGATGGCGGCGACATGGCTCAAACCGAGCTGAGCGCGCTGCTCGGCATGGACCGCTCTGACATGGTTCGCCTGATTGACTCTCTGGAGTCGGCAAATCTAGTCGAACGCACCCGAGACTCCAAGGATCGACGCCGCCAGCTCATCGCGCTGACAGAAACGGGCAACACCACCCGCGCATCTCTGCGACGCTCACTCCGCAGAGCCGAACGCGCCGCCGTCGCCGAATGCGCACCCGAGGTACGCGCGCTGCTTGCATCGCTTGCCGACGACTCCGCTGCAAGCCCCGAAACCGATGCCGGCGCGAAGAACCCCGAGGCCGCTATCCCAGAGGTCACGGCCACTGAGACAGACACCAAGGACATGGCGGAGAATAAGACGCAGGCGACGTCGTCAAGCGATGCCCCGCGTCCTAAACGTAAGAAGTCGAAGAAGAAAAAGCGCAAGAAGAAGAATAAGAAGGGGGCTCTCAAGTGACAACCACTGAAGCGAAGTTCCTACGTGCTACGGAACAGCCGCTTGAGCGCACACTCATTGACATTGTCCGGGCGACCGCGCGAAGGTTCCCTGAGGCTGAGGCCATCGATGACGGCGAGGTTGTCGTCACGTATGCGGAATTAATCAACGAGATTGATTCCACAGCTACGTGGCTCTACGAACAGGGCATCCGTCGCGGCGACCGCATTGGTGTGCGGATGCCGTCGGGAAGCCGCGAGCTCTACCTGGCAATTTTGTCCATCATGGCTGCCGGTGCCGCCTACGTTCCGGTGGATGCGGACGACCCCGACGAGCGTGCCGAAATGGTCTTCGGCGAGGCCGGTATCGCTGGTTACTTCGATGCTGAAGGCCTACATTTGGCTGGCTCTACGGCGCGTAATCGCCCCCGCCCGCTGGACTTCGACGCCGACTCCGACGAGGAAGCGACGGAACCGACGCCGCCGAACGCACGCGAGATCATCTCGCAGGAGCCCACTCCTGACGATGACTGCTGGATTATTTTCACCTCTGGCTCCACCGGCAAGCCCAAGGGCGTGGCGGTCACCCACCGCAGCGCCGCCGCTTTTGTCGATGCGGAGGCCCGCTGGTTCTTGGCCAACCACCCGGAAGGGCCGCTCGGCCCGGACGACCGCGTTCTCGCCGGACTGTCCGTCGCCTTCGACGCCTCCTGTGAGGAAATGTGGCTGGCCTGGCGAAATGGCGCCTGCCTGGTGCCGGCCCCACGTTCGCTGGTGCGCTCCGGTGTAGACCTGGGCCCATGGCTGATTTCCCGCCACATCACGGCCGTTTCCACGGTCCCAACACTGGCCGGCCTGTGGCCCGCTGAAGCACTCGACAGCGTGCGCCTACTCATCGTCGGTGGCGAAGCCTGCCCGCAAGAGCTGGTCGAGCGCCTGTCCACCCCTGAGCGCGAGATGTGGAACACCTACGGCCCCACCGAGGCCACCGTCGTGGCCTCCGGCATCGAGCTGAAGCCTGGCAAGCCCGTGACCATTGGTTTTCCTCTGGACGGCTGGGACCTCACCGTTATCGACGAGGAGGGCAACCCCGTCCCACCGGGCACGAAGGGTGAGCTAGTCATCGGCGGTGTGGGACTCGCGCGCTACTTGGATCCGGAGAAGGACGCCGAGAAGTACGCGCCGCTGCCAGCCCTGGGCTGGGAGCGCGCGTACCGCACCGGCGACCACGTCATCATGGATGAGGGCGGACTGTACTTCACCGGCCGCGTCGACGATCAGGTGAAAATCGGCGGGCGCCGTATTGAGCTCGGCGAGGTCGAGGCGCACCTGGCTGCCCTCCCCGGCGCTACTCAGGCGACTGTCGTGGTGCAGAAGACCGGTGCTGGCGACTCCATCCTGGTCGGCTACGTCGGCGCCGGTGGCGACGCCGCAGCCATGGACTACGACAAGTGCATGGACACCCTCCGCGATGCCATGCCAGCCGCGATGGTGCCACGCCTGCACATCATGGATGAGCTGCCGGTTCGCACCTCCGGCAAGGTCGACAAGGCGGCGTTGCCGTGGCCACTGCCTGCACGTGCGGGTGAGGGCGACGTCGACAAGCTGAGCCCTGTGGAGAAATGGCTGTCCGATATCTGGGCCGACGTGCTGTCCGTACCTGCGCCCGGCGCAGCCTCGGACTTCTTCGCCCTGGGCGGCACGTCGCTGGCGGCGGCGAGCGTCATCGCGCGCATTCGTCAGCGCGCCCCACAGGTCGCCGTGCGCGATCTCTACGACCACCCACGCCTGGGAAACCTCGCCGAGGAATTGGTCGCTCGCGGTTTCATCAGCGACGACATGCTTGCCGACGCGCCAGACCCCACCGCTCACCTGGAAAAGGTGCCCGAGCCGACGCCTGTCTCCCGCAAGACCCGTTGGGCGCAGGTCGGCCTCATGGTGCCTCTGCAGTGGGCACGTGGCATGCGCTGGGTAACGTGGCTTGCGATTATCAACTGGGTTATCGGCGGACCGCTGGCGCTACCAGGCTGGTTGGTGGCCGTACTGGCCGTGCTGTTCCTGACCCCGCTGGGGGTCATGCCCATCAACGCGGCGACGACACGCCTGCTCACGCGCAACATCACCGCGGGTGATTACCCGCGTGGCGGTTCGGTACACCTGCGGCTATGGGCGGCCGAACGCCTGGCGGAGAGCTCTGGCGCCCACTCTGTGGCGGGCGCTCCGTTCGTGCTGTGGTATGCCCGCATGCTGGGTGCCCGCATTGGTAAGGGCGTGAATCTGCACGCGCTGCCGCCGGTGACGGGTCTGGTCAAACTGGATGATTACTGCTCGATCGAGCCGGAGGTAGACCTGTCCGGATACTGGGTCGATGGTGATGTCGTCCACGTCGGCGAGGTCACTATTGGCAAGCACGCCCGCATCGGTGCCCGTTCCACGCTGCTGCCCGGCGCGCGTATCGGCAATGACGCTCACATCGAGGCGGGTTCCACCGTCACCGGTGAAAAGAAGGTCAAGGCTGGTGCGCGCTGGTCGGGTTCCCCGGCTCGCAAGGTCGGCCGGTCCAAGCACCGCTTCCCGGAGGAAGTCCCGCCGGCGCGTCGCCACTGGGTGGCTATCTACGGTCTTACTGCTGTGTTACTGACGCTGGTGCCGCTGTCCGCTGCGGTCGCGATGGCTGCTGTCATCGGTTGGGGCACGGGGCTTATCGACGGCACCACCGAGCTAACCACCTCGAATCTCTGGCCAACGCTGGGTAGCGCCGTGCTGTGGGCTATTCCCGCCACCTTCGTCGGTGTTGCGGTGTATGCCCTGCTGACGCTGATTCTCGTGCGCCTGTTCAGCATCGGCCTGAAGCCGGGAGTGTTCCCGGTGCGTTCGCGCGTGGGTTGGCAGTCGTGGGCGACAATTCGCCTGATGGACGCTGCCCGTCACGACCTATTTTTCATCTACGCCTCCATGTTGACGCCGCTGTGGCTGCGTGCACTGGGCGCCCAAATTGGTCACGACAGCGAAGTCTCCACCGCGATCGGTATTCCGAAGTTCTTGCACGTCAAGGACGAGTCCTTCTTGGCTGACGACACCATGGTCGGCAGCTACGAGCTCGGCGGCGGTTGGCTGCTGGTGGGTGACTCCCGCATCGGCAAGCGCGCCTTCCTGGGCAACTCCGGCATCACGCTTCCAGAACGCAAGCTGGCGAAGAACTCGCTGGTGGCCGTGCTGTCCTCTACCCCGAAGAAGACCAAGTCCGGCTCCAACTGGTGGGGTTCGCCGCCAGAGCGCATGCGCCGCGTGGGCACCGTCTCCAGCGATGAGTCGGCGCAGACCTACCGTCCGACTACGGGATTGAAGGTCGCCCGCGGCATCGTCGAGACACTGCGCGTCCTGGCACCGATGGTCTCTCTCATGTTGGCTACGGTCACGCTGTTTATCTTGCAGGCCCTTGGCATGTTCACCGCGGAGTTGGTCACTGCAGGTGGCGTTGGCGCTGCCCTGCTCGGCCTGCTGGTCGCGTGGCTGCTCTCCCCTGCCGTGCTACTGATTGTTGGTGTGCTGGGGCTGCTCATCACGGTCGTGGCCAAGTGGGTGTGCGTCGGCAAGCACAAGCCCGGTGATCACCCACTGTGGAGCAAGTTCGTCTGGCTCAATGAGCTGCAGGATGCATTCGTCGAAATGGTTGCCGCACCGTGGTACCTGAACCCGGCGATGGCCACCGGCGGTATCGCACGCGCGATGCGTCTGCTCGGCGCGAACGTTGGCCACGGGGTGTGGCTGGAGACGTACTGGCTGCCCGAGACCGACCTTGTCAAAATCGAGCGGGGCGCTTCTGTCGGCCGTGGTTGTGTCGTTCAGACGCACCTGTTCACCGACCGCGTGATGACGCTCGACACCGTCCACATCGGACACGGCTCCGTGCTGGGACCGCACTCAGTCGCACTGCCGGCATCTGTGCTTGACGACGGCTGCCGCGTCGAACCCGGTTCTCTCGTCATGCGCGGTGACCATGTTCCTGCGCACACCTCCTGGCGAGGTAACCCAATTGAGCCAGTGGTGGCCAAGAAGTAGCCCGGATTGAGTGGGGGGCTTAGGTAGGAGCCTGGTAGGCACAACGGGCTGCAAATGTGAAACTGTGAGAGTTTATGACACTTTCAAGCCATTTTTCGGACAATTTTTGCTATAAACGCGGTCAGTAACTCCATTGGCCCGCTGCCAGCCATAACCGAGGTCACTAACTCGCATTGGGGCTAAGTAGGGCTAAGTAGCAAAAGGTGCCCACCCGGCGACACGCCGAGCGGACACACTTTTTGCTACTTAACCCACTATTTATTTTGCGGCTATGCAGTTCGCGACTTACTCTGCTAGCTGCAACCGAGCCTGCTGAGCTGCGGCTACCAATACTTTCAGTGAAGCCGTAACCTCTTCCCAACCTCGGGTCTTTAGACCACAGTCCGGATTAATCCACAGCAGGTTGGGGTCAACGCTTTCAAGCGCATCTTCCACGAGCTGGTTGACTTCTCCGTCCGTCGGCACGCGAGGCGAGTGGATGTCCCAGACACCTGGACCAATCCCGCGAACGTATCCCTCATCTTTCAGCGCTGCGAGCACCTGCATACCGTTGCGAGCTGCTTCGATGGACGTGACATCGGCGTTGAGCTCATCGACGGTGTCAATGAGCTCATTGAAGTCCGAGTAGCACATATGCGTGTGAATCTGAATGTCGTCAGTCACGCCAGAGGTAGCCAGGCGGAAGGACCCCACAGCCCACTTCAGGTAGGCGGGCTGGTCCGCTTCATTCAGGGGCAACAACTCGCGAATGGCAGGCTCGTCGACCTGTACGATCTGCGCTCCAGCGGCCACGAGATCTGCAATCTCATCGCGCAAAACCAGCGCAACATTATCCGCAGTGTCACCGATTGGCTGGTCATCACGGACAAACGACCATGCCAACATAGTCACTGGCCCGGTGAGCATTCCCTTGACGGGAAGGTCAGTCATGTCTGCCGCTGCCTTGTACCACTGCACCGTCATCGGCTCTGGCCTGGTGATATCACCGTAGAGAATCGGCGGCCGCACGCAGCGGGAACCATAGCTTTGGACCCAGCCATTGGTGGTGGCAAGGTAGCCGTCCAGCTGCTCCGAGAAGTACTGCACCATGTCGTTGCGCTCAGGTTCACCGTGAACCAGCACATCGAGCCCCAGTTCTTCCTGCTGTTCAATGGCAGATCGAATTTCAGCGAGCATTGCCGACTCGTAGTCAGCTGGGGTCAGCTCTCCCGTGCGCAGCTGCGCACGTGCACGACGAATACTATTGGTCTGCGGGAAGGAACCGATTGTGGTGGTCGGCAGCGGAGGCAGGTTAAGGGCCTCAGCCTGAGCCGCCTGGCGAGCTGCAAACGGGGAACGAGTCCGGTCGCTGGCCTCGATTGCCGCCAAAGCTTCACGAACTTCAGGCTTAACAATCCGCTTCGACTCTGCCCTCGATGCCAGTGCGGCCCGGGACTCACTCAACGCCTTCAAATCCGCGGCATCGAGTTGGTGGTCATTCAACCTGGCATCAAGCGCTCTCGCCAAGAGGGTCACCTCGGCGATTTTCTCATCCCCGAAGGCCAGCCACTGCAGCACCTCGGCATCCTCTTCGCTCGGGTCTTCCGCTGTCAGGGAATACGGCACGTGTAGCAGCGAACAGCTAGTCGACACCGCGATGGGGCCTCGGGCTGCCAGCTTCTCCAGCGTCGCCAGAGCTGCATCCAAGTCGGTGCGCCACACATTACGACCATCGACAATGCCCGCAACCAGCAGTTCCTTGCCAGTCCAATGCGGCAACTCGGAGCTACCTGCTACCAGGTCGCAACCAATGGCCTGCACGCCTGTGCCAGAAAGGGTTTCCAGCGCCTGATCACCATCACCAAAGTAGGTCTGCACCCACAACTTGGTATTCGCAGACTCCGCCACGTCGGCCAACTTCTCGTAGACCTGGCGAGTCCTAGCAAGAGTCACTTCATCGAGGTCAGTGACCAATACTGGCTCATCGAGCTGAATCCACTCAAAGCCCTTATCCCCCAGTTGAGCGATGATTTCCGCGTACGCATCGGTCAACTTTTCCAGCAGGCCGAGTGGGTTCGAACCATCGTCGGTACGCGACAGGCTCAAGTAGGTCACAGGACCAATCAAATGAGGGCGCAGCATCGTTGTGGCGCCATTGTTCAAGCTGCAGGAATCATCCAACCAGTCAGTGAGGTCAGAGGTAAATTCAGTATCGGCTGACAGCTCCGGAACGATGTAGTGGTAATTAGTGTCGAACCACTTGGTCATTGCGGATGCCGGTTGCGTCTTCGTACCGCGAGCGGTGGCGAAGTAGTGGTTGATCCATTCCGGCAGGTTGGAACCGTCCGTTTTCGGGACATCCTGAAAGCGAGCTGGAAGCACTCCGAGCAGCGCCGATGTATCCAGCATGGAGTCGTAGAACGAGCGCCCAATTGTCGGAACCGAGTCGATTCCTACCTTCAACGCTGCGCCAATGTAGCTATTGACAGTGTTGCGCGCCGTCGCGGCCAACAGGCCGCCGGTCGCCGGGTCGCGCCAGTAGTTTTCCAGAGCTTTTTTGAGCTCACGATTACGCCCTATCCGCGGAATGCCCGCGAGGGTTGCGTGAATTGCCATGATCTCGTGATTTCCTCGTCAGTCGTGATCAGCATCGGATATGAAATTGCACAACCGGCAGGCATTCGGACTTGTCATCACTGCAAGATTGGTTATCAACTCGTCGGATAAACCAAAGCTCTGGCAGTGATGCTTACCGTTGCGGGACAGTTCCGGACTTGCACCGGGATTCCCCTGCATAACTCGAGGGCCTCATGCGCGCTAGGCTCAAAACACACCTTGCGCGGAAAACGTGCGATATGCAGCACTTTCCTTTATGAACACCTTCGAGGCGGCTGTGGATGTGAAGTATATCGCAATATACAAATATGTCATTCACTTAGCCCCTCCCCGAGCCTTCGCTTTAGTGCTCTCCTGCTGGGGCCAATGCGATTAAGCTCGTAGTCATAAAAGCTATTCATTCCACCGCTTTCAAGGAGTGACCTCGATTGACACAGGCTTCCGAAACTTCCCTGAGGGGCGCCAAGATTCCGTTCGATGGCCCGGTCCAGTCAGGCGTTGAACAGCCCGGCCAAGCACATCTCCGCCTCGTCGCATTCGATTTGAAGGACGGCGTCGACGCAGCAGATCTGAAGGCACTGTTCTCCTCGCTTACCGACGTTGCCCGCCGCCTCACCCAAGGCCAGGACATCGAGGGGTATCTGGAACCGGAAATGGTTGCAGCCACTGCAAACCTGACCATTACCGCAGGTTTCGGTGAGCGCATCTTCGATGTGCTCGGCAAGCCAGAGCGCAAGCCGGCTGGTCTGCACGATATCCCGTCATTCCAGCATGACATGCTCCGCCCTGAGTGGGGCCAGTCTGACTTCGCTCTGCAGTTGTGCGGTGATGATCTCGTCACCGTTTCGGCCGCGTCCCGTCTACTGGAAAAGAAGGCGGCTCCGTGGGCTCGCGTGAAGTGGTTCCAGAAGGGCTTTTCCTACGCCTGGGGTTCGCAGCCTCACGGCGCTACCCCACGCAACCCGCTGGGTCAGCTCGACGGCACCGTCAACCCGTCCACTCCGGAGGAATGGTCCGAACAGGTGTGGATTGACTCCAAGGACAAGGCGATTAACAACTCCTGCGTGATGGTTGTTCGCCGTATTGCCCTCGACTTGAACAATTGGGATGAGCTCAGCACCGACGAACGCTCCATCGTTATCGGTCGTGACTTCCACACCGGCGCTCCTCTTTCCGGCGGCAATGACGAGTTCGATGAAGAGGACATGGACGCCGTCGATGACCAGGGCGAGTATCTCATCCACCGCCAGTCTCACTTGGCGCTTTCCCGTGAGCAGGATGGTCAGCCTGACGACGCCCTGCGTCGCCGCGCCTATGCCTACGAAGACCAGCCCGGTGAGCCGGCCTTCCCGTTCGAAGGACCGAACGTTGGCCTGGTCTGGGTTGCATTCCAGAAGAACCCGGACAACCAGTTCAGCGCAATCCAGGCCCGTTTGGATCGCGGCGATTTGCTCAATGAGTGGAACCGTCACATCGGCTCCGCTGTGTATTGGATCGCCCCTGGCACTACCCCAGATTCCTACTGGGGTCAGGAGTTGATTGAGGGGTAGCGGCTGCAAGCTGGCAGGCTAAAGTCTGACGGTCTAAAAAGCTGGCGGGCTGCAAATGTGAAACTGACCCAGTTTATGACACTTTCGAGCAAAATTTCTGGCCGTTTTTGTCATAAACTCAGTCACTAACTCGCATCGCCCCGCCGCTGCGAGCCATAAGGGCATCGTCCCGGCGCTGCCAACCATAAGAAAACGCCCGCCGAGTGCCTGAGCACTCATGCGGGCGTTACCTCTAGACAAGAATTTTGTCAGTTACGAGCCACCGAATTAGTCACCAATCTGGTCGCGGCCACGCTTAACAATCTTCGGATCCGGAGTACCGACCAGCTCGTGGTCCTTCTCCGTGTACTCGAACTTGCTCAGCACATAACGCATCGCGTTGATGCGGGCACGCTTCTTGTCGTTGGACTTAATGGTAATCCACGGGGACTCATCGGTATCCGTGTAACGGAACTGCTCTTCCTTCGCGCGGGTGTAGTCACCCCAACGGTCCAGCGATGCGAGGTCCATCGGAGAGAGCTTCCACTGACGTACCGGGTCGACCTGGCGAATAGCGAAGCGAGTGCGCTGCTCCTTCTGGGTCACCGAGAACCACAGCTTGGTCAGCGAAATACCGGAGCCCAGAATCATGTTCTCCAGCATCGGAACCTCACGCAGGAACTCTGCATGCTGAGACTCAGTACAGAAACCCATCACGCGCTCAACGCCCGAACGGTTGTACCAAGAACGGTCGAAGAAGACGATTTCGCCAGCGCACGGAAAATGCTCAATATAGCGCTGGAAGTACCACGAGGTGGACTCACGCGGCGACGGCTTTTCCAGAGCCACAGTTCGAGCACCACGCGGATTCAGGTGCTCGTTAAAGCGCTTAATGGTACCGCCCTTACCAGCGGCGTCACGGCCTTCGAAGAGGATGATGTGCTTCTGACCAGTTTCCTTGGTCCAGTTCTGCCACTTCAGAAGCTCAATCTGCAGCTTCCTCTTAATAGACTCATATTCCTTGCGCGTCATGCGCTCCTCGTACGGGTAGCCATCGCGCCAAGTGTCAACCCGCTCACCGTCTGGAGTGACCAGTACCGGATCGTCCTCATCAGAATCATCGACGACGTAGCCTTCGGTCTTCGCCAAATCGACGATGTGGAATTCCTCTTCATTCTTGTCAGCCATACCCCTTATCCTACTGAATTTCTCTGCCACGCGTCCCCCATGCGGGTGCCCTTACCTGCAATTTCCCAGCAGTTAACGTTCCGTCTTACCGAAATTGAGGGGGTGGGACTGCACGCAGCGACCGTCGATAAGCACTGCGCGTACAATAAATGCCATGTTCTTATCCGAGGCTCTTGCCGCACGATCCGAAGTTTCCGACCGGCTGGCTGAGATTAATCGCCGTCTCGCGCTGGTGGCGCAGGTGCAGGAAGGCGATACGCCTGATGAAGATCCGCAAGCGCTTATTGCCGAAGCCGAGCGTCTGATGGCGCGCTTCGAATGGCTGGTGCGCTCGATTAACGCAACGAATTCCGCTACTGCCTTCGAGGACGGAACGCTTAGCGACGCACTTGCGAAGCGCGACCACCTGCTAACACGGCGGCGGTTCTACACCTCCGCAGCCGATCAGGGCTCGGGTCGGCGGGATCGATACTCAGCTTCGGAGATTCGCTATGTCGCCACTGTGGATATCCGGTCGCTGCGCCAGAAAGCCGACAAGGCGGCGAAGGAATACCGGGACTTGGATACCCGTATTCAGCAGGCGAACTGGTCAACCGAGCTTATCGAGGCCGCGAATAAGCCGGCCGAATAGCAAAGTGGCAGGGTTCGGTAGCGAAACCAGAAGAATTTCACATTTTGATAAGTCGGTAGTTGCATCCAGATTGTCGGCGAGCGCGACGGCCTGTCTCTGGCCTTAAAGGGACACCTAAAGATCTCACCTGTACTGAGGCAGCAGGATTAATAACAGACAGTCCTCGTCATTGCGTACATGGGTACAGATCATCGGTTATTTTTCACTACCAAGCGCTGAGGCGTCTGATGCAACGAGGGTGGGTTCGGGGACTTAAAACTTTCTCAAGTTACACAGCAAAAAGCGCCGCTGAGGATTTCCCTCAGCGGCGCTTTTTAGGCTAACTCAAGCAGTCGGGACCTCTTTTAGAAGCCCATGCCGCCCATCTCGTCGCCACCCGGCATTGCCGGCATAGCCGGTTCCGGCTTGTCAGCGACAACAGCCTCGGTGGTCAGGAACAGAGCCGCAATGGAAGCGGCATTCTGCAGTGCGGAGCGGGTAACCTTCACCGGGTCGTTGATGCCAGCTTCCATCAGGTCGATGTACTCGCCGGTAGCAGCGTTCAGGCCTTCACCCTGCGGCAGGGAAGCAACCTTCTCGGTAACGACGCCGGCCTCGAAACCAGCGTTCAGAGCAATCTGGCGCAGCGGAGCTGCGAGAGCCGCACGCACGATGCGGACACCGGTTGCCTCGTCGCCGGTCAGACCCAGCTCGTCGTCAAGCACGTGCGAGACCTGCAGCAGTGCGGAACCGCCACCTGCGACGATGCCCTCTTCCACAGCAGCCTTTGCGTTACGGACGGCATCCTCAATGCGGTGCTTGCGCTCCTTGAGCTCGACCTCAGTTGCGGCGCCAGCCTTGATAACTGCAACACCGCCGGCGAGCTTAGCCAGGCGCTCCTGCAGCTTCTCCTTGTCGTAGTCGGAGTCGGAGTTCTCGATCTCAGCGCGGATCTGGTTGACGCGGCCCTCGATAGCGGACTGCTCGCCAGCGCCCTCGACGATAGTGGTCTCGTCCTTGGTGACGACCACCTTGCGAGCGCGACCCAGCAGCGGCAGGTCAGCGGTCTCGAGCGACAGGCCGACCTCCTCGGAGATGACCTGGCCATCAGTCAGGATAGCCATGTCCTGCAGCATTGCCTTACGACGGTCACCGAAGCCCGGAGCCTTGACAGCGACAGACTTGAAGGTACCGCGGATCTTGTTGACGACCAGGGTGGACAGAGCCTCGCCCTCGACGTCCTCAGCAATGATCAGCAGCGGCTTGCCGGACTGCATGACCTTCTCCAGCAGCGGCAGCAGGTCCTTGATGTTGGAAATCTTGCCGGAAACCAGGAGGATGTACGGATCCTCCAGAACGGCCTCCTGGCGCTCCATGTCAGTGGCGAAGTAACCGGAGATGTAGCCCTTGTCGAAGCGCATACCCTCGGTCAGCTCCAGGTCGAGACCAAAGGTGTTGGCCTCTTCCACGGTAATGACGCCTTCCTTGCCGACCTTGTCCATAGCGGTGGCAATCAGCTCACCGATAGCCGGGTCAGCAGCGGAGATACCAGCGGTAGCAGCAATCTGCTCCTTGGTCTCAATGTCCTTAGCGGACTCCAGGAGCTTCTCGGTAACAGCCGTGACAGCCTTCTCGATGCCGCGCTTGATGCCCATCGGGTTGGAGCCAGCAGCAACGTTGCGCAGACCCTCGGAAACCAGAGCCTGAGCCAGAACGGTAGCGGTAGTAGTACCGTCACCAGCGACATCGTCGGTCTTCTTGGCAACTTCCTTGACCAGCTCAGCGCCGATCTTCTCGTAAGGATCCTCAAGTTCGATTTCACGTGCAATGGAGACACCGTCGTTGGTGATCAGCGGTGCGCCCCACTTGCGCTCGAGGACTACGTTGCGACCCTTCGGGCCCAGCGTAACCTTGACAGCGTCTGCCAGGGTGTTCAGACCCGTTTCGAGACCGCGGCGGGCCTCCTCGTCAAATGCAATCATCTTAGCCATGAGGTTTGAAGAATCCTCCGTCTATTTATGTGGCACTTACATTGGAAGTTGACCCAGGCGCCCGCGACGGCATGTGATTCGAGGGAAGCGCCGCCCTCTCCATCACCGGAGTCAACACTGTACTTTTTAACGACTTTGCAACACTTGTTTCAGTCTGCGCTGCAGTATGTGCTGCAGTTTGCTGCAACTCGCATACAACGCACACATACACAAGGTGTGAAGTTGTTTTTATTAGCACTCAATTAGAGCAAGTGCTAATTCACTTTTTTAGCACTCAACCCCATCGAGTGCAAGGTTAAGCGCCGCAACTCCCAACGCCAATACCACTCCCGACGTCACTCCCAACGTCATCATGGTTGTGCGCCTACACTGTCGCACATGAGCATTATTAATAAGGAACTCACGGACGCCCTGCGAGACCACATCTCCAGCCAACGCGAGACCATCCGCACCCAGCTGACCGAGCTGGTGGCTTTCCCCTCCGTACACGGCACCGAAGAAACCAAACAGGCTTGCATTGACGCAGCTCAGGCGGTTACCGAGATGTACGCAGAGCTGGACATCGAACTGAAGGCGCACCACACCGTCGACGGCTCGATTGCTCTGTCGGGTTTCGTCCCCGGGTCGTCGGAAAGCGCGAAGACCGTACTGCTCTACTCCCATTACGACGTCCAGCCGGCGGGCGACGAATCCGCTTGGACCGCGGATCCGTGGACGCTCGATGAGCGCGACGGTCGCTGGTACGGACGCGGTACTGCCGACTGCAAGGGCAACGTGGTCATGCACCTGGCTGCGCTGCGCGCGCTGCGCGACGACGCTCTTGCGGGCCACGTCGACATGCCAAACATCAAACTCATCGTGGAGGGCTCCGAGGAGCGCGGGTCGGCGGGCCTGAACAACCTCATCGCCACACAGCCAGAGCTTTTCGACGCCGACGTCATCCTCATTGCGGATGTCGGCAATGCCGAGGTTGGCCAGCCGACGCTCGTGACCACTCTGCGCGGCACCGCCGATGTGGAAGTACGCGTCGATGCGCTGGAGCAGCCGGTTCACTCGGGCATGTTCGGCGGCGCAGCCCCGGATGCGCTGGCGGCACTGATTCGCATGCTCGACAGCCTGCGCGATGAAAATGGCTTTACTTCTATTGATGGACTGGACTGCTCGCAGCGGTGGGAGGGCCTGGACTACTCGCCAGAGACTTTCCGCGCTGACGCCGGCGTGCTCAATGGAGTGGGCCTGATTAGCAACGAGGACACTTCCGTCTCCGATCTGACCTGGGCGCGCCCGTCGGTGATTGTGACCGGCATCGACTGCCCACCGGCAACCAATGCTGTCAACGCGATTTCGTCGACCGCCATGGCGCACATTAACTTCCGCATCCCAGGCGGCGTTGATCCGGCTGAGGCGCAGGACGCGCTGGAAAATCACCTGCGCGCACATGCTCCGTGGGGCGTGAAGGTGACGGTCGAACGCGACGAGCTGGCTAACCCGTTCCGGGCCAACGTTGAGGGCAAGGTTGTGCAACTGGTCGCTGACAGCCTGTCGGCCGCCTATGGCAAGGAGACCGCAAGCATGGGCGAGGGCGCCTCAATTCCGCTGTGCGCCACCCTGCTGGACGCCGTACCAGGTGCTGACATCGCGCTTTACGGCGTGGAGGAGCCACAGGCTCGCATCCACTCGGCTGATGAATCGGTCGACCCGAACGAGATTCGCGACATCGCTATTGGCGAGGCGGTTTTCCTGGCCTCTGTCAACGGAATTTAACGGGGACAGCAAAGAATCCACCAAAGATATTGATTGAATGACTTGTGTCACATCTTTTACCTGTAGTAAGGTTCCACCCATGCAGCAGAACATTCTTATTCGAGTAGCGAAGGCTACGAACCCCGGTGGAGGCCGACAGGACTGACCCCTCCACACGGGGTCTCTGGCCGCAACTTCTCAAAGCACTTGGTTGGTCCGCCACTCACAGCAAAAGCAACTAAGCAAAGGACCAGAAAAGAATGTTTCCCACTCGCACCCAGAAGAACATGTCCACTTCGACGACGTTCACGGGCAAGCGCCCTTCGTTGGAGCACCAGGACGACGGCAATGTGCGAACTTATTCCGACGATCCATTTAGGGCTCGATTCGGACATCGCCTGCCTCGAGGCTTAAGGCAAGAAGCTCGTGGCATGAACTGGCAGAAGTTCAAGGACACCTACTCCCCCACGAGCGGCCCGGTTCAGATCAAGAATTTCGAGGCAACCCGCGGCACCCTGGGGCGCTGGAATTTCAACGCTGACTTAACACTGACCGACAAGGACGACCACACCCACACCTTCACCCAGGAGATTACCGCTATGGGGCCGGTGTCGGCTTGCACTAATCTGCTGGCTGATGCAGGTTACCGCGTGGAAATCGTGGAATTCCACCAGTTCGAAATCTTCGAAGCTACCGCTACCTTTGTCTATGCAGGTCACAACAATGACCATGTGTGGACCATGGGCTTCGGCCAGACTCCGGAGGCTTCCGTGCTCTCCGCTTTGGTCTGCGCTGCTAACCGCCTGCATGGGTAGGACGCGGATGCTGCTCGTTTAGTAAACGGGGGGTGTCCCTATGTTTTTGTCAAGTGCCAGACCGATGTTGACGAGCACAGTCTTGGGAGTAGTTTCTTAGGCGTGCCTAGGAGCCGGCCAGCGTGTGCTGGTCGGCTTCGTCTTTGGGGCTTTATGCGGCGACGGGGCGTGGCGGGATTTCGCGGAAGAACTCCTTGTTTTTCAGCATCGCGTAGATGACATTGCATCGGCGTCGTGCCAGGCAGATGACTGCTGCGTTGTGGCGTTTTCCTTCAGCGCGTTTGCGTTCGTAATACCGCCGTGACGGTTCGTGGCTGCGGATAACTGCGAATGCGGAGTAGAACAAGGCGTTTTTCAGTCGTTTATTGCCTGACCGTGCCGGGAATTCACCTCTGATCGACGAACCGGATCGTCTAGTCACGGGTGCTATTCCAGCATAAGCAGCTAAGTGGCCAGCACTAGCGAAGTCGGAGCCATCACCGATCGCAAGAAGGATCTGCGCTGCGGTCTTGATGCCGACTCCGGGCATACTCATCAAGACCTCACAAAGAGGGAAATCAGCGAGCATCTCTTCAACCTGCTCAGCAATGGTGTTTCGTTGCTCTTTGAGGGCCTGGATGTTTGCAGCCAGTTGAGGAATTACTAACTCGGCGGCATCGCTTCCAGGCACGGTGACTGTTTGAGCTTTCAGCGCTGTAAAAATGTCGTCTACCAGCGGGGTGGGGTCTTTACGTGTGCGCTTGATCATCCAGTTCAACACTCGTTGGTATCCGGCTCTTTTTAGCCCCTGCGGTCCCTTGTAATGGATCAATAATTCCAGGATCGGCGTGCGAGTCAGGGTGCTACCAGCAAAAACTCGTTCCAGGCTGGGGTAGATCTGGGTGAGGACACTGCGAAGCCGATTGACAGTGCGAGTGCAATCGCGGGCGATGTCATCATCGAAGCCGGACAGCATCTTTAGGGCGGAGAGTACCTCATCATTGCGGTCGACGGCACGTAGCGTGTGGGGCATTGTGCGGGCGGTGTCGGCGATGATGAATGCGTCGCGTTTGTCTGTTTTTGCACGTCCCGGATAGAGATCTGCAGCTTTGCGCATCGCAAGACCTGGCAGGTATCCGACTTCGCAACCGCAGTCCCGGGCTACAGCAATCGGTAGTGCGCCGATGGTGTTGGGTTGGTCGACGATCACGAGCACGGTGCCAAGCTTCTGAAGCTGGTGAAAAACGCCTGCTAGTTCGGATTCGAGTTGAGGCAACGGTTTGTCGAAGACCTTGTTGCCATCACGGTCTAAGGCGCAGGCGTGGTGTTCAGATTTGCCGACGTCTAACCCAAGGAATATGTCGATGGAATGCTCCGGAGACATGATGAGCTCCTAGAAAACGAGATGGGTATGGCGTTGTTCCAGTCGCTGGTGTCATGACCTTCGTTGCAAGCACCCACGTTACAAAGAGACCTAGTTTAAAACTGGCCGTGTCCCTATCAGCTGTCATCGAAAGTCCTGGCACCCGGCGGCAACACCCCCCCGGATTATGGAAACTACAGGGCAGGTAAGCCATACCGGGACCAGCGACTATCCCCATTATCGGGGACACTCACAAGGTAACGGGAATGCGACCGGGGAAGCCCAACGCATGTGGGCCTCGAGCATTCGCGTTTTAGCGCTTCAGCCCCGCGATCATGGTCTTCAAGTTGCTGCGCAGGAAATCCTCGTAGGTTCCCGCGACCGTGCCCGGCTTGCCGAGCTCATCGGAGTGCAGTGGCTCGTCGAAGATCGGAATCCCGGCCTCCTTCGAGACGGTCTTCATGGGGCGCGTATCCACGTTCGACTCCACGAACAGGTGCTTCGGGCGCTTGTCCTTCAGCTGGCGCACGAGGTGTCCGATCTGCGCGGGGGAGCCGTTTTCATCCGTGTCGATCTGCCAGATATACAGCTGCTCCATGCCGTAGGTGTCGACCATGTATTGGAAGGCATGTTCACTGGCCACGAGCACACGATCCTCCTTCGGCAGCGCACCGATCTGCTCGCGGTAGTCGGCGTCGATGCTCTCCAGCATGGCCTTGTACTCCGCCCCCTTCTCCTCGATGTGCTCGGCACGCTCGGGCAGGGCCTCGGCCAGCGCCGCGGTCACGTTCTCGGCCATCGCGATGCCGACGGTCGGGTCCAGGAAGGCGTGCGGGTTGATCTCCTGATTGCCCTTTTCGTCCTTGAGGTACTTCGGTTCCACGCCCTTGGTGGCCTCGACCATCTGGGAATCGTCCAGGCCCGCGGTGTTTTTCAGTTTCGCGAGCCAGCCGTGCTCACCGCCCTCGAGGTTCAGCCCGTTGTAGAACAGCAGGTCGGCGTCGCTCGTCGCATCCAGGTCCGCGGGCAGGGGGTCGTAGTCGTGCGGGTCCGTGCCGGTCGGCACGAGGTTATGGACGTCCACCGCCTCGCCGCCGATCTCCTCCACCAGGTCCGCCAGCAGCGTGAAGGTGGTGACGACGTTCAGCTGCTCACCGTCTGCCTTCTCCTCCGTCGAGAAGGTCACGGCCCCGAACACGAGGGCACCGCCCACCAGGAGGGCCAACAGCGCGGCCAGTGGCTTATTGCCCAGCGAGCGAGCAATCAGTCCCTTGCCTGGCGCGAAGAGGAAAGCCAGCAGGAACAGCGCGCTGGCGGTCAGCACGATCGTCACGCCGGAGGACACGTTGTAGCTATAGCTCAGGAACAGCCCCACTACGGAGCTGAGCGCCGAGATCGCCACTGAAAGCCCGATCATCACTCCCAGCCGGTTCGTCAGCAGGTACGCCGCCGACGCCGGAGTGATCAGCAGGGAGACCACCAGGATCACGCCCACCGTCTGCAGGGAAATGACCGTCACCAGCGTGAGCACCACCATCAGCCCGTAGTGGATTGCCCGCACGGGCACGCCAGCCGACTGCGCCATGACGGGGTCGAAGGTGCTGAGCTTGAGCTCCTTGTAAAAGACCAGCGTGAGAATCAGCACGGCAGCGGCAATACCGATCGAGAGGTTGCGGTCGGCGTCCTGAACGGTCAGGACGTTGCCGAAGAGGATCTCCGTCAGATCCGTCGCCGTCTGCGCTTTCGCCATGAGCAGCACGCCGATCGCGAAGAAGGTGGAAAAGACGATGCCGATCGCCGAATCGTTCTTCACAGTGGAGCGTTCGCTGATCAGCCCGATCGCCAGTGTGGCGAGTAGACCCGCGACCACCGCCCCGAGGAAGAGGTTCGTGCCGAGCAGGTAGGAGGCCGCGACCCCCGGTAGTACGGCGTGCGAGATGGCGTCGCCGATCAGGGCCATGCCGCGCAGCACGATGAAGCTGCCGACGATGCCGCAGGCCACGCCCACGATCACCGAGGTGATCAGCGCTTTTTGCAGGTAGCCGTGGCTGAGTAGTGAGTCGAGGAACTCCGCGATCATGCTGTCTCCTCCTGGAGGGCTGCCTGCCGTGGCGTGGGGTGGGCTGGTGCTGACGGCTCGCGGATGACGAGCGCGCCGAAGGCCTTCTGCAGCACGTCGGGGACGAAGACCTCCTCGGTGGGACCCGCCGCGACGAGCTCGCCGTTGAGGACGATGAGGTCGTTGTAGTAGCCGCGCACCGTGTTCATGTCGTGGTGCACGACGACGACGTGCTTGCCCGCGTCCGCCATCTGCCGCAGCAGGGTCACGATCGTCTTCTCGCTGGGGACGTCGATGCCGACGAAGGGCTCGTCCAGGAAGATGTACTCCGCGTCCTGGACGATGGCGCGGGCAAAGAGGACGCGCTGGAACTGTCCGCCCGAGAGTTCGCTGATGTGGCGGTGGCGAAAGTCCCACATGTCGACGTCCTTGAGAGCCTGGGTGGCTGCTTCGCGTTCGGCCTTGCCGGGGCGGTGGAAAAGACCCAGGCGCGGGTAAGTGCCCATCAGGACGGTGTCGAAGACGCTGGTGGGGAAGTTGCGGTCGAGGTCAGAGCGCTGCTCGATATAAGCGATTGCGCGGCGCTGCTCGGCGGGGGCCTTGCCGTCGAGGGTGACGGGGTAGCCGGCAGGGGCGCCGGTGGGGCCTGTGCCGTGGACGTTGTGTTTGTCCAGGATCTGGAGCATCGCCTTCATGAGGGTGGATTTGCCTGAGCCGTTGGGGCCGATGATGCCGTGCATGCCGGGGGAGTCGAGGGTGAAGCTGATGTTCCGAATCGCGGTGTTCGCGCCGTAGCTCACGCTCAAGTTCTGGACGCTAATACTCATGGCAGCCAAGAATAGTGGTCAGTTCAATGAATCACCAAGTTCAATGTATTGACCTTTGGGGTGGGGTGGTGTTGGGGGGGGGCAGTAATGGCACTGATTTGGGGCTTGAGCAGTCAGCCGCTCAAGCCCCAAAAAATGCCCAACTTCCGCCCCCCACAACTCACCCCCAAATTTTCACTTTCCCAGAAACAATTGACCGTTTTCACACACTCGGTTAACACCGCTTCAAATGCTTAAGTCCCTAAAACGGGGTTGCATGAACTGGCGTGTTCCAATCATTATGGAATAGTGACTTCTCTCCTGTGCATCCTGTTCGTTACGGCAGCGCTTGCACCATGGACGATTAAGTGGCTCGGAACCCGCGGGTTCCTCGTACTCAGCCTCCCGCTGGCAGGCGGTGCCATCTACACCGGCACCCATCTCGTTCGCTTAGCTCTAGACAATGGCAACGGGGAAACTTCCGCACTCACGCAACCCGCCGTCACGCATTTTTCGTGGATGCCCATTATCCACTTGGATGTAAACCTGCGATTAGGTCCTATTGAATCGCTCTTCGGCACGCTGGTTTTGACCATCGGCTTTCTCGTACTGGTGTACTGCTCCGGTTACTTCATCAACCCGCCACTCGGCAAACGTCGCCGCGTAGGTTCCTTCGCAGCCCAAATGATCGCCTTCGCTGCGGCGATGTACGGCCTGGTCATCAGCGACAGCATCATGCTGATGTTCGTCTTCTGGGAAATTACCTCGGTTCTGTCCTTCCTCCTGGTGGGCTACTACGCCGAGCGCGCCTCCTCCCGTCGCGCAGCAGGCCAGGCGCTCCTGGTCACGACGCTGGGTGGCCTCATCATGCTGGTCGGTATCGTTCTGATGGGAGTGACCACCGGTTTCTGGAACTTCTCCGAACTCACCGCGCCTGGCGCTCTGACAGCGGCACAGCTGGACTCCACGGCAGTATCCACGGCCGCAATCCTGCTGGTCGTTGGTGCGCTGTCGAAGTCCGCTATCGCGCCCTTCCACTTCTGGCTACCCGGTGCAATGGCCGCCCCTACCCCGGTTTCTTCCTTCCTGCATTCGGCAGCGATGGTCAAAGCCGGTGTGTTCCTGGTTGCCCGGCTCGCGCCGACCTTCAATGACACCAACGCGTGGCAGCCAATCATCATCCCGCTCGGCCTCTTGACCATGATCATGGCCGGCTGGATGGCCCTGCGCCAGAAGGATCTCAAGCTGATTATGGCGTATGGCACTGTCAGCCAGTTGGGATTCATCATCACAGTCGCGTCGATAGGCACGCGTGCGACGATGCTGGCAGCCCTGGCACTGACGCTCGGCCATGCCATGTTCAAGGCCGCGCTGTTTATGGTCGCGGGCACAATTGACAGGCTGACTGGTACGCGCGATATCCGTGAGCTCTCTGGGCTCGGTAGAAAGTCGCCGCAGTTGCTGGTGATTTCGATTCTCGCCGCTGCATCGATGATGGGTGTGCCGCCGTTCTTCGGCTTCGTCGCCAAGGAAGCTGCGCTGGAGGCCACGCTCAATGCTGATCCGCTGCATGGGATGCCGTCGGTGTTTACCACCATTGGCCTCGTCGTGGGTTCGATTCTGACCGTAGCGTACTCGCTGTACCTGCTGCGCGCCGCGTTTGCGACCAAGTCCAGCACCCACGCCAGCGGCGGTGGCACTTCCCCTGCCGTGGCAGAGATGGATTCCCCGACGTGGGATCAGATTGGCCCGGCTTGGCTGTTGGCGCTGGCAGGTTTGGTTTTCGGCCTGGTTCCCCGCGTCCTCGACTCGACTATCTCGCCCTACCTCACCAATGCCTACCCGAATGCGGAAGCAGAATCGCACCTGGCTCTCTGGCACGGTTTCACCCTTCCTCTGGCGCTGACAGCCACAATTCTGATCACAGGTGGCATCATGCACTGGCAGCGCAAACTGGTGCGTCAGCTACAGTTTGAACAGCCGGCTCTCGGTAGTGCCGATGCGCTTTACGACGGCATCCTGGACTTGGCCCGCCGTCTTTCTCTCCGTGCCACTGCTGCGACCCAGCGTGGTTCCCTTCCGTTGAATGAGGCGGTCATTTTGCTGACCCTCATCGTGCTGTCCATCGGTGCCTTGTTGCTCGGTGAGCGTGATGAGCTCCGGATGGAACTGTGGGACTCTGCACCGCAGGGCGCGGTCGCGTTGATTATGATCATCGCGGCTTTGGCCGCCACCCAACAGAAAAACAGGCTCTCCGGTGTCATCCTGGTAGGTGTGACCGGCTACGGCTTGGCCATTATCTTCGCCATGTACGGTGCACCTGATTTGGCTCTGACGCAGCTGCTGGTTGAGACGGTCTCAATGATTGTTTTCGTGTTGGTGCTGCGCACGCTCTCGCCGCGGGCACCGGCATCAAATCCGAGGTGGATACGACACCGTGCATGGCTGGCCATCGCAGTCGGTGTCACTGTCCCAGTGTTGGCCGCCTACGCTATGGGCTCCCGTCGTACTGAGCCAATCTCCGGCGACATTCCGCCGCTGGCTCACGACATTGGGCACGGCCAGAATGCGGTCAACGTACTTCTTGTCGATATCCGCGCCTGGGATACCTTCGGTGAAATCACCGTGCTGGTGATGGTGGCGCTGGGGATTACCTCGCTGGTATTCCGCACGCACACGATGCACATGCGCTCAAAGATTAAGCCACAGCGGAATCGTGCTCGCCGCAACACCCGCTGGTTGAACACCATCGATGAGTCCGGTGAAGCCGAGCGGTTGCGCTACCCAATCATGGTTCTGGTGGCATCGCGCGCGCTCTTCCCCGCCATGATGGTGGTTTCCATCTACCTCTTCTTCGCCGGCCACAACGATGTCGGTGGTGGCTTCGCAGGTGGCCTCGTGGCTGCGCTGGCACTGACCATGCGTTATCTCATCGGTGGGCATCGTGAACTGGCAGCAACTCTGCCAATTCCTACCGAGGTACTTCTCGGCGGCGGTCTGCTGGTGTCGGCTCTTAGCGCCGTATGGCCACTGTTCGTGGGTTGGGCTCCGCTGACTTCCTGGTACGGCTCGCGGGAAATTCCGCTGCTCGGCGACGTCACCGTTGTCTCCCCTATGCTCTTTGACCTGGGTGTGTACATGATTGTCGTTGGCACGATTGTCTACATCCTGCGCAGTTTGGGCGGCGGCATCGATGCTCAGATAAACCTTCGCGCTGAGCGTGATCGTTCACGTCGTGTGAATCGAGCCGCACTCGGCCAGTCCCGCCAGCTGCGTAGCAAGTTGGCGGCGGCTAAGCCCGCAGGTGTTAAGTCCGCAGGCGCCAAGACTGCAAGTGCGAAGCCAACCGGTGCCAAGCCTGCAAGTGCCAAGACTGCAGGCGCCAAAACAGCGGCAGATGCACGGACTGCGACCAACACCACCGAGTCAGAGGCATCACAACCGACCACCCCAGCTAGGACCGAAGGAAAGGACACTCACCAGTGATTCTCAATTTTGTTCTGCTGGCTACTGTCGGCACGCTGATCGCCGCCGGGGTGTACCTGTTCCTCGATCGTTCGTTGACCAGGATGCTCATGGGACTGTTGCTGATGGGCAACGGTATCAACCTGCTCATCCTGCTTGGCTCTGGTTCGCCGGGGCGCCCACCGATTTGGGATAGGGAATCGCTAGTCAGCGATGCTCAGGCGGACTCGCTGCCCCAGGCCTTTATCCTCACCGCGATTGTTATCTCTATGGGCATGACCGCCTTCCTGTTGGCTCTGCTCTATCGCCAGCACCGCTACCACATCGGCGATCACGTGCAGGATGACCACGAGGACCGCAACCTGGCACTGCGTCGCGCCAGCGACCCGTCGGCTGCTCCGGATCACGACAAGTCCGACGACCCCACCACCGGTCGTCCCACGGAGGCCGGAGATAACTTCGGTCCGGTCAGTTTCGAAAAGCCCGTGACCCCACCATCAAACACCCCAGGAGGTGACGACGATGATGACTGAGCAACTAATTCTGGCACTCATTCCGCTGCCTATCATCGTCCCCGCCGCCACCGCCGCAATTGCTCTGCTGCTGGCACGTTTTCCCAAAGCACAGCAGGCGATCGCGCTGTTTTCACTCGGCAGCCTGCTGGGAGTCGCCAGCGCCTTGGTGTACCTGATTTATGCCCACGGCATCCACACGGTCCAGGTTGGCGGCTGGGACGCACCAATCGGCATCACACTCGTGGCCGACAACCTCGCAGTGTTGATGATTACTGTCTCGCAGCTCGTCCTCTTCGCCGTGATGTGGTTCGGCATCGGCCAGGGCATTAGCGATGGCGATGAAGACGAGCCCATCTCCGTCTTCGTTCCGACGTACATGCTGCTCAACATGGGTGTCTCAATGGCCTTCCTGGCTGGCGACCTGTTCAACATGTATGTCGGTTTCGAGGTTCTGCTCGTAGCCTCCTACGTGCTGCTCACCTTGGGGGCATCGTCGTCACGCATTCGCGCAGGCGTGTCGTATGTGATGGTCAACATGCTGTCCTCGATGGTGTTCCTGCTGGCGATTGGCCTGGTTTATCAGGCGGTCGGCACGGTGAACTTCGCGCACATTTCCCTGCGCATGGAAGCCATCCCCGACGGCACCCGCACCGCAATCTTCGCAGTGCTGCTCGTCGCCTTCGCAGTGAAAGCGGCGGTGTTCCCGCTGTCGGCATGGCTGCCGGACTCCTACCCCACCGCACCGTCGATGGTCACCGCGGTCTTCGCGGGTCTGCTGACGAAGGTGGGTGTCTACGCAATCATCCGCACGCGCAGTGTCGTTTTCCCCGACGGCAGGCTTGACGACGTCCTGATGTGGGCCGGCCTGGCGACAATGCTCATGGGCATTCTCGGTGCCATGGCCCAAAATGACATCAAACGTCTCTTGTCATTTACGCTGGTGTCCCATATCGGTTACATGATCTTCGGTATTGCCGTCGGCAATACGCTGGGCCTCGGCGGCGCCATCTTCTACATCGTCCACCACATTCTGGTGCAGACGGCGCTGTTCCTGGTGGTCGGGCTTATCGAACGCCAGGCGGGCTCGTCCTCCCTGCGCAGTCTGGGCGGTCTGGCCAAGTCGTCGCCGCTGCTGGCGCTGCTATACCTGGTCCCCGCGCTCAACCTCGGTGGTATCCCGCCGTTCTCGGGCTTCCTGGGCAAGGTCATGCTGATTGAGGCCGGTGCGCACAACGGATCCGCCACCGCGTGGATCCTGGTTGCGGGATCTATCATCACCAGCCTGCTGACTCTCTACACCATGATTCTCGTCTGGTCGAAGGCATTCTGGCGCGACCGTTCCGATGCCCCCGAGGGCGACACCGTGCTGGCACACCCAGCCACACTTCGGGAAAAAACTCAGATGGTTGCTATCTCAGAGCGTGACGACGTCGGCAGGATGCCACTCGGCATGGTGATGCCGACGGCCCTGCTGGTGATTGCCTCCGTGGGCGTCACTGTTTTGGCCGGTCCACTGTCCAATGTGGCGACCTCAGCGGCAAGCAATGTCGCGAATGTCGATGAGTACCGCGCGGCAGTTCTCGGTATCGACTCGGCCGATGACAAGGGACTGGAGCAGCTGAAGAACCCAGGCCGCACCAAGAGCCCGTGGGAGTCGGACCCGGTGACCGAACATGCCACCAGCACGTTGGAAGGAGCAGGTGAAAGCTCATGAGTAAAGCTCGCGCCAGGGTGGCCGCAAAACGACCACCGCGTATTTCAATCCTGTTGTTCCTGTTCACGCTGATTATTTGGGTCATGCTGTGGGGCGAAGTGACATTTGCCAATGTGCTTTCGGGAATCCTGGTAGCCACGTTGCTCAACCTCGCCATGCCTATCCCGCCAAACAGCGCGCTGGACATCAACTTCGGTGGCATGGTGCGACTGTTCGGTTCCTGGACAATCGACTTTGTGAAGGCCTCAATCAGTGTCTCCTGGCTGGCCATCCGACGAGCTGATCCACCACCGACGGCCATCATCAAGGTCCCTATGCGCACCAATGACGATATTTCGCTCACGACTGCAATGGCACTGATTAACTTGCAGCCGGGCGGAATCATCGTGGACATCGACAAGCGGGAAAAGACGCTGACCATGCACATTCTCGACGCGTCGTCGACGAGCAAGGTAGCCGAGCAAATCAACCAGCTGACTCGAATCGAGCGTCGGGTTATTCGGGCGTTTGAAAACCGCGATGTCAACGAGCAACCGACCAAGTCGGTGCCAAGTGACAACCAGGTGAGCAGTGACAAGAGCAGCGAAAGGAGTAGCCGATGAACCCGGAAGTTTTTAACACTCTGCTCGGAGTGGCTGCCGCAGGCTATTTCATTGCGGTGATGATTACCCTCGGGCACATGATTGCCGGTCCAAACTCGCTGGACCGCCTGGTGGCGCTGGAGTCGACGACTGCAATGCTGCAGGGCATGCTCGCTGCGTTCATGGCCTGGAGCTTGGACACTTCGGTGGTCTACCCAATGCTCATCATTGCGCTGCTCGGTTTCCTGTCTTCGCTGGCGGTCGCCAAGTTCCGTGTTCCGGATGACGGAAAGCAGCCCGCAAAGAGCTCCCGGAAGGGTGCGACGAAAGCAACCGGAAAGGTCGCCACAAAGAAAACCGCACAGAAAGCGGCGCCTAAGGCAACACCGACAACGGCTCCGAAAACAGCGAAGGGAGAATCCAAATGATTCTCGTGGCAGACATTATCGCCATCACACTGATTCTCACCGGAATGCTACTGTGCGTTGCAGCGTCCGTGGGATTGATACGCTTCCGCGACACCATCAGTCGGATGCACGCATCCTCCAAGCCACAAACACTGGGGCTAATTTTGACGCTGTCGGGCTCGCTTGTACACGTCGCCACGCACGCGTCAGCTCACACAACTACTAGCAGTGACTTGGCTCTGTTGACCCTGATTATCCTGTTTGCTCTGGGTACATCGCCGATTGTTAGTAACCGCGTTGGCCACGAGGCGTTCAAGGAGAGGCTCGTCGACGAGGACAGCGTGGCCCGCGATGACAGCCGGGAATAACGAGAGGACAATGGCCTTAAGTCACTGACTGGGTTTATGACAAAGTGACTAGGTTTATGCACCTCAAAAGTGCTATAAGCCTAGTCACTATTTTTGTCTAGGCACACACCGCTTAACGACGGCTAGTCGCTCACCTGCTCGTGGAAATCTGCAGGCGCTATCGGATGCCCGGCGCGCAGTTCCTGCACTGCAAGATCCACAGCGGCCCGCCACGGGGTGTGGCCAATGCGCTCTTCGTTCGCTCGTACGTCGTCCTCGGTAGCCATGGAAGGCAGCGCCCCGGCCGCATCCGCCACAGTGCGCTGACGCTCGTATGCCGCGCCCATTTCCACGATGTTGTTGACGAATTCCAGTTCGGCTCGGCAGCCCAGTTCGTCGGCAAGCGGGGCGAGCTGAACCACAAGCTCACGGAGTTCATCGCGAACCCACCGCTCGTCGGTATCGCGATTGACGATGACCAACGCGTCCATCCCGTAGCGAGCGGCGCGCCACTTGTTTTCGGCGATGTGCCAGGACTGCAGTGACGGTAGTTCCTCGCCAGCCTCCCACATGCGGTCGTAGTAAACCGTCAGGCAGTGCGTCAATGCCACGATAGCGGCGAGTTCCTGCAGGTTAGAGGTAGCGTCAGCGACACGAATCTCAATGGTGCCGTACTTTGATGCCGGGCGAATGTCCAAGTGCATCGAGCCGGTGTGATTGATGACGCCGGAGCGGGACTGGTCGTGCATGTAGGACTCCCACTCGGGCCACGTGTAAATCGCCGGCGGCTGACCCGCGGTGGGAAGCTGCTGGTAGAGCAGGCTTCGGTTGGAAGCGTAACCCATGTCCTCACCGTTCCAGGCCGGTGAGGAGGCAGACAGCGCCAACATGTGCGGCAGCTTCGTTGCCAGGGCCTGAATGATCGGCCAAACGCGTTCGGAGTCCTTAATGCCAACATGGACGTGGACTCCCCAGATGATCATCTGGTTACCCCACCACTGAGTGCGGTTGATGATTTCGGAGTAGTGCCCCTTAGCGCTGACCTGCTGAGCAGTACCGCGGGCGAACGGATGCGAGCCCGATGACCACACATCCACCCCAACGCGATCAGCGGCCTCGAGAACCATGTCCAGCTGGCTTTGGAGCTCCGCTACGGCACCGGGCACGTTCGTGTGCACACCGGTGACGAGCTCTACGGTGTTGGCGAGGAACTCTCGCTGGAGCCCATGTCCGGGATGCTCCGCATCGATGATGTCGAGCACCTCGGCGGCAGCGGGGGCGGTGTCGCGCGTTCGTCGGTCAACGAACGCCACTTCCCATTCCACTCCCAGTGATGGCTGCGCCGATCCGGAAAATTGCTCAGTCATACCGCTATTTTTTCACACTAGGAGTCGTTTTCCTCAGTTGGCTCCGTCCAGGTGACGGTTTTTGCGCAGGAGGCAAGGTCACCGTTGGAATCGACAAGCGCAACTGTGGTGAAACTGTCTTCATCCACCTTGGACGGAACGTTCCAGACATCTGCATTCCGTTTGTCATCGACGTGCACTTCGCCGATGACACCCAACCCTTCGGTTGCGGGGCTGCCGATGCCACTGCAGCCAGATGCACCGCGCGCCTGCACTGTGTACTTGCCCTTATCCAAGGTAGTGAACTGACCTTTTTCGTCGGAAAGGCCCATCCATCCCTTGGCGCTCATGACCTGTACAGTTGCCAGCATTTTCATTGATCCGTCGTCGTTTGTTCGGATGAAGTTATAGGCGCTGACTCGCTCGGTCAGCTTCGGTGCAGCCGGATCTACGCTCACTGGCGCAGTGCTTGTCGACGCGCCTGCGTTCCCGTCCTTGTCGCTGCTGGATTCAACCCCCGAGCAGGACACCAACAGTGTTGCAGCACAACCCAACGCGGTGGCGACAGCAACACGACGACGCTTTACGGCGAACATAAAAACCTCACAGACCTCACTGGCTACTAGCAGAATACTAGTACCCCTTTTTCAGCCGTGATCTGTTTGAGACTGCAAAATATGCAAAAGCCCCGCGTAGGCCATGAAATGTGTGGCTTACGCGGGACTTGGAAAGCTATGGGGCTTCGCACCACGGCGGCAGGTTTTGAGACTTAGGCCGCAAACCTTAGTGAGAGACCAAAGCCTGGTGGGCCGGGAGTCTAGTGAGCCGGGTCAGTGGCGACCACGACGATTCCCGCCGGAGCGTCCCGGAGGCGGTCATCGCGAGGTGCGGCTTCCCAACCGTTGTCATGCGCGATCTGCTCAGCGGCGGCCTTTTCCTCTTCGTTCCTCGGGTCGAAGTAGACGGTGGTCTTCTCCCACACACCCATCTTCTCTTCAGGAGCATTGCCGGTCTCGCCGGCGCCCCAGCCCTGCTCGCCCATCTGCTTGGACAGGTCATCGGCGAGGCCCACGACCTCAGAGTTATTCAGGACACTGACCTTGACAGTCTTGCGGTCAATCTGGGGCGCTTCGTTGGCCTCATCCTGTGCCGGCGGATTCTCAGCGGGAGGAACCGGTTTGCCTGGCTCATTTGCCGGTGGCGGCGGCGGAACCTCGCCGTCACCATCTCCAACAGCACCATCCTTTGCCGGATCACTGCCGTTGGCCGAGTCAGCAGGCGCACCAGAGTCAACCGGAGCGGATGCCGAGGTGTCATTCTGGCCGGTGTTCTCGGCATCGTCGCCACGTGTGCTGAGTGCATAGGCACCGTAGGCGACCAGGCACACGCCGATAGCGAGCAGCACGATAGCGAGAACGCGCATGTAGCGGCCATCACCGGCACCGTCGCCGATGTCGCCGTCATCAACACCATCAGCAGCTGCGGAATTGCTAGCAGCCCCAGCGCTGGCACCGGTCGAGGCGGCGGTGGCACCAGCAGCAGCTGCACCAGCGGCGGGAGCCGCAGATTTTGGCGCTGTGTGTTGAGCATCCGACGGCTCGGAGTACGCATGGGCGCCGCCAGCGGCGGGAGCCTCCGCGTAATCGCTGTACTCATCGAAGTCGTCGAAGTCGTCATCGAGTCGATGACGGCCCGGACGCGGCGAATTCTGAGGGTTTAGTTGGTCAGACACATCCCACATCCTATATGTTCTGCCGCCGAACCGTGAAGTGAAACTTGAACCTTATGCGTCTTGGTTGTCCCGCACGGCGCGCAGCCGATGAACCAACACGGGTTCGGCCGCTTCGGCTGCCGGAGAATCGAGAAGTCGCGAAAGTACCTGGTGGTAACGGATTGTGTTGTTGCCGAAGTCCTCGGCAAAGCGACGCCGAATTGCCTCCTGCCGCGCACCGGCCATACGCGGCCCACGGCGGGCAACTTTCAGCCATTCCTTCTCAAAATCCAGCATTTTCTGCGCCAAAATGGGCTCAATGCCGCTGGTATCACCCACGAGTCCGAGATGTTCGGATGAGTCAAGCCGCCGCTCGGCCTCAGGTTCGTGGCTGCCACCTATGGGCTTCTTGCTCACCACTTTCCGCACCCCGCTTTCCTTCTCGCTCGCCCTGATCCTCTATTCTGCACGACACTGTCTATGCAGATACTTAGTGAAGATACATCGTCAGATCTAGCCACCCAGCCTCACCTACGCCCCACCTACAACTCCCTGACACAACTCAGGCATCACCAGGCGATTTAGAAAACATGGACGCCGAGTAGAATCAGCGGCATGACTATCCGTCCCATTGTGATTGCCGGAGACCCCGTTCTCCACACTCCTACCCAGCCGGTAACCGAGGACATCTCCGAGCTGCGTGAGCTCATCGAGGACATGTACGAAACCATGGACCGCGCCCACGGTGTGGGGCTGGCTGCCAACCAGGTGGGCGTCGGCAAGCGTCTGTTCGTCTACAACTGCCCCGATGACGACGATGTCTGGCACCGCGGCTGCGTCATCAATCCGGTGCTGACCACCAGTGAAATCCCGAAGACCATGCCTAATGACGACGGTTCCGATGACGAAGGCTGCCTCTCTGTACCCGGCCTGTCCTTCCCCACCAACCGCGCGGAGAAGGCTGTTGTCACCGGCCTGGATGAAAACGGCGAAGAGGTCCGCATCGAGGCCACCGGTTTCTTCGCCCGCTGCATGCAGCACGAAGTCGGCCACCTGGATGGGTTCCTCTACACCGACTGCCTCACGGGCCGTTGGAAGCGCATGGCCAAGAAGGAAATCAAGCGCGCCGGTTGGACCGAGGGCGGCCTGACCTGGATGCCGGGCGTGGATCCGGATCCGTTCGGCCACGAGGATTAAATCGTGACGGATAGGCAATTGGAGTCGTCGGCAAGCGAAAATGCAGCCCAGAAGCTACCGATTTCCCGTTGGGGTGTCGGTGAGGTAGCGGTGGGACGTCGTGTCATTGTGCGGCGCGCGCTAACCGATGAAGAGGCGCTGGCCAGCGGCAAGAAGACTACGGACGTCATTGGGCATGTGCTCAGCATGGATCCGTTCGTCGTGCGTCCACAGGTTCGTGCTGGCGTGCGTGCCGACGAGTCCGTGGCAGCAGTGGACTTTAGCGATAAGCACATTTTGATTGTGAAGGCCCTCCCCGATCATCCGGTGCGCAATTCGGATATTCGCGCCGTGGAAACTGCGACAGCGAAGGCCTTCCCGGGTATCGCGCACGTGGTGGAGTCGGGCTGGCTGCTGCGTGCGGGCGACGGCATCACGGAGCGTTCCAACTCCGCACTGCCGCTCGAACCCGGAGCCAGCACTCAGCCGGTGCCGTTGGAGAAGATTAAGTCGTTTTACGATTCCCACGATTTGCCGGTGCGGATTGCGATTCCGGATAGAATCGCCAAACCTGCACAGGCGCTGGTCGCGGGGCCGGAGTGGACGGTCGGGCCGGACATTGTGGTTATGACGCGCTCACTCGATGGGGATTTGCCGCCTGCTGAATTGGCAGCTGAATCGCACAGCGCCGTACAGGTGCTCGATGAGCACAGCGTCGAGCTTGCAGACGTGCAGGTGGATATCGCTGATCAACCTGACGACGACTGGCTGGGGCTCTACCATTTCCGCGGTACCACGCTGCCCGAGCATGCACTACAGCTTCTGCGCAATGAAATTGATGGCCGCATGTGCTTCGGACGCCTGCAAGTGCCTGACAACAATGCGCCTGAAGGCATACGCACGGTAGCCATTACGCGCGGCACGCTGACCGAATCGGACGACGGCCGTGTGTGGCTCGGGTTCTCCGCTGTGGAAGTCGCAGCCGATATGCGCCGCCGAGGACTTGGCACCCTACTGGGAATTCACATGATGCACTGGGGCACACAACACGGGGCAGATTCTGCATATCTGCAGGTATTGGGCTCAAATGAGGCTGGCATTGCGCTGTACCGGACACTCGGTTTTACCGAGCACCACCGGCACCGCTACGCGGAGCTGACAGGGGCTTAGGGGCCGGGGGTTACGTTTCGGCCCTGCGCTGCTCGCCCTGATTGCCCTACTTCCCGCGCTTAACCCTTTTAATCCGCTTCAGCTGCTTGCCCTGCTGCTCTTTGCTACCCATGCGATTGCCCATGCGGCGCTGCCCACGCGGCAGCTCGCGCGTCTCCGGCTTTTCCACCACACGGGTGTGGACCGAGAGTTCATGACGACCTCTCCCCAGCGGATCGCGTGAGGCAGCCATTGCAATCCAGCCGGCCAGGCCCGCAGAGACAAACCAACCGGCGACCGGAATCATCGACGGCAGAATCCAGGCATTGCGCACAAAACCATCGCGGGCTGAGACTGGCATCCCGTGTGCACCTTCGATTTTCATGCCCATGGCGTGTTTACCCGGCGACCCGTCGAAGATGGAGTCCCCCGCCACGCGGTAGAGGTAAAAACCACCGGGACCGAGGAAGAGGCTGATCAGCATCACCATTACGCCGCTGTCCGATGTCCCCACGATGCTAGTGAGAACTGCAATGGAGGCAATCAATGCAGTGTAGATGACAGAATCCACCAACAGCGCACCACCACGACGTGCCACTGAGCCATTGGCCAGATTGGGGTCAAAGCCCAGGTGTACTGCCATTTGAGCGGTCAGCGGCGCGACTTTGGGATTGGCACTGAGCTCACCGAAGGAAGACACCCCATAGCTAGCGGGGTACCCGCTTTCATAGCCGACCGGAATGTTTGCTACCGGATATGGCACTTCCTGATACGGCATTGCCGCATCGTACGCCGCATATGCGTCGTGTTCCCGATAAGCGTTCCTGCCACTACTACCCAGGTAATCCGTCGGACTGTACTCGCCGCCGTAACGGCGATCGTCCCAGTTAGCCAACCTCGAAACTCCCTTTCCTACCGGGCTTCCGCCCACCTTATCCGTTTTTGTCCGCCTATTTTGTCACTGCTTTGTTCAACGCATGAGGCCGCCGTTTCGTTCCCCTTTTACAATCGTTGATATGCGAATCTGTGTCTGGAACGTCAATTCGGCTCGAACTCGCCTCGACCGAATGGTGGAAATGCTGCGCCGGAATGACATTGATGTCCTGGCCGTCCAGGAAACCAAGTGCAAGGACGACCAATTCCCCACCGCTGCTTTTGAAGAGCTGGGATACCAAGTCGCCCACCACGGCCTGAATCAGTGGAATGGCGTTGCCATCATCTCCCGCGTCGGCCTTGAGGACATCCAGGCAGGGTTCCCCGGTCAGCCCGGTTTCAACAAGGACCCCGACGCAACTCCCACATTGGAGGCCCGCCATATCGCTGCTACCTGCGGTGGCGTGCGCATCCACAGCCTCTACATCCCGAACGGCCGCGACATCACCGACCTGCACTTCGAGTACAAGCTCGAATTTTTGGAGCGGCTCCGTCAGCACATCATCGCCACGCTTGACGACGACCCGGAGGCCACCTTCATGATGGGCGGCGACTTCAACATCGCCCCGACCGACGGCGATGTCTGGTCAATGGCAGCCTTCGCGGGGAAAACACATGTCACACCACCTGAACGCGCAGCTTTCTATGCGCTGGAGCAGGCGGGCATGAAGGAGGTAACTCGCCAATTCACCCCAAACCAGTGGACCTACTGGGATTACAAAGCTGGCCGCTTTTTCAAGGATGAGGGCATGCGCATCGACTTCCAGCTCGCCTCCCCCGCCCTCGCGGCAAAGGCGTCCGCCGGATTCATCGACATCGAAGAGCGTCAGGGCAAAGGCGCATCCGACCATGCTCCGGTGATTGTGGATTACGAAGTGTAGATAAACGCGGCGGAAAACCGCGTAGGCCTAGTTCCTTCTAGGGGGTGTCGCTGGGGCCGTCGTAAAGCGGAGTTCTTGCTGCCAGCCCCTAAAATCAGGGGCAGAAATGGGCGATAAAGCACCCGCACAACACTTATGAGCCTAACTTTTTGTTCAATCTACAAATTTTCACCACAGAAAGTTATTTCGACGATATAAGGTGTTTATTCAGAACATCAATTCATTACGTCGGGAAGGAAGATCATGACTTCTGCACGCTCCCCTCAGCGCACCACTACCCCGGAGCCAGCGAGCGGCTTCCCCACCGCGGATGACTCGACTGAGTCCGATGAATCCCTGCGCGAAAGCGTGCAGAAGATTTCCATCGGCCTGTATGACTTCCTTGCATCGACTCGCCGCCTCGGTGAGCGCCCGAATGCCAGGATGGACATTTCCCAGTCGGAAATGGAAGTACTGCACTTTATTTCAACCCACCCGGGCTGCGGCGTATCCGACATTGCACGCCTGCGTTTCCTACGCCCGTCCAACGTTTCGGCAACAGTTCGCCGTCTACTCGACAACGGACTGATTGAACGCGAGAACAACGCAAAGGATCGCCGTGCGCAGAACCTCTATGTCTCCAGCGATGGCGAAACGCTGCTGGAGCAACTTATCGACCACTGGGGTGCGCTGGTGTACGAAATTGTGCGGACAATGTCGCAAAAGGACGTTCGTGCGCTAATTAAGGCACTGCCCTCGCTACTAAAGCTGGCGGAGCACTCGGAAAGCTATGTTGAGGAGCACCAGCGCCGCCAGGAGCCGTTCTAAAAGCGCGCCGCCAAGCCCTTCTTACTAGGTACGATGATGCTTATGGCTATTACTTTGAAGAAGGCAAAAGACGTAAAGACCGCTCCGCTCGTGGCCACTGGCCTCATCGGCGGCTGGCTCACCGCTCGCGAAACAGGCATTCGTCCGCTCGGTGGCGTCATCTTGGGTGCCGCCGGCGCATACGCAGCACGCACCTGGAATGCAAAGACCGGCGCCCTGGGTGCCGCCGGCCTAGTAGCCGCCTACCTCGGCGCTTTCGGCCTCTCACACCCGCTGGCTAAGAAGATTGGCGCATGGCCGTCTGTCCTGACCGTCACCGCGCTGGCCGCTGGCGCAGCAGCAGTTGCCGACTCCAAGTAAGCAACAAGTAGACAAGCCGCTCTCCCGACTTAAAAGTCGCGCCGGGGAGCGGCTTTGGTGTGCCAAATCTCAGCGTGCAGCCTCAATGGTCGGTGTTAACCTCAGACCTTAGCCACCTAGCCAAGGGCCTCCAACAATTTCTCGAGGTGCGCGCGCACCCGGGGCCACGATTCCACGAAAGGCGGCAGCAGATTGAGGCTGTCGACGTCGTCAAGCGGAATCCAGCGCAGCTCTAGAGACTCTTCGTTCGGATTCGTCTCCAGCTCTTCGGCAGCTAGTGCGTAGACCGTGTGGTACTTCCAGCCGCCGGCGAGCTCGGGGCGGTCCGGATCGGCCGGGAAGGGCCCGGTGGTGACCTGCGTGTCGAGGATGCGAAGCTGATGCTCCAGCAGCCCAGTTTCCTCAGCCGTTTCACGCAGCGCGGTCGCCTCAGGAGTCTCATGAGAATCACAAGCCCCACCAGGAACACCCCACGTTAGGGGGAACGATGTCCAGTCAGCTCGATACTGCATAAGCACCGTGCGCTGAGGGCTCACAATCAGCAGCCCTGCAGCTCCGAAGCGTCCCCAGCAGCGCGTACCGTTGGGGCCGGCTGCCCAACCATTTCCATCCTGAAGCATGTCTCCACCCTACGCCAGATACCCTTGTGTTTTCCGTCACAAGCCCGAGCGACTAAGATTTGCAAGGAACTAACGTTGCTCTGAGCGGAGAGATCGTCGCAGGCGACTTCGGTCACGTCGGAAGGACACGTGCACATGGGTGAAACCACTTCAAGTGCGCCTCATTCCCGTGCCCACGACAAAAACCGAAACCCATTCCACCGCAAGAATCGTGCTCCACGCCGAACTCGTTTCAGCGGTCGCACCACTCCCGGTGGCGAAAGCTTAGACATACACACTGCGGCTCAGGCGGCAAAAGAATCGAAAGATACTCCCGACACCACCCCGGCTACCGAGAGTGCGGCACCATCAACTGCTCTGGAAACTACAGAGTCCTCGGCTAATGCCCCAGCAACGGCCACAACCCCAACAGCCCTAGCAGACTCTCCGCGCGATACAGACTTGCGCGTGGATGCCCTGGAGATTGGCCCGCGCAACCGGAGATTGACACGTTTTCTCGGTGAGCGCCTCTACGACAAGCTCGGCCCGTCGGCCACGTATGTGCGCCGGTCAGCGTCATTTTTGATAACGTCGCCGGGCCGATTGACCATAGTCGCCCTCATCCTCATCGTCGCAATCCTGGCCGCCGGCCTATCCATGTGGCAAACAACCTCGCAACGCCAGCAGCAGCTCACCCGCATTTCGCAGCTGAGCGAGCCGATGGCCAATGCCTCGCAGAATCTCTATGCCTCGCTGACGATTGCCGATGCGTCGGCCAACACCGCTTTTTCCCGCGGCACGCTCAACAGCAGCCAGGACTTGGTCAGCAACTTCGACGATGTCATCGCACAAGCATCCATGTCCGCTACCCGCGCAGCTACGGGCATTGAAAACGTCGATGATCCAGAGATGAAGGATGTCGCGACTGTACAGCGACTGTTGCCGGTCTACACCGGCATGGTCGAGACAGCTCGCGCGAATGCGCGCCAGGGCAACCCCGTCAGTGTCGCGTACCTCGCCTCTGCCTCAAACTTGATGCAGGTCCAGATTCTGCCAGCTGCAAAATCGCTCTACGAACGCACCAGTACCACCACTAATGAGGAGCAGCGCGAACTATCGAAACCACCTCTTTTCCCGATGTCAGGCCTGGCAGCGGCAATTTTGATGCTGCTAATCACACAGTGGTGGCTGACTCGCCGCACCGGTCGACTATTCAACGTCGGCCTGTTTGGTGCAACCATGCTGATGGCCATCGCACTTGTCGGTGTGGGAATCGCCACCACTCAGCCGTGGCAGTCTAACTCCCTCTTCGGAGAGCAGCGCCCGGACGTTCATGCCCTAACCCAAGTACGCATTGATGCCCAGCAGCTACGCGCCAGCGAAACCCTCGGCTTAGTGCGCCGTCAGCCCGCGGATGCGGAGTCCTTCTCGCAGTCGGTGCGCACCCTGGTCGGCGAGCTGGAAAGAGTGGACACCAACGCGCCGGACGACGATGTCAGAGCCGCTATCCACGGTATCTACAGCTGGGAGTCCGGCCACAACCTGATGATGGAGCACTTGAGTTCAGGCGACTACGCCGGTGCGGTTCGCATCGCGACCGATGTGGATAATGCCAGCTCGTCGGCGACTGCGTTCAACCAGGTCGATGAGTCGCTACAGAATTCCATCGCCGAGTCCCGCCTGACCGCCCGTGAGAACCTCGACCAATCCCGTCGCGCTATCGCGGCACTGTCCCTCGCCACGGTTACGCTGACCGTCATCGCGGCAGTTCTGGTTGTTTTCGGCTTCCGACACCGGCTTCTGGAGTACCTATGATTGTTTCGTTCTCCCCGTCGCTCCACAGTCTCGCCGGTTGGCGGCGCGGGGCCGTCCTTGGTGCACTCGCCATCGCCGGGCTCACCGTCAGTGCCTGCGCGACCGATTCGCTTGCCGACGATCCCTACTCGCGCACAATCCTGGAGGCCACCGGTGACTTCCCCCTGCCACCGGGCGCGTTCTACGACAAAGCCTCCTCGAGGAAGCCTGCGGCAGAAGCCAACACCCCAGATCTGTCCACACTCGCCCCCGATGACCAAACACCGGAAGAGCGAATCCCGGAGATTTACCAGCGCGGCCGCATCATCGTTGGTGTTGACCAATCATTGAACCTGCTCAGCTTCCGCGACTTCAGCAGCGGAGAGCTCTCGGGGTTTGAAGTATCCCTGGCACAAGAGATTGCCCGGGACATCTTTGACAATCCCGATGCTGTCGAGTTTCGGTTCGTCGACAGCAACGAACGCACTGCCGCACTCGAAGACGGCACTGTCGATGTCGTTTTGCGCACTATGACGGTCACCGATGCCCGGCGCGAAAGGGTGCTGTTCTCCACACCGTATTTGACAGCACGAGCTGGAGTTCTAGTCTCTTCGCCGGGTGGCGATGCTTCCCCCGAGGACGTCGAGGACGGTCGCATCTGCGTTTCCCGGGGATCCACTACCGAGGATTTGATTCGACGGCTCTCGCCGAACAATACGCTGCTGTTGGTCGGTAACTGGTCGGACTGCCTCATTTCACTTCAAAACAGCCAGGCAGAGATTGTCGTTGCCGATGACACCATCCTCGCTGGTATCAACGACCAAGATCCGGCTACCGCCATTGTCCAGCGGGGCTTGAACGAGGAAAGCTACGCGGCCGGTGTATCCAAGGGGAACCCAGGCCTAGTTCGCCAAATCAACGCGACCCTGGAGCGTATGGCCAGCGATGGCACCTGGCAGTCCCTCTACGACACTTGGTTCGGCCCCTTCCTGCCAAGCGGTACACAGCCATCGCCACAGTACGGCGACGATGAAGACATACTTGGAATCTCCCCCACACCGGAAGCTGCTCCAGAAGGCGAGGTGGATAACCGATGAGCGACGAAAACCAGTTCTCCGAACAAGCCCAGCAATCCGAGCAAGCCCAGCATCCCCAGTACACGCCGGAGCCCCAGGAGGATGCTCACGCAGAGGCAGAGGCAGCTGCCACTCAGGCCGTCGCCTTCGACCCATTCGCCGATGAAGACGACGAACAAGAGCCCGGCACTGCCGCTGTCGCCTTCGACCCTTTTGCGGACGATGATGACGATGACGAAGAGTTCGATATCGCCGAATTGTTGGGGCGCGGGGGCTCGTCGTCAAGCGCGACGACCCAACCCGGCGCCCAGACGCCAGATCCGTCGATGGCCTCGCACCGGAAAGCGTTGGAGGACTTCCGCCGGAGGCGATCGAATGCACACCGCGGACGCACTGTCGCCGACGGCATGGTGCACCTGCCGTACATCACAACGCAGGATCCGCGCGATGCAGTAATGAGTGATGAGAAGATTCGAGCGACGAATAAGCCGGCGCCGAGCCTGAAAGCCGGCGATATCGTGGCGGATCAGTACGAGATCGTAGGCCCGATTGCCCACGGCGGGCTCGGCTGGATTTACCTGGCGATTGACCACAATGTCTCGGATCGTTGGGTCGTGCTCAAGGGCATGATGGCAGCGAAAAACGAGAAGGATTTCGCCGTAGTCCAGGCGGAACGCGAGTTCCTCGCGGAAATCTCGCATCCGGGAATTGTGAAGATCATCAACTTCATCGATGAGACGGACGCCAACAGCGCCACCGGCTTCATTGTGATGGAGTACGTCGGCGGCCCGTCGTTACGCAAGCAGCGACGGAGCTACCCCGACGGCGTCATGCCCTGTGACCTGGCGATTGGCTACATCCTGGAGCTGCTCCCCGCGCTGGATTACCTGCACTCGCGCGGCGTTGTCTACAACGATTTGAAGCCGGACAACGTGCTGCTCAGCGAAGACCACGTCACGCTTATCGACGTTGGCGCGGTCACCGGCATCGGCGCCTACGGCCATATCTACGGCACGCCCGGTTTCCAGGCGCCGGAGATTGCCACGACGGGACCAACGATTGCCAGCGATATCTACACAGTCGGCCGCACGCTGGCCTCGCTGATTCTGAAGTTGCCGGCGACCAACGGCATCTACGACCCGGGGCTACCCTCACCTGTCGAAGAGCCTCTATTCCGCCGTTTTTACTCGCTCTACCGCTTCCTACTACGCGCTTGCCACGAGAACCCGGAGGCTCGCTTCGGTTCTGCCGAAGAGATGAGTGTGCAGCTCATCGGCGTATTGCGCGAGATTCTGGCGGTGCGCGACGGCGTGCAATTCCCGCAGGCGGTGTCGAATTTCTCGCCGCAGCGTTCCACGTACGGCACCAAGCACCTGGTGTTCCGCACCGATCAGCTTGTCGACGGCATCACCCGCGGCGTGGAAATCACTCCGCAAGAAGTGACCTTCGCGCTGCCTGTACCACTGATTAACCCGACAGATCCGGGTGCGCGCATCTTGAGTGCCTCGTCGTTTACAGAGCCCAACGAACTTATCGAAACACTGACCAATGCGCTGTCCGAACCCGAGTATGGCTCTTCCGTGGAAATTCCACTGGGCATCGTGCGTGCGAAACTGGACCTCGGATTAATTGATGAGGCCCGCGACAGCCTCCGCGATGTCTCTGAACGTTTGCAGCGCGATTGGCGTTACCACTGGTACGAGGGCGTGACTTATTTGCTTCTCGACCAATTCAACGATGCCCTCGCCTCGTTCCACCACGTGCTGACGATGCTGCCCGGCGAGCCCGCCCCGAAGTTGGCGCTGGCAGCGACTCTCGAGTTGATTCAACAGCGCTTGGGCATCGCCAACGCATCTCTCCTCGAGCCCGCTGTCGCCCGCGCCGCCGCGAACTTGAGCAGCGCGCTGGATAATGTCGCTGCCGATACGCCCGAGATCTTCTCCCCCGCCTGGGCCAGCGAGTCCCTGTCGCCTCAGACGATTCGTTTCAACACCCTGCGTCTCTACGCCGTCGTGTGGGCGGCCAACCCGACGACGGTATCCTCCGCCTTCGGGCTAGCTCGTCAGCTGGCCTCTGAGCGCCAACACGAAATGGCTATCTCCCAGCTTGACCGCGTACCCGGTAACTCCCGTCACCATCGCATGGCACGTTTGACGACGATTCTGATGCTCACCTCAGGGATGCCCTCCGAGTTAACTGAATCGAGAATTCGCCGTGCTGCGCGTCGTCTGGTGGAGCTGCCGACGAATGAACCGCGCATGCCACAGCTGCGCATCGCCGTGATGGCGTCCGCGCTGAACTGGTTGCGCAGCTCGAACCTCGACCATGCAGCTAGCTCCAATGGTCTTTTCGATGCGCCCTTTACCGTGGCCGGCCTGCGTGAAGGATTGGAAAAAGACTTACGGATGCTGGCACGCTCTTCGCAGTTTCCGCGACACCGCTACAACTTGGTGGATATCGCAAATCTCATTCGGCCACGGACTTGGCGTTAGCTCTCTAACAGCTCCTTACCGAACCTGGTCAAACATGCTGTTGTGGGCCTGAGCGCCACCCCATAATTGGTGAATAAAGAGAGAATTGCCTTTCGTGGTTTAAGATATCCTCTATGTTTGCCTCTTCGAAATCCTCTCTCCGCAGCGCTAAGCGCGTAATTATCAGCGCTGCAGCCCTCACCACCGCCTTTGGTATTGGGGCCGGCACTGCCGTTGCCCTGCCGGTTTCTCCAGACCTGCAGTCGCTTAGCCAGAGTGTTCGGGACCTCAAGCTGCCGGAGATCTCGACTCTGAATTCGGGCGACCTTGCCCCTGAGCTCTCTGAGGTACTGGATTCCTCTTCGGTGAAGCTGCCGGATTCGGTCGTCGCTCTGATTAATGAAAACTTCAAGTTCGCTGAAAACAACAAGCAGGTGGCGGACAAGGTCAAAACTCAGCTGCTGAACGCCATCGACAGCCTGCCGTTGCCAGCTGCACAGAAGGCCGAAGCCACCCGCGTCGTCAACGAGATTTTCGGTTTGCTGGGGGGCCAGGACGAGCCGTCGCAGCCTGAGCCGGCGCCTGCCCCTGCTCCACAGCCAGAGCAGAAGCCACGCCCTGAACCACGCCCAGAGCCAAACAACCCGTGCCCGCCGAGCGCCCGCGCATGCGTTGACCTGGCTAACCAGAAGACCTGGCTGCAGGAAAATGGCAACATCACCTACGGTCCGGTGCCAATGTCCTCCGGTATGCCGGGTTACGAAACCACCCGCGGCCACCTGAGCGTTACCCGCAAGGTCCGCGATGAGTGGTCCCGTCCTTACAACGGTCCGATGCCGTTCTCGGTGTACTTCACCAACGACGGCGAAGCTTTCCACGAGGGCTCTGTTAGTCAGATGTCCCACGGCTGCATCCACCTGAACCACGATGATGCTGTGAAGTACTTCGATACCCTGCAGGTCGGCGACGGCGTCTACATCTGGTAGTTAGCTGCGCTGATGCGTTGAAACGATGACCGGGTGACTGAGCCTGTTGAGGCATAGGCGCAGTCGCCCCGGCGGTGAAAAATGAGCTCGCCCCACTAGGTTCTTCCAGTTTGGAAGACAGTGGGAGCGAGCTCATTTTTGTTGGGTCACAGCTGCGGATTCAACAGATGGGGCATCTAGCAGCCGTCGATTACGGAGGGTTACAGGGGGTCCTGCCTACTCGCCAGGGCCCCTGCCCCAAAACCTACTCCACGAAGCTCATTGCGTAGCGAGCAATGGCCAGTTCCTCGTTGGTCGGTACCACGAAGACCTTGACCTTCGAGTCCTCCGCCGAAATCAGACGCGGGCCGTCATTCGGCTGGGAGTTGAGCTCGTCATCAATCTTGATACCGAAGTTCTCAAGCTCAGCCATCGAATCACGGCGGATACCGACATGGTTCTCACCGACACCGGCGGTGAAGGTGATGGCATCGAGGCGGCCGAGAATCAGCATGTAAGAGCCAATGTAGCGGCGCAGCTGGTGGACATACATCTGGTACGCAGCCCAAGCATCCGGGTCGTGGTCATCCATGCGCTCCTGCAGGACTCGGAAGTCATTGACACCAGAGACACCCTTCAGACCGGACTGGCGGTTACACAGATTGTCGATCTCGTCGATGCTCATGCCGTTGCGGTAGAGGTGGAAGATGACGCCCGGGTCAATGTCACCGGTACGGGTACCCATCATCAGACCAGCCAGCGGAGTCAGCCCCATCGAGGTATCCACCGCCTGGCCACCTCGGATAGCCGCACACGACGCACCGTTACCCAGGTGCAGCGTAATCTGGTTGATTTCCTCTGCCGGCTTATTCAGAAGGTCCGGCACCTGCTTGGAAACAAACTCATGCGAGGTGCCGTGGAAGCCGTAACGACGGATATCAAACTTCGATGCGACCTCTGCATTGAGCGGGTACAGAGCAGCAGCTGGCGGCATGGTGTGGAAGAAACCAGTGTCGAAGACGGCGACGTGCGGCACGTCGGGAAGCAGCTTGCGAGACTCTTCGATACCTACGATATTGGCCGGGTTGTGCAGCGGCGCCAGCGGAATAAGGTCGCGGATCATGCCGACGATTTCGTCGGTAATCAGCTCCGGTCCAGAGAACAGGCGACCACCGTGAACGACGCGGTGACCGACGGCCGCAATATCCACCGACTCCGGACCAACACCGTGCTCATCCATCAGCTCGAACGCGCGGTCAAGACCACTGGCGTGGTCAGCGATCGGCTCAGTGATTTCAATCTTCTGTCCGGAGAACTTCAGATTAATAATGCCGTCTTCTTCACCAATGCGCTCCACCAGACCTGAGACATACGGCGGCTGCGTTGAGTCCTTCTCCGGATCTACCAGCTGAAACTTGATAGAGGAGGAACCGGAGTTCAAAACAAGTACGTGACGGGACATAATAATTAGTTTCCTCCAGCCTGAATAGCGGTAATTGCAACCGTGTTGATGATGTCCGGCACCGTGGCGCCACGGGAAAGGTCGTTGACCGGCTTGTTCAAGCCCTGCAGAATCGGGCCGATTGCCAATGCACCACCACAGCGCTGGGCAATCTTGTAACCGATGTTACCGGCGTCCAGATCCGGGAACACGAAAACAGTTGCCTTACCCGCAACGGAGGAATCCGGCATCTTCTTCGCAGCCACAGACGGGTCAATAGCAGCATCGAACTGCAGCGGACCATCGACAGCGAGCTCCGGAGCCAGCTCCTTGGCCTTGGCCAGACCCGCCTTCACACGGTCCACATCCTCACCTGTGCCGGATGCTCCAGTGGAGTAGCTCAGCATGGCGACGCGGGCGTCGATGCCGAAGGAAGCTGCAGTCTCGGCGGATACTACCGCGATTTCACCCAGCTGTTCCGGAGCAGGCTTCGGCAGCACCGCACAGTCCGCAAAACCCCACAGCGAGTTGTCCATAACCATGAGGAACAGTGACGACACCGTGGAAGCCGACGGCTTGGTCTTAATGATTTGCAAGGACGGACGAATGGTGTGCGCAGTTGTGTGGGCTGCACCGGACACCATGCCGTCGACAAGCCCGTTGTGAATCATCATCGTCGCGAAGTAGGAGATGTCCCGCATCGTCTCACGGGCCTGCTCCAGCGTGACCCCCTTGGCCTTGCGCATCTCTGCGAACTGTTCCGCGAACTGCTCAACATATTCGGAGGTCTGCGGGTTCCAGAGATGGGCGGCGTCGATGTCAAAACCCAGTTCGGCGGCGCGTGCCTTCATCGCATCCGGGTCGCCGAGGATAGTGAGCTCACAGATGTCCTCGCGCAGGAGGTAATCAGCGGCTTCAAGAATGCGGTCATCGTCCCCCTCTGGCAGCACAATGTGGCGTTTATCAGCCTTGGCGCGCTGCAATAGCCACCACTGGAAACGCTGTGGAGTCATCACTGCGGTGACCTCGCGGCTTACGACCTTGCGCAGCCCCTCAGCATCGTCAACGGCAACAACGGGAACGTCGAGCTCGAGAGTCTTAGCAGCCTCAGCTGCCTCCTCCCCTGTAAGGACAACTGCGAGTACCTCGCTGTGACGCTGAGCTGCACTGCTGAGAGCCAAACGAACGCGAGCCTTTGCGGCCTCTGTGTGGCAGCCCTCGCCGCCAGCGACAACGATGACACCGGCGCCGGCGACGGTGGCAATGCGGAAGTCAAAATCGAGGTTGCCGGAGCCGGTCAGAACAGCCGCCCCCTCGTTAGCAGCGCGGTCAGCCTCAACAGCACTGACGATGGTGTCAAGCGCGGATTCCGGATCCACAACAACCTGATCCACGGTGGCGCCGTGCGCCCCACCGACAGTGTGGAGGCAACGTGCCCCACCCAGTGCCTCAGACAATGCCGTAATGACATCTTGCAGATTGTCTGCGCGGTCCACTGAAGTAATCAGGACTGCGGAGTTGTTGGTGGACGCTTGGGCGTTCTTATCGCTCACCGACGTTCCTTTCTCGCACTGCGCTTAATCGTTGACTTATTTAAACGTTGACTTGGCTCGAGCCGTTGGACTGCCGGAGGCTCAAGATCATGCTGAGCTTCTAATCCTGCTGAATCTAATCCCGCTGAGTCCCAAATCATTATTTTCATCTTATTGTGAGTCACCTTACATCTCACGGCGGACTCAAACCTCTTTGGTTACCCCTGGTAGCCACACTTTTCCCCGCAGATTCCAACAATTTTCCCGCATAATCGCGGGTTTTATGCGGTTTTTCTAGTGAACTAGCCCAAATTCCCACATTAGACGTGACTAAGGTCACATTTAGTTTTGTATGCCTTCAAAAGCATCTCACCGATGATGTGATGCTCGCCTCTCGATTTTTCGTAAGTTATCGCTACGATTGGGGGCGCTACCATTGGGAATGTCGAATAAACCGATAGCTCACCAATAACTCCTTTCCCCCACGAGGTCACCGCTGGCAGCTACTTACGCCGCGGCCTCGTGGCCGTCGTAAAGCATTAGAGAAAGAAGGACACACTTCATGAATCGCCCGCTCCGCGTTGCCGTAATTGGCTCTGGCCCGGCCGGTGTTTATGCTTCCGATGCACTGATGAAATCCAGTACTGACGTGGAAGTCGATCTGTTTGAAAAGATGCCGGCTCCATTCGGTCTAATCCGCTACGGCGTCGCCCCCGACCACCCACGCATCAAGGGCATCATCATGGCCTTGCACCGCGTGATGGAAAAGCCGGAGCTGCGCCTATTTTCCAACGTTGAGTTCGGCAAGGACATCACACTCGACGAATTAAAGGAGCATTACGACGCCGTCATCTTCGCCACCGGTGCCGTCGGCGACCGCGCACTGCCAACGCCGGGAGCGGACCTGCCGGAGCACTTCGGCGCAGGCGAATTCGTGGGCTTCTACGACGGCAATCCACTCTTTGAGCGCACCTGGGACCTTTCGGCGGAGTCCGTGGCCGTCGTCGGTGTCGGCAACGTCGCGCTGGATGTCTCTCGAATCCTGGCGAAGACCGGTGAGGAACTGCACGTCACAGAGATTCCGGACAATGTCTACGAGGTTCTGAAGACAAATAAGGCCAAGGAAGTCCACGTCTTCGGCCGCCGCGGCCCGGCACAGGCAAAGTTCACTCCGCTGGAGCTCAAGGAGCTCGACTACTCACCGAACGTCGAGGTCGTTGTCGATCCGCGCGATATTGATTACGACTCCGCATCCGAGATTATGCGTCGCAACTCCAAGATCACTGACCAGGTCTGCACCATCCTGGAGAACTACGCCATCCGTGAGCCAAAGAACGCACCGCACAAGCTCTACATTCACTTCTTCGAGTCGCCAGTGGAAATCCTCAGCGAGGAGGGTACCGACGGCCAGCAGCATGTGACAGGCTTGCGCACTCAGCGCATGGAATACGACGGTGCTGGCGGGCTGCGGCCGACCGGCGAGACCACCGACTGGAAGGTCGGCGCTGTCTACTCCGCCGTGGGCTACCGCTCTGATGTGCTGCCGGGTATCCCGTTCGACAACGTGAAGAATGTCATTTCCAACGTCGGTGGTCGAGTCATCGAATCCGACAACACCGAGGATGAAGCAGCCGAGGCCATCACTGGCCTCTACACCACCGGTTGGGTTCGCCGCGGACCGGTCGGCCTGATTGGTAATACCAAGGGCGATGCCAATGAGGCCGTAGCCAATCTGCTGGCCGATGCCGCTGAGGGCAAGAAATTCAACCCGTCGAAGCCGGAGTTGTCCGCTGTCAACGAGCTGCTGGAGTCCAAGGGTATCGACTACCTGGACTGGGAAGGTTGGCACAAGCTCGATGCTGCCGAACGCACCGCCGGCGAGGCCGAGGGTCGCGAACGCAAGAAGTACGTCGAGTGGGATGAGATGGTCACCCACTCCAAGGGCGAGTAACGGCGAGTAACTAGGACGGATAAAAAGCGTCGGCTACGCCACTACCTTCACGTCCGTGTACGCGGCGCGCGAGTCCCAGCGGCAGCACACAATCGGCGCCAACAGCTCGGCCAATGGCTCACCAAAAGCCACCTGACCAGCACCGTCGGCAGCGCCTGCATCGATGACTCGATCCCACAATAGGCCCGGCGCGGTAAACAGCGGCACCACTACGAGTCCGCGTCCGCGCTTGGCCGCGCGCTCCTGCGCCGCGGCCACAGCATCGGCTCCCTTGATTTTCTCAGGACCGACCACGAATGCCGCGCTCACATGTCCCGGCAGCATCCCGCCAAGGTTTGCCGCAAACTGGTGCACCGCCGCATTGGCATCCTCATCAGAGGAGCCGACCCCCATCACCAGCGCATCGACCGGCCAGGAAAAAGATGCATTCTCCGCCGCTTCGATGATTCGCTTTACGACGGCGCGCTTCGTGCCGTCGCCAAGCCCGAGTCCTTCAGCCACTGTGATGTCAACACCATGCCGATCGCAGAGTCGAACCTGCTCGGGAACGTCGACTCGCGAGTGGAACGCATCGGTGAACAGCAGCGGTACGGCCAGTGCCTGAGTCTCGCCGGCAGCGGCGAGCTCGGCACAGACGGTATCCAGTGAGGGCTCGTCGAGGTCCAGCCAGGCGAGGCGAATCTGAGAGGGCGCATCCAGACGGGTGAGCGGCATCTTCTCGCGCACGAGCGCGACCACGTCTTCGAGCACCGGTTTGGTCTCTGAGTGCCGAGAACCGTGCGCAAGCAGAATCAGTGCGGTCATCGATGGTCTCCTCAGGCTCGCTAGCTGTGCTTTCTGGTTTCTCTACCTGGCAGCTCTACTGGGCAGCGCCACGCACGAGGCCTGCGGTGAGGGTGTCACCGGTGCCCGGCTCGATGAGCAGGAATGCACCGACACGGCCACCGACGCGGTAGGCATCGACCGGCAGCGGCTGTGCGACCTCGACGGTGATCTCCGCGACGTCGTTGACTGCAAGCTGATCAGCCACACCGGTGGGCTCACCGGTTTCGATATCGATGAGCGCATCGACGGAAGCGATACGACCACGCACCAGTGCGGCACCATAGCGCACCTCTACGACGCGACCGACTGCCAGCGGCTTGTCCGCAAGGTGGACAGCCACGGCGGAGAAGCGGCGGACGTCCTCCGGACGGGTGCCACTGATGAGATCACCACGGGCGAGGTCGAACTCGGCATCCAAGCTGATGGCAACCGACTGACCGGCCACGGCCTCAGTGACATCCTCGGCTGCCACGGTGATCTTCGTGACCGTAGCCTGACGGTTGGCGTCTACGGAGACAGTGTCACCCACACGCACACTGCCTGCGGCGATACGGCCAGCGTAACCGCGGTATTCAGTGGCGTGATCACGAATGACGTAGTCGATGGGCAGGCGTAGGTCGGCCTCGGCATCGGTTTCCAGGTCGGCACCGATGTTGAGGTTTTCCAGCAGTTCCAACACAGTCGGCCCCTCGTACCACGGGGTGTGCTCAGACGGATCGACAATGTTGTCGCCGACCAAAGCCGACACTGGAACAACGAAGGTGTTCTGAAGACCCAAACGCTCTGCCAGCACTGCTACATCCGACTCAATCTTGCGGAAGGCTTCTTCGCTGTAGTCCAGCAGGTCGATCTTGTTGACGGCAAAGATTACGTGGCGAACACCCAGCAGACCGGCCACCGTTGCGTGTCGCTTGGTCTGCGTCACGACGCCGTTGCGTGCGTCGATAAGCAAAACGACGGCCTCAGCGGTGGACATACCAGTGATGGTGTTTCGGGTGTACTGCTCGTGACCAGGGCAGTCGGCGAGGATGAACGAGCGGACGTCGGTGGCGAAGTAGCGGTAGGCAACGTCGATCGTGATGCCCTGCTCACGCTCGGCCCGCAGACCATCAACCAGCAACGAGAGGTCAGGATTTTCCTGACCGCGCGCCTGCGAGGAGGCGACGACGGCCTCGTACTGGTCAGCGAGGATGTTCTTCGTGTCGTGCAGCAAGCGCCCGACAAAGGTCGACTTACCGTCGTCGACGGAGCCAGCGGTGCACAGGCGAAGAGTGCGACGAGCGCGAGTGGCGCGGTCGGCGGTAATCAGGGTAGCTGGGGAATTTGGCTGGCTCATCAGAAGTAACCTTCCTTCTTGCGGTCTTCCATGGAGGATTCGGACAACTTGTCATCTGCGCGGGTAGCGCCGCGCTCGGTGAGCTTGGATGTGCGAAGTTCCTCCATGACCTCCGCAATAGTGGTGGCAGTCGATTCGACAGCGCCGGTACAGCTCATGTCACCGACAGTGCGGTAGCGGACAGTGCGAACCTCTAGGGTCTCACCGTCGCGGGGTCCACCCCACTCGCCCGGTGCCAACCACATGCCGCCGCGGTTGAATACCTCACGCTCATGGGCAAAGTAGATGGGTGGCAGCTCGATGTCACGGGCTTCGATGTAGGCCCAGACGTCGGCCTCGGTCCAGTTCGAGATTGGGAAAACGCGAACGTTCTCTCCAGCGGCGTGGCGACCGTTGTAGAGCCCCCACAGCTCCGGCCGCTGACGGCGTGGATCCCAACCGCCGAAGGAGTCGCGGACGGAGAACACGCGCTCCTTGGCGCGGGCCTTCTCCTCATCGCGGCGGGCGCCACCGAGGACGGCATCGTAACCACGGTTGGCAATGGTCTCCACCAGTGGCACGGTCTGCAAGGGGTTGCGGGTGCCGTCAGCACGCTCGGTGAGCACACCGCTGTCAATCCAGTCTTGGACCTTGGCTACGTGCAGCTTAATGCCCGGCTGAGCGGCAATCTTGTCGCGGAATTCAATGACTTCGGGGAAGTTGTGGCCGGTGTCGACGTGGAGCAGCTCTAGCGGGATACCCGCCGGTGCGAAGGCGCGCTTGGCCAGCTCGAGCACGACGACGGAGTCCTTTCCGCCGGAGAAAAGCAGTGCCGGACGGTCAAACTGGCCGGCGGTTTGGCGGATAATGTCGATGGCCTCGGCTTCCAGTTCGGCAAGCCGCGGGTCGAGGCGGTTTTGTACGGAAACGGTGGTTGAGCTTGTCATGGGGTTCTTTCTGTTGTGGCTGTGTTAGCTGTGTTAGCCTTTCGGCTGTTTTAAAAAAAACTGTCTGTATAAGCTGCAGGTCGCAGCTAGCCATGAGCGGCAATTGGCTAGTGACTAGTGGCTGTCGGTATCGTCTAGCCGCCAGCCACTCAAACTAGAGATGCAATCCGCACTCTGTCTTCTCGCTGCCCGCCCAGCGGCCCGAGCGCGGATCCGCACCCTCTGCCACTCGCGCAGTGCATGTCGCGCACCCAATCGACGGGAACCCCTGTTGTGTCAGCGGATGCACAATGAGGTCGTTGTCCTCGATGTACTGGGCAACGTCCTCATCCGTCCAGGTGGCCAGCGGGTTGAGCTTGATGCGACCGGTCTTATCGATTTCCAGTACCGGCGTGTGTGCGCGGGTCGGCGCGTCGACGCGCTTCAGACCTGTGACCCAGCCCTCGTAGGGGCGCTTCACAGCTGACAGCGGCTCGACCTTCCGCAGTGCGCAGCATCGCGTCGGGTCGGTCTTGTACAGGTCGACGCCCTCTTCGGCGTCTTGCTCGGCGCGGGTGCGCTTCGGCTCAATCGACAGCAGTCGGTTGTCGTAGCGCTGTGCAACCTGCTCCGCCACATCAAGGGTCTCCGGGAAGTGGTAACCCGTATCCAGGAAAACCAGGTCGGCTTCCGGCGCGTGCCGAGCAGCCAGTTCCGCCAATACCGTGTCCTGCATCGACAGGGTCACAGCCAGTGGCGTGTGCAGGTGCTCCGCACCCCATTCCAGTACTTCCCCGGCAGTGGCAGTCTCCAGCTTGGAGCCCCACTCCAGCGCGAGCTCGATCAGACGACGAGCGGTCTCCGGATTGTCCAGCACATCCTGACGCGCGAGCGCCTCCTGAGTCTTAATGACTTCAGCGGTTTTCAGTCCCGTGCTCATGACGCCACCTTCCTATCAATATGACCATGCAGTTTCACTGTGAATACCCGGCAGCATTCGCGGCATTGCCAGGCGTAATCGGTTTCCAGGTCGGGCCACAGATCATCACCGCCGCAGTAAGGGCAATGCATCACCGCACCCCGGTTCGGATTGGGGTGTGCGCTTCGGCCACCGATTCCCAGTCGCGCTGGCGTCTCGTCTTTTTCGCTTGACGACGGCCCCTGCGACCGAACCCCATTGGGAGATTCACTCACTTCAGGTCCTCCTCATCAGCGCGGACAATCCACTCGCGGAACTGTTCACCCTCGTGGCGCTGCTCCTTGAAGTGATTGACGACGCGCTCGATGTAGTCACCCAGTTCTGCCGAGGTGACCTTGTGTCCGCGAACCTTGCGGCCGAAGTTGGCATCGAGCCCCAGCGAACCACCGAGGTGAACCTGGAAACCCTCGACACGGTTGCCCTCGTCGTCGGTGACAATCTGCCCCTTGAGTCCGATGTCGGCAATCTGCGTGCGGGCGCAGGCATTCGGGCAGCCATTGAGCGCAATGGTGATTGGGACGTCGAGGTCACCGAGGCGTTCCTCCAAGTCGCCCACCAAATCAATTGCGCGCTGGCGCGTGGTGACAAGTGCGAGCTTGCAGAACTCTAGGCCGGTGCAGGCCAGGATGCCCCGTCGGAAAGCAGAAGGCTTGGCAGACAGGCCAATTTCGTCGAGTTCTGCGAGCAGGGAGTCGACCTGGTCGTCGGCGACGTCGAGGAGAATGAGCTCCTTCATCACGGTGGTGCGGACGCGGGAAACACCGTGGCGCTCGGCGATGTCGGCGAGCTTGACCAGGTCAGAGCCCGGAACACGGCCAACAGCGGGCTTAACACCGACGTAGTTGAGACCGTCGGCCTGCTTGTGCACGCCGATGTGGTCCCGGTCGCCCTCGAAAGGTTCGGGTGCGGGGCCGTCGATAAGCTTGCGGTTGAGGTAGTCGTCTTCGAGTACCTGGCGGAACTTCTCCGCGCCCCATTCGGCAACGAGGAACTTCAGACGCGCACGATTGCGCAGGCGACGGTAGCCGTAGTCCCGGAAGATGCGGCACACGCCCGCCCATACCTCGGGAACCTCGTCCTCTGGGATCCAGGCGCCGAGACGCTGGGCGAGCATCGGGTTGGTGGAGAGACCACCACCGACCCAAACGTCGAAACCGGGGCCGTGCTCTGGATGATTGACACCGACGAAGGCAACGTCCTGGACCTCGTGGGTGACATCGAGACGCGGGGAACCGGAAACTGCCGACTTAAACTTACGCGGTAGGTTGGAGAACTCGTCGCCGGAGAGGTACTCCTCCTTGATGCGGCGGATGGCGTTGGTGCCGTCGACAATTTCATCGGCCGCAACACCGGCAACCGGGCTGCCTAGAATAACGCGGGGAACGTCGCCGCAGCCAAAGTTGGTGTCGAGACCAACTCGCTCAAGGCGGTCCCAGATCTCCGGCATATCTTCGACGCGAATCCAGTGCAGCTGGACGTTCTGGCGGTCGGAGAAGTCCGCAGTGTCGCGGGCGAAGTCGCGGGAAATCTCGCCGATGGTGCGAATGCCCTCGGTGGTGGTCTGGCCACCGTCGAGGCGGACGCGGAGCATAAAGTACTTGTCCTGCAGCTCGGCGTTGGTCTTCACGCCGGTGTGCTCACCGCTAAGCCCCTGCTTGCGCTGGGTGTAGAGGCCAATCCACTTAAAGCGAGGCGCTAGGTCCTCCGCGGGGATGGAGTCAAACCCCTGCTTGGAGTAGATGTCGATAACACGCTGCTTAACGGCGATGCCAGCATCTTCTTTCTTAATGCGCTCGTCGTCGTTAAGTGGCTCGCGGCCGTCGATAAGCCACTGCCCCTGTGGCTTCGGTGCGCGCTTCTTACGTCGGGTAGCCGCTGCGGAAGCTGGACGCTCGGCGGTTTTCGTAGGAGAGCTCATGGGGAATCTACCGAATCACTTTCGTTTTGTTCTCGTTGACCGAATTAGTTTCTAATCTTTATAGACCGTTTGGTCTACGTTGCATTGCAGGCAACATTAGACCGACCAGTCTGGCTAGTGCAAGCCGGGACACGCTCGGATACCTAGCGGACTTCCGCTTCGCCCACGCGGACACCGTTTTTCGCACCCACTTTGACACCTTCAGAAGCATCCTCGGCCCCGGCATCAACCGAAGCGGGTGATGGAGATCCAGAACTAGGCACATCAGCCGAGGAAGACTGAGAAGTCGGCTCAAGTTGGACCCGCTGACGCAGCCCCGGAAGAGTGTCGTGCGAACGCGCCCACAGCACCAGCACAACGACAACAAAAGCCCACACGAGCAGCGCTGTCGTCAGTACGCCCCCAGAAACCAGCGACGAAAACAGAGTGCGAATATTCAGCCCCACCAACACGCCGCCGATCGCAATCCCAAGCAGCCGCGGATTAATGCGCCCCACCAGGTACGCAGCCAAGGGTGCCGCAATCACACCACCGCACAACAAACCAATTACCGGTGCGGCATGCTGAGTGAATTCCTCCCGCAGCTTGGGCAAAAAGCCCAGTACAGCCGCCAAGGCAACGAGAAATTCCGCCGCAGAGACAGTACCGATAATCTTGCGCGGCTGGTCAGCCTCAGCGCCGAGCAAAGTTGAGGTGGTAACAGGCCCCCAACCACCGCCTCCAGTGGAATCAAGCAGGCCACCAAAGAGCCCCAGCGGAGCGAGCTTCTTCGCCCCCCAGGCCTTCTTCTTGCGCTTAACATTGGCCAAAAAGGCGAAGCGGATAATCACCCACAGACCGAGGAAAAGCAAGATTGTCGAGGTCACAGGCGTCGCGGCATCACCGTCGAGATTCGCCAAAAAGGTCGCACCAATAAAGGCACCGATAGCACCCGGCACGCCAAGACTCAGCGCGCGTCGCCAGTCGACATTGCCGAATCGCCAGTGTGAAATACCGGAGGCCAGTGTCGTACCCACCTCTGCTACGTGAACCACCGCCGACGCAGTGGCAGCACTACTACCAGCGACAATAAACAGCGAAGTAGCGGTGACACCGAAAGCCATCCCCAGAGTGCCGTCGACTAATTGCGCGCCAAGGCCGATTAGCACGAAGACTATGAGTTTTTCCATGACAAGCCCTTCCCCGCTTACCCAACCAGAGCCTGCCGTTGCCACGATGCTCGCACGACGAGCCCCTTTCAGAGCTCATTCAGCAGAAGCGATGCGCAGCAAAACCCTCTCAAGCCAAAGCAGTGATTCTTGCGGTGTTTTGTGTTTGCTTTTTGTAGACCAGTTTGTCTATATTCTGTTTCAGCAAGCATAGACCGGTTGGTCTACGATAAGCAATCGCGACAAAGAAAACGTAGAAAAAGGATTCCACCCAATGACCAACGACCAGACTGCAGCCCAGAACACGGCCGCTTCCTCACTGCCCGATCTCGCCAACTCCACCACGCCACTGCGTGTAGCCGTGGTTGGCTCGGGCCCGGCCGGCATCTACGCCTCCGACGCGCTGATGAAGTCCGGCCGCGATGTCGCCATCGACCTCTACGAGCGCCTTCCAGTGCCGTTCGGCCTCATCCGCTACGGTGTTGCGCCAGACCACCCGCGAATCAAGGGCATCATTAAGTCCCTCCACCGAGTGCTGGACAAGCCGCAGGTTCGACTGCTGGGCAACGTGGACGTCGGCAAGCAGGTCAGCGTTGATGAACTGCGCCAGTTCTACGACGCCATCATCTTCGCCACTGGCGCGACCGGCGACCGCGATCTGAACATCCCGGGCTCGGATCTGCCGGAGCACTACGGCGCCGGTGAGTTCGTAGGTTTCTACGACTCCCACCCGGAGTTTGCTCGCGAATGGGACCTCTCTGCTGAGTCGGTCGCTGTGATCGGCGTCGGTAACGTGGGTCTCGACGTCGCCCGTATTCTCGCCAAGACTGCCGATGAGCTGCACGTCACCGAAATCGCCGACAACGTCTACGACGGCCTGGCAAAGAATGCCGCCCGCGAAGTCCATGTCTTTGGCCGTCGCGGTCCGGCTCAGGCAAAGTTCACTCCACTGGAGCTGAAGGAACTGGACCACTCTGACACCATTGAGGTTGTCGTGAATCCGGAGGACATCCAGTACGATGCCGCCTCCGAAACGTCCCGTCGCGAGTCCAAGATCACCGATCAGGTCTGTACGATTCTGGAAAACTACGCCATCCGCGAGCCAAAGGGCGCCCCGCACAAGCTCTTCATCCACTTCTTCGAGTCCCCGGTCGAAATCATCGGCGAGACCGGTGAAGATGGAGTACAGCACGTCAGCGCTATCCGCACCGAACGCACCGAACTCGACGGCGAGGGTGGCGTCCGCGGCACCGGCAAGTTCACCGAATGGCCGGTCGGTGCGGTCTACCGCGCAGTCGGCTACCGCTCCGACGCAGTCACCGGCGTACCGTTCGACACCGGCACGCACACCATCCCAGATGCCGGCGGCCGCGTGCTTGACGACATCGACGGCAACCACATCCAGGGCCTGTACACCACCGGCTGGATTCGCCGTGGCCCGGTCGGCCTAATCGGTAACACCAAGGGCGATGCCAACGAAGCTGTCGGCAACCTCATCGCCGACTGGGAGGCAGGTCGCCTGGCCGCACCTGCAAAGCCCACGCATAACGACGTCGACGAGTTCCTGGCCGACAAGGGCCTCCAGGTCACCACCTGGGAGGGCTGGCACGCACTCGACGCCGCCGAGCGTGCCGCGGGCGAAGCCGAAGGCCGCGAGCGCAAGAAGCTGGTCGAGTGGGCTGACATGGTTGCGGCCTCCACGGTCGTCGCAAAGCAGCCAGATGCCGATGACGTGGCCGAAGCTGTGCACGAAGCTGTTGTGGAGACCGTCGCGAGCTAGCGCATCGGGTCTAACCGGACAGTTGATTGTGCACGTCAGTCGATCTTCGGATTAGAGTTAATACATGGCTTATCATGCAGACTCATCCAACCTGGACGTCAAGGAAGTTCTGACCTGGGAAGGCTTCGGCGTCGCCTCCCGTGAACTGGCACAGCAGATTGTCGACTCGGACTTCGACCCGGAGATTATTATCGCCGTGGCCCGCGGTGGCCTGCTGCCAGCAGGCGCACTCAGCTACACCATGGGCGTCAAGCTCTCTGACGCCATCAACGTCGAGTTCTACACCGACGTGGCGGAGACCCTGCCGGATCCGGTTCTGCTGGAGCCGCTCCTGGACATCGAATCGATTTCCAACCGCCGCCTGCTGGTCGTTGACGATGTGGCCGACTCCGGTCGCACGCTGCATCTGGTGCTCGACCTGCTCAAGAAGCACGGCGCTGAAGTCCGTTCCGCTGTGCTCTACGGCAAGTCCCGCTCGGAGATTGCACCGGACTACGTCTGGAAGCACACCGATGACTGGATCGTCTTCCCCTGGTCGGCCGAGCCACCGGTACAGAAGTCCAAGTAGATCAAGTAGCTTACGCACCACAGCGGGCACAAAAAAGTGCGCTGCAGCGTTCCTTTCCCAAGCAACACCAGCAGCGCACACTAGGTCGTCGAACTACCCCAGTTCGACGACCTTAATCTTTGATGCCGCCTCCGATGCGCGCTCACGAGCAGCATCGACAGAATCCGCGGTCGAAACAGCAACACCCATGCGGCGACGCGGGCCGGCAACCGGCTTACCAAAGATACGAATATCGGTCTCCGGAATAGCCATGGCCTCCGTCAGCCCGGTGTAACCCGGCTGCTCGATGTCAGCACCGCCGTAGACGACAGCGGAGGCTCCCGGGGACACCAGCGTGACGTCGATAGGCAGACCCAACACTGCGCGCGCGTGCAGCTCGAACTCGGAGAAACGCTGCGTACCCATGGTGACCATGCCGGTGTCGTGCGGACGCGGGCTGACCTCGGAGAACCACACCTCATCGCCGCGGACAAACAGCTCGACGCCGAAGATACCGCGACCGCCCAGCGCGTTGGTGATGCGCGCGGCGACAGAGCGAGCATTGTCCAGGGCGTTTTCGCTCATGGCAGCCGGTTGCCAGGACTCAACGTAGTCACCATCCTGCTGACGGTGGCCGATGGGCTCACAGAACCACGTTGCCCCCTCGCCGGTCTCCGGATCCACGGAGCGCACGGTCAGCAGCGTGATCTCATAGTCGAAATCGACGAAGCCCTCCACGATGACGCGACCGGACTCAACGCGACCGCCACTCATGGCGTAATCCCACGCGGCCTGGACATCCTCCGGCGAACGCAGCGTGGACTGTCCCTTGCCCGAGGAACTCATGACCGGCTTGACCACGCATGGGAAGCCAATCTCATCAACAGCTGCGGTGAACTCATCAAAGCTGGAGGCGAAGTGATAGCGGGAAGTCGGCAGCCCCACCTCTTCCGCAGCCAGGCGGCGAATACCCTCTCGGTTCATGGTCAGCTGAGTCGCCCGTGCGGTCGGAATAACGGTGACGTCCAGCGTCTCATCTTCCTCGACCTCTGCCAGCACCTCGGTTGCCAGAGCCTCAATCTCAGGGACGATGAAGTGTGGCTTGACCTGGAGAATCAGATCCCGCAGTGCACTGGAATCCGACATATTCAAGACGTAGGCGTGGTGAGCGACCTGGTGTGCCGGTGCATGCTCGTAGCGATCGGCAGCGTGCACCTCAACGCCAAGACGCTGGAAAGCAATGGTCACCTCCTTGCCGAGCTCGCCAGAGCCGAGCAGCAGAACTCGCGTTGCTCCCGGCTGGTACGGGGTTCCGGTGACTTCAGGGGTGAACATCGAGATAAATTCGCTTTCGTCTACGGCACATACGCTGCGCAACCAGCAGCTGTTAAATTGATTGCCTCCAGCATACGACAGCGAGCTGATTCACCGCGGCGGGCACGGGCGGGAACCTAGCGCGGGAACACCCGCTGGAACTCAGCCAGCGCCACCTCACGGTCAGCGGCCAGGACAACATTCGCCACCGAACCGGCAGGATCTTCCACCACCTGTCCGCGCCGCGCAGGCTCATCTGCAAAGGTTCGCTTATCGACGCCCACGAGACGCATCTTCTCCACTTCCCCGGTCACCGCACCGACGGCCACCATCGCAGCGAAGAGGTCATGGACCTGCGCCTTATAACCGACTCCAACACCCTGGTGGAACTCAAAGTAGAACTTCAGCGAGCGGCGCAGAACACGCAGCAGCTCCGAGTTCATACCGGCATCTCGCCAGGATTCAATCTCAGTATCACTAATGGTGATGGTCTCGGTGACATTGAGCGGAACCAGCGTCGGCACCGGCGCGCCTGCGGCGGTGGCGATGCTGCGCACGGCATCCTCCGGGCGCTCGACGGCCACAGCGCCCGCGGTGCCGAAGACCTCGGTGACCGCGGTGGGGTCGACCCAGAAGTTCCATTCCGCAAACTCGGTGACGTTACCGTGGTAGTCCACAGCACCGCCCATAATGGTCACGCCGTCGAGCTCCCGCATGAGTTCTGGGTACTTCTTCAAAGCGGCCACGTAGGTAGTCATAGGGCCAGTGACCAGCAGGTGCACCTTCTCCCCCGTCGACCGTGCCTGCTCGATGACTCGTCGCCACAGCGCCAGCGGATCCGCCGCTCCTGAGCGCCCCGGTTCGTAGATGACGGCCGGTGGTGCCAGGTTGTAGCCCAGCCCGTACGGGCCATGAGTCTCAGGCGTGGTGGTCAGTTCACGGTCAGCGGGCCCCTCGAAACCGCTGACAACCGGAACCTCCGGACAACCGCAGAGATTCAACATGTACTTGGTGTTGCGAGCGGACCATGCCGCAGTGGTGTTACCACCTGCGCAGGTCACACCCACCAGCTCGATCTCGCCTGCGGTATGCAACCCCGCGAGGTAGACGAGAGCAAGACTGTCATCGATACCCGTGTCAACGTCGGCAAGCACTTTCAAACGCGTCATAAGGTCAAGTGTGACACGAAACACGCTCAGCCCGCAGAGCTAAACACGGGCAAAACAGGGATACAGACGAGTTTTCGCTGGTGCTAGCCGGGTTTACTAGTTCGTCGACATCGCTGCATCACCCACCGGAGCGGGCTCTGGCAGCGGCATATTCAGCTCGGCCAAGACCTCGCGCAGTCGCGTCGGGTAGTCGGTGATGATGCCATCGACACCAGCGGCAATCTGCTCGCGCATGGTCTCCTTTTCGTTCACCGTCCACGGCACCACCTTCATGCCGGCCTCGTGTGCGCGGGAAATCAGCTCCGGCGTGGCGACCGGGTGGTAGTCAGAATCCGACGGTGTCTTGCCGTAAGGAATGCTGTGCGTCGGTGAGAGCACCTGCACGCCGAGCTGCTTGGCGGCCTCGATGATGTCGCCATCGACCTCGTCGTAATTGACATCGCCGATCCAAGGAGAATCCTTCTTCCAGGTGGTTTCGTCCCACAGCATGACCAGCGGAATCTCCGGGTTCCGTTCCGCGACCAGCGGCAACGAGCGCCAATCGAAGGATTGAATCATCACACGATCAGCCACACCCGCGCGGTCAATCTCGTCGAGAATCACATCGACGAACTCCTGCGGTTCTGCCGAGTCAGCGCGCTTTTCGCCCTCGATCTTGGTCTCAATGTTGAAGTGGATGTCCTGGTTGTCCTTAGTCAGCTCGAACAGCTCCGGCAGGGTCATCATCCTATTGCCCTTGATTGGCTCCGCATCCGGGAAGTCCTCGAGCTTCTTGTCGCAGACCAGGGTTTGTACCTGCTCATAGGTGAGATCATGTACGAGCTTGCCGACGTACGGGTACTGCGGATCCCCCTCCGTCACTGGCTCGGTGTCCGAGCACTTGTCATCTTGGATTTCCGGATCGTGCCAGACCATAGGCACGCCATCCTTCGTCAGGACGATGTCCAGCTCCAACGTCGTAACGCCCAGCTCCAACGAGTTGATCATCGCCTGCTTGGACTCCTCCGTCCACTCACCGCGACCACCACGGTGTGACTGCAGATCAAAACCCTCCGGCAGCTTAGCCATCGCAGCCGGCCGCACATTCGCGGCCGCATTCAGCTCAGCGACCTGCTGCTTTTCAAAGGTCTTCTCTTCGCTCGACGTAGTGCTGACCGCGCTTGCACTGCTTGACGACGACGCCGCGTCGTTGTCTGCATCATTGCTGCAGGCTGCAATAGGAGAAATAGCAAACGCGCCCATAGCGATGGCCGCGATTGCGCGGCGCGTGCCGTGGACGCGTGAATTCTGAGGCTGCTCGCTCTGCTTGGTCCGTTCGTCAAACATGGAGTCAGATGAGTTGCGAGAAGACATGGCCGGTGATTTTCCTCTTTGGGCGTAGTATTAGCGACTTCATAGCGACGGCGCAGTACCGACAACACAGTGTCGACAAACTACCGTCGGAGGTTTACAGAACACAGAAATCTGGGTGAAAACTGTGTGGTGCGCCACTACTTTAAAACGGCCTGACAGCACTCGCATCTGGAGAGAGTGCGGGGTGAGCGTTTAATTCCCCTCTGCCTTTGGAATCTCGCCTTCTTGAGCAACCTCTGCCCCATCCCAGGAGTACGTAACGGGAGCGTTGTACTGGTCTTTAAAGGCGAAGGCACCGCCGTCTTCGATCATTTTATTGACATCGAAGAAATTGACGGTCACAGTTTTGCCATCACCCTCGACCGAGTTGATTGTCTGCGGACCACCGGCGGTCCCCACGTACTCGCCCTTATGAAACAGCAGCACTGCACCAGCGGTAGTTGAATGCGTAATTTCATTCTGTACTGCTGAGGCAAAGGTCAACTCGCTGGTGGTATCCCAGTTCGTATCGTCCGTGACTGTCCAACCGCTGCCATTGCCACCTTCCATTGAGTTCAGGTCGGCAACCGCTTCTTCGAAAGCCTCTTCCTGGGTTGGCGCAGAAGAACCCCCATCGGGGTCGTTGTCATCGACATCCGGATTGGGGGTATCTGCACTTTCACTGTCATCCTCGACAGTGGTGGTCGTAGTGATGGTCGTCGTTTCTTGATCTACCTGAGAAGCAGAGGTCGGTGCTGCGGTCTCATCAGTGGAGCAACCGGACAAAGCCACTACACCTGCGACCGCCGCGCTAACCAGCATCGACCCGCGACGAACTGAATGACCACTCATGGCTGGAACCTCTTCTGTTCTCTCAAGTTTTCTCAAGCACTGAGCTACGACGGAGCATTACTTTCTCATGTCCGACTCTGAATTGAGTTTACTTGGGAAAATTCAAGAGACCCCGGGAGTGTCCAAGAATTCTCGAAAGCTCTCGAAAATTCTCGGGAGTCCTTAGGAAGCGGGCTTCGCCCCGCCGGGAATCTTGCCCTCGTGGACGACGTGATCGCCGTTCCAGAAGAAGTGAACATTAGAGGTGAACTTGGCCGCATCAGCGTTCGGCGCACCTGCGGCCTCCTGAGCCTCCCAGTCGTGGTAGATGACCGAGATGTTCTTACCATCAGGGGTCGGCGTCACCTTGTTGATGTGCTGAGGCCGGTCAGAGTCCGTACCAATGAACTCACCCTTGTGGAACATCAACAGCACAGTGGAGGACTGAGCGTTGCCCTGCTTGGCCTGATCTGCGAGAGCAAAGCTCAAATCGCTACACGGGCTGAAGTTGGAGGTGCCAGTGTACTTCCACCCATCATGGTTGTTCGGACGCTCCCTGTTGACCTTATCCAGGGCCTCCTGGATTTCAGGTGCTGCCGGGTTCGGGGTACAGCTATCTGCCTTCGCCGGAGCCGGTGCCGGCACTGGGGCCGGTTCCGCCTGGGCCGCGGGAGCTGCAACGGCTCCACCTACTGCGGAGAAAACCATCGCGCCGGAAAGTACGGCGGAACTTGCCAGTCGTTGTACTCGGTGTCCTGTGTTTTGCATGAAAACCACACGCCTTCTGTCGTTTGGACTTCTGTCGTTGGACCACGCGGTGAGGCCTACGATACAAAAATGACTCTGGGATGCCAGTGTCAACTGACAATTCCCAGAGCCTTCTCGTGGTTAGCAAATGTTCTTTTTTACAGCAGCCAGCAGTTTCGACACCGAAGATTTTTTATCTAACAGTTCGATAAAGCCGGGTCGAAAGCCGGACTATTTTCCGGCTAGTTCGCCACTGCCCCCCCAGGCTAAGTACCCAGCGCTAGTTGCCCAGCGCTAGTTGTCCAGCACATCGTGGACAACGATGGTCTGGTCACGACCCGGGCCAACACCGATGTAGGAAATGCGAGCGCCGGAGAGCTCCTCCAGGCGGTTCAGGTAATCCTTGGCCTTGTCCGGCAGCTCATCGAAGGTGCGGCAGCCAGTGATGTCTTCGTCCCATGCAGGCATGGTCTCGTAAATCGGGACAGCGTGGTGGAACTCCGACTGGGTGAGTGGCATTTCGTCGTGACGCACGCCATCAACGTCGTAAGCGACACAAATCGGAATCTCGCCGATACCAGTCAGGACATCCAGCTTGGTGATGAACAGATCCGTGAAACCGTTGACGCGCGCGGCGTAGCGAGCCAGCACCGAGTCGTACCAACCACAGCGGCGCTTACGGCCGGTGTTGACTCCGACCTCACCGCCGGTGGTCTGCAGGTACTCGCCCCACTTGTCGAACAGCTCCGTCGGGAACGGGCCAGCACCGACGCGGGTGGTGTAGGCCTTCATGATGCCCAGCACCGAAGTGATCTTCGTCGGGCCGATGCCGGTGCCTACGCAGGCACCACCAGCGGTTGGGTTCGAGGAGGTCACGAACGGGTAGGTGCCGTGGTCGACATCGAGCATGGTGGCCTGGCCGCCCTCCATGAGGACGTGCTTGCCGGCGTCCAAAGCCTGATTGAGCTCAAACTCCGAGTCGATAATCATCGGGCGCAGACGATCGGCGAAGCCCATGAAGTAATCAAAGACCTCATCCGGATCGATGGCGCGGCGGTTGTACAGCTTGACCAGAATCTGGTTCTTCTGAGCCAGCGAAGACTCAATCTTCTGGCGCAGAATCGACTCATCCAGAATGTCCTGGACACGCAAGCCCGTACGGCCGACCTTGTCGGCATACGTCGGGCCGATACCGCGGCCAGTGGTGCCGATAGCGCGCTTACCCAGGAAGCGCTCGGTCACGCGATCCAGCGTCTGGTGGTACGGAGCAACCATGTGGGCATTGCCGGAAACGCGCAGGCGGGAGGCCTTTGCACCGCGAGCTTCGAGGCCATCAATCTCGTCGAAAAGCGCCTCGAGGTTGACCACACAGCCGTTACCGATAATCGGCACAGCGTTTTCCGACAGCACACCCGCCGGAAGCAGCTTCAGCTCGTACTTCTCACCGCCAACGACAACGGTGTGGCCGGCGTTATTGCCACCGTTGGGCTTGACGACGTAGTCGACGCGGCCACCGAGAATATCGGTTGCTTTGCCCTTGCCCTCGTCGCCCCACTGGGCACCGACGATAATGATTGCGGCCATAGTCCTACTTCAACTCCTGGGATTGCAGACGACGCATTAGAGTGTAGTCCTATGCGTATTGTTGTGCTGCAGTGTGGCCCCGATGTACCCGCGTTTTCCCAATTGCTCCGCCAATCATGGTCTACATCAGCACCGTCCGCACCATCAGCACCAGCTACTCCGGCACCACCCGCCTATGCGCTTCACGACGTCGCGATGATCCCCACCCGCAAGGAGCTAGCTTTCATCGACGACCTGGCCAAGGACGTACTGCCTGTCGATACAGCACCGACACCGGAGGAAATCTCCAAGCAGAAGAAAGTCGACCACTTAGGCGCTCCGCAACCCGCTCCGCAAAAGCCGAGCGAGCCGTTAAGAATTGTGGTCGTTGGCACCGACGCGGCACTGGCTGCCGTGGCAACCTACCTGATGCGCAAGAACCTCCTGTGGATTGAAGTGGCACATGTCCCCACCGCGCCCTCGACCGCGGCCAAAAACTGGGGCATCGAAGGAGGAGAAGGGCTCGATGCGGCGGCCGCGCTCACGCGCCCGACGACGCCAGTGCCGCTGATTCGCGATGACACCGGCCACGCAATTGTTGGTTACGCCCTACTGACAGAGCCGGGAATTACCGGAGTGTCCTCGACAAACGGGTTTACTGGCGAGGTCTATGTCGACGAGCATCAGATGTTCTCCGGCACATCCACCGGCCTGCAGATTCGCCCTACCCCCGATGCCCCGGGCATCGTTGCGGCCGAAGTTCCGGCTCCGGAAGCGGAAATCGGTAACGAGGATGGAGTCGGCAAAGGCCTGCTGAGCCGACTCGGATTGGGTCGCGGTGGCCGTCGTAAAGCGAAAGAAGCCCCGGCCCGCGAGCTACACCGTCCGATGACGGGTCGGGCGGTTCAAGTTGGTGGCCTGGGCTTCCGATATGTGCGCGATGGAGTCGAGTCTCGAAAGCCGCGAGAGAAGACAACTATGTACCGACACCTTCGCGACTTGCAGATTGTGCGCTAACTGCGTCGGGCAATAGCCACGGTCTGCCCATGAGAAAGTGGCTTGCTCGAAAGCGGCCTGCGCGAAAGTTCGAGTACAGATAACATTTGGGTGTTAAAGCCACTGCCCGCCACTGCCTCGATAGGACAGCATCATGACCGACAACACCCCACGGCTACGCGCTGGCGACCAAGCCCGCCACACTGCGCTGGAACGCTTGGAATGGGCATTCCGCGATGGCCAGATTGACTTTGCGGAACTGCAGGAGCGCACCGAGAAAGCCCAAAAGGCGACGTACATCGATGAGTTGCCCGCATTGACACAGGACTTGTCGCTGCCCGCGAACCTGGCCGAGCCGACTCCACATGCGCACCCAAACCCTAACCTGCGCCCGAACCTACACAGCGTCCCGGACGAGCACCATTCGGTGGCACCGAATGCAGCCAACAATCATCAACCAGCTCGGATTGATAGCTCCGCCGCGGCAACTGGTTCGAAGCTCTCCATCGGCATCTTCGGCGGCACCGACAAGAGAGGCCCTTGGACGTGCGCTCCCACGCACACCACGGTGGCGGCCTTCGGCGGGACCGGCTTGGATTTCCGCGAGGCCATCCTGACCGCGGAAACTACTGTCGTCAACATTGGCTGCGCCTTCGGTGGAGTCGACGTCATTGTCCCCGACCATTACCAGGTTGATGTCGACGTGCTGCCCATCTTCGGAGGCACGGATGTTACTGGAAACCCGGGACGTAACCTTCCTGCTCCTGGCGCCGGACAGGCTCCGAAGATTATTGTGAGCGGCTTTGTCGCTTTCGGCGGCGTCGAGGTCAAGCGCGTACCGCACTAGAGCATGCTGCAATAGCACGTGGGCAGTAGCATGTGCGCCGGAGCACGTGGGCAGTAACCGACGGGCGCCTAGCGAGCCGCTACTCACCCACTCCTCACCGGCTACTCGTCCCATACCTCCGGCGGCATTGCTGGGAACGGGGTCGTCGGCGGCAGCGTTGCCACAGCTGAACGCCTGGACAGGCCACACACCTGCAACAGGTCCACCACCAATGAGCGGGACTGCGCAAACACAACCTGTTCCGACAGCGTTGCGTCCTCGATCACGCGTGGGTGCATTTTCGCCGCTAAACGACGCAAGTACCGAACCACGTCTTCAAGCTTGACCTCTCCGGATCCCTCGGAAAGCTGAGCGATAGCGATGTCGCCGGATTCGAAAGGCAACTCGCCCCACTCTGGGATTCGGCGCACGGCGGCTTCGTCGTCAAGCACATGACTGACCAGGCGCGTACCTTCAGACACGCCGAGAACAAGTGCGCACAGTTCGGACGAGAAGTCGATGTGATCCTCACGTGCGGTGATAGCGCGACGCGCGAGCACACGGATGTTGCGCATGGCGTTGTCGACGGGATGTACCATGCGCGACAGCGAGTGGATTCTATCCCGAGAACGCCAGAGCAACGGCGAGATACGGACCTGCTCGCCCGCGTCGGCGACAGTGCGGTCCATCAGCGAGACCTGCGCCTGCATGGAGCGCACCACGCTCAGTGCGGTGCGGATGCGATCGGTGTCGCCCTCTTTCATGCCGATGCCGATGTCATAAAGTACGTCTGCACCCATGTCGAGGACCTTGGCCACCTTGCGGCGAGCACCCGCCAGCGGGCTTCGCGGCAATATCATGAGCACAATAATGCCCACCACACCACCGACGAGAGCATCGATCATTCGGTAATAAGAACCGGCGGTGCCCGGCGGAATAATGGTGGCGATGAGCACGGCTGAAGATGCCGCTTGGTTGACCACAAGCGGACCGCGACCGACAAACACGCCAATGACCATGGCGACGAACACACCGACAGTCAGCTGCCAGATACCCGAGCCGAGGATGGAGATAATCACATCACCAATGCCGACTCCCAACGAGGCGCCGAGCACCAACTCCACAGAGTGCTTTAGGCGAGGACCTGCGGTCATCACGTTGAGGCTGATGAAAGCGGCCATCGGCGCGAAGAACGGGTTGGGGTGCCCCAGTACCTCAAGTGCGAACCAGTAGGCCAACCCAGCGGCTAACGTGGCTTGGACAATGAGCATCCAACGGGAGCGCACACGGTCAATCGCATGGAGGAAACGCGTGCGGGGCCTCACTTTCTGACGCAGCTTGTTTGCTGCGCGGGAGGCCGGATGTAGGTACGTATTGCGAAAATCTTGGAAATCCGGGCGCGGATTATCCTCGACGAATTGCGTTTCCTTAGCTTCGACGAGGTCGTCGACATGCGCGGGAGCAAGGTCCTCTAGATTCCTGGCAGCTGCGGCATCCTTATCTTCCCCACCAGCTATGCCAGCCATGCCGAAGTCACCATCCTCATGTAAAAAACTGTGCGCTTTTTATGTACCCGTTGTGCTGTTGTGCACTCTTATGTGCCCGCTGAATCTCTATGCGCGATTAAAGACCCAGTTCTGGCAACGCGGATTCATCACTGTCACGCAGCAACGCCATCATGCGATCGAATTCATCATCCTCGCCGATAGCCTTAGCAGCCTTAGCCAACGCTGCGAAGGCGCGGAGCACACCACGATTCGGCTCGTGCTCCCACGGAATGGCTCCGAACCCCTTCCAGCCGTTTCCACGCAGCAGGTCCAGACCGCGGTGGTAACCAGTGCGAGCGAAGGCATAGGCCTGAATCTCCTGGCCCTCGGACAAGGCGCTTTCAGCCAAATCCGCCCAAGCCTGGGAATCGCGCGGGCATGCGCGAACCACGGCCTCCGGGCTTGCGCCACCGTTGCGGGCAGCAACGGCCTCGTCAAGAACGGGGAGCTTCACGGGAGCAGGAGCCATCATGTCATTGAGTTTCATGCGTCCTATTGTGCCAGGCATCACGTGGCGATGGCAGGGGCTCAGTAGGTGACTCCCTGTTGGCAACGGCGGGCACAGCGCGGTGGTACAACGTCGGCAAGCGCCAGATGACGACCAACTAGCGTTCCCCGACTACTCCGGGCAGCTCGGCTTCGTCGAATCCAACGACTCACCATTTTCCAGCTTGGTCGCAACAAAATCGGCCACTCGGGCGCACGCTTCCATCAGCATCCAACCCGACAGCTGGACAGAGAGGTCACGCTCCTTAATCGCCGAACCGCGAACCGCGCCACCGACTGATTGCGCAACCGAACCGCCCTGTGGGAACTGAGCATTGTCGTTCCAATCTGCGGGGAAAAGCGGCAGGCCATCAACCTCGAGGCGGTGGTACCAGCACTTCTCCCCCGAAGCCAGAACCAGTCGGCGAGCAATGCGAGCTGCCGCGCGATTCATGCGATTGTCTCCAGGCAAACGCACCGCCGCATCGGCGAGGTATCGCACGAGGATGCCGTTGAACAGACCACCATCGCCGCCACCGGCACCGGCGATAACATTGTCGGTGGTCGCCAAATCCTTTGCCACCGCGTGGATGAGGTTTTGCACGCGCGTGAAATACTTCGTCGCCTGTTCACGCTGGCCGTGCGCCCGAAGCGCAAGTCCCACTTCGAGGCAAGCGCCAATCATGACACCCTGGTTGTACGTAAACATGCCCTTCTGCACGACGGCACCTGCCATGGACAAGCGAATGCCGTCGTAGAGCAGCCCTGAGTCCGACAGGAGGTTGGCGTAAACCCAATCGATAAGTTCCTCTGCCTCCTTGATACGACCAGCCCGGGCCAGAGCGATGGCTGCAGGACCGTTCGAGGGGACGTTGAAAAAGAGGTCCTGCTCACGCCACGGCAGCACACCCGTGGACTCCTGCCGACCATCGCCCAAGCATGAAATCAGCCGTGCTGTCGTCTTCTTGGGCACCGATGCGCCGAGGACAGCGTCGGCACGCCCGAGCGCCAACGCCATCCACGCGCGATCGTCGTAGTACTTGTTCTTGGTCAGCAGCGTGAGGTTGCGAATGCGGATACCCCGAGTGGTCTGGCGGATAGCGCGGTACTTCTCCTTAGAAGGCACGCGCTTGGCTGCGTCTACCAGGCAGTCGAGATACTGCGCCTGCCACCAGTAATGCCAGTTGATGAAGACCTTATGTCGAAGCGGCGCGGGCCAGGAAGCCATTGCCAAATTCGTGCCCGGAAGACCCCACAGCTTCGCCGCATGACGGTTGCGAATCGCCTGTTCAGCCACGTCCGCACGATAGGCCCACGTTTCGGCCTCCGGACGCGACATTTTTAGAACCACTGGCTCTCCTTAAAACGGCTGTGAAACAGCTCTAAAACAGCCTTCGAAATAAAACACCTAAGCAGACAATTACCAGGCCGCGGTGATATCTGCATGAGTACGAATCCAAGAGTGCATGGCAATACCCGCCGCTACCCCCGCATTTATCGAACGCGTCGAGCCAAATTGGGCAATCGACACCGTCAAATCCGCCGCCTGCTGTGCTTCTTCAGTCACTCCCGGCCCCTCCTGGCCGAAGAGCAAAAGACAACGCTCGGGCAACTCAACGGTTTCGATGGGTACGGAGCCCGGCACATTGTCCACGGCCACGACAGCCAAATCATGCTCGCGCGCCCAGCTAATGACCTCCGACACCGTCTCGTGGTGCAGCAAGTGCTGGTAGCGGTCAGTCACCATCGCGCCGCGACGATTCCAACGCTTGCGCCCCACGATGTGCACGGCCTCCACCAGGAAGGCATTTGCGGTGCGTACCACGGTGCCAATGTTGGAGTCATTCTCAAAATTCTCGATGGCGATATGCAACGGATGACGACGCTTATCCAGCTCCGCGACGATAGCCTCCATCGTCCAGTAGCGGTAGGCATCGACGACATTACGTCGGTCGCCCTCATCCAGAAGCTGCTCATCGTATTCTGGGCCGGTCGGCCGGGGTTCGTTCGGGTGCTCCTGCTCCCACGGCCCCACCCCGACACGAGCCTCAAACCATTCCGTCGGCCCCTTCCCGGGCTCAGGCGCGGTCAAGAGCCAACAGCCCCTCGACCAGGAACAACTGCGCCACGGTGTAGGTGTCCATCACTGCCGCATTCAGAAGCTTGCCGACGACGCCCTCCTCCGCAAACATCTTTCGAGCCATCAGTAGCGTGTCGGAGACGAGGAACAGGTTGCCACCGTGGCCGAGGCCGTAGGCGGCATCGGCAATCGGCAGGCCGGTCTGCTCATCAGTACCGACAGCACCGGCACCCTCCAGCAGCGCCGGGTCATCGGCCAGTGCGGAGGTCACAGCCAGCAGCGGACCGTAGCCAACAGCAGCGGGCAGCGCCTCGGGCTTTACAGCACCGACCAGCGGTACCGAACCAGCCCACAGTGGGAAGCGAATGGCAGCACGCAGCGCGCTAATCCGAGCTCCGGCACGCCACAGCAGCACGTGGTAGGCAACCTGGTTAACTGCGAACGGCACAGAACCGCGGTTCAGGTTCGGCTTATTCGGCATGAGAATCAAGTCGCCCAGCCAACCGCCGGCGAGGCCGATGAGCAGGGTGGTCGTCGTAAAGCGAGACGTCTCGTGGCGACGGCGCCAAACATTGGCCGCCAACAGTGGCATGAGGACAGTCTTGGAAACTCGACGTGGAGTCTCCCAGCCGAAGGCACTGGAGACAACGTTGACCGCACTGGCGGCGATATAGCCGGCACGTTCTGGGGCACGGCGGGTGTCGGAGCTTGCGCTGGCGATACCGACGAGTGCGCCGAGGCCCTCGCCCGTGCGACGCACAAACATGTCAGCGACGGTTTCCTTGGTGCCGGGAAGTTTGGTCGTGGTGAGCTTGGACAGGAGTCCTGCGCGCTTGGTGGTCATGGGGATGTTCCTCTTTCGTGGGACTGCGTTGGGGCGGTGAGCTGGGTGAGGCTCGGCGAGCAGGGTGAGGCTCGGCGATAGCTCTAGCGCTCAGATTCTTAGGCCAGACCCAAGTCATCCAAACCGAGCAGGTAACGGTAGTCCAGGCCTTCAGCCTTGATGACCTCGTCGGCGCCCGTCGCGCGGTCAACCACCGTGGCGACACCGACAACCTCAGCACCGGCCTCACGTAGTGCAGCGACGGCGGTCAGCGGCGAGTTGCCCGTGGTGGTGGTGTCCTCCACAACCAGGACCTTCTTGCCCACAATGTCCGGCCCCTCGATGCGGCGCTGCATGCCATGCTTCTTGGCTTCCTTACGCACCACAAAGGCATCAATTGGACGCCCTTCGGCGTGCATGACAGAGGTAGCCACCGGGTCCGCGCCAAGCGTCAGACCCCCGACGTGCGCGTAGTCCCAGTCTGCAGTGAGCTCCCGTAGCAGGGAACCAATCAGGCGCGAGGCCTCATGATGTAGGGTGGCGCGGCGCAGGTCAACGTAGTAGTCAGCCTCACGTCCAGACGACAGCGTGACCTTGCCATGAACAACCGCCAGCTCCTTGACCAGCTCGGCCAAACGCTGCAGCTTCTCCTGATTGACATTGCTCGTGTGGATGCTCATCTGAGGTTGTCTCCTAAATAAACGACTGTGTGCTCAAGGATATGTCTGGTTCTACTCGTCCGCGGAATCAGGGGTTGCGCCCTTGTCCTCGGATACAGATTCGGTGGGGTCGTCGCTGCTGTCGAGGTCTGGGGCGGCGTCGGTAAAAATACTGGCGGGCTTCACATTTGATCGCACCACACGCCCCTGGCTCGAGCGCATCCGGCTATGTTCGGGGTCCTCACCAAGCGCAGGAATCTGCTGGCCAGAATCCCCAATGTCCTCCGACTCACCAACGTTTGCACCCATCTTTCGTGCCGTTGACCGCGAAGGCAGCGCCGTCGGATCCAGCGGTATATCCCGCGTAGGGCGCCACGACGAACCGTCAATCGCCTGCACCACCGTGGGTTGTGCATTGCTTTGCGACGACCACTGCGAATCATCCGTGGTTGCATCCGCGGTAGCAGCGGACGAGGACGAAGGAGAATCTGCGTAAACAATTTCCTCAACGTCCAGCGGCTCTTCGCCCTTGCTATTCTGCGCGCTGTGACTCTGGGCATGCCCGTTCTGTGAGCTATGATCCTGCGAATCGTGGTTAGCAGAACCGTTGCGACGCTGGTCTGGTACCGCGTGCAAGTGCCCACGCCCGGTTCCATCAGAAATCAAGGAACCAGAGTCAACGGACTGCTCGGTGAGCTGCAAACGAGTGGGATCCCACTGTTTAGTGTCCGGAGCGACGGTTTCGCCTTCCGCTGGTGGCAACCTGCGTGCAATGTCGGAGAAGTCCGACAGCGATGCCAGTGCACCGTCCCAGTCCTCTGGCACCGAATTATCAATCAGCTGAGCCAAGGACCAGGAGTTTTCGGACCACATGCGGGTAATGGCCGGGTGCACGTCGGCAAGCATGCGGGTTGCACGGTCGTCGAAAATGCGATGAATGAGCTCTGGGTCGGTAGCTGCGACTACCAGGCCGGCTTCGGTGGCTACGTGAGGCAGCGTCGTGCCGCCGCTGCGGCGCAACTCGAAAACCTCATCGCTGGATACAGAGCGGCGGATGGCGATGGTGGTGATGCCGCCGACATCGGCGAGGTGCATTTCCCGGCCAAAGGCGAAACCGGAGACCACGGCCTTGGCATCGCCGTCCGGCGTACGCTGCCAGTACGACGGCAGCTCATGGTCCACACGGTTGTAGACAGAATTACGTTCCTGCGCCCAGGCCTTCCGCAGGTGACGCACACGGCGACCGCTGATACGTCGACGGACAGGGGCCACTGACTGCTGCTGGGCGCGCTGCGGTTGCGCGGGCGGGGTGGACTCAGTGGGCAGGGTGGCCTGGGTGGCCTGGGTGCGCGCCGCACGATCGGATGGTTGCGGCACTTCGTCAGTCTCGGCTTTTACGCCGGACGCAGCTTCGGATTCTGCACCGTCAACAGTTCCAATGCGAGCGTCAGGAGCAGTGGTGCTGTTGGCATCTATGGCACTGGTGTTGTCCACTAAACCTGTCTCGGGCTCATCCGTGGTATCGGTATCTTCAGCAGTCACCGACTCGGCTGGCTCCATGCCAGATTCTGTGCCGGACTCCGCGCCGCTTCGGAGAGTCATGTCCGTTCCCGCATTCAGGTCAGCTGCTGCTTCCGATGTTTCGGGAGCACCCGCTTCTTCTGTTGCTTCGGGCATTTCAGCAGGGGCCACCGGCTCGATTCCCGAGACAGATTCAGGCTCCGTCGGCGTCTTTTCTACAGCTGAAGTCCCCAGTTCTGTCGTCGAAACCTCAGTTTCAGAGTCAACTTCAGCGGCGCTATCAGTCTCAGCGGCAACCTCAGAGTCAGCGTCAGCTGCGACATTCGGTCTCGCCACAGAAGTTGTCTCGGGGCTGCCTTGCTCCGAAGAATCCGACTGTTCGAACACAACATCTTCTGCCGCCACACCGGTTACTTCGCCGGTGGAGTCCGAGGGCTCGTCGTAAAGCGATGGCGATGACGGAGACGCCACAGCAGTCTCACTTGTGCTGCGACGGCGGCGGTCGACAACGAACAGCGCGACTGCGGCGATGATGAGAATCGCTGCGAGGGTGAATACTAGGGGAATCATTAATCTCCTAGCTTAAGCCAGAAGCCGTTCTATTTGGTCAGCGACAAGATGCCGTCCCCCGTCTGGCGCAATGCCAATGCCCGAGGCGAGAGCGTTCAGGACTCTCTAGGACGGTAAAGGGCGAGGGGCAAAAGCCACATGGACGGCACATCAGGGGCCCTGGGGCGGTCGCCCTGGCCCGGGCCCGCTTAGAAGCGGACGATAGGCAGGCTCGGATCGCCAGCCCACTGGGACCAGCCGCCGACATACAGAGCGGCGCCCGTGATGCCCGCTTCTTCCATAGCCTGAATGAACAGCGAGGAATGAAGACCGGAACCGGAGTAGACCGCTACATTGCGACCGTCTTCGATACCGACGGAGGCAAAGCGCTCACGGAGCTGCTCAACAGGCAGGAAGGAGCCGTCGGCATTTTGCAGACTGCGAGCCGCCAGGTTCACGGCACCCGGGATGTGACCTGCCTGCAGATCGACGCGCTCACTACGACCTTCAAAACGGCTGGGCTCACGCGCATCCACCAAAATTCCACGCTCAGACCAGGTGCGTACGTCATCGAGGCTGGCAACAGGCATATTGCCTTCACTCACCGCAATCGTTCCAGGCCGCGGCAGATTTCCGGGCCCGAAGGCAGTCTCGTTTCCATCTGCTTCCCAAGCAGCTAACCCACCGGTGAGGACACGCACATTCTCCAAACCTGCCCAGCGCAGAATCCACCAAGCACGTGACGCGAACAGTCCATCGCCCGCGTCGTAGACGATCACGAGATGCTCCGAGCGGACTCCCCATCGACGGACGGCATCGCGCACACGCTCGATATCCGGCAACGGGTTGCGACCAGCTTCTCGGCTTGGAACACCTGCTAGGTCCAACTCGGGATCACAGAACACGGCCAGTGGGATGTGAGCCGTGGCGTAGGAGTCATATGGTTTTTTAGCACGCGACCAGCGTGCGTCAACGACGACGATACGACCGCCGCCGGCAATCTTGTCACGAAGCTCTTGTACCGAGATGGATGTTGTCATAATTCCGGATTCTAAATCGATTGACTTGGTAGCGCGATATGTACGTTATTAAAACTAGGAGCTTGGGAAGGTGCATGAAGACGCTGCTCACCTGGCCGTTTTCATCTCAGGCACAGGCCATGGAATCGGCTGTGCCACCGCAGAAAAACTGCTGCACTATGCCGCCAGCATCGGCACCCCCCTTTCCTCAACCGCTTTATTAACACAAAGCTGACTACGAAACGGAAGATCAGCCTCTAAGCCAGGCCTCGGTCTCCCAATCCGACTACCCACCGGGATCCGGCCCCATCTCGTCATTGCCATCCACTGTGTCCCCCGCCCGTTTCTCTCGCGCTTTACGACGCAACCAGCGCCCCGGGCTATCGAACGTATCGGGGTCCTCATTGGATTCCGCTTTCCGGTTTCCTTCCTCGTCTTTCGGGGGCACCCAGACCACACGATCAGTAGAGGCCTGCTCACACTCCCCGCTAACCCCGTCCCCTTCGTCAGTTCCTAGAATCTCCGCCACCTCATCCGGCCGGAGCGTCCACCAAGCATTTTCATTACATCGAGCATCGTCGATCTTTCGATGCGTACCCGGATCCACCAACGTGAGATTATCCAGGTCAGTGCCACCACCGGAAGCCCACGACTGCACATGGTGAACATCGCACATAGCTCCCGGAGTGCCCATGCCCGGCGCGGAGGAACCTCCTTCCTCTCCAAGAAGGGCCAGATACTGCGGCAAAGTCCCCAGCCTGCGGGACCGACCAAAATACAAGGTCTGCCCCTCATTCCCCAATACTTGGAGGAACGAATTTCTATCAACCATCTGTTGCACGGCCTGACTAATGGAAATTCGCACTCCCGCGTCTGAGACCGCTTTGCCCGATCCAGGAAGTACAAAATCTTTCCCCTCAGGCAGGGAGACTCCAGCTAACGCTGCCACATCTGCGATATGCGCGACGGTGACCACCGATGTCGTCCCCCGCGCCGGCTGAAGCTCACCGCCTGGTTGAAAGCCCCCGTTCACCGCCGCTTCCACGGCATCATGGAAACGCTGCTCCGGATTCCGCTGGTCATCGGCGCCTTCTTCGAGTAACCCACCAGGCCGCGCATGATCTGCCTGCAGCCTTTTGAGCACCGCCGCAAACGAAGGCGTAACACACCGCTCAACCGGCTCATGCCGTCCGGCCCCTGAGCACCGATTTTTAGACTTCGTTTCCGAGCGCGGTCCTCATCCGTATACGGGTCATCAACCCCCAACATCGCCCGCAGGCGGTTCGGCAATTTATTGAGATCATCAACACGGATTTTGTCCACTAAATCTGAAATGTGCTTGTCCAGCAGCCTAGACAGCTGCGCATGCTCCGTTGCCGGCAGCTCCCGAACGGCTTTGTCAATCTTCGCAACAGCATCCGCACCGACAACACCTTCCTCAACCTTCTGACGAAGGTTCGGCATTCGCACATCCTCATTCGCCGGAGCAAACGGATCAACATTCCTACTCAGACATCCGACGACATTGATACGCTGCCTCGCTTCTGCTCGCGAGATTCGCATCTCCTGCGCTAGCCACGCGATCCTTCGGTGCTCCGCGCTGGGCATCCGCCCCTTCATAGTCTCCACATAAGTCGCATCAATTACTGCGAGTCGTTTTCGCGCTTTCTCAATCGACTTATATGCATCGTGCGCATGATCCGGTGCAAGTACTTCGAAGTTCTCCACGATGACTGTCGACAGAGCTTCAAACTGCGCAACCGCATCTAAAACCTGCGATGTCGAAAGCGGTCCACCGCCGTTTGACGCCGATGGTGTAGACATTTCCCCACCCCTTTTAAAACGCTAGCAATCCGAATCCCCAAATGGACTAACTAATTTCCCTCCCCCACATTATCGCACACCCATTCGACACACCACAACCCCCTAAGTCAACTTTTTCGAACCTTTTTCCGAAACGCTGCCTCGCTTCCAGCGCCTAAACACCCCACCATCCGCCCTGAAAACCCCACCAACTCGCGCAGTCCCTCACCACCCGCGCAGCCCCCACCAACCCGCGCAGCCCCCACCAAAAACTGCACGCCGAAAACCTAAAACCGCACCACCATCACATCATGGTCCGGGAAGCTCGAGCGCCCCACTAGCTCAAATCCCGCCTTCACATAGGCTTTCGCCGCCCGCGGGTTGGCATCATGGACAGCCAGACTAACCCCCGGGTACCCCAGCTCACGCGCATACTCAAGGAGTCCTGCAATCATCGGCTGCGACAGCCTGCGCCCAACAACACCCGGACGCAGCGCAATCGCTACCTCAGGAATCCGATTTTCCACAAACCCGTACCCCGGATCGTCCTGCGTAAACGTACGCAGCCAGGCTGCCCCCACCGGCACTTCATAGCTCTCGTGCTCTTCGCTTGACGACGAATCCCCGCGCTCCAACCATTCCGTCTTAATGGCGGCCGCACTGTAGGTAGCCTCGCGAGAAACCCTCGGTTCAAATGGGTCAGTGCGGGTCATGTCGCTACTGAGCGACTCGAGGTCAGCGTCGTCAAGCGAAGTGGCGAAAAGGATAACCCCGCCCTGACTCGCGTCCCACTGGTCGACGTACTGACGCCTCGTGACTACATAATCTTCCGGCAGTGGCTGACTTTCATCTCCGAATGTTTCCGTTAGTTCGTCCATCCAGGCAATGAAGGGGAGGTCGGAGTCTGTCGCTGGTCGCCACTGAAAGTTAGTCATATTTGCGCACTATACCGGCGCACTCCAGACTGACCGGAATGCAACAAGCACACACGGTCGGTCACAAGACACATAAACCCGGACAATAAAGGCACAAAAAAGGGGCGGTTCAGGAGAAAACTCTCTCAAACCGCCCCAACAAACAGACAACCTGCTCAGCAGTTATCGCCCTGAGTATCAGGCGCCCTAGATTCGGGCTACGCCATCCTCGTCATAGCCGACAACCTTCAGCGACTCGCTATCGTCAGCAACCGTGACCTCTACGCGGTCACCATCGCGAACATCACCGGCGAGCAGTCGACGTGCCAGCTCATCGCCGATTGCCTTCTGCACCAGACGACGCAACGGACGGGCGCCGTAGGCCGGGTCGTAGCCGCGCTCCGACAGCCAATCCAGTGCCTCATCGGAGACATCCAGCACCAGACGACGTGCCTCCAGGCGTTCTGCCAGGTTGCGAACCTGAATGTCCACAATGCCGCGCAGCTGCTCGGAGGTCAGCGGATCGAAGATCACTACATCGTCGAGACGGTTGATGAACTCCGGCTTGAAGGCCATCTTGACCGCATCCATGATCTGCTCATGCGTACCACCAGCACCGAGGTTGGAGGTCAGAATCAGAATCGTGTTTCGGAAGTCCACGGTTCGGCCCTGACCATCGGTCAGGCGACCCTCATCGAGCACCTGCAGGAGCACATCGAACACGTCCGGGTGAGCCTTCTCGACCTCGTCGAAAAGCACGACGGTGTACGGACGGCGACGAACAGCCTCGGTGAGCTGACCGCCAGCGTCGTAGCCGACGTATCCGGGAGGAGCACCAATCAGACGAGCGACAGAGTGCTTCTCGCCGTACTCGGACATATCGATGCGCACCATCGCACGCTCATCGTCGAAGAGGAACTCCGCCAGCGCCTTGGCCAGCTCTGTCTTACCAACGCCAGTTGGACCGAGGAACAGGAAGGAACCAGTCGGACGGTTCGGATCGGCAACACCCGCACGCGAACGGCGGACGGCATCGGAGACAGCCTCCACAGCGGCATTCTGACCAACAACGCGACGGCCGAGGTTGAGCTCCATTTCGAGCAGCTTCTCGGTCTCACCCTGCATCATCTTGCCAGCCGGGATACCCGTCCAGGCGGAGACAACCTCAGCGACTTCCTGAGGCGTGACCTCCTCCTTGAGCATGGAGTTTTCCTCTGCGTCAGCGACCGATTCCTCGGCGGCCTCCAGCTTCTTCTCCAACTCAGGGATGCGTCCGTAACGCAGCTCTGCGACGCGCCCGTAGTCACCTTCGCGCTCAGCCTTTTCGGACTCAGTGCGCAGGGCATCGAGCTCTTCGCGGACGGAGCGGACATCATCAATCGAGGACTTCTCGTTCTGCCAGCGAGTCTTCAGAGCGTTGAGCTTCTCGCGCTCATCTGCAAGTTCCTCACGGAGCTTGTCCAGGCGTTCCTTCGACGCGATGTCAGTTTCCTTCTCCAGGGCCATTTCCTCGATTTCGAGGCGGCGCACGATGCGTTCCGCGGAGTCGATTTCCTCCGGCGAGGAGTCAATCTCCATACGCAGACGCGATGCGGCCTCATCAACCAGGTCGATAGCCTTATCCGGCAGGAAGCGGGATGTGATGTAGCGGTCCGACAGCGTTGCTGCAGCCACCAGCGCGGAGTCCTGGATGCGAACACCGTGGTGGACCTCGTAGCGCTCCTTCAGACCACGCAGAATACCAATGGCGTCCTCAACGCTCGGCTCACCGACAAAGACCTGCTGGAAACGACGCTCCAGCGCAGCATCCTTCTCGATGTACTTGCGGTACTCATCCAGGGTCGTCGCACCGACCAGCCGCAGCTCACCACGAGCCAGCATCGGCTTAATCATGTTGCCCGCATCCATCGAGCCATCACCCGTGGCGCCAGCGCCAACGATGGTGTGAATCTCATCGATGAAGGTAATAATCTGACCGTCGGACTCCTTAATCTCGTCCAGAACCGCCTTCAGGCGCTCCTCGAACTCACCGCGGTACTTCGCACCGGCGACCATAGAGCCCAGATCCAGGCTCATCAGCGTCTTGCCCTTCAGAGATTCCGGCACATCACCTGCAACAATGCGTCGTGCCAGCCCCTCTACAATGGCCGTCTTACCAACGCCCGGCTCACCAATGAGCACCGGATTGTTCTTGGTACGACGACTCAAGACCTGTACCACGCGACGAATCTCCGCATCGCGGCCGATAACTGGGTCAATCTTGCCCTCACGTGCCCGCGCGGTTAAGTCCGTCGCATACTTTTCCAGAGCCTGGTACTGCTCTTCCGGATTTTCCGTTGTTACCTTCCTCGATCCACGCACGCTAGCCAGCGCACCCTTTAACGCCTCGGCAGTAGCACCCGCCGACTGCAGCACAGTTGCCGCCTCCGACTGGCCAGTTGCTACACCGATAAGCAGAATTTCCGTGGAAACGTACTCGTCTCCCAGCTCCCCCGCCAGCTCCTCGGCGGCGTTCAGTGCATTAACAGCGTCCCTATTAAACTGCGGGTTCGCCATATTCGCCCCGCTTGCCGACGGGTACCCCGCGACCAGCTCCTTAGCGCGGGTCAAAACCCCAGAAGGATTAACGCCCGCTGCTTCAAGCAGTGGAGCCGCAATACCCTCCTTTTGCTCCAGCAGTGCTACCAGAATGTGCCCAGGCCGGATATCCGGGTTACCCGCGTTGGTCGCGGCCTTCATAGCTTCCTGGAGAACTTCTCCAGTCTTAGTTGTTGGTGTAAAACTCATAACTTGCGCCCCTTTGACTCAACTTTGTCATTCACTACCCATAACGCACTCAGCCTTGAGTCTGTTCCACTCAACTTCAAATTTTTCAATTTCCGACTGTGATTCACACCACATCTATAGCAAAAAGGATTGAGCTCGGCAGCGTCGTTAAGCGTAGTAGCGCGCCGGAAAGCACTAGAAAACGTTGGAAAGCTCCAGAAACCACGTGCGAACACACTCCGACACACCGCCCGACGTCCTCACCAGCACACTCCCGCCGGATTCAACTTCCCCCATGTGAGTGATGGGCGGGCAGCGCACTCATATTGTTTTGGTTACCCTGGTAGGTGACATTCCTTCATTCTCACGAAAGGACTCGAATGAACATCGAGCAGGCACGTCAGATGACTGAGGGCAAGGGCTTCATCGCCGCTCTCGACCAGTCCGGTGGATCTACCCCGAAGGCGCTGCGCCTGTACGGCATCAACGAGGATCAGTACTCGAACGAAGATGAAATGTTCGACCTGGTTCACGAGATGCGTACCCGCATCATCACTTCCCCGTCCTTCAACTCTGAGCAGATTATTGGCGCGATTCTCTTCGAGCAGACCATGGATCGCGACATCGAGGGAATCCCGACCGCTCAGTACCTGTGGGAAAAGAAGGGCATCGTCCCGTTCCTGAAGACTGACAAGGGCCTGGCAGACAAGGAAAACGGCGTTCAGCTTATGAAGCCGTGCCCGGGCCTGGATGAGCTGCTGGAGCGCGCTGTCGCTAAGGGCATCTTCGGTACCAAGATGCGTTCCTTCATTGCCGAGGCAAACGAAGAGGGCATCAAGGCCAACATTGCCCAGCAGTTCGAGTTCGGCAAGCAGGTTCTGTCCCACGGTCTGGTTCCGATCCTGGAGCCGGAGGTCGACATCAACGCTGCTGACAAGGCAGAGGCTGAGGACATCGTCCTGCGCGAGCTGCTCGCTGGCCTGGATGACCTGGCTGATGACCAGAAGGTCATGATCAAGGTTTCCATCCCGACCAAGGATGACCTGTACAAGCCGCTGATTGAGCACCCGAAGGTCATGCGCGTTGTCGCCCTGTCCGGTGGCTACGAGCGCGAGGACGCCAACGAGCGTCTGTCCCGCAACCACGGCATGATTGCTTCCTTCTCCCGTGCACTGTCTGAGGGCCTGTCCGCTCAGCAGTCCGACGAAGAGTTCAACGCAACCATGGCTGAGTCCGTCAAGGGCATCTACGAGGCTTCGATTTCCTAATCGTCCGCTGTGCATTTGCGCTTCGCTGTGCATCTGCGCTTGTGGGCGCCTCTAGGTAGCCGCTAGCGCAACTAAAAACTCCCGCACCAGGTTTTTCTTGGTGCGGGAGTTTTTTTTAATCGCGCCCCTGGTAGTCAAATACCGGCAGCGACCAGCCACGCCACAGCGCCGCTAGTCGAATGAACAGCGCCGACAGTACAGCGCAGATAATGTTGATGCTCTCGTGCAGGCCAACCATGTCGAGCACGTAGTAAAGCGTCGCCGCGACGACTGCGATGGAGGCATAGAGCTCCTTTTGGAACACCAGTGGGACGCGGTCACACATCAGGTCGCGGAGCACACCTCCAAACGCACCGGTAAGAACGGCGCCGACAATAGCGATGATGACACCGTGCCCCATCTCCATGGCCACGCGGGCACCGATGATGGAAAACGCCGACAAACCGATCGCGTCAGCGACCAAGAACACGACTCGGAAGTGCTTCATCAGGAAGTCGGCCAACAGCACCGTGATCAGTGCGGCACCGACGATAACCAGCAAATATTGTGGGCTTGCAACCCACACCAACGGATAGTGGCCGAGAATGACATCTCGCAGGGTGCCACCGCCGATGGCAGTCATGCACGCAATTGTTGAAACCCCAAAGAGATCCATGCGCATTCGACCGGCCGCCAGCGCACCGGTGACGCCTTCGGCCGTAATTCCAATGACCCAGAGGATGTGGAGCAGCATGATAAGAAATATAAAGGACTTCGCCCGAATCGGTAGAACTATAGGCTAATATCCCGCAATCTTCGCTCCCCCACTCCTGCTTTCAGCTCGGCTCGGCCCTCTTCATTGCTTCCCAGCTAGCCCTGATCGCGAATCTCCAGCACCGGAATCGAGCGGCGAATCCGCTCCACCTCCGCTATATCAACATCGGCGACAAGCAACTGCGGGCTGTAGCCCGCCGAGGCAATAACCCCGCCGTCCGCATTGACCAGCATGGAGTGCCCCGCGCCAGTTGGCCCCTCATCCTTCCCCGCTGCCTTAGCCCCGCCAGGCCGGGCCGCATCAACTGCTGCAATCACACAAGTGCTATCCAGCGCACGCGCCGAGACCAGAGTCTGCCACTGCGTCACCTTGCCCGGACCATCATTCCACGATGCAGGCAGCGCGATGACCTCCGCGCCCAGGTTGGCCAGTTGAATGAATTGCTCCGGAAACCTGATGTCAAAGCATGTCGCAAGGCCGAGGGCGACCGACGATCCGTCGACAAGCGGGACATCACACACCACGTGCGCGTTGCCCGGCGCGACGGTATCGGATTCGCGAAACCCGAAAGCGTCGAAGAGGTGGAGCTTGTCGTAGAACTCGACACCGGGGCCGTCCTCATCACGCCAAGCCAGGAGCAGCGAATTGAAGACACGGTGCATCGTCTTACCGTCGCGCTCCACTTCATCTGCCGGGCGGAACATGCCGACTACCACGCTGATTCCGGCATCGTGAGCGGCCTGCGAGACCTCCGCTACGAACCTATCGCTGCTGGACTCCGCCACGGCATCCAGGCGACCGGAATTGAACGCCTTCATCGTGGCCTCGGGGAAGACCACCAAATCGGCGTTGTCCTGTGCTGCTCGCGCGATAGTCACCTTTACCGCGTCCAGATTCTCTTCAACCGATGCTGACAATTCCAACTGAGCCAGTGCAATACGCATGCCTAAATGTTACCGGCTCCCCCGGATTGACTGTCCTGAAGTTATCCACAGGACGTCGCCGTGCGTTGCTATCGCTCAGAGTTATCCACAGTTCGCTGAAGATGCTCTTCCGCTGCCTTTCGCCACCCAGCAGAATCAAAAACATGGCCGAACACATCACAGTCAATCCAGCTCAACTATCCGCCTTAAGCCGCTCTTACCAGCAGATCTCCACTCGTATTGATGGTCTTTCCACCATCGTCGCAGCTGCCCCGGGAAGTGCCGACCTCACCTCTGCCCTGCCCGGCTCACGGATTGTCCCCGCTGCCTCCACTACTTGTGGGAAGTGGTCGGAATCATTGCTTGCCGCGTGCACAAACATCGACGTTGTTGCGCAGGCTGCCGATGCCCTCGCGGTCAGCGCTCTCGCGCACGAGCATGACCAGTCCGCCGCCTTGGAAAAGCCGTCATGGTCACGGTAGGCGAAGCGCTGCTGTGGCGTGTGGATTCGCTGGAGATCCTCGCCCGGGCGCTGCGTTCCGGGGCGCGCGCCCTCACCGATTCCGCCGACAGTTCCCAGGGCGCACTCAACGCGCTTTCAGAGGATGACTTCGCCGGCGACAACCGCAGCGCCGCCGAGGCTTCTGTCACCCACAGCTCCACGCGTCTGCGCCGGAGCAGCGTAGCGCTCGAACGTCTCGCCGCCTGCTGCAGCGATACCGCCGCCATGCTTAACGACGTCATCCGCGAACTTACCGACGCGGTAAACCAGGCAACCAACCTGGGGTTTCAGGTGAATCTGGTTTCTGGTGCGGTGACTCCGCCGGAGGGCATGCTGTCTACGATTGCGCGCAGCCTCGTTCATCCCAAAATTCCTTCCGGGCCTTTCACCATGGCCGAATGGCGTGCAACCTCGCAGCTTCGGATTCAGTCGGCCTTGGCTGAACTCAACCGACTCGATGAGAAGGCGGCGGGCGCAATCTCAGCTCTTTCACCACTGGTGGCAAGCGGAGCTAGTGGCTCGGGTAGATTGCAGCCATCGCAGGCTGGTCGTGGTACTGGCACCACTAGCGACAAAGAGATTGACGGTGGTTGGGACTTGGAAGTTGGGAGCGGATGGGCTGGGGCGTATTCGAGTAGCCCGCTATCAGAGATAGATGCCGCCATGTCCGCTCGCGCCAGGGCTTTGGGGCTGCCTCCTGGACAACTATTGGAGTCCTCGCCTGGACATTCTGCGATTGCGTTCGGTGACGTTGAGCGAGCATCGACTGTGATCACTCTCGTCCCCGGTACCAGCTCTAGCGCGGAGGACGCTAGCAAGCAGTTCGAGCGTGTAGCCGCGACCTTCCACGCCGCCGGTGGAAATCCGGAGGATGTGGCGGTGGTGTTGTTTTCCTATGACGCGCCACCCAACCTCCGTGAGGCCATACGCACCGAGTATCACAATTTTGCTGCAGAGCGGCTGCAGCACTTGCAAGCCGGTTTGATTGAGCGTTCCGGTGGTGTCGATAGCGGTGACACTGCAGTTGCCGGTGGCGCTACCGCCCATGCCCAGTCTCCTACTCAGCGGCACGTTGTCGCCGGCTATAGCTATGGGGCGACGGTGGTCTCGCAGGCCTCCCTTGGTAGTGGCCTCTACGCGGATAGGGTGCTGCTCATAGCTCCGCCAGGTGTTGGCCCTGGACTGGAGCGTGCAAACGACATGAAACTGCTCAAGCCGGACGGTACAGCCCGACCCGAATATGAAAATAGCCACCGTGTGGCGGTGGCGACGTCCCCGATGGACCCCATTCGGATTCCTGCCGAACTGGGGATTCATGGGAAAAACCCGGCGGATAAAGACTTCGGCGCGTACGCACTCAACCTGAGTGAGCGTGGCCTGTCCATGCGAGACTTGGCCGAATTCATGGTCACTCCCGTGCAGGATATTCCTCAAAAGTATCGGCACGTTCAGGGCAACCCACACATCGAACACTACTTTGACGATGAAGTTTTCACTCGCGAGACCAACCGGTGGCTAACTGATAGCTGACCGGCGTCTCAGATCAACAGTTGCTTATCCGCGGCCCAAATTAACAAGCCAAGAGAAAACGGACTAACCAGCCGACGCTGCTTAGTCCGTTCAATCACCCGTGTGAGTTATCCTTCCCCGCCACGATCACCTCTGCGCCCGCGCCGCGTGCGCGGCTCCCACATCACCACTGCCGTAGAGCGTGGGACGTGAACCAGTTCGCCTCGCGAACGACGAGCCTGTGCCTTTGCTTGATAGAGCTGCTCTCGCAGTTCTGCATTTTCCTGCTCAAGCGAATCCACCCGCTCAGTCAGGTCGATGATGGCCTTAATACCGGCCAGGTTGACGCCGTCTTCCTGACTCAGACGCTGAATCTCACGCAGCAGCGCCACATCGCGTTTGGTGTAGCGCCGACCTCCGCCGGAGGTTCGCTGCGGAGTTACCAACCCGAGTCGGTCATAATTACGCAGCGTCTGCGCATGCATGCCCGCGAGATTCGCGGCTACGGATATGACATAGACCTCAGTGTTGTCGGACATTATTTCGCACCTGCCCAACCCTCACGAGGATTGAACCCGCTAGCACGTTCCGCTTCGACGTAGGAGCGCAATGCCGAAGTGGCATTGTCATCCAAATTGGTCGGCACCTTCACACGCACGGTTACCAACAGGTCACCCGGAGTGCCATTGCGCTTCGGGATTCCTCGACCGCGCACACGCAGTGTTCGGCCATCGGCTGTGCCAGCCGGGACACGCACGCGAATCTTGTCGCCCAACGTCGGCACAGTAATAGTGCCGCCGAGTGCGAGCTCGCCGAAGCTCACGGGCACCGTGACCTCAAGGTCGTTGCCGCTGCGGGTGAAGACTTCATCCGGGCGAACATGAACGGTGACAAAGAGGTCACCGGCCGGACGTCCCCGCAGTCCCGCTTCACCTTGGCCAGCAAGACGGACCTTCTGGCCGTCCACCACACCTGCGGGGACGCGAACGGTGATGGTACGACGGCGGGTGGTCACACCGGTGCCGTTACACTGCGAGCAGGGGTTCTCGATGCGAGTGCCCTGACCACCACAGTCCACACACGGACTGGAGAAGCCGAAGGCCCCCTTTTGTTCCTTGACATATCCCGAACCATGACAGGTGGTACACGTCACCGGCGAGGTTCCCGGCGCTGCGCCCGAACCATTGCAGTTCGTGCATGGCGACGGGTTGGTGAGCTGCAGCGGGATGGTGACACCTTGGGCGGCCTCGCGGAAATCGAGCGTAATCTCTGTCTCCACATCCGCACCACGGCGGGCCTTCTGCCGCCCGGCAGCACCAGCGCCACCATTGCGGTTTACGAAGCCGCCCAGGAAATCACCTAGGCCACCTGCACCACCAGCATTGCCACCGAATCCGGCACCTCCGCCGAAGAGATCTGACACGTCGAAGTCGAATCCACGTGCACCGGCAGCACCGGCTCCGCCGGCACCTGCGGCACCGGGGAATCGGAAACCACCTGCGAGAGCTGCACGCAGCTCATCGTATTCGCGGCGCTTGTCCTCGTCACCGACCACCGAGTATGCCTCGGAGATTCGCTTGAACTTATCTTCAGCGGCCTTGTTACCCGGGTTCTTATCCGGGTGGTTCTCCCGGGCTAACTTGCGGTAGGCCTTTTTAATCTCGTCGAGTGACGCAGACTTAGAGACGCCCAAGTCAGCGTAATAGTCCTTATCTGCCCATTCCCGTTGAGTCATGGTGCATCTCCTCCTTTCAGAAAAACTAATTCAAAGAAATCTGCGTCACTTGTGTCTCCGCTACTGCGGATCGCCGATGATTACCATCGCCGTACGAATGACACGGTCATTAATTCGGTAGCCCTTGCGCAGCACATTGGCTAGAACCTTGTCATCCCCTTCGGAGAGATCCTGGACAGCCTCGTGGATGTCCGGGTTGAACTCCTCTCCTGCGGCACCAAATTCCTCAACACCCTGTGCGGTCAGCACGCCGCGGAATTTATCCGCGAAAGCCTTCAGCGGGGTGCCGTCTGCCAAGTCGCCGTGCTCTTCAGCCCGGTCGAGGTCATCAGCCAAAACCAGCAGTTCTCCAGCCAGCTTTGCCTTCGCCTGTACGCGCTCGGCTTCACGGTCTCGGTCAACTCGACGACGGTAGTTTGCGAACTCCGCCGACAGGCGCTGCAGGTCCTCCGTGCGCTCATCCAACTCACGCTGGATGGCTGCAACTGGGTCTGCAGCTTCCTCCGCGGCGGTGTCGCCGGCGGCATTTTCGGTCGCCGGCTCCACGTCGTCGTCAAGCTTGGCCTGCTCGAAGACCTCGTTGACCTGATCGGCCAGGTTGGCCGGCTCCTCCGGGGTGGGCTGGTTTCCCTGATCCTGGTCAGTCATTCTTACTTGTCCTTCTCGTCCTCGTCGACGACCTCAGCGTCAACGACGTTGTCGTCAGCGTCAGCGGCCTCAGCACCCTCGGCTGCGGTTGCACCCTCAGCTGCCTGAGCCTCGTAGATAGCCTTACCCATCTCCTGGCTCTCGGTGGACAGCTTCTCGACGGCGGACTTGATGGCCTCGATGTCGGAGCCCTTCAGAGCCTCGTCGACTTCCTTGGCGGCCTCTTCAACGCGGTCGCGGATGTCCTGGGAAACCTTGTCCTCGTTCTCCGATGCGAACTTGCGGGTCTGGTAAGCCATGGACTCAGCCGAGTTGCGGACTTCCTGCTCCTCGCGGCGCTTCTTGTCCTCGTCAGCGTGCTTCTCAGCGTCCTTGATCATCTGGTCGATCTCCTCCTTGGAGAGGCCGGAGCCGTCCTGGATGGTGATCGTGTTTTCCTTACCAGTGCCCTTGTCCTTAGCGGTGACGTGGACAATGCCGTTGGCGTCGATGTCGAAGGTGACCTCAATCTGCGGGACACCACGCGGTGCCGGAGCGATACCGCCCAGCTCGAAAGAGCCCAGCAGCTTGTTAGCTGCAGCCATCTCACGCTCGCCCTGGAAGACCTGAATCTGAACGCTCGGCTGGTTGTCTTCAGCAGTGGTGAAGGTCTCCGAACGCTTGGTCGGGATAGTGGTGTTGCGTTCGATCAGCTTGGTCATGACACCGCCCTTGGTCTCAATACCCAGCGACAGCGGGGTGACGTCGAGCAGCAGCACGTCCTTGACCTCACCGCGCAGAACGCCGGCCTGCAGAGCAGCACCAACTGCGACAACCTCGTCCGGGTTAACGCCCTTGTTCGGCTCACGACCACCGGTCAGTTCCTTGACCAGCTCGGAGACTGCCGGCATACGGGTGGAACCACCGACCAGCACGACGTGGTCAATGTCGGAAACCGAAACATCAGCGTCAGCAATGACCTGCTGGAACGGCTTACGAGTGCGGTCAAGCAAATCAGAGGTGATGCGCTGGAACTCAGTACGGGACAGGGTCTCGTCCAGGAACAGCGGGTTCTTGTCAGCATCAACGGTGATGTACGGCAGGTTGATAGATGCCTGCTGCGAGGAGGACAGCTCAATCTTGGCCTTCTCAGCAGCCTCACGCAGACGCTGCAGAGCCATCTTGTCCTTGGTCAGGTCAATGCCGTTGCTGGACTGGAACTTCTCAACCAACCAGTCAACGATGCGCTGATCCCAGTCATCGCCACCGAGCTTGTTGTCACCAGCAGTTGCGCGAACCTCAACAACACCGTCGCCGATCTCCAGCAGGGAGACGTCGAAGGTACCGCCACCGAGGTCGAAGACCAGAATGGTCTGCTCCTTGTCGGACTTCTCCAGACCGTAAGCAAGTGCAGCAGCAGTCGGCTCATTGACAATGCGCAGGACGTTCAGGCCAGCAATCTGACCCGCTTCCTTGGTTGCCTGACGCTCAGCGTCGTTGAAGTAAGCCGGAACGGTAATAACCGCATCAGTGACGTCGTCACCCAGGTAAGACTCAGCGTCGCGCTTCAGCTTCATCAGCGTACGAGCGGAAATCTCCTGCGGAGTGTACTTCTTGTCATCAATCTCGATGCTCCAGTCAGTACCCATGTGGCGCTTGACCGAACGAATAGTGCGATCAACGTTAGTGACAGCCTGGTTCTTAGCGGACTGGCCAACCAGGACCTCACCATTCTTTGCAAATGCAACCACCGACGGAGTGGTGCGCGAACCCTCAGCGTTCGCAATCACCTGAGCCTCGCCGCCCTCGAGGACGGAGACACAGGAGTTCGTCGTACCCAAGTCAATACCAACAGCGCGTCCCATGATGAACACCTTTCTAGAAGAGTAAAAGAATTGCCCTTAAGTCTTACGCGCTCAAGTCTGCATTGCCGTAGAAAATCTGTCAAGCAAACTTGAGTGTGTCCGACTCAATGTTTGTCATGCTATGCAACGGACTATGGGACAAAGTTATTCCAACCCGACTCAACTTTTCTAAAAAAACCGTCATCACCGCAGGTCACCGCGATAAAAGATTTTTACAAGACTATGCTCTAAAGCCACTCACGGTAGCCGACAGCGCAATTTTCTATACAGAATCCTGCCTCTGGACTCCAGGGGGACAAAGAATTTCCTAGCACTAGCCCTGGGAACTTTCCTGCACAGCGAACCGACTAATCCCCTGACGTGTTTTGCAGCCACCGGCTCATCAACAGGCCATGCCCTTGTTACCCCATGGCCTGACACCGAATCAGCTCTGGCGGCTCCACTAATACATGTCTAAATTCTCCCCATTTACGGGGCGATTGAGCCAAGAATTCATCCCACTTATTTAGGAGTTTTTCGTGCCTCAGAATGCACAGCGACACCATTTCCCCTTTTTCCGTGGGCTCGCAGTAGCGTCGGCAAGCGCCGCACTAACCCTCGCCTTCCCTGCCATTGCATCCGCACATGTGCATGCAACCCCGTCGTCTGCCCCGATTGGCGGCTACGCGGATCTGGCTTTCGGGGTCGGCCATGGCTGCGACGGTTCGCCGACGACGAAGGTCGAGTTCACCATCCCGGAGGAGTTCGAAAAGGTTACGCCGAACGTGAACGCGAACTGGGATGTCACCAAGGAGTCGACCGGCTCTGGCAAGAATGAAAAGGTGCAGAAGGTCATCTACACCGCAAAGACTCCACTGCCGTCGGACCTGAAGGATTCTCTGACGCTCAGCGTGAAGGTGGCTGATGACGCAAAGCCGTCGACAGTTGAGGTGCCGACGCTGCAAACCTGTGAAAAGGGTTCGATGAACTGGGCTGAAAAGGACCACGATAGTGACTACCCGGTTCCAACTGTGGAGCTGATTGAGAAGTCGGAAGACAATGAACATAGCCACGGCCACGACCACAGCCACAACCATGGCACCAGCGAGACAAACCACGGCGATAGCCGCTCAGACGACGTGGAGCATTCCGCAGCTGCTACCAGCGAGGATTCGAGCAGCACGCTTGGCGGCTGGGGCCTGGGGCTCGGCCTCGTGGGCGCGCTGACCGGTATTGCCGCATTGGTAGTTTCACTGCGTAAGCGAGGTTAAGACCACAGGCGGATTGCCACTCGGGAATCCGCCTTCACCGCGGCACTGCCGCCCATGCCTTCACAGAGCTCACCCCATGCGAGCACATAGAGCCGGCCGATCTTGACAATGCACGCCGGAGGATAATCCGTGCTGTCGGCTCGTCGTTTCGGTCGACGCAGTGAACGGACAATGCAAAGCTCTCAAACAATGACGGCTGAATCACGCATCTAGGCTCGGATTGAGTTAGGCGAAGCTTTATGGCGTATTCGAAAACCGTTCGAAGGCAGTGGGAGGATTACACTGGCAAAACAGCAAAAACTCGAGCTGGGAACCCCGTCCCATCCTTTGGCTTCGGCCAGGAGACAACCACGAGAGCCCCCGTTTCCGGCACCTGGTCGAGCCCAGCCAGAAGTTCAATCTGCCATCGGTCACGCCCTAATAGATAGAGTTCCGTCGGCAAGCTGCCACCATGAGCCACGATGCCGGGGTCCGTATCAGTGGTCTCGTGCCCAATCGCCACAACGCCACGGTTGTCTATCAACCATTCGACAACCTCAACGTTCCATCCTGGGTAGTGAGTCACGCCCTCTTCATCCGCATTGGCCATTGCCTCAGCGTCAGGCCACCGCTTTGACCAGTCACTGCGAAATGCGACAAATGCACCGCCCGGAATCAAACCATTGCGTTCCTCCCACGCCTCGACATCAGCAATCGAAGGGGAGAAATCATTATCCCGAGCGACTTCAGCAGTGAAATCTAGGACGACCAAAGGCAGGATCATCTGCTCGACGCCAATATTGTCAAGAGTTCTCGTCTCTTGGACGAAATGCACAGGCGGATCCACATGCGTACCCCACTGGCCAACAAACTGATACTGGTCGATTTCAAATCCATGCTCAGCAACGGTGAAAAGCCGTGTTCGCTGTTCGTCGGGAAGCGCAGGGAATTTCGGCTGACCGGCGTGAAACGCGTGAGTCAAGTCAACATAGGTGTGGTTTTCCCGAAGCTTGCGAGCAATGTCCCATAGTTCGTGCGTGTTTGCGGTGTTCTTGTTCGACATAAAGCGAAGTATATAGACAAAGCTGTCTAGTTAGCCAATATGGCCACCGGCACATCGAGCACTAAAAGACACCAACTCGCCCCACCCTGCACCTATCAGCTCAAACAGCCTGACGACACCCGCTACCGCAGGTACCCTCGCATACAGGAAAGACTTTTCAAGCCGCAGCCACGTTCTTCAGATTTTGGAATTGCGGGCTACATACACAACTTTCACCAAACTCAAGCCATCCCAAAGGAGTATCTAATGACCACCTACGAAAACATCCTTACCGAAACCCGAGGTCGCGTCGGCATTATCACCCTGAACCGCCCGAAGGCACTGAACGCCCTGAACCACAAGACCATGGAAGAGATCGGCGCAGCAGCCACCGCTTTCGACAACGACTCGGGAATCGGCGCGATTATCATCACCGGCTCCGAGAAGGCGTTTGCCGCAGGTGCGGACATTAAGGAGATGGCGGACAAGTCCGGCACCGAGATGTATGCCTCTGACTGGTTCGCACGTTGGGATGTTCTGACTTCCGTCCGCACTCCAGTTATCGCCGCCGTCAACGGCTACGCCCTGGGCGGTGGCTGCGAGGTCGCTATGATGGCGGACTTCATCATCGCTGGCGCTAAGGCCAAGTTCGGTCAGCCTGAGGTCAACCTCGGCATCTCTCCGGGCATGGGCGGCTCGCAGCGTCTCACCCGCGCAATCGGCAAGGCTAAGGCAATGGAGATGTGCCTCACCGGCCGCATGATGGGTGCCGAGGAAGCTGAGTGCGCAGGTCTGGTCGCCCGCGTCGTCGAGCCGGACGCGCTTCTCGACGAGGCCCTGAAAGTCGCCGACACCATTGCGTCGAAGTCTCTGGTTGCCACTACCCAGATTAAGGAACAGATCAACCAGGCCTACGAAATGACGCTGTCGCAGGGACTGCTCTTTGAGCGTCGCACCTTCCACTCCCTGTTCTCCTCCAATGACCAGAAGGAAGGCATGGCCGCTTTCACTGAAAAGCGCGAGGCAAACTTCACCAATTCCTAGAAACTGCTAGTTCACAGTCGACGGGACTGCCAGCCACAGAGCCGAGTTGTCGGCGGCAGCATAGGTGTCTCGTGCACGCGGTGTGTGCGTTGGAGAAGTCACAATGACAGCAGCACGAACGCCACGGGCTCCCGATCCTGCAAGGTATGCAGTGCCTGCCGCGTTTTCAACGGTGGAGTCTGAGTTTGTTTCCATCGTGATTCGTCGCTTCCACACTCCCATAGATGCAAGCGCATCACGCATGTACTCAGCCTCAGTCTGGCAGCCCGGCCGAGTACGACCACCCGTGACGACGACCGGGTTAAGCGGATGACGCAGCGCCAGCGAACGTGCAGTTTCCAATCGGGACGTCAACACAGCAGGAGCACTGCAGTCGGGATTGAGACGGGCCCCGAGCACAATAATCGGCACCTGAGGATCAAGTAACGCAGTCTCCGCAGCTGCACGTCCGACCGGGGAAACCACCACTGGAGTCGCAAGCGAGCTATTGAACGCCTTGACTGCGACTGCACTGACCGGATTGGCGTTTACCACTGCGCCCGAGCCAAAGACCGCACTCGCAGTAAGAATAAGGCCAGCTCCAGCCATAGCGATTGCACGGAAAGATCGCGCCATTAAAGTCCCTCTCAAGAAAAGTGGCACGGAAAAATCCATACCCCACATGCCATTTAGAATCAGGCGGATAAATCCGCAGTATCACGCCGCTAATACTAGGCGCTACACAAAATGGCGCCTACATAAGAATTACGCGGGGGTGGCCAGGCACTCTCTTCGCCACCAAAATAGCACGCCGCCTACCAGGTAAATTGCGGACGTAGAGGCTTTTAAATCCACTTGGGATTCATAAAAGTGAGTTACATTTAATGACTTTTTCGTTAACTGCCAGCAAATCCCGGGATCCAATAGCAAATTATCCACCAAAACACAGGTACAGAAGTCACTATTGTTATTTAAGTTAAGGATGTAACGCATGTGAATAGATGTCCGCTTCAGTCAATCTTCAAAAATCAACACGCCACCGAACATCTTCTCCTCCTCGCAACACAGCCCCACCCCTGCACTCCAGCACTACCCCCACAATGCGTCCGCAAAACATCGAATCGACAACACTCGACAACTACATACACGCAACTCCGCCGCCACTTCCGCCTACAAATGCGTGACGACGAAAGTGCCGCGCGCCGTCGTCAAGCGAAGGCGTCAACCCCCTCGAACCCCTCTCGAATAAAACAACGATTTTTTTGCGTAATTCGTCAAATAACCGCTGGTTACACCGTGTATCGATGAATTCAGCACTATTTTGCACATTAGTTAGGTAAGCGTCCGCGGCTCGTGATAGAACTCACAAGAGAACTATTTTCACTCAGCCATCACCCTGGCTGAGCCAGCCTAGAAGGAACATTATGAGCGTGCTCAACCTCGCCGCGGCGACGGCTGACACGGCGATTCCGGAATCTACCGGATTCACCGTCGCAGTCGGCGTTATTGGCGTCCTGTTGTCCCTGCCCTGCTGGTTCATCTTTATTAAGGGATTCACCCATATGGTGAAGACCATCATGGTGGGCCAAAAGACGTACGGTCACACCGGTGAATGGGGAACCCGTATTTGGACCATGATCCGAGAGATCGTCGGTCACACCAAGATGGCCAAGAAGCCCGGCGTTGCTGTGGCTCACTGGTTCGTCATGGTGGGCTTCCTCCTCGGTTCCCTAGTGTGGTTCGAGGCGTACATTCAGACCTTCTGGCCAGCCGGTGGTTGGCCAATCCTCAGGAATCTGACCGCCTGGCACTTCATCGACGAACTGCTCGGCCTGGGCACCACCCTGGGCATCCTGGCACTGATTCTCGTCCGCCAGACCAACCTGGGCAAGGAGCGTCTGAGCCGCTTCTACGGATCCAACGCCAAGGCTGCCTACTTCGTTGAGGCCGTCGTCCTCATCGAGGGCCTGGGCATGATGTTCGTCAAGGCTGCCAAGCTGGCTACCTACGGCGACCACGGTCACACTGGCGCCGAGGTCTGGACCTGGGCGAACTTCGTCACCGGTGGTATCGCACAGATTCTGCCGGCCTCCGAAGTCATGGTGTCCATCTTCGCGCTGATTAAGCTGCTGTCCGGTATGGTCTGGCTCTTCGTTGTTGGCCGCAACCTCACTTGGGGTGTCGCATGGCACCGCTTCCTGGCGTTCGCCAACATCCTGCTCAAGCGCAACGCTGACGGCTACAACGCCCTCGCTGGGGCTAAGCCGATGACCTCTAACGGCGAGATCCTGAACCTGGAAGAGGCTGACCCGGAGGTTGACTCCATGGGCACCGGCGTGGTTACCGACCACTCCTGGAAGGCTCTGCTGGACTTCACCTCTTGTACCGAGTGTGGTCGCTGCCAGGAGCAGTGCCCGGCCTGGAACACTTCCAAGCCGCTGTCCCCGAAGCTGCTGGTTAACCAGCTGCGTGACCACGCTTACGCTTCTGCCCCGTACCTGTTGGCTGGCGAGACCATCGAAACCGCTCGCGAGGGCGAAGGCGCTGGCGCAGCACTCCTGACCAAGCCGCTGGTTGGCGACGGCGATGAGGGCATCATCGACCAGGACGTCCTGTGGTCCTGCACCAACTGTGGCGCCTGTGTCGAGCAGTGTCCGGTTGACATTGAGCACATCGACCACATCGTCGATATGCGTCGTTACCAGGTTCTGGTCGAGTCGGACTTCCCGACCGAATTGGCTGGCCTGTTCAAGAACCTTGAAACCAAGGGCAACCCGTGGGGCCAGAACGCTTCCACTCGCGCCGACTGGATCAATGAGGTCCGCAAGGAAGGCGTCGTTGTCCCGATTTGGGGCGAGGATGTCGAGAGCTTCGACGACACCGAGTACCTGTTCTGGGTCGGTTGTGCCGGTGCCTACGACGACAATGCGAAGAAGACCACCAAGGCTGTTGCAGAGATGCTTTACACCGCCGGTGTGAAGTACGCTGTGCTCTCCCAGGCTGAGGGTTGTACTGGTGACTCCGCTCGCCGTGCTGGTAACGAGTTCCTCTTCCAGATGTTGGCTGAGCAGAACATCGAGCAGCTCGACGAGGTCTTCGACGGTGTGCCGCCGAAGCAGCGCAAGATTGTCGTCACCTGTGCGCACTGCTTCAACACCTTCAAGAACGAGTACCCGGAGCTGGGCGGACAGTACGAAGTTGTCCACCACACCCAGCTGCTGAACAAGCTGGTTCGTGCTAACCGCCTGCAGCCGGTTGCTTCGGGTCAGGGCCGCCAGGTCACCTACCACGACCCATGCTTCCTGGGCCGCCACAACAAGGTATTCGAGGCTCCGCGTGAACTGATTGGCGCGTCCGGCGCCAACCTCGTCGAAATGCCGCGTAATAAGAACACCGGCTTCTGCTGTGGTGCTGGTGGCGCTCGCATGTGGATGGAAGAGACCATCGGTCAGCGCATCAACGTAAACCGCACCGAAGAGGCTGTCGGAACCGGCGCTGAGGCAATTGCCATCGGCTGCCCGTTCTGTAAGACGATGATGAACGATGGCGTCAACAACGTCATCGAGGACGACGAGAAGAAGCCGGAGGTCCTGGACATCGCCCAGATGCTCCGCGACTCCGTGAAGGTCGACGGCGAGCTGCCGCAGGCACGCGAACCGGAGTGGATTGAGCAGCCGGAGCGTGGCTGGGTCGATCCAAAGAAGGCTGAAGAGGAAGAGCGTCAGCGCCTCGAGGAAGAGGAAGCTAAGCGCAAGAAGGCTGAGGCTGCCGAGAAGAAGAAGGCAGAGAAGGCATCCGCTGCCGGCGCTGGTGCCGCAGCTGCTGGTGCTGCTGCAGGCGCTGCTGCCAAGGGTGGCGCTCCGACTCCGGGTGGTGCTCCGAAGCCGGGTGGTGCTCCGAAGCCGGGTGGCGCCAAGGGCGGCGCACCGACCCCAGGTGGTGCCAAGAAGGGCGCTCCAGCTCCAGGCGGTGCTCCAAAGCCAGGCGGTGCCAAGGCCGGCGCACCAACTCCGGGTGGCGCCAAGAAGGGTGCTCCTGCTCCGGGTGGCGCTCCGAAGCCAGGCGGTGCCAAGGCCGGCGCACCGGTTCCAGGTGGTGCAAAGGGCGGCGCCCCGACCCCAGGCGGTGCCAAGAAGGGTGCTCCAGCTCCGGGCGGCGCTCCGAAGCCAGGCGGTGCCAAGGGCGGTGCCCCGGTTCCAGGCGGCGCTAAGAAGGGCGCTCCAGTTCCGGGCGGCGCCAAGGCCGCTAAACCGGCCGCGCAGGCAGAGCCAGCAGCTGCAGAAACCGAAGCTCCGACTGAGGCTCCGAAGGCAACGAAGGGCGCTCCGATTCCGGGTGGCGCACGCAAGGGCGCTCCGGTTCCGGGTGGCGCTAAGAAGGCAGCTCCGGCCGCGAAGCCGAAGGCCGAGAAAACCGCTCCCGCCGAGGAAGCCGCTGCTGAAGTAGCGGCCACCGAGTCCGAGCAGCCAGCAGCTGAGCAGCCGAAGACCGCATCCGGTGCTCCGGTTCCGGGCGGCGCACGCAAGGGCGCTCCAATCCCGGGTGGCGCACGCAAGGCCAAGCCAGTCGCTAGCACCCCTGCCCCGGCAGCAGAGGAAACCGAAGCTCAGGAGGCTCCTGCTCAGCCAGAGGCAGAGCAGGCTCCGGCGCAACCAGAGGTTACCGAACAGCAGTCGGCGGAAGATGCCACCTCCACCGAGCAGGCCACTGAGACCCCAGCCGAGGAGACGCAGGCGCCGTCGGCAAGCGCTAAGAACCTTCCGCGCAACCAGCACGGAGTTCCGCTGCCAGGATCGGCGCGACGTAAGTAGCGCTCGCTAAGTAAGCAGGAATCCGCCCGAGAGGTTATTCTTCCCGGGCGGATTTTTTGTGCTTTACGACGATCCCTGCGCCACGGCATTAATCATGCAAATGGCACTCTCAACCGCACTGACAATATATTGATTACTGCATATTGATTACTGCATCCCGTTAGAGACGACCGCGTTGTGGTGTGGAAAGAGGTCTTGGCGTAGTGATTAAGAAATCGCTGTCACAGATAAGGGACTTTCTGAGGACTCCGGGGTCAGTGGAGATGGTCATTGCGCTGGTTCTCACGGCTCTCGATGCGCTAATTTTCCGCGAGAGCAACTCTGATCTGTTGTTGCCGACCATTATCGGTGGCCTTCAGGTCATTCTTGTTGCAGTGGCGACCTATCTGCCACTTTTTGCCATGGTGGTTGTCCCAGCGAATTTCTTGGCATTGACTTTCCTTCCCACAGAGCAGGCTCCAATGCAGATTTTCTGCGCGCTTCTCATCGTGGAAGTGATGCGTGCTAACAACAACAAGATGCCGGCGAGAATCACTGCGTTGCTCTTGTTGGTGATCTCAAACTACGACGTCAACACAAGTACTTTCGCACGTGACCATGTCGCGACCTTTGTGACAACACTGCTTTTTGTAATTGCCTACGCCATCGGCATGATGCGCAGTCGCTACAAAGAACAACGCCGGCGGGCAACGATTGAATCTAACCGCGCTCTGGAAGAGCAACGCCTTGAGTTGGCGACCGTACTGCACGACTCCACTGCCAAGTCCTTTACTCGCGTAACCATGCTGGCGCAGGCGCTCGCCATCGAGCGAGAAGGGACCGATGAAAAACTTGAAGAATCCCTGGAGGACATCGCAGAGACCTCCCGAGAAGGCCTGCTACAGCTTCGCCAGTTGCTTTCATTGCTGAAATCAGCTGACGACGAGAGTTCTTTGACCTCCGCTATCGGCCAGGATGAGCGAGTCCCCAGCATGAGCAGGGTGCTTCAACAGGCCAAGGATGAACTGCAGGAAGCTGGGTTTAACGTTTCGCTGGCCACGAAGATTGAAACCGAGCCCTCTTTGACGCAGATTTCAGAGGTTATCTCGCCGGCGCTGTCGGAGTTCTGCACGAACATTCAGAAGTACGGCGAACCGCAAACGAACGTTCACATTCTGGCGCTGAGCAACGAGGAAGATGGCTTCACGCTCGACATCAGCAATCAGATATCGAAGGCGCTACCGCATTTTCTGCCGCGGGCGATGCTCTCGAGCGGTTTGGGGCTTTCCTCACTGCATCGGCGAGTGCGACCGTGGGACGGTTCCATCACGTCAGAACGAGAAGGAAATGTGTGGAATTGCAAACTCCACATGCCACCTACCAACCAGTAGGTTACGCTAGCGTAAGATTGGTGCAGTAGCCGCCTGTGACGAAGATATCTCTCGAAAAGTCCTGGTTAGCGTAGTAATATCACACGATGACAGATATTGTTCGGTTTTTATAACTTCTATGAAAGGTTCGCGGATGTCTGACATTAAGGTTCTCATTGTCGATGACGACCCACTTGTACTCTCGACGCTGCGAACCTATTTCAAGAAGGCACCGCATATCACCGTGGTCGATGAAGCCAGCGATGGCCACGAGGCTCTCAACATTATTGCCCGTGGTGGCGTTGACGTAGTTTTGACCGATATTCATATGCCTAACATGGACGGCGTTGAGCTACTTGAGCGCATTAAGAAGGTGGAGAATCCACCGAAATTCATCGCTATCACCTCATTTGATACCGATGAAACAATGCTGAAAATCTTGAGTCTCGGCGGAAATGGCTACATTCTCAAAACTGCCCGCCCGGAATCCGTCATTGGCACCGTTGAAGATGTTTTCCAGGGCGGCACCGTCATCTCACCGATTTCTGCGACTCGGCTGATTAAAACCCTGCCGTCCCGCAACATTTCCTCATACAGGATCACTCAAGCCGAGCGAGAGGTTCTCGGCCTGATCTGCCGCGGTAAGTCAAACCACGACATCGCCAAGGAACTCGGCAAGTCGCCGGGCACTATCAAGAAGCACCTCTCCAGCATGTTCAATAAGTTTGGAGCTACCTCTCGCCTGGACCTGGCGCTGAAAGCAATAGACGCAGGCTTCCACCCGCCGGCATCCGCTGCCGCAGAATAACCAGGGGCTCTGAGATTTGGCCGGTTAGCGGCTCTGAATTGAGCCTTTGCAGGCCCGAGATGGATAGCAAAAAGGGGCATATTCACTTTCGCGAATATGCCCCTTTTACCCGTGCTGAGTGTGGAGAGAGAACTGTGTAACTACTGGATGGTCACCTCGACATGTCGCTCGCGCGGAGCCACACCGAAGTAGGTGCGCCCAATTGGCTCCCACGTCTTCGAGTTGGCGTTGCAGCGAACAGTCTGTCCGGCGAACTCGTCAACCAGGAATCCCCAGCTCAGACGACCAGTTTCACCCTTGCGTACTTCGTATGGCCCGATCTTCTGCCCGAGGCTCCAAACCATCTCTCGGGAGTATTCCCAGGAGTACTTGCGGTTGAGCTCCTTGCTGACCTTCACACTGACAGAGATATTGGTCCACCACTTCTTGGTCTTGGACTCCTTGATGGTCTGCGTCAGCGGAATCGGCTCATCACCGATGTCATTCTTCGTAGAAACAACGCCCTCAACGTCGTAGCGAGAGCCGGTGATTTCCACGAACTCAGCCACCGAACCCGGAGCTTCACAAGTGGTTCCCGGTGCCGGACCGCGGTCAACTGCCGCCGGCTTGGGCACTGGTACCCACTCCTCCGGCGCGAACGGTTCACCGGCTCCTGGATTCGGGGCGGCCACCGCTGTCGGAGCACCGAGTCCGAGCGCAAAGACCGTCGTCAAGCACATGGCGACAACACGCTTTTTCATAACTGCTCCTAGTCGTTAATCGTGGCGGATGCCGGGCCGCCGTCACCGGAGTTACCGCTGACAGGCGCCCACTGCTGACGGTGCTCGCCCTCCTTGGTGGTCTTGTGCCAGACCACGAAGCGAGTCGACGGCCCCTTGCCGTTGTACTCACCGAAGTAGGGCTCACCGCGCCACAGGCCGGTCTTCTGGTCACAGGTGCGAACACGGCCAATGAAGGACTTCATGTGCACGCCGTAGTCTGCGCGAACGGTCTCACCGGGGTTGACGGTCACCGGGCCCAGCTTGTCGCCAACCGACCACTGACTGACCTCGACGATGCCGTACTTGTTCTTCACCCCGTGGAGGAACACGTCCCACATATTTCCGGAGCTCATGGCCTTCACAGACTCGTTGACTCCCTCTGTCACCTCGAGGGTGTACTGAATAGGGCGGTCAGTGCGGTTGGTGAATGAGTTAGTGCCGTTGTAGCGGTCCCATTCGTCGGTAATCCACTGTTCCCAGGGGTGACGCTTGGCATCCTTGACCGGGTCACATTTATCCGTATTGGTGAAACCGGTGTGGTGCTCATCCTGGTCAGGGGTCTGGGTCAGCGGGGTCGCCGCGGCCTGTCCAACGATGCCTGGTGCAAGAAGACTTGCACCCATCACCGCGCAGGCCAGGGCCTTCTTTTTCAGGCTCAACATGGAGAAACTTCCTTCTGCTTCGAGGTCTTAAAGAGGCTCAGCCCGTCTTAGACGGCGTACTCCTTGACCTGTGCCGGAGCAGCACCGTCGACGGAGCGATCAGCTTCGTTGGCGCGCATGGAAACGCGAATGTGGCGCTCCTTCGGGATGGTGCCCCAGTACGGACGACCTGCGTCGATCCACTTTCCGCCCTTACAGGTCAGGTGAGTACCTTCGAAGGACTGGTTCAGGAAGCCATACTCCAGAACACCGGTGTAGCCAGGCTTGACTGGGTACGGGCCGAGGGTCTGGCCAACTTCCCAGGTCTGAGTGGACTGGTAGCCGGCGCTAAAGGTGACATGGAAGAGCTTGAGCAGGTCGAAGTCGACCGAACCGCCGACATTCCAGGACTTGGTCTTGCCCTCCTTCAGGGTCTGGGTCAGCGGCAGGTCGGTGTCGCCGTAGTTAGCGACAGTCGCAGTACCTTCGACCTCGAACTTCGAGCCGGTGATCTTCAGGGACTGGCCGGACTGGCCTTCAACGGAGCAGGTGCCACCGACGGTGCCCGGGGTAGGGGCTGGGGCAGCTTCGGCCATCGGGGCGACAGCCAGCGAGGACATGGTAACCAGGGCTGCAATGGAGCCGGAGAGCAGGGTCTTCTTCACGGCGAAATCCTTTCAGGATGTGACGAGCAACTCGTAAGGAAATACTTGAACTGACACCTGCAAAGGTAAGTCGAAATTCAGCGTTTTGTAATGGAAAATTTTCGACTGGCTTTACGACGGCCGCAGCAATTATCCACATAGTAAAAATGGAATCTCACCGATTTCTGCCACGCGAAAATACGACATCTAATTGACCCTGACCAGCGATTATGGGCGCCACAATAAGATTTCGGCGATCAATTTAAACGCATTAGAACTACACCTTTTGAACCAATTCAAAAATGCCTCGGTCGGCCACTTGGTACTAGACAATCAACATTTCGGCCACTAGCCCACCTACATAAAGACACCAGAGAGTAGCCGAATGGCCACCCCCAGGCGCGGGCAGGTAGAGAGACCTCCACACTTCACACTCTTGATTAAATAGTTATGATTTCTTTATTAATCACTGGCGAAGTCCGGCAGTCCACAAAGCCCTGACACTTTGCCGAGGCAGATATCTTTCGGAGTACTACCTAATGTTTCGACGCACTTCTGTTCTTGCTACCACCATTGCATCCGCAGCACTTTCCCTGGGCGCGCTGACCGGCGCCCCGGCCGCTACCGCAGCACCGACAGCTACGACCAGCAGCGACGACCTGCAGGTTAAGGAATACGCTCTTTCCGATACCTTCTCTTGCGACTACTACAACCTGCCGTGGTGCCGCTAAAGAGCGCTGACGCCGCCCTCCCCTGCCCTCCCTTCACGTGAGCGCACGGCTACTTCGCGGTACCGTCGAGCCCCTCTAGCAGCGTGGCAAAATCCGTGACGTTAGTATCCACCCGCGTGTTTGTACTGCGTCGCCTGTTCGGCGCGCTGGCACCCTGATTCCCCTCGCTGGCCCCGCCCGCTGAATGCGCTGCACCCTTTTCTTCAGCTTCGTTCCCAAAATCTGGACCAAAACCGACTACTGCCGAGCGAACACCGACAAGGTACTCGGCAAGCTCACGAGCTGCACGCACGACGCGATTGTTCATCTCCGCGCCGGACACTCCGCCGGCGCCATTTCCGGCACCATCGCCAGCGCCAAAGTCCTCAGTGGCTGCAAATACAGCAGTCGGCATAACGGTGCCGCGAAGGTAGCTAAACAGCGGACGCATCGCATACTCCAGCACCAATGAATGCCGCGCTGTGCCAGCCGTCGCAGCAATAATGACCGGCATGGAGGTCAGCGCATCCTTATCCAGGGCGTCGAAAAACATTTTGAACAGCCCCGAGTAGGATGCTGCGAACACCGGGGTCGCGGCAATCAATCCATCAGCACCGCTGACAGTATCGAGGGCGGCGCGCAATTTTTCGTCGTAAAGCCCTGTGGACATCGCCGTGCCGAGGCTGACAGCGAGTTCGCGCAGCTCGACGTACTCGATCTCGAGGCCTTCGCCGCGCTTGGAGACCTGCACGTTAACAGCTTCCGCGATGCGATTGGCAAGGATGCGCGTGGTTGATGGATCGGAAACACCGGCACTTACGACGACGAGCTTTTTCACTACTGATTCCTTTCAGCCGGGCGGACGAGAAGGTGCGGGGAATCTGCGCCCTCGGCAACCAGCGAGGCGTGCGTCGGCGGGTCGGAAGGCACGTGCGCCGGACGGCGGCGCTCGAACTCTTCACGCAGGACCGGAACGATTTCGGTTCCCAGGATTTCAACCTGCTCCAACGCCATTTCCAGCGGCAGGCCGGCGTGATCGATAAGGAAGAGCTGACGCTGGTAGTCGCCAACGGCGTCTGCATAGCCCAGGTAACGTTCGATGATTTGCTCAGGCGTGCCGACGGTCAGTGGAGTGATGTTCTCGAATTCTTCCAGAGATGGCCCATGTCCATAGACCGGGGCATTGTCGAAGTATGGGCGGAAAATCTCCTTGGCCTTCTTCTCCGTCTCAGCGGCGAAGACCTGACCGCCAAGCCCGACGATTGCCTGATCAGCAGCACCATGACCGTAGTGCTCATAGCGCTGGCGGTAGAGATTGACCATGGCTGTGGTGTGCTCGATATTCCAGAAAATGTGATTATGGAAGAAGCCGTCCCCATAGAAGGCGGCCTGCTCAGCAATCTCAGTGGAGCGGATTGAGCCGTGCCACACGAAAGGTGCTACACCGTCGAGCGGGCGCGGTGTGGACGTAAATGACTGCAGCGGAGTGCGGAATTGACCTTGCCAATCCACATTCTCCTCACGCCAAAGGGTGCGCAGCAGGTGATAGTTCTCGATGGCCAGCGGAATTCCCTTGCGAATATCCTTGCCAAACCACGGATAAACAGGCCCGGTGTTGCCGCGGCCCATCATGAGATCAATGCGACCTTCGGAAAGGTGCTGGAGGTAGGCGTAATCCTCGGCGATGCGCACGGGGTCGGTGGTGGTAATCAGCGTTGTCGAAGTCGACAGAATCAGATTTTCGGTCTGTGCTGCGAGGTTGGCTAATAAAATCGGCGGATTCGCCGGTGCCACAAACGGTGGATTGTGGTGCTGGCCAGTAGCAAATACATCGAGGCCGACCTCTTCGGCCTTCTTCGCTAGGGCGACAGTTGCCTTAATGCGCTCATGTTCAGTAGGGATTTGTCCAGTCGTGGGATCTTTTGTGACGTCGCCAATTGTAAAAATTCCGAATTGCATAATTCTCAATCCTAAATAGCAGTTGTTGACATGTCAACGCCTGTTATGCTGGGCATAAGCACTTAAAACGACTCCATATGAACCGCCTCCAACCAAAGGAGCCTCGCCCAGCCATGACAAAACCCCGAACCGATCGCCCGACCGGATGTGCGCTTCTAAAAAATATTCGGCATTTTCTTTGACCTTTGTTGACACATCATCACATCTAGAGTTATCGTTGACACGTCAACACCGGAAGTTGGTTCCGGCGGACAAAAATACTTCGAAACATTCGAGATACTTTTAACTTTTAGGAGATTCACTATGGCTCTTCAGTCTGGCAACTACGTTCTTGATGCACAGCACTCCACCGTTGGATTCACCGTTCGTCACGCAATGATCACTAAGGTCCACGGTCAGTTCACTGAGTTTGAGTCCGTTATTAATTTTGATGCCGACAAGCCGGAGAATTCCACGGCAAAGGCGACCATTCAGGCGAACTCCATCAACACCAACAATGAAGAGCGCGACAACCACCTGCGCTCGAAGGACTTCTTCGGCACCGACGAAAACCCGACCTTCGAATTCGTTTCCACCGCTATCGAGCTCCAGAGCGAAGAAAAGGCCACCGTTACCGGCGACCTAACCATCAACGGCATCACCAAGCCGGTCACCCTGGATGTCGACATTTTCGGCTCCGCTGAAGACCCATGGGGTCAGACTCGCGTTGGCTTCGAGGCAGCCACCAAGATTGACCGCACCGATTTCGGCATCGATTACAACGCTCCTATTAAGACTGGCGGCCTGCTCCTTGGCAACGAGATTTCCCTGCAGATCGACGGCTCCGCAGTTAAGCAGTAACTAGCAGCCAGAACCCCAGCTGCCCGCACCCCAGTAAAGCGTCCTGCATCCTCATGCAGGGCGCTTTTGCGCAATCAATGTGCAATTAATCTGCCCCCGCTGTGAGAAAAGCATGGTGCGGGAGCAAAAAAGTGGCATGCTTAGACAGGTGAGTTCCAGTAAAGACACTTCCCAGGGCACCGAAACCACCAACGAGACAACGCAGGACGCTCAGGCTGCGCAGGCCGCTCAGGCCGAGCAGTCCCGTGCTGCCCGTGTTGCCGCCCGTCGTGGAAACATCAGGGCACCTCGCCGCACTCCACTGAAGACACTGGACCAATCCTCCAAGCTGCAGAACGTCCTCTACGACATTCGCGGTCCGGTGACTACTCTCGCCGAACAGATGGAGGCCGACGGCCACCGCATCATGATGCTCAACACCGGCAATCCGGCAAAGTTCGGCTTTGATGCACCTGACACCATCGTGCAGGACATGGTCCGCGCCCTCCCCCACGCACAGGGCTACTCCGAGTCCAAGGGTATTTACTCCGCACGCCGTGCCGTCGTCACGCGCTATGAGATGGACCCGGACTTCCCCCGTTTCGACGTCAACGACGTCTGGCTGGGCAACGGCGTCTCCGAGCTGATTTCCATCACCACGCAGGCGCTGCTCAACGAGGGCGATGAGGTCCTCATTCCAGCTCCGGATTACCCGCTCTGGACTGCAGCAACCACCCTCGCCGGCGGCAAGGCCGTCCACTACACGTGCGATGAGGAGAATAACTGGGCCCCGGATGTCGAAGACATTCGCTCGAAGGTGACGGATCGCACGAAGGCTATTGTCATCATCAACCCGAACAATCCGACCGGCGCGGTCTACACACGCCAGACGCTCGAAGCCATCGTCGATATCGCTCGTGAGCACTCACTCCTGCTGCTTTCCGACGAAATCTACGACCGCATCCTCTACGACGATGCAGAGCACATTTCCACTGCCTCCTTGGCCCCGGATTTGCTCTGTATCACCTTCAACGGCTTGTCCAAGACCTACCGTGTGGCCGGTTACCGCGCGGGCTGGATGGTGCTGACTGGCCCGAAGCGCCACGCAGAGGGCTTTATCGAGGGCATCAACTTGCTGGCCAGCACCCGTCTATGCCCGAATGTCCCTGCTCAACACGGCATTCAGGTGGCACTCGGCGGCTACCAGTCCATCGAGGACTTGATCTTGCCAGGCGGTCGCCTGCTGGAGCAGCGCAATGTCGCCTACGAGGGACTGACCTCAATTCCGGGCGTAAGCTGCGTGAAGCCGATGGGAGCAATGTACGCATTCCCGAAGCTGGATCCGAACGTCTACGAAATTCACGATGACGAGAAGCTGATGCTCGACATCCTGCGTGAAGAGAAGATCCTGATGGTCGGCGGCTCTGGCTTCAACTACCCGACGCCGGATCACTTCCGAATTGTCACCCTGCCGTGGGCACGCGACCTGAAGGAAGCTATCGAGCGCCTAGGCAACTTCCTGGTCAGCTACAAGCAATAGCAGTACTTAAGGTTGCGCACGCTACTGGTTCTGCCCTTCTCACATATCGATGCGCTATTCACTTATGGACACACTGGAGCGCATCGATGAGTGAGTATTGCATCGATAGGTGGGCCATAGCGCTGATGACTACGGCTCGGCGCGCCGGAATGGCGGTACGCCTTCCGGTGCTGGTGCAGCGATTAGGTTATTAAGGGTGGGCAGGCATTCAAAAGATTCAATGAACTCTGACAACCAGCAACCTTTTCGCGTTGCTCCGGGTTCCGACATAGGTGCGCATCTCGACGTACTGAAGAACTCGAACAGCGGCTCCCCTACCGGCCGGTTCCGGGCTGTCAATACCGCGAATCAACCCAACTCTGCAACTTCGGCTGCCCCAGCACGACATGCAGAGCCTGCCGCACATTCAAAACCAGCACCGGCACGGCAAAACGAACCTGCGCAAGCCAAACCAAAACCAACGAAACCGCGGCACAACCCCACAAGAGCACGTCGCTTGCTGGCCACAGTTCTCACAGTTGCTGGTATTGCCACTTTCCTCGCAGTGATTGGGCTCTGGCCATCGGGTGAAGCTCCGAGCCCAGGGCCGGGATTCCTGCAGTCACAGACGTCAGCTGCAGAGACGGTTAAGGGAACCGTCGTAAAGCACAGCGTCGGCGCGTGCAATTCGCCTGACAACGGACGCGTCTTCGATGACCAGCCGCGGCCAGGACTGGCGGCCTCCCTCAATGACCCCGCGGCGCCGAAGTGCCAGCTCTCGGTCATTGAGCTGACCTCGGGTCCAGACGAGGGCAAGAAGACTCTGCTGGAAGCATCCGGCCTTCCCGGCGAGATTGAGCTGGAGGAGGGAGACAAGGTCGTCCTGGCAATTCACCGTCCAAACGCGGCCGGTACCGGAGCTGTCGACAATGGTGCCGTGCCGGATCCGGGGTTGATGACACCGGCTCCCGGCGTTGTTCCCGCGCCTGCCCCTGAGGGCGCAGAGGGTGAGCCTGCTCCTGATGCAGAGGCTCCGGCACCAGCTCCAGCCCCGGAGCAGGAACCAGCACCTGAATCCGACGCAGAAGTCCCCGCTGCCCCCGCTGCCCCCGAAGCTCCTGCTCCTGCCACCGACACTAATGTCGTCGACCTCGCGCCCGATCAGGTTGTCGACACCGCTAGCATCGGCAACACCTACACCTTCCTGGACATGGATCGCACCACGACCATCTGGATGTGGCTCGGCGCAGCGGTGCTGCTCATCATCCTCGTCGGCATGACTCGCGGAGTCTTGAGCCTCATTGGTCTTGGCATCACGCTGGCCGCAGTGATGGGATTCCTGGTTCCGGCACTGCTACGCGGTGGCGATCCTGTGGCCTTAGCCATCACGGCGGGCGCGGCGATCCTCTTCCCGGTGCTCTTCCTCGTACATGGCATCAATTGGAAGTCAGCTTCCGCACTGGCGGGAACACTCACCACGATGGTGTTGGCGGCGGGCCTGGCCAACCTCGCAATCTCCACGTCACAGCTACGTGGTCTCGGCAACGAGGACAACCTGCTCATTCAGCTTTACCTGCCTGACGTCTCCGTCACAGGTCTGCTTCTGGCGGGATTCATCATCGGCGCGTTGGGCGTGCTTAACGACGTCACCATCGCCCAGGCCTCGACCGTCCAGGAGCTTTACGAAGCAGCTCCGCGGTCGCGGCCTATGGAGGTCTTCCGCTCGGCAATGCGCGTCGGTCGCGACCACATCGCGTCGATGGTCTACACACTGGTACTGGCGTACCTCGGCACCGCACTGCCGCTATCGATTTTGTTAAGCGTCTCCGACCGGCCGCTGATGCAGTCGTTGACCTCCGATGTCGTGGCCACAGAGCTGCTGCGTTCCACCATCGGTGCGGTGGCTTTGGTACTCGCAGTGCCGATTACCACCCTCATCGCCGCCTATACCGTGGCCCCGGAGGGTATGAAGTTTCCGAAGCGCTCGAGGGCGGCTAGCATTTAGCCGCGGCCGAGGCAGGTGACATCCCAGCCTGCGGCACGCCACTGGTCGGCTGGCAGGCAGTTGCGGCCGTCGAGCACTGCTGCACGCTTGACCAGCTTCTTCGCAGCCACCGGGTCGATGTCGCGGAACTGCTGCCACTCGGTGGCGACGACAACCATCTCCGTGCCTTCCAGGGCAGCTTCGATGCTCGGTGCGTACTCCAAGGTCGGGAAATTCTTCTTGGCGTTCTCCATGGCCTGCGGGTCATAAACACTCACCGAAGCGCCCGCCAGAGACAGCGAACCAGCAATCGACAGCGCCGGGGAGTCACGCACATCGTCAGAGTTCGGCTTGAAAGCCGCACCCAGCACGGTCACGGTGTGGCCGAGCAGCGAGCCGCCGAAGCTACCACGCACCAGGTCAACGGTCTTTTCACGGCGACGCATGTTAATCGCATCGACCTCACGCAGGAAGGTCAGCGCCTGGTCAACGCCCAGCTCACCGGCGCGGGCCATGAATGCGCGGATATCCTTCGGCAGGCAACCGCCGCCGAAGCCCAGACCCGCGTTGAGGAAGCGGCGGCCAATTCGGGCATCCATACCGATGGCGTCGGCAAGCGTGGTGATATCCGCACCTGTGACCTCACAGATTTCGGAGACCGCGTTGATGAAGGAAATCTTGGTGGCGAGGAATGCATTCGCCGACACCTTCACCAGCTCTGCGGTGGCAGTGTCCGCGACGATAAGCGGCGTCTCGCGCTCGAAGATAGGACCGAAGCACTCGCGCAGGCTGTCCTCAGCGATTGACTCGACCTCCTGACCAGCACCATTGAGGATCATGCCCGGCTTCTGGGTGCCCAGCACCACACGGTCCGGCTCCAGGGTGTCCTTTACCGCGAAGCCCTCGCGCAGGAACTCCGGGTTCCAGGCGATCTCGAGGCTGGTGTTCTTCAACTGCTCATCACCGGCTGCGGCGCGCTCACCGATCATCTTCGCAGCTAGCTCCTGCAGGCGCGGTGCGGTACCGACGGGCACAGTGGACTTACCAAACACTAGATGCTTGCCGACGACGCGCTTAGCCAATTCGGTAATAGCCGCGTCCACATAGCGAACATCGGCTGCGTACGAGCCCTTGACCTGCGGAGTTCCGACACCTACGAAGTGGACGTTCGCAAATTCAACAGCCTCGTCGTAGTTAGTGGTGAAACGTAGTCGCCCCGACTCAACGTGCTTCTTTAGCAGTTCGGGCAAGCCGGGTTCAAAGAAAGGAACTTGGCCTGCGGACAATGCCTCAATCTTGGCGGGATCAACATCTACGCCGAGAACCTCGTGGCCTAACTCCGCCATCGCCGCGGCATGAGTGGCGCCTAGGTAACCCGTACCAATAACCGTAATACGCATAAGGGCTATTATTTATCGAAAGATAAAAGGCCATCAAGCCGATTTAACCCTTAAATGGTGTGAACTAAAGGCCCATATTTAGGCTTTTCACCTGCGAAAACTCTTTATTGAACAATTGTTTCCATTTCTTCACCGAGAATTCACTCGGGGCTATTCACAATTCATTTATATTCCGAGTTCATATCCCGAGTTTCAGGTGCCTTATTCCTCATCGCGGAAGTTCAGGTACGCACGCGACGGCGTCGGGCCGCGCTGCCCCTGATACTTCGAACCGAGCTTGCCGGAACCGTAAGGCACCTCTGCCGGCGAGGACATCTTGAACAGTGCCAGCTGGCCGACCTTCATGTTCGGCCACAGTGCGATAGGCAAGTTCGCCACATTGGATAGCTCCAGCGTGATGTGGCCTGAAAACCCTGGGTCAATAAAGCCGGCGGTCGAGTGCGTTGCCAGGCCCAGACGCCCCAGCGAAGACTTACCTTCCAGGCGGCCTGCTAGGTGCGGAGGAATAGTGAAGTACTCCAGGGTCGATGCCAGGACGAATTCGCCCGGGTGAAGAATGAAGGGCTGCCCTTCTGGAACCTCGTGCGGGGACGTCAGTTCTTCCTGCGGCAACTTCGGATCGATGTGCGTGTACTGCGAGTTGTTAAAAACTCGGAAGAACTTGTCCAGACGCACGTCGATGGACGAAGGCTGAATCATCTTCGGGTCAAAAGGATCAATGCCGAGATGGCCGGAGCCTTCGGCATCGATAGCGGCACGAATATCACGATCTGAGAGCAACACATAGACCAGCTTAACCGCTCTGTAATACACAGCGTGTGCGGGTTACAGGATATGCCCGCACTGAATCCCCCGGGAAGGACTGGATAAGGTCCTACAAGGAGATCAGCGATTAACCCGAAAAGACGGACAGAGGGTCTTCAAGACCAATTTTTTCGACACGAATCGAGAGTGCTACATTGAAGTTACAGAGGGCGACTGATTGCCTGCATGCCACACCTACTGTGCCAATCCCGTGGCGTGCTTTTAATCATTCCGCCTACTGTGTGCCGATGTAGTTCAATGGTAGAACTCCTGCTTCCCAAGCAGGCGGCGCGGGTTCGATTCCCGTCATCGGCTCCGCCCAATGAGGCTCAGCGTCAAGCTGAGCCTCATTTTTGTTTCCGCTGTTTTCAGCTACATCCCGCGGTACCACAACAACCAAACAACTCCGATTAGCACATCCGAGTAACACTCTTGCACAGCACAAACCCATTAGAAACTACTTCTGAAATCATGTAAGTGTTACTGCTATGGCTTCCTTTTTGTACAAAATCGGTAGATCCGCTTATCTTCACCGCTGGCGATTCCTCATTGTATGGCTGCTGCTCATCGCGGGCATGGGTACCGCGACGGCAACGCTGTACAGCGGCACGTCTGAGAACTTCACCTTTCCCGGCCTTGAGTCAGTTGAAACTCAAGAAGAGATTCAGCAGCGCTTTGCCACCGATGAAGATCAGCTAAGCGCACCCACGGGCACTGTGGTCATTCAAGCTCCAGAAGGCAAGACCCTCGAGGACCCAGCTATTGCAGGCGAGGTCGATGAGCTCGTCGCCGCAATGCGGAGCACCGAAGGGCTGACGAAGACCGAAGAAATTGTCCCGCCCATCATGGCGGCTGAGGGGATGAAGCAGCAGGCCATCCCGGCAATGCAAGCTCAGGGATTCCCTGAGGAGCAGATCAATTCGAACCTGGAGGCCGTCTCCCCACTGAGTGCCGATAAGACCACCGGCACCATTTCCGTGACTTTCGATGCTGCGACCAGCATGGATATCGAAAGTGGAGTCCGGGATGCGTTCACGGAAACCGTCGAAAAGCACAAGGGCGATCTGAACGTCGCCTGGTCCGGTAACGCGTTCCAAATGAGCGAGATTTCCGCCACTGCGGAGATTATCGGCATCATCGTGGCCGCAATCGTGCTCATTGTTGCCTTCGGAAGCTTCGTCGCCGCTGGACTGCCGCTGCTGTCGGCTGTCATCGGCCTGGGAATTGGCATGGCGGGCATCTTCGCCGCCACCGCTTTCACCGACACCATCTCCACCATGACACCGACGCTGGCGTCGATGATTGGTCTGGCTGTCGGCATCGACTACGCGCTGTTTATCGTGGCTCGCTTCCGCAACGAGCTGGTTGCACACGTCGATGGCTCGAACCTTGAGCCGAAGGAACTGGCCGCCGAGCTCAAGAAAATCCCACGCGAGGAGCGTGCACATCTGGCGGGCCTGGCCGTCGGCAAGGCTGGTTCCGCAGTGGTATTCGCAGGCCTCACCGTGCTGATTGCTCTTGCGGCACTGTCGATCATCAACATCCCGTTCCTGACCGCAATGGCGCTGGCCGCAGCATTTACCGTCGCTATGGCGGTGCTCGTTGCCATCACGTTGCTGCCGGCTATTCTCGGCCTGTTCGGCACCAAGGTTTTCGCCGGTCGCGCGCCATTTGTGAAGGCACCGGACCCGGAGAACGACACCCCGACCATGGGCCTGAAGTGGGTCCGCATCGTGCGCAAGCGTCCGCTGGCGTTCGTCCTGGGCACGGCAGTTGTCCTAATCCTGCTGGCCATCCCGGCTACCAACCTCCGTTTGGCCATGCCTTCTGACGGCATGATGGCCAAGGGCACTCCTAACCGCACGGCCTACGAAATGACCGAAGACGCTTTCGGCCCCGGCCGCAACTCCCCGATGATTGCGCTGGTGGACTACAAGGATCTCGCCGCACCGGAAAAGCAGAACGCCATGATGGCTGCCCTGACGGAGCTGCAGAGCGTCGATGGTGTGGTAAATGCTCAGGTCATCGCCACCAATGGCAATCCGCAGGATCCGAGCGATCTCGGTGATGCCGCCCAGGTTCTAATCACCCCGGCGTACAGCGCGACCGATGACCGCGCTGCTGACCTGCTGCAGTCCATCCGCGATACAGAGGACAAGTACAACGAGGACACGGGCGCCCGCTACTCCATCACCGGTGTTTCGCCCATGTACGAGGACATCTCGCAGCGGCTTTCCGACGTGCTGTTGCCCTACATCGGCATCGTGCTGGTCCTGGCCTTCCTGCTGTTGATGCTCGTCTTCCGCTCCATCTGGGTACCACTGGTGGCAGCTCTCGGCTTCGCACTGTCTGTGGCCGCAACCTTTGGTGTCACGGTGGCTCTGTGGCAGGAGGGCGCCCTGGGCATCATCGATGACCCGCAGCCGCTGATTTCCTTCCTGCCGATCATGCTGATTGGTATCGTCTTCGGCCTGGCCATGGACTACCAGGTGTTCCTGGTTACCCGTATGCGTGAGGGCTGGGCGCACGGCAAGACAGCTGCTAATGCAACGTCCAACGGTTTCAAACACGGTGCTCGCGTGGTCACCGCTGCGGCACTGATTATGATTTCGGTGTTCGCCGCCTTCATCCTGATGGATGAACCGTTCATTAAGGTCATGGGCTTTGCCCTGGCAGCCGCAGTTCTCTTCGATGCCTTCATCGTCCGCATGACATTCATCCCGGCCATGATGTTCCTGCTCGGCGAGCGCGCCTGGAAGATTCCGCGCTGGTTGGACAAGATCCTCCCATCCGTGGATGTGGAGGGTGAGAACCTCAATAAGCAGTTCGGAAATGCTGAGGTGACCACTACAACTGAGGTAGCTACTGAAGCCAAGTAGCACCAGCTAGACAGCCATAAGCCCCGCCTCGACTCCAGTTTCGGAGGAGTCGGTGCGGGGCTTTTGCCTACGTGCGGGGCTTTTGCGCGGGCACGGTTTATACCAAAGACAACGGCAAAGCCTAAGTCGATGGCGCGGTATATCTCAGCCACCGCAACACTGCTTTGACACGACGGTTGTTATCTTCCGGTTGGAAGCCGAGCTTTAAAAACACATTCGCCACATGTTTACTCACAGCGCCTGCGGTTAGTACCAGGCGTTTTTCCATTTCCTTATTACTGAGCCCCTGCGCCATCAGGTCGAGCACTTCGCGCTCACGTGGAGTCAGCTCGGCGATGCCGTCCTGCTTTGCGGCCAGTAGCGTCGAAACCACTTCAGGATCGACCACGGTACCGCCGCCGCGGACCTCTTCCAGTACTGCGACGAAGTGCTCGACATCTGAGACACGTTCTTTCAGCAAGTACCCAAAGCCACCATGCTGCAGCAGGCAATCCAGGTAGCTGGCCGCCACGTATTGGCTGAGCACGACAACCGGCTGGTCGGGGTTGACCTGGCGAAGTGTGGAGACCGCGAGCAGTCCGTCGTCACGCATGTTCGGCGGCATCCGGACATCGGTGACGATGACATCGAACGCCTGCTCTTCGGCGGTGGCGAGCAGCTGATCTGCATCGCCGACGGCGACGACCTCGTGCCCCAGTGCCCGCAGCAGGCCGGTCAGCCCCTCGCGCAGGAGTACGGAGTCCTCTGCCAGCAGTACTTTCATCGCGTCCTTCCTTGGCGAATCGGCAGTTCCAGCAGCAATTGGGCTCCACCGTCGGCGTTGGTGAGTTCCACGGTTCCACCGAGCGCTGCCGCCCGTTCGCGCAGGCCCGCAATGCCGGTTCCACTGTCATGCTTTACGACGTCTACAGCGTCTGCACTCGTTGGTTTTTCCAGGCCTTCGCCATTGTCGTGCACAGTGACCGTAAGCGTACCCAGATGGGACACGAGCGCCTTCTTCGGAGCCTGAACCGCGAGAGTGATATCAGCTCGATCGGCATGGCCATGCTTGGTGGCGTTGGTCAGCCCCTCCGCTGCGCAGTGGTAAGCGAGCAGCGCTGTGGTTTCATCAATCGGGCCGAAGTCGGAGACACCGTCCTCACGAACAGAAACCTCCATGCCAGAGTGCGCTGCCAATTCCTCTACTGCTGCGACTAAGCCATTTTCGAAAAGCACTGGCGGGGCAATGCCAAGCACCACGGAGCGCAGCTGCGCAAGAGCCTGCGTTGCATTGCGGTCGGCGGCGGAGAGCGCCTCGGCTACTTCTTCTTCAGTCTTACCCATGCGAGCAGCAGCGATGTTGAGTTTCAAGGCGGTCAGGTGTTGCTGCGGACCGTCGTGAAGCTCGCGCTCAATGCGACGGCGCTCGCCTGAGAAGGAGTCGATGAGCACATCGCGGGACTGGCTGACTTCCTCACTGGATGGTGCGAGGATGACGCGAGAGAGCCAAATGGACAGCAGGCCGGCACCGAGGTTGATGGCGATGGTCAGCACCAAAAAGACGATGGCGAAAACCCAGGCAACCCCGATTTTCTGTGTGGGGTCAGTCAGAGTCCAGCTGAAAAACTGCACTTCATCAACCAGGAATGGTGCAGCGAAGAGCACTCCGACAGTGAACCCGCCGCCGACCCACGCTGTGAAGGTGACAAAGCCAATGGCCAACTGCACGAGCAGGTTGACGAAGTTGCGGATGTCGAACCAGCGATTGGTCACGCGGTTGGCGATTGGGGTGCCGGACCACGATGCTGCCCAGCGGGAGAGCCAATCGGCACCGCGGCCAATGAGCGGAATCCAGGGCAGAAGAAAAGCGGAGACAATCAATCCCGGAATGAACAGCAGTCCGAGAATAAAACTCCAGGCCAGCGCGATTAAATTCGTTTTCTTTGTCATAGGTTCAAAGCTAAGTTGGCCCGTGTCCAAATACAGTGGAGCTAACTCCCCTAAATTCAGTCGAGCTGAATACGTCCCGGCTTCTTTTCGCCGATACCTCGATCGGCCAGTTCGTCATCAATGTACGTTGGCCGACCGACAATCAACCCAAGCACTGCTAGCACCACCGTGGTGCCAAGCAGCACGACCAGAATCGGCGTCCACGCTTCCGTCGTTCCAGCGGCCACACCCACCAGGAATGGCCCGACTGCGGAGAAAATGTAGCCGATTGGCTGCACGAAGCCGGACAGTCGCGCGGTCAGCTCATGGCTGCGCGTGCGGCCCGGAATCAGCGCGATGGCCATGGGGAAACAAAAACCACCTACACCCAGCAGGAATGCAGCGCCAATGGCGTACCCCACACCAGTTTCCGCCGCTCCCCGCTGGTCGATCAGAATCATCAACGCATACCCGAGGAAGAAAAGGCAGCCGAGACCAAAGGCGACGTAGGACATGGTGCGGAGCCGTGCAATCAGCGGCGGCATCAGCAAACCGCCGATGATGCCCAGCCCTTGAACAATCATGGACGCTGCAGTGGCTATGTTTACGCTGATGCCTGCGTCGATAAGCATTTTCGGCATCCAGCCCATGAGCACGTAGGCGTTCATCGACTGCACGCCGAAGAAAACTGCCAGCGCAATGGCTGTCGGTGACTTCCAGATTGGTGTGCTTGCCGAGGCACTGACCGGCGCCTTCGGGTAGTCGAATCCGATGCGTGCACACAGCGGCAACCACACGACGAGCTGCACCAGGGCGGTGATTGCCCATGCGGCAAGCGCCCAGCGCCACATTTCGATACCACCTGCAGATGTCTCGGGAGAATCGCTAATCAAAAATGCCGTCGCCGGCCCCAGTCCACCGCCGAGGGCAAGCATGCTGGAGTACAGCATCATCAGCACGACCGTTTGGCGACCGCCGTGCACCTTAATCCACGCAGGTAGCAGCACATTTCCCAGTGCAATGCCCGCAACCGACAACGCGGTAAACAACAGGAATAGCCAGATGCTGCTCACCCACGGGCGCACCGCAAGGCCGACGAATAGCAACGTCGCAGACAGTGTAAGCGCGCCGCTTAAGCCCATCCGCTTGCCGACGGACACCGCGGACAACCCAATCGCGAAAAACGCGAGCCCCGGAATGGCCGTAATCAGACCACCAAAGGCGGAGGATGCGCCGAGGTCGGAGAGGAGCTGATCGAGCACCGGACCAATCGACGCAATACTCGGGCGCAAGTTCAGCGCCGCAACGATTACGGCGATAACAAGAACGGGAACGCTGAGCGCGATGACATTCTTCGAGGCCCCAGAAGCTTTTGGTTGAGGTTGCCCTGGATTTTGTTCTGCTGCCATAACAATGGACGTTACCGCTTCCTGTTAATGACTCTCTAGCTGATTCAAGCCGCTCGTTCGGAGTAGCTTTAAAGATTGACGTACTCGATGTCGCTGTTGTCCTATCCTGGATTACAGCGACATCTCTTTTTCTGTATCTATTGACAGTTTTTCGGCTATCTCTGACGTAAGGATTGAACTCGAAAATGGTTGAACCGATTTCTGATTCCATGCTCATTGCCTACGACGGCTCCGACGAAGCCAAGCGGGCGCTGGCCTACGCCGGAAAACTGCTGCGCGTTAAGAAGGCCTACATTCTGACGGCCTGGGAGCCTCTACAGCGTGCTGCAGCACGCACTGCTGGCGCCTCTGGCATGATGCAGCCCGACTGGGACGCCACTACTGAAGACGGCGATCCCGCTCACGACGAGGCCGTCCGTATTTGCCGTGAGGGTGTGCAGATTGCCGCTGAGGCCGGCTTCGTCGCGGAGCCCTACTTGGTAGAGACTGAAACTACTATCTGGTCGGCCATCGTCGATGCAGCTCACGACCTCGATGCGGGCGTGATTATCTCCGGCACTCGCGGTGTGACTGGCTTGCGTGGTCTGTTTACCGCCTCGACCTCTGACGCGTTGCTGAAGAATGCTGGCCGCCCGGTCCTCGTCGTTCCCGGGGAAAAGGAATAATTTCTAGAAAATTTTTAAAAACTTACTTAGCTGATAGAAAATGGGTTAATCTCTCAACTAAGAAACTCAATGACCGCTGAAACCACCCAAAATTCAAGGCAGGGAGAGATTCCCAGCTGTTTCACTGGTTTACAGATGTCACAGAGTGTAGTTTTATAAACAGTATTGACTTAATGCACACGAGGAGTCCTCAACATGGCATACGAAACTGATTCCGAGCAGCGTCGTAGCGTTGGCCCTGCCCTGGCCTCGGCGCTCATTGGCGCCCTTCTCGGTGGTGCCGCTATCTTCGGCATCGGCCAGGCTCTGACCGAAGACCGAATTCCGGAAGCACAGGCTGTTTCCACCGATGACGCTCTGCTTGGCGGTGTCGAGTACGGTCAGCGTTAAGTCTTTAACGCTAACCCTCCTTTAACGCTATGCCCACCTTTGTTCGAGCGCGTAAGCGCGTGCTTGTACCTTGGTGGGTTTTGCTGTGCCTGCTGGCATTCATCCAGTCCCCCGGCAAGACTGTCGCTGACACAAAGCACGACCTGACAGAAGACCCCATCGGGTTTTTGTCCGCCTCGCTCAACATGTGGTCAGACACCATGCCGCTGGGACAGCTTCAAAACCAGGCATATGGCTATCTCTTTCCACAGGGCGCATTCTTCGCCCTGTTCAGTTTGCTGCCCGATGTATTAGCGCCCGGCTGGATCATCCAGGCGCTGTGGTGGAGTCTTACTCTCTGCTTGGCTTTTACCGGCGCATATCGCGTGGCTGAAGCTATAAGCGTCGGCACGCATACCTCTCGCGTACTGGCGGCGTTGTTGTACTCGTTGTCGCCGCGGGTGATTACGACGTTGGGCGCGATTTCGTCCGAGACCTGGCCCGTAGCGCTGGCACCGTGGATTCTGCTTCCGCTCCTGCGGGTCGCGGCCCGGCGCGAGGAACTGCCCTGGCGCGCGACTGCCCGCGCCGTATTGCTGTCCGGTCTAGCGGTACTGTGCACTGGCGCGGTCAATGCGGTCAGTACAGCGGCGGCTTGCATCCCCGCAGGTCTAATGCTGCTCTTCTTCGCTTTTACGGGGCCTCGTCGCGGGCGTGCGTGGGCGATGCTCGGCGGTTGGCTGGCTGCGTGTGCGGCGGTCAGCATGTGGTGGATTGTGCCGCTACTCCTGCTGGGCAAGTACTCACCACCGTTTACGGACTACATTGAGTCCTCCGGTGTGACCACTCGTTGGTTGAGTCTCGGCGAGACGCTCCGCGGTTCCACCTCGTGGACGCCGTTTGTCTCTTTCGAACGAGTCGGCGGAAATGCGCTGGTCGCGGAGCCCATTCTCATTTACGCCACCCTGGCTGTAGCGGCGATTGGACTACTTGGCTTGGTCATGCGCTCGCTGCCGCTGCGTCGAATGTGGCTGATGATGCTGCTCATCGGGCTTATCATCATGGCGGCCTGGACGGAGCCGTTCGGACTGGCGTGGGAATCGGCTCGAGAGGTGCTCGATTCCACGCTCGCAGCAGTGCGCAACCTGCACAAATTTGACACTATTGTGCGTCTGCCACTTGTTATCGGCTTCGCTCATGCGACAGCCCAGCTGCCATGGCCGTGGCGAGAGCCGGCGAACGAGCACACGAACGAGACGGCGAGCGATTCAGCGACCACTGGCTGGCAGCAGTGGCTACACCCGGAGAAGCACCCGCGCGCTATCGCATCGATGCTGGTTCTGGCGGTTATCGCCAGTGCCACCGCCCCTGCGTGGAGCGCACGCCTCGCCCCGACAGGTAGTTTTTCCGAGGTTCCGGGCTACTGGCACGAAGCGGCCGACTGGCTGAATGAGCAGGGCGAGGACACCCGCACGCTGGTGGTGCCGTCATCGCCGTTTGCTGATCAGACATGGGGCAATACTCGCGACGAACCGCTCCAGCCGCTTGCCGACGTGCCCTGGGCCGTCCGCGATACGGTGCCGCTAGTGCCCCCAGAGGCGATTCGCGGCCTCGATGGTCTGCGCAATTCACTGGCTCGGGGCCGTGAGGTACCGGCACTGGATGCCACCCTGCGCAACAACGGTATCGGCTACGTGCTGGTCCGCCACGACTTGAGAGTTACCTCGAGGGGCGATTCGCTGCGCGCCATCACTTCCACGCTGCAGGACTCTCCGACCATGGAAAAGGTGGCGGAGTTCGCGGACGAGGACGGCCATACCGCTATCCAGATTTGGGGTGCGGGCCCGAAGGAGCTGCGCAATCACGCACTTTCACCGCGGTTGGTGGACACTACCCAGGTACCGCTGGTCGCCGGCGGCCCCGAAGTGCTCCCGCGGCTTGACGAAGTCGATTCCGATGCTCCGGTGCGCATCCTGTCTGGCAAGGATGCCGGCACTGTCACCGACACACCCGCCCGCCGCGGCCGCAACTATGGTGAAGTCGTCGGTGCGGAGTCAGCAATCCTGGCCGAAGACGAGGACTCATATGTCCGCAACCTCGTTCCGGACTACCCCGTCGTGGGACTGCCACTGACGCAGACAGCAACGGGTCGCGCCACAATTGAGGTTTCGTCGTCGGCCTCTGAGCCATACAACGTCGGTGGTGCATCGGCTGACCACTCGGTCAACGCAATGCTCGACGGCGACACCTCCACCTGGTGGGAACCCTTGGCGGGCAAGAGCCAGGCTGAGTGGGTCAAACTGTCGTGGAAGGAACCGACCGATAACGCAGTGCTCAGCCTGACCGGTGCTCGCGTTCCAGTGCAACTGCGCATCCAGACTGATACGGCTTCGAGCTCCGTACAGTTGGTCCCGGGTGAGACGACTCGTATTCCGCTGCCCGGCGGCAAGACCACATCGGTGCTCATCACAGCGAAGATTGCTCCTGTAGGCTTTGCTATCTCCGAGCTAGGCCTGGTGATTCCAAAGCGGGACACTGGCTTCGACGCATTCGAATCCAGCAGCCCCGATTCCGATGAAGATACAGAGTTTTCCACCGAGGATATAGCGGAGGACCTCACGCCGGTTCGTGTCCCGGTGGTGCCGAATTCCTCGTCGCTGGCTCAGCGTTGGGTCTTCGGCCAGGAGATTCATGAGGGCACGCTGGTGCGCCTGTTCACCGTTCCAAAGCCGGTAAACGTAAAGGTCGATGCTGATACCTGTCGCAGCAGCATCGGAGCCCCGTGGGCCAGCCTCCAGCGCGGTGACGGCTCTGATCACCGCGAGCTGACCTGTGGTGAAGAGATTGAGCTCTCACCGGGGCCATGGCGCATCGATGCCAAGTCCGATTGGGTGTCGCTCACCTCGACTGACTACTTCGCGCCGTCAGCTGAGCAGCAGAAAGTGACGCCAATCGATCTGAACAATCCCATTGACGCTGCCGACCACGATCGCATCGTGTGGTTGCCAATCTCTGTCAATGCTGGCCATGAGCTCCGTGTCGGAGGCGCCGCCATGAAGCCGGTAACGGTCTCTGGTTGGCAGCAGGGTTGGACGATTCCGGCCGGTATTGGTGGTGCGGTCGAGCTGACCTACCCACCGCAGCAAACCTGGCGTACTGGCATCCTCGCAGGCGGCGCACTCGCAGCCGTGTACGCACTGGTCACTGTGGGGCTGGCTTTCGCTTGGCGACGCTTCGCTCTCACCACCCCGATTCCCGCGTCTTCGCTGAGCAATGACTTGCCGCGGGCGGCTATTGGCATTGCGGCTGCCGCGACAGTGACGCTGGTATCCAGCTGGCCTGGCGTGGTCGTTGCCCTCGTAGTGGTTGCCACTACCCTTGGTGCGGTTTTCTGGGCACGGAAGCGTGGGGACGTCGTCAAACCATGGCTGAACGTGCGAAATGCACTAATTGTGGCGCTTGCTGCGATGATGTCGATTGCGGGCTTGGTGCTGGCGGCGAACCCATGGCCAAAGGATGACTACGCCGGTGCCGGCTGGCCGCTTCAGTTACTGCTGACGGCGGCGCTGACGATCGTGGCGTGCTGCTCGATGCTTTCCGGTGGCGGTGCTGATGACGACACCGACAACACCGCTGATTAAAAGCCGTTAGCGGTTGACCCAGACGCGTGCGAAGAAGCGGCGGGCAGGTTCCTCGACGAGCGCGTAGGAGGCGGCGGCCACCGGAATCGACAGTGCGACCGTGACAATGGTGACACTGAGCAGATGTCCGGTGAACAGCTTCACGCCAAGCAGCGGGAATGCAATGGAGAGCATCGCCACGTGCCAGAGGAAGATACCGTACGACCAGCGCCCTAGCGCCTGCATGATGGGGTGTTCAAGGAAGCGAGACTCCGGCGCTATCGTCCAGGGGCCGATGATGGCGGCACCGAAGACCAGACCGCACAGCAGGCGGCGGGTGAATTCCCAGTTGGTGAGCTCGACTAGCCCTTCGGGACCCAGGTAGGAAGCCAGAACCAGCGCACCAACGGCGATCGCCAGCCACAGCGAACGGCGGCGTGCCCAGCGCTGCATGGTCTCCACCTTCGCGCGGGCGGCATCGGTATCGACGCCCTGGAGCGATTCCAGCTCGGCGAGAATCATGCCAGCTGCGAACCAGGAAAAGTAGGCAATCGGCTGAATATGCGGGTTAACGCCTTCTGGGTACGGCAGTGGCAGGTAGGGCCAGCCGAAGCTCAAGATCGCAAGCAGGGAAATTGCCACTATGCGGCGCCCCTGCTGGCGATGCGGGTCCAACCGGCTAAGCCCAATGGCAAACAGCGGCAGCGAGATGTAGAACGCGACCTCCACCGACAACGACCACAGGTGCGTCAACCCACCGTGCAGCGAGCCGGAGAAATACACCTGTGTCAGCGTCAGATTTGTTAGCCAAATCTTGAGATCCGCGCCGCGCCCCACCGGCAGTGCGATGAGCACAATAAGCACTAGCACCCAGTACGCGGGCATAATGCGCGCGACGCGCTTCTTGTAGTACTTCGCCCAGCTCTTCTTCCGTCCGCCGTCGGCATCGGACAATGCTTTACGACGGGGAATTCCGCCGTAACCCGAGCGGTGAGAACGCCACAACAGGAATCCGGACAGCACGAAGAAAACGGCCACGAAGAAGTCGAAGCGGCCGAGGATGCGCTCCCACAGGGCTCCCACATCATGCCCGGTCTGGAATGCGACGTGCGTGCCGATGATGCCCATCGAAGCCACAGCTCGCAGGCCCTCCAGCGAAGGCAGGAAGCCTGGGCGGAATGTGGTGGCAGAGCTCGATGCAGTGCTGGATCCCGAGCTGGATACAGTGTTCGGCGTAGAGTTCGGCACAGAGCTCGACACTGTGTCTTGCCCAGCGTTTGGCGCTGCCGCATATGCCTTGGACGTCATAGTACTTTCTTACACGGATACCGGAATGAGTAAAATCACTTGTATTTTATTATGAAATAAGTCCTGTTCAGGCCGGTTTTTCCAAAACTCTTTTGTTTTCCCGACAAGTTATTTTTAAAAAACACACCACATAACTCCTAACTTCCTGCTAGGTTTTGCAGCAGAAAGTTACGTACAGTTAAAGGACTATCCGCTGATGAAGAGAACTCTCGGACATGCACTGATTATTATCGGTGCTGCATTGATTGTCATTGCCGTCCTTCTGCCAACCTTCCTGGTGCCTCGCCTCCGGGTCATCCCACTTGACACTGTGAGCGATACCATCACGGAGGTGCGCGACGGCACTCTGTTGGACTCCAGCCAGCTGGGCAAGAATGAGCCAACGCCAAACCGCAAGAATGACCCGCGCTGCAAGGCAGAGACGGACGAAGAGAAGCGCGATCTCCCGGTCCACTGCTTCATCAACGACAAGACTCCGATGCAGTCGAAGCGCCACGTTGAGATTGAGGAGCCGGCTGACGACAAGATTGCAACTCTCCAGGTCGGTACCACTCTGCTGCGCGATGACCGCGAAGAGCCGAAGAACCTCATCAATGCGACCCTCGACCGCATCACTGTTGACCGCAGCACTGCGTACCCGGTAGATGACCCGATCTCCAGCGTTGCTATTAACGCACCGCAGGGTGGTTCGGACACCAAGCCGCCGACGTTCACCCGTCCGGGCATCCAGTACCAGTTCCCGTTTGGTGCTGAGAAGAAGTCCTACCCGTACTACGACGTCCAGGCGATGCGTAACTTCGAGATTGACTTTGTCGGTGAGGAAACTCAGGATGGCGTCAAGGTCTACAAGTACTCCATGACCATTCCGCCGCAGAACCTCTACGAGTCCCTGACCGAGCACTTCACTCGCGACGGCCGCAAGCTCACCGAGGCTGACAAGTCCTCGCTGGCTTCCATGCGCCTGAGCTTCCCGGCTCACAAGTGGGGCCTGGAGGGTGACGACGACGTCGAGCTGGATCGTTACTACACCAACGTCCGTACTGTCCGCGTCGAGCCGACTTCTGGCGTGATCGTCAACGGTACTGAAGAGATGTTCATGTTCTACGCCAAGGACGACAAGGAAGCGGAAGAAATTGCTTCCAAGGCTGGCCGTGAAAAGGAAGCCAAGGAGCAGAACCGTACCGCGATGAAGTACACCGCTCAGTGGGACGAAGGCTCCAAGGGCCGCCAGATGGACCGCGCTAAGGAAGCACGTAAGTCGCTGACTATCGGTGGCACTGTCGCACCGTGGATCCTCGGTATCCTCGGCCTGGTTCTCATCGTGATTGGCTTCCGTGTTCGCAGCAAGTCCGCCTAAGACGCCAAACTACGGTGCCACAGGCTCTCGCTTACCCTAAGTTTCACTGAGGAAAGCGAAAAATAATTTAATATAGGGCACGTGACACAACGTTTCCGCACTACTCTGACCCAGTCGGCTCGCTCTCATTCGGAGCGAGTCGCCTGGGTTTTTGTGTTGTCGTGGATTCTCCTGCTGACCGCTGCCGTGTGCTGGCCGCTCTTTGTGCCCCACAAGGCCCCGGCCGATGGTCGCTTTGGGGCACCGATGTTTCTGCTGCGCGACATGGTCATCCCCAATCACCCACCGCTTACCGACGCAGCCCTGGGACTCGGCCCCGCTGCGGCACGAGCTGTTCCGCAGGACACCGCACTGTGGGCACTGGGCTACTTTGTGGATGCCAGCCATTGGGTGCGCTTCGGCATGGTGGGCGCCTGTTTGATTGGTGGTCTTGCAGCTGCTGAGCTCGCCCGCAGATTCACTCGCCACGGCTCGGGCACCAGTAGCGCATCCGGTGCGGGCCTTGTACCCATGACTCCGAGCTTAGCCAGCCAGCTGATTGCACCGACGATGCTGCTCTGGAACCCGTTTGTGGTCGAGCGTTTGCTCCAGGGACAGTGGTCACTGGTCATCGCCGTATTGCTGCTTCCGGCAGTTGTTCTGGCAACGCAGATGGGTAGTGCCTTGTGGCGCACCAGCGCAATTGCCGCTGCGGGTCTCACGCCGACCGGTGCCCTTTTGGCTGGTATCACCGGCATTGTTACCGCTCGCAATAACCGCGACCGCGCTTGGATTGTGGCCACAACAGTAGCAGTCAGTTCACCGTGGCTAGTGGCATCTTTGCTGAACCCGAGTGCAGCTGGGTCCTCCGATGCGGCTGGCGCTGCCGCATTTGCGGCCAGAGCAGAGGCACACGTCGGCACGCTCGGCAGCCTGTTGGGATTGGGTGGCATCTGGAATAAGCAGGCTGTGCCACTGACGCGCGAGGTTGGTTTTTCGGCGATTATGGTGCTGGCACTCCTGGTGCTTATGGGTCTGGGATTCCGTCGGGTCTGGCATTCGCAGGAGCGCTGGCGGGGGCTGATTATCACTGGCGCCACGGCCATCGTGCTGGTGGCTCTCGCCGCAACAACGCCGGGCATTTTGATGATGGGTTGGGCGCTCGAGCACATCCCGGGGGCGGGCCTGCTTCGTGATGCGCAGAAGTGGATCGCGCTCGCTGTCCCCGCGTATGTCATCCTCGCCGCCAGCGGTGCGGAGTACCTGGCACGCCGCGCTCGCGGCGCCACCGCCAATATCGGCCAGTGGTTGGCTACTGGCGTCAGCGCGCTTATCATCATCGCCGCTGTCCCCACGCTGCCCGCCGATGTCGCTCCGCTCCGCCCCATTCCGTCATGGGAGGGCTGGTCGGCGGTTTCCGGTGTGGTCGCGCTTGACGACGATCGCGTTGCGGTTCTACCTGCCGGTTCTTACCGCATTATTAATGGGCGTCCTGTCCTCGACCCGGCTACGAAGATTTTGCCCGCTCCGGTGGTGAGCTCTGGCGAACTGATTGTCTCTGGGCAGTCGGTGTCTGGCGAGGGAGCCACAACCGTTGAGCGCACGCTGCTCGGTGGTGCGAAGAGACACGAGGAGCTTGAGTCTGCGCTCCAGGGTCTTCGAAACCAAGGCGTTGGCTGGGTCCTAGTGGAGAATTCGCCCGGCAACTTCGGCGACTCCGCTGACATTGTGGCGGCGTTAGACCCCGTCTATGAAACACCTGACCTGCAGCTATACCATGTCCCCGGTGTAATCGAGCCGGCCACACAACCAAGCCAGGGGGCCTATGCAGCTGCGTGGACAGCCTTTGGAATCTGGACTCTTTGCCTACTCGCTGGGCTGCTGGCGGGACTACTGACTGGAGTAATGGAAGCGCTACTGCCCCGCCGCAGGTAGCAGCTTGTCCAGTGTTGGGTTTTCCAAGACATTCAGAACTGCCTCACCGGTCTTGTCCCAGCCAAATTCCGCGGCACGGGCGACGCAGGCCTTGGACATTGCGCGATGCAGTTCACCGTTATCGAGAATCTGTCGCGTCTTGGTAATTAGGTCCGCTTCATCGCTGGCCAGCAGGCCAGTTTCACCGTCGTTGACCGAATCGCGCAAGCCCGCCGAGGAACGGTAACCGACCGTCGGCACGCCGTGCTGCGCCGATTCGATGACGGCGAGCCCCCAGCCCTCCTTGCGCGAAGGCATCAGGTGCAGACACGCCTTGGAGAGGATGCGGTGTTTATCCGCCTCGGTGACCTGCCCGTGGAATACCACGTGGTCCGAAACGCCCTTGTCACGGGCATATTCCACCAGGTTGTCGTGCCACCATCCCGAGCCAATAACATCGAGAATCGCACCTGGACGATCTTGTACAAGATCTGCAAGCACATCGATGGCGTGCTCAATCTGCTTATGCGGAACCAATCGCGACAGCGTCACCAAATGCGGTGCTGGACCGTCGCACTCGGATAGGTCCGCCATGATTTCGGTCGACTGCAACTCCTCCGGAATCGGGTCCACACCATTGCGGATTACCGCGATGCGCCCCGGCGACACTCCGAGTTCTACCAGTTCAGCGGCACTTGGCTCGGAAACGGTGATGTAGCGGCAGCGGCGGTGAATCATCGGCGACAACCGCGATTCGATGAACCACCCCAGCTTGCTGATAATCGGCCCTGCCACTGGCCACTGCTCACGGTGGCAGTGATGTGTCAGCAGCACCGTCGGCGCGCCGGAGAATATCCGAGCGAAAAAGGGGACGCCATTTTGGGTATCGACCACGACATCCGGCTTGCCGCCGAGCACCTTGGCAATTGGGCCCACGCCAAATCGCGCACCCAGCATCGCGGTCCAGGATCGCACGTAGACGGAGAAGTTTCCACCAGCGCGGGAGAAAGTCACGCCATCACGACGCGAAAGGGCTGGTGCGCCTGGGTAGTTGGCCGTGCGGAACACCACAGTATGGCCTTGGTCGGCAAGGTAACCTGCGACGCGCTCCAAATAGCGCTCACTACCTCCACCTTCGGGATGGCCGGTGTCGCGCCAACACAACAGTAAGATTTTCATAACAATATGAGCCTAACGCTCGGCGCGGCTTTCGTTGCCGCTTTAGCTCAAATCCATACTCCCAAACCCAACCAGTCCATTAGATTGTTTGACGTGACCAGCTTTCGCTTTCCCGCTTTTATCGTCCCGCCCGCTCTGAAAGAGCTGCGCAGCTTTGCTACGCTGTCGCGCTCATTCGGGCTGCTCAACGACTTCAAATACGAGCAAACCGATCCCGATATCTTCTACGGGCACCTGGCCGAGGACACCATCGGTCTCCTAGAAGGCATCGCAGCTGGGGCGGATGGTGCGGCGGGGTCGGCGGACACCGGGGAGACAACGGGCGCGTCGTCAAGCGTTACGACGAATACCGCACTGCGCGGCAAGCGCATTCTTGATGTCGGCGGCGGCCCCGGGTACTTTGGCCGAGCATTTGCCCAGCGTGGCGTGGAATATTACACCTGCGAACCCGATGTGGGCGAGATGGCGGCGGCGGGTATCAAGCTGGAGTCGTCGGTACGCGGATCGGGGCTGGAACTGCCGTTTCGCGATGACGCGTTTGACCTGACGTACTCGTCGAATGTCGCCGAGCACGTGCCCGAGCCATGGACGATGGGCGAGGAAATGCTGCGTGTAACCAAGCCGGGCGGACTGGTCGTTTACTCGTACACCATTTGGTACGGCCCGTTCGGCGGCCACGAGATGGGGATGACGCATTACCTGGGTGGCGACCGCGCGCGGCGCATGTATGAGAAGAAGCACGGCAAGCGACCAAAGAACTACTTTGGCGAGTCCCTGTTCAAGGTCGGTTGCGGTGAAGGATTGAAGTGGGCGCGCGCTGCCGCGGAGGCCGGCGACTGCGAGCTGCTGGCCGCTTTCCCGCGCTACCACCCGTGGTGGGCCTGGTGGATGGTGCACGTGCCGGTGCTGCGCGAGTTCGCGGTGTCGAACCTGGTGTTGGTGCTGCGGAAGCGGTAGGGGTGAGGCTGAGCCACAAGGTGGGTGCCGCGCTTGACGCTTGGTACCTGAGAACTACCTCCGCGTGTGCGGAGAAGTGACCGGCGGCGAGGCTTATATCCCACTTGCTCGGGAAATACCTCCGCGTGTGCGGAGAAGAGAGCGCGCTGCCACGGTACACGCCTTTGACCTTGGAAATACCTCCGCGTGTGCGGAGAAGAGACGGTGTTACCCCGTATTTCACTATTGGTTCTGGAAATACCTCCGCGTGTGCGGAGAAGAGCCGGCTCCTCACAGCCAATACGGTCACCAATCGGAAATACCTCCGCGTGTGCGGAGAAGAGCGGACTCAGCCCTCGCGCCGAAAGACTCCGATGGAAATACCTCCGCGTGTGCGGAGAAGAGACCCGCTTATCAACCGCGTCCGCTAGAACCTCGGAAATACCTCCGCGTGTGCGGAGAAGAGCAACCCCAGTGAATCGGGTTAGCGTAGGGCAAGGAAATACCTCCGCGTGTGCGGAGAAGAGGGCAAGTACCTCATGTGGCAGACCATCTCATGGGAAATACCTCCGCGTGTGCGGAGAAGAGGCCGTTGCCTGATTCTCAGGATGGTTTTCAGCGGAAATACCTCCGCGTGTGCGGAGAAGAGCTGGGTAAGCCGATGAATGATGCGATTGACGCGGAAATACCTCCGCGTGTGCGGAGAAGAGTGCAGCAGATCGAAGGTAAACAGCTTGTATTTGGAAATACCTCCGCGTGTGCGGAGAAGAGATACGAGTCCGGCTTGTCCTTCTGGGATTGCTGGAAATACCTCCGCGTGTGCGGAGAAGAGCGATGGGTGAGATGGGCCAGATTTTCAACTCCGGAAATACCTCCGCGTGTGCGGAGAAGAGGGGAGTGAGCGTTCGACTGCGCCGGTTTGTTTGGAAATACCTCCGCGTGTGCGGAGAAGAGCAGCAGTTGCCGAACCTTGCCCGCCAGATTGTGGAAATACCTCCGCGTGTGCGGAGAAGAGAAGCTCGCCCTGTTCATTAACCTGATGCGCTTGGAAATACCTCCGCGTGTGCGGAGAAGAGGCCGGCGGCAGGTCAGCGCCCGGGGTGAACACGGAAATACCTCCGCGTGTGCGGAGAAGAGCGATGAGGTGTGGGAGCGGCTGCGGCATGAGCGGAAATACCTCCGCGTGTGCGGAGAAGAGTATATCCGGGTGAATCGTGTCGGCGGCATCATGGAAATACCTCCGCGTGTGCGGAGAAGAGTCTCGTCTGGCTTTGATGGCGGCGGGGATGCTGGAAATACCTCCGCGTGTGCGAAGAAGAGCGGGTGCGTGGCCCTTTAACGTTGTGGGTTCAGGAAATACCTCCGCGTGTGCGGAGAAGAGGAGGTTAAGTGGGCGGAAACGTCGGCTCGTTCGGAAATACCTCCGCGTGTGCGGAGAAGAGTGCTCGGAGCATTTTTACGAACAGTGACTGTGGGAAATACCTCCGCGTGTGCGGAGAAGAGGAAAAGCGTCTCACGAAGGAAAAGGCGGCTTAGGAAATACCTCCGCGTGTGCGGAGAAGAGGGAAGGAGGAGAACCGATGAGCCGGGAATTTCATGAAATACCTCCGCGTGTGCGGAGAAGAGCCACTCAATCTTCATCGTTACCCCACCACCTTGGAAATACCTCCGCGTGTGCGGAGAAGAGTGCTGTTGACGTTTGTTAAGGGCATGGCTGATGGAAATACCTCCGCGTGTGCGGAGAAGAGCTCCTGCTGCTGTTGCTGTCTGAGTTCTTCCAGGAAATACCTCCGCGTGTGCGGAGAAGAGTTGGGGGTTGCTTCTCCGGTGCGGTCGAATTTGGAAATACCTCCGCGTGTGCGGAGAAGAGGTGCATACATGGCTAAAGGCGCTCTGCACTCTGGAAATACCTCCGCGTGTGCGGAGAAGAGCGCATTTCGCCCGCTCATGCCACGGCCTAGTCGGAAATACCTCCGCGTGTGCGGAGAAGAGGCGATATACGTCAATCTTCCTTGGCTGGAATCGGAAATACCTCCGCGTGTGCGGAGAAGAGAGTTCCCGACCTGCGGTTTTACGAAGAAGTTTCTTCAAGTCCGCGAGTTTCGGCAGATAAGGTCACAGGCAGCAACAGACCATCGAAGTCCTGAATCACTCGGCGATTACTCCCCATCGTATTTACGGCGAACCCCTGCTCTCGGGTGGGATCATTATTAATCATCGTTAGACGTCCCTCCCCTATAGCTCGGCTGCACCGGCTCCATAGATTATCACGAACGCGTCTCGACACGTTACCTACAAAAACTCCAGTATCAACTTCAACTAAGAAACGAGTTAGATACCCTCGGAGATGTTCCGGCAAATTAGATGCAGTAAGTACCAAAAACATAAGGGATGCGCCTACTGTTACTGGGGTCGATTTCCATACTGTGTATGCCCAGCCACTTCGTCGCCCCGTCCCGCAATCAACCGGTCATCGTCTCTTTCTGGCAGATACGGTTCGAGAATCTCCATTAATACTCCAATCATCTCTTTCAACATGCCCCTTCGATGAATCTCACGGCGAATTTCCTTCCGAACTTCTTTTAGAGCGTCACCACTTTTCGAGCATCGGAAAGACAACGGAAGCGAAACTTCAGGTTTATATAAATCAGCCAGATCGAACAACAAAGAACGGGCATCGCCACGATGGATTACTCCCAGCGCAGGGTTAATCCCCAAAGCTTGGCAGGCGGAAGCGGCACAGCCGTATAACATTGAGTTCGCCAAATTGAGGCACAAGTTCACTGAATCTTCAGCTGTAGTATCACGCCGAAAAGCCTTGACACCATGCTCTCGAGCTAAAGACCGATATGTCTGTTTCATCATCCGGCCTTCGAGTCCACGCATCACGGCGATGCTGGTCTCTTCGGAATCAATGTCCAACCCAAGCTGGCGCCGATACAGGATAACCGCAGCTTTCCTCTGGTTACGTTCCGATGATACAAGCTTGGCTTGGGCAATCGCCCATCGAGCAGAGCTCGTCAATGGTACAGAGTAGGAATAAGAAGGCACTCCTCCCCCACCGGTGAACATGACTGTCACCCCTGCACGGGTACACGAAGTCATGGCCGCCGCTGAAATGCTCGTCCCAGGCCCTAAATGCAGCACAGCCAAACCTGAAACCGGTAATTGCACACGCTGAATCAGCGACTCGCCTTCGACTTTCGAATAAGCGACAACACCGGTCTTGTCCTGGCGCACGCTACATCGCTCGAGGTAGAGGAAACTAACTCTATCTTCAAAACGAACCTGGTGTCCTGCTGGAATTTGAGAGAATGCAATAGCTTCCTCTGAATAAGTCACTACGCACCGGTCGCTTTCCCGCTGAATCCTAGGAAACCAACCAAAGAATCGTAGAGTTCATGCGCCTCGACGGCATAGTACTGACTCAAGAGGGTTTTAGCATCGGCCAGTGAGATTGGAGACTCAATCTGCGAAAACTTGCTCTGTCTCATCGGCATAGAAGCCCTTAGCGCTTTGCGGATTCGCTCACGATCCCCGCTGCGAATCGATCTCAGTTCCTCGACATCTCCTTGCCATCCGCCTGGAATGCTGTCCCCGGAATCCAGGAGAATAACTCGCACTGACTCCTCCTCGATAAGGCGAGTTCTAGCATCACCACCATCCAAAGATAGAGCAGACTCATTACTAAAGTTCTCATGGAGATTGGCCATGCGGTATTCCGGGTCTAGGATCTCTTCGACTTCGTAAGAGACGCTTTTACCCTTACGCGCCATTAGGCTTTCAGCTGCAACCTGATCGAAATCAGCATCCGTTGCAGACGGGTTCTTCAAATCGTCAAAACTCACTGAAGCAGCATCCACGAATTCCTGACACTCCTCCGGCATCTTCAGAACTCGATGCTGCTGGATCCACCGCGATGTGCGAAGCATCTCCGCTTTGTAATACGGATATCGCAGTTTTTCGCTTACTTCAACACCATCGACCACTCGAATCAATGGAGTGTGAATCCCAGGAATTCTTTCGCTTCTTGACGTATCTTGCCTTCGCCACACCCTACCGATTCGCTGAATCAGCGAAGCTGAAGGACACAAATCCGTAGTCAAAATATCCATGTCAATATCGAGCGAGGCTTCAATCGCCTGCGTACCTACGACGGTCACACCAGTGGCGTTACCGTTAGGTCCGATTATTTTTTCCAGCAACTCTGCGTTACGACGTCTATGTTCCGAAGTCATCGCGGAATGTAGCACGACTACATTGTGCCCTGCATCGGACAATTGTCTCGCTACTGATTGAGCCCAATCCACTTGGTTCACAATTACTCCAATACGTGCTTGCGGGAACCGTAAGCGTTGTTGGATTACCCATTCCGCATGAGCACGGCAATTGTCGGAGTGACTGATCTTTGTGTGATTAAGTTCTATATCTCGTCGTAGAACATCAAACGGCAGAACTGAAACTACTTTAGACTCCTCAGCCTTCTTGACCCGTTCGCCCCCAGAATTATGCTCTAGTGCGCATTCCTCCCGCTGCACACTTTGAACTTGGCGACGAGGACGAACAACCGCTACTGCGGGAAACTCAGCAGGTTTGTCAACATTCACTCCTGAGTATGCATGTACAAGTCGTCTGTATTGCCAGCTCGGGAAGGTAGCAGTCAGAAGAGTTACTCGTGCACCAACTTTGCCAAGCCACTCAAGAACAGTGCTCAGCAGCTCTGTCTGATAATGATCAAGCGTATGAACTTCGTCAACAACGATGTGGGCATTGGCCAAGGACAATAATAGTAAATGTAGCCATTTTGTACGGAGTCCGGCTTTCAAACTCTGATCAACCGTTCCCACCGATACAGCTGCCATCAGTCGTGACATCCCGGCTCTCACGAATGATGCGGGATACAGTCCGCCAGATTCTCTACAGCTAGGATCCCCTTCCGTATCATCATGGAAGCTACTTACTGGGGTGTCGTAAAAATCCTCAACACTCGCGAGGCTATGAGCCAACGACGCTACGTTCGGCGTGCTAGAAAAAGCACGCTGCACACGTCTCATTAATGCATTCGTTGTTGCTTGGGTTGGCAGTAAAAACAGGAGGCGCTCATTCTTCTGCGCATGGCGAAGCAGAGCCGCCTCTGTCTTCCCGATTCCAGTCGGAGCCATGACTCCGACAAGCCCGTCACCAGCGTCACGAACTATTTTCTGGATGTGCCGTGGACTACGTTGCTGCAGAATAACTGACTCTGCGTGCTCCTGCGATTCCCAGCCAGAGTAGATGCCAAGGTTTTCACGGACGTATTCGTCTGCCCTCTCGAGCTGAACTCGATACCACTCGGTTGGGTCATTGAGATTAAGCTCACCTCGGCTTGTGGCTGCTTGCGCGTTCTCAACCCACTCATTATTTGATGCCAAACGATCAGCCAGCACGGTCAGTCCAGATAAAAGGATAGAAACCGCAGGGTCACACTCTTCGGGAAGTTCGTTTCGCGATACCCCGACGGCCCTCTCAAAACACTCTTGAATATTCTCGTGCGCAGTCTTCCATCCTTCCCATTTGAGCATCTCATCGGCACGTTTCATGGAGGATGAATGCATCTTTCCACGGAAGGGAAGGGTAAAGTAGCCATGATGACCTAAAGCTGGCAGTGTCGCCCACTGTTCTCCGATGGTTGAATCCCCGAGATTCATTCCGCCGATACCGATTGCAGATACGCGTTCATGCCTACGAAGATCGCTGTACCTATTCCAGCGCTCCATCTTCTCCCGTGGAACGGGTTCGTAATTTCCACTGTCACGAATCTCGGATCGGACTTTTCGCCACGATTCATCGTCCCGCATGTGCTGAAACTGAAATAGCGGGTTGGCTTTTCCTAAATCATGCATACCCACTACCCAGGCCACGATGCACTCCGCATTTTCTCCCAGTGCATCGCTTATTTGGAAGCGCAGCTCGGGTCGAAGCCAATGCCTAAACAAGTAAGTACCTACCGCAGCTGCATCAAGCATGTGTGCTAAAAGCGGATACGTCTCAGCGTTCTCACCCTTCTTTGCCCAAAGCTCGGAATGGACAAGTGAGTCACTCATGGAATTGCCTTCACGCTTAGCATCCCGCAGCCATACGCCTTTTCCCTGCCGACACCTTCGAGAATCAATCTGTTTAGAGCCTCTGGATCGTCGACAAGCGCAGCACCATCCAAAACATCAACCTGAATGGCCATTCGGGAAGACTCCCGTTCGGTGGCCTTCAGCACCTCTCGCTGATGGTTAACCAACTGCACCTCCTTCAAGGCTCCAGCGAGTTTGTTCTGAATCCACGGAGTAATTGTTGTCCGCCCCTGCTCAATTGCGTCTATCTCTTGGTCATATGGCACGGGCGTCACGATGGTCTTCATCTTTCCATCATGCTGTTCACGCTTTCGACGAACTGCATTGACAGCTACACGAAAGACAACTGGCTGACCGGGCTCAAGGTCGAATAATTCCACAGTACGACTTTCAGCCCCTCGAAGCTCACCGAGATGTACAGGTTCCACCGAAGACTGGATAAGGAAGTACGGGGGGTGACCTGCAGTGAAATCAACTCGGAAAAGAATTTTTCCTGTCTGTCTGGGATTTGCATCAAACTCCCCAAAGAGGCTCATCACAGCCCTGTGTCGGAACAACGGAGAGTCAATCGACGACGGGACAAAGCTCTTTTTCTTGTTTATTCTTCGCGAAAGCAAAGAATGCACTGGAACCTTAGTCAGAAATACTGTTGCTGTCATGAAAACCTCTCTATTTACAGCATCAACGGTACAGTGAAACTGGTCTCCGCTTTCGTGGAGGTACTTCGTTATATTCGGCTATTTGCACACCTTCTCCGCGCTCGTGGAGGCACTCTCAAATAGCCAACCAGTTTTATTAATACTTATATTCGGCAATTGCTTGCGACGTATTAACCTCATCGGTACCATAAAGCAGTACCTAGCGAAAGTGAACTACGAATGAAGATAAATGCTCTCACGGATTCACCCTTCCTAAGAACACCGAACGGTCGCTCAACCGTTCGAGACCTCCTTCTTTCATCACATAAGCAAGACACCGCCATCAGCGTCGATGGCGCCGCATATCAGTTCACGGCGCAGTTACGTTTCCTCGCTGCGATCACAGCAGTGGCTTTACGTCACACATCAACCCCAATCGAAGAAATTGTTCAGGGCGGCCTACCAGAAAATGCTGTCGACCAGGCAATTACAGATTTAGCTCCGGGCTGCGACCCCTTTGATTCAATTCAGCCTTTTCTTCAACGTCCACCACTGCCATGCGATGGCCCAAAGGACAAAGCCCACCTACTGATGGCTGGACATTTCCCTATTAAAAAGCTCTCACCGGCAATGCTCCCCGACGAGGGCGAGACGTACTGGAACCTAATCAATGACGGGACTCCAGCCTTAGCACTGCCCGACGCTCTGCTAGCCCTCGTGGTGTACCACCACCTCTCAATGGCGGGAAATAACAACTACGCAGGAGACAAATGCCAAATGGGAGCTCCAGGCATGCGTTTTGTGGGCGCCGATTACACCGCGACTGAGGTTATCCAAACCGGAGATACCCTTCTGGAAACCTTGCTGTACCAAATACCGACATCATGGGTAAAAGGCAGTGGCCTTCCGGCTTGGGCAGATCGAACGTGCAACAATTCCACACTCCCGGATGCTCCAAATCAGGCGCATCCACTTTGGCGAGCCACATGGAGCTCCAATGCTCCAGCATGCCATTGGGAAGATGGGGTACTTAATGGAGTTCGCACAGGCGGCATCCCCGAAGAGTGGTACTTCAAACCCGAGATGGGCACAAATAAAACGACATACAAAGAATGGTGGGATCAGCGCAATACACTTGACCCGTTCTACCTGTATGAAACGCGTGAAAAAGGCGGCGAAACCTTAGTTCGTGTCGACTTGGGGCGAGACAACACTGACCTTGCCGTTGAGTGGGCCGCAAATAACCGTTCAAACAAAGTGCATGCTCGAATCTCAAGCCGCGCATTATCCCGCTTACCCAACGACGCGCCGCTCATTTTCGCACAACACCTAATTGCAGGTACAGCTAGCTCACCAAATATTCGCGCCAGCGAAGTTTTCTTTCCCTCATCTGCGGAATGGGCATTCGATGTCGACGAAGACTTACAAGAGGACATTCAGCTTCAAGCTAAACTTATCAACCAGCTGCATCGCAGGGTATGTCAAGTGTTTAGCAGGAAACCCACGAAATCTAAGTACCCACCCGCAGTTTTAGATGACATGATTGACCGAAAGCAGGACGCTTCAAACGCTTTCTGGCGCAATATTTCAGCGGTTTACCAGGACATATTGAACGACGCTCGCAGATTCTATAAAGCTCAGTCTCCTTCACCTTTTACGCACAGCTACGAGATGCCAACCGACCTCAGAGACCGCTGTATTGACGCGTCGTTGTGCGCATTTGATGAAGTTGTCAATCCCCATTCCATTCAGGAGCCAGCACGAATCGCATATGTCCGAGCGCAACTCCGAAATGGATTACAAGCCTTAATACCCAAGCCGGCCAGTACCGAGGAGAGTTTCTAATGACATCTTCCGAAGCTAATAGTGTCCACACAATGTGGGCAACGCGGTTAGCCAGCGTTCTCGCCTTACGAGACGACGCAAATATCCAGTCACCCCGTTGGAGAAAGACTCGAGCAGAGCTGCGTCGCGGAGCCTCACCAGCAACCGAGCACTATGCCTATCCGCATGTTCTTCCGTATGCAGATCCGACACTTTCCGACCATCAAATAACATCACTCGTTCGTCTCTTTGCTTTGGTAGCAGAATTCGACCAAGTTCCTCACTACCGACCACCGAACACAACAGACACAAATGGACAAAAGAAGATTCGGAGGATCGGGCATTGGGCTCGACAAGTCTCAATTGCTCAAGCGAAGAAAACTGGCGAACAATTTGAGGCTAATCCCGACGACCTCGACTCCGTTGGCCAGCGCCTGCAATTCATCTATTCACTCGATGCGGAAGAGGCAATTCTTAACGTTTCGCGTATCTTGAAAATTGCAACTGCCCTGCCCGGACCTATTCCGGCGCTCGACTACTACGACCTGTTCCGGACCTTCCTATATTGGGGCAATGGATTCACGCCTGAGTCACAGAACATTAGGCGCCGAATGCTGCGAGACTATTTCTCTTACTTCGCTGAAATTCCAGAGACCTCCTCCAACGCAGATAACGACAACAAAGACAACGCAACAACATAATTCTGTCGTAGAGGCATAAACAACTCCCCGAGAAAGGCCTAAACTCCATGCCCCATAACTTGACCCTCAGCATCGTCACCGCAATCCCATTCAGCAATCTAAACCGTGATGACACCGGAACCCCAAAACGAATTAACCAGGGCGGAGTTCTTCGAGCCCTCCATTCTTCTCAATCGATTAAGCGCAGCATCCGGTTACGCTACGAAAACGCGTCAATGGACCTAAGCATCCGCTCGGGTGAACTCGCCGAAGAAATCGTCGAAAGAGTCCTTGAACTGAACCCCGACGTTGACCGGAAGGCTGCACTGAAAAACGCGAGATCAATCGTCGGCAAGCTCACCAAAGCTGAAACACCAGCTAAGACTTCTGGCGACGTTGATTCGCAAACCCAAAAGGCTGAATCCGCTCGTTCGACGTGGATGTCAAATGAAGAGATCAATACTGCCGCCCAGACTGTGCTGGCCAGCCTGACGAGCGGAAAGGACATCAAGAAAACCGATGTCAACGACTTTATTCAGGAGCACCGAACAGGATCACTAGCAATCGCTGCCTTTGGTCGAATGTTCGCCAATTCCCCTCAAAACACAACGGAAGCGGCCCTCAGCGTCTCCCCAGCAGTAACAACTCATGCGACCAGCATCGATACCGATTACTTCTCAACTGTCGATGATCGACACGAGGCACAACATCGAACTGGGGCAACATATCTCGGAGTTAGCCAGTACACCAGTGGCGTTTTCTACCGCACAGTCAGTATCGATAAGAAACAGTTGCGTGAAAGCTGGTCAGCTTTCGATGCAGAAGACTCTCGAGAAAACGTCCGGGAATTGATTCGATCAGCTATCTATGGCCAGCCACGCGGCAAAGAGCACAGCACAGCCCCATACGTCCTTCCAGCCCTAGTACTCGCTGAAGAACAGCGCTACCGGACTGCATATGACTTCCAAACTCCGGTCATCCCCGAAGGAGCTGGAGGATTCCTCGCAGCTACAATCACTTCCCTTTCTCAACAGTATTCCGCAGCACGAAGCTTTGACGCCGGAAACTTCGGCCCCACTGAAGCCCTCGCTGGAACTTTCCCAGGGCTTGAAGGCAAGTTCGGCAAACTCGAGCCGACTCAGCTGGACGACCTCATCGACACCGTCGTGAAGTGGGTTTTTGATGACTGATTCAGTGTTCATTCGGCTGGCTGGGCCAGTTCAAAGTTGGGGCAAACCAGCCATCACCGGTAATTTCGTCAAAACTGACAAAATGCCTACAACCACTGCACTCCGCGGACTGATTGCTGGTGGCCTTGGATACCGCCGAAATGAATGGCCGGACTGGATTTCTGATATCGAGTTCACTGTTCGAGAAGAACGCCGACCTACGTTCGTGGACGACTTCCACACCATCGGCTCGCGTGAAGATGAGTGGGACTTTCGGCGTCGTCTAGCGATTAGCCAAGGACTTAAAGCCAAGTCAGCAAAATCGGTTGCCTACAAACCCGGTGTCGGAGCGACTGTGGTCGTCCGCCGAACATACTTGGCCGATGCGGAATTCATCGTCCGCATAACCTGCGAGGGACACACGGAGGACATTGACCGAGCTGTTTCAGACCCGGTATTTGTTACGTACTTAGGCCGCAAAGCGTTTTCGGCAACTTTCCCGTTCTATTTAGGCACGGGAAAACCCGAGCTTCTCCAACGAATTCCGAATATTTCGAAGGACACCCAACTCGGAGATAGCACTACAGTTAATCAGTACTTTTTAGCAAAAGGTGCGGGCACACGCCCCGCAACAGTTGTTGTTCCTCGTGTTTCAACTCGCGCGGAATGGATGGGCAGGGTCGGCCAACTGGGTTTGAAGCTACGGTCAACGATTCAAGAAAACTAGAAGCACCGAACTTCGGCACAGTGGGATTTTGATTCACAACGCACGAGCGTGGCTAACGGTATCTCGCGTATCTGTCAATTTCGCCGCCGGAGTCCACGCGCCGAGTTCGTGGCCGGCGGGCGTCGTGAAGCAAAAGCGAAAACTACCTGGGAAGTCGTATGGTTCCTTGACAATCTTGCCACCCGCGGACGTGACCTGCTCGTAGGCGGCATCGAGATCCGCTGCTCGAATGAGGGGGCATGATTGCGCGGGTGGGATCCTCGGCGTTGATTCAGCTGACGATGCCAGAATCGCTGGTATCGGCGCAGTCGTCGCCGTACATGGCGTAATTCCACCCGAATACGCTGGAGACGAAGTCGCAAACGGTACTCAGCTCCTCGACGGACGACACAGGAAACTCAATGTCATCAAAGAGTGCGCCAGTCACGAACTAATCCTAAGGCAGAATCGAGCCCCCGCCATTCGCCTGCCACATTGCAACGCGCCCCACTCTCGCGCCACATCACCAAAACTACTTATGTAATTACCCCCGGTTTCTCCCATAACCGCAGGTGAGAGACTACAGCGAGTCAACTTTCTCCCCAGCACCCCTCAAATCACCCCCGGCAATCCGCCATTCGTTATAGAGTGACGCACGACACTTTACGACGAATCTGTGAGGTAAAAACACATGACTTCCGCCACCATTCAGCCGGGCGGCGAAGCCTTCATCTACGAGGCAATTCGCACCCCTCGCGGCAAGGGCAAGAAGGACGGCTCCCTCCACGAGGTACGCCCGGTATCACTTCTCGTCGGCCTCATCGACGAAATTCGCAACCGCTTCCCAGAACTGGATGAAGAACGCATCAGCGACCTCATCGTTGGCTGCGTCAGCCCGGTCGGCGACCAGGGTGCGGACATTGCCCGCACCGCAGCACTCACCGCAGGTCTGCCGTACCGCACCGGCGGTGTCCAGATCAACCGCTTCTGCGCTTCCGGCCTCTCCGCCATCAACTTGGCTGCTCAGAAGGTCCGCTCCGGCATGGACGAGCTCGTCCTCGCCGGCGGCGTCGAGTCCATGTCCCGCGTGCCAATGATGTCCGACGGCGGCGCAATGGCGATGGATGCACAGGTCTCGTTCGCGACCGACTTCGTCCCGCAGGGTATCTCCGCTGACCTGATTGCATCGCTCGACGGCTTTGACCGCGAGTCCCTCGACGAAATGGCAGCGCTCTCCCACGCCCGTGCCGCAAATGCATGGTCTGAGGGCCGCTTCGACCGCTCGGTCGTCCCAGTCAAGGACGCTAACGGCCTGACCATCCTCGACCGCGATGAGACCATTCGCGAGGGCGTCTCCGCAGAGTCCCTCTCCGGCCTGCGCGCAGCCTTCACCATGATGGGCGAGCAGGGTGGCTTCGACGCAGTTGCACTGAAGAAGTACCCGCAGCTTGAGCGCATCAATCACGTCCACCACGCAGGTAACTCCTCCGGCATCGTCGATGGCGCTGCACTGACCCTGGTTGGTTCTGAGAAGGCCGGCGCAGACATGGGTCTGACCCCACGCGCACGCGTTGTCGCCACCGCCGTTAATGGTGTCGAGCCGACCATCATGCTCACCGGTATCGAGCCGGCTGTCCGCGAGGCACTGGCCAAGGCCAACCTGACCGTCGACGATATCGACGTCTGGGAAATCAACGAGGCGTTTGCCGCCGTCGTCAAGCATGCTCAGCAGAACCTGGGCATCGACTACGAGAAGCTCAACATCAACGGTGGCGCAATGGCCATGGGTCACCCGCTGGGTGCAACCGGTGCCATGATCACCGGCGCCGCAATCGACGAGCTGCACCGCACCGGTGGCCGCTACGCCCTCATCTCGCTCTGTGTGGCTGGCGGCATGGGTGTTGCAACCATCATCGAGCGCGTCTAAAGCAAACCGGAACGAAACTCACAGCGACAATTACCGCGGTCACACCGCGATAACCACAAAGGACTGACTGATTTATGAGCACAGATAACATGTTCCGGTGGGATCAGGACGACGCCGGAATCGTCACCCTCACCATGGATGACCCGAACGCACCGGTCAACACCATGAACAAGACCTTCCAGGACGACATCCGCGCCACCGTGGAGCGCCTGGAAAACGAAATTGGCGACGGCTCTGAGACCTCCATCAAGGGCATCATCATCACCTCTGCGAAGAAGACCTTCTTCGCAGGCGGCGACATCAAGCAGATGTCCAAGGCCACTGAGGACGATGCAGCTGACATGTTCAACATGGTCGAGGACATGAAGGCCTCCCTGCGTCGCTTGGAGAAGCTCCCGGTGCCAATTGTTGCTGCCATCAACGGCGCAGCACTGGGCGGCGGCCTCGAGGTCGCGCTGGCTGCTAACCACCGCGTTGCTGCCGATGCCCGCGGTTCCAAGATTGGCCTGCCAGAGGTCACCCTCGGCCTGCTGCCGGGTGGCGGCGGTGTTTCCCGCGTCGTGCGCATGCTGGGCATTCAGGACGCGCTGATGAAGGTCATTCTGACCGGCGCTCAGATGAACCCGGGCAAGGCTCTCGCAGCTGGCCTCGTTGACGAGGTTGTTGCTCCGGAGCAGCTCATCAACACCGCTCGTGCATGGCTGACCAGCGAAGACGCCAAGGCCGCACAGCCGTGGGATGAGAAGGGCTTCAAGATCCCGGGCGGCGATCCGAAGACTCCTAAGTTCGCAATGAACCTGCCGTCCTTCCCGGCAAACCTGACCAAGCAGCTCAAGGGCTCCCCGATGAAGGCTCCGCGCCTTGCGATGCAGGCTGCCATCGAGGGCTCTCAGGTCGACATCGACACTGCACTGCGTATCGAGTCCCGCTACTTCACCGAGCTGGTCACCGGCACCCAGTCGAAGAACATGATGCAGGCGTTCTTCTTCGACCTCAACCACGCTCAGGGTGGCGGCTCCCGTCCACTGCAGGCTGACGGCACCCCGTACCCGAAGCGCGAGTTCAAGAAGGTTGCCGTTGTCGGCGCCGGCATGATGGGCGCAGGTATCGCCTACGTGTGTGCAAAGGCTGGCATGGAAGTTGTCCTGAAGGACATTTCCCTGGAGAACGCCGAGCGCGGTAAGTCCTACTCTGAAGGTCTGGAGGCCAAGGCTCTCAAGCGCGGTCGCACCACTGAGGAGAAGTCCGCAGCGCTGCTGAACCGCATCAAGCCGACTGAGTCCTACGACGACCTGTCCGATGTCGACCTGGTCATCGAGGCCGTCTTCGAGAACACCGACCTCAAGCACAAGGTTCACGCCGAGATCGAGGCCGCAGTTCCGGAGACCTGCATCCTGGGCTCCAACACCTCCACCCTTCCGATCACCGAGCTGGCTTCCCACGTCAAGCGTGAGAAGGACTTCATCGGCCTGCACTTCTTCTCCCCGGTGGACAAGATGCAGCTGATTGAGATCATCTCCGGCGACAACACCGACCCGGCAATCCTCGCCGCTTCGCTGGACTTCGCTGTTGCAATCCGCAAGATCCCGATTGTTGTCACCGACTCCCGCGGTTTCTACACCTCCCGCGTCATCGGCACCGTCATCAACGAGGCCCTGCGTATGGTCGCTGAGGGCTACGACCCGGCCATCATCGAGGCCGCTGGTCGCCAGGCTGGTTACCCGGCACCGCAGCTCCAGCTTGCCGACGAGCTTAACCTCAAACTCATGGAGAAGATCGCTGGCGAGACCCGCGCTGCCGCCGAGGCTGCAGGTCAGACCTTGGACGAGGGCGGCGTACCGGCTTTGGTCGAGGCCATGCTGCACAAGTTCGAGCGCCCGGGCAAGCTCGAGGGTAAGGGCTTCTACGAGTACGTCGACGGCAAGCGCTCCGGTCTCTGGCCGGGCCTGTTCAATGAGCTCCGTGAGGAGCTGAACATCGCCCCGATCGCTCCGGAGGACACCGACCTGCAGGAGCTGGTCGACCGCATGCTCTTCATCGAGGCCATCGAGACTCAGAAGTGCGTCGACGAGGGCGTTCTGCTTCACGACGCCGACGGCAACATCGGCTCCATCTTCGGTATCGGCTACCCGGCCTGGACCGGTGGTACTCGCCAGTTCATTAAGAACTACGACGGCGCCACTGTTGTCGACCCGGCCGCAGCTCACCCGGAGCGCCGCGGCGTCGCGGGCTTCGTCGAGCGCGCCGAAGAGCTGGCCGCTAAGCACGGTGAGCGCTTCAACGCTCCGGAGTCCCTGAAGAAGTAGGACTACCCCGAGCGCACCCCGGTTGCTGGAATTGTTCCAGTAACCGGGGTTTTTCGCCTTCGAGGCCACGTCAACGGCGTAGCACCGCTGAACGCACCAGCGCACCAACCCCAATTCGGCCTACCCGTTAAACTGCGCACATGGCTCGAAATGTCGCTGATCTTCCCACCGCACTGCCTGAACTCGCTATCTCCCAGGAGGGATTCGCCGCCCCATCACCGCAGCTGGTCATGCTTAACGACGAGCTCGCGACCCAACTCGGTCTCTCCCCACAGTGGCTCCGGTCAGACGCTGGCCTGAAGTTCCTCACTGGCCGCGGCGCCGATCACGGAGTCGGCCAGGAAACCGATACCCCACTCGGCGCATACACAACCCCGATGGCCACGGCCTATGCCGGCCACCAGTTCGGCAACTTCGCAGGCCTACTCGGTGATGGTCGCGCGCTCTTGCTTGCCACAGTTGAGGCTGAACCGGGGCTGACTGGGCTGCACTGTCCGCCTAACCAGCCCGACTGCCCCAAAGAGACAACCCACAGCGACAACACCCAGGCCTACGAGATTCAGGCGAAAGGCACCGGCCCCACGCCCTTCTCCCGTGGCGGTGACGGCAAAGCCACGCTGACCTCCGCCCTGCGGGAGTACCTCATCAGCGAAGCCATGTATGCACTCGGCATCCCCACCACCCGCGCGCTGGCGGTCATCAAAACCGGCGAAGAGATTTACCGCGGCTCGCAAACCCCATTCGACAACACCGACCCCACCACCGAACTTCAACCGGGTGGCATCGTCGTGCGCGTAGCATCCAGCCACCTGCGAGTTGGCACGTTCGAGCTGGTCGCTCGCTCCGGAACGGACACCGGAATCATGGATCGGCTCATCGAGTTCGCCGCGCAGCGGCATGGCTACGAGGGTTCGGCGGAGTCGGTTCTCCGGGACGTCGTCAAGCGGCAAGCTAATCTCGTTGCGGCGTGGCTGGCCTGTGGATTTGTCCACGGCGTGATGAACACCGACAATGCCAGCATCGCGGGCGAGACCATCGACTTTGGGCCGTGTGCGTTTCTGGATGCGCACGATCCGCGGGCGGTGTTTAGCAGCATTGATCGAGGCGGTCGATACGCGTTCGGCGCGCAGCCGACGATTGCCGGGTGGAACATGTCGAAGCTTGCGGAGACTTTGCTACCGCATTTCGCAGGCACCCCGGAGGAAGCCCTCGCACGCGCCCGCGACCTCCTGGGCGAATTCGCCGACGAGTTCACCGATGCGCTCAGCCGCAGGTGGCTGCCCAAGTTGGGGATTCTCCCCTCGCTTTACGACGACCCGCTGGCCATCCCCCTGGTGCAGCAGTGGCAGGCGTTGCTGGCGAAGTTTGGGCTCGACCATACGAATGCTCATCGGGCGCTGATTGAGGTTCTGGCCGATGGTGATGGGGATACAGTTGCTGCGTTGGCTGCGCTGACCAGGCTGACCGCTGATCCTGCGTTCCCCGCCGCCGCGGCTGAGTGGGGGCAGTTGTGGAAGCGGACGCGGAAGGAGCTGGGAATCGACCGGACGACGGCCCTGGCACTTATGGAGGAAACGAATCCGCTGTATATTCCGCGAAACCACCTGGTCACGGAAGCGTTAGCGGCGGCAGGGGCGGGGGATCTGACCGACTACCGGCACCTGCTGGAGGCGGTAACCAACCCCTTTGAGTCGCAAGACGTCCCAGCGGGGTTCACGGAGCCGGCACCGCGGGAGTTGGGTGCTTTCCACTCGTACTGCGGGACTTAATGCGCTGTCTCTCCGCCTCCTTCAAAGTCCACTTCCTCTTCCAAAACCCACTTCACGACACGGGTGTCACCTCGTGCCAACTGTGGAGGTGGCATGAGGTGACATAGCTGTCGTGAAGTCGCGGATGGGGCCCGCGGACGGGCCCAACGCGGGTAGGGCCCTGACTGAGTGCCAGCGGCGCGGAGAACCAAAGGGCAACCCCTGCGGGGGTGCCAGGATGTTACAACGTTGCACCACTGCACAGGATTAACTCCCCAATCGAGGGTAAAAGACACCGTCAAATAAGGGATGGTTCGCCTGATTAATACTCATATGTTTTTTGGACTTGTATGGTTAGAGACTGTATTGAACGGTCGTATCCAAACCTTAGAGCCCACCACACCCAAGTTGTCACCACCACCATTGCCTATGCAGGTGGGAGGTGGGTATCTAAGTCATTTGGAGTGAGCCGATCACCAAATTCATATCGCCTATCTGGCAGAATCTAGAAAGGCTCGCGATGCATAGACCCGTTGCCTCCGGCCCCTTCCACACCCGGCAGAAACTCCGGCGGAAGCTCCGACAGCGAGAGAAGTCCCGTGCCACAAAACTGCACGCAACAACGCTCAGCGGAAAAGGAAAGTTCACGCTGCATGTCCGCCAGATCCTGGCGGCTTTGCTGGTAATCGCCTTGCCAGGAAGCGCGCTCGCTGCCTGCAGCACTGACCAGCAACAGGTCGGCGCGGGGTTCATTGTGGTCCAGAACTCCGAACCACAGTCGCCGCTGTACACCACTGACACCAATGAAACCGGTGGTGGCGATATCCTCCGCATGCTCTACTCAGGTCTGGTGCGCTACGACACCGACGGCTCGATGATCCTGGACCATGCGGCAGAAATTAAGCCCAACGAGGACTCGACCCATTTCGACATCACGCTAAAACCGGGCTGGACCTTCCACAACGGCGAACCAGTCACCGCGCAGAGCTACATCGATGCCTGGAATTACGCTGCCTACGGCCCGAACCTGCAGAAGCAGCAGTCCTTCTTCGCCAACGTGCAGGGTTTTGATGCTGTTTCGGGAGAAAAGGCCACGGAGAAAACACTCTCCGGCCTGAAAAAGGTCGATGACCTGAGGTTCACCGTGGATCTGACCAACCCAGATTCTTCCTTCCCGCTCAGCCTCGGCTATGTCGCGTTTATGCCGCTGCCGAAGGCCGCGTTCGAAGACAAGAAGGCTTTCGGTGAACACCCAATCGGCAATGGACCGTACAAGATGGCCGAAGGCCGCGCTTGGCTGCACAACAACCAGCTAACTGTGGTTCGCAATGATGACTTCGCCGGTGAGCACAAGGCCCGTAACAACGGCCTGGTATACCGCTTCTACTCGGACGTGGACACCGCATATGCAGACCTCCAGGCCGGCCGCCTGGACACGCTGCCACGCACAATTCCACCAACGGCTCTCGCCAGCTTCCAAACCGACTTCCCCGACTCCAGCGCAAATGTCCCGACCTCGTCTTCGCAGTACTTCGCAATTCCGCGAAATCTGCCAGGTTTTTCGGGTGAAGAGGGCAAGCTTCGTCGTCAAGCGATTTCTATGGCGATTGACCGGAAACTAATCACTGAGAAGATTTTCTTCGACACCCGCACCCCGGCGCGCGAGTTCAGCTCGTTGACGCTCGGTGACCTTGACCCGAACGTACCTGGCCAAGAGGTGCTGGAATACAACCCGAAGAAGGCCCGCCAACTGTGGGCCGAAGCCAACAAAATTGCGCCGTTTACCGGCTCGTTCGACATCGCCTACAACGCCGACGGCGGACACCAGCAGTGGGTCGAAGCGGTGACCAACATGATTGGCGAGACCCTCGGCATCGATTCCCACGGCAAGGCCTACCCGACCTTCAAGCAGCTGCGCGATGAAATCTCCAACGAGACCATCACCAGCGGCTACCGCACTGGCTGGGCAGCTGACTACCCATCTGTGGCCAACTACATGATCCCGCAGTTCGTCACCGGTGGTTCCTCGAATGACAACCACTACTCCAATCCGGAGTTCGACAAGCTGATTCAGGAGGCGGCCTCGGCAAAGAGCGCAGAAGATGCCAAGCCGATTTATGTCAAGGCTCAGTCTGTGCTGATGGAGGACCTACCAGCGATTCCGCTGTGGTACCCCAATGCTTCGGTGGCGTGGAACCCGAAGCTGCGCAATGCCGTAGTGATGTGGGACGGCATCTTGGACTACCCAATGATTGAGAAGGACTAGCACCATGGGTTGGTATATCGGAAAGAGACTCCTGCAGATGGTGCCGGTTTTCTTCGGTGCCACACTGCTGATTTATGCAATGGTCTTCGCCATGCCAGGCGACCCCATCGCCGCACTAGCTGGCGATAAGCAGCTGCCACCGGAGCAGGTCGCAGCACTGCGCGCCCACTACCACCTGGATGAGCCTTTCCTCGTCCAGTACTGGGAGTATCTCAAGGGCCTGTTCACCCTGGATATGGGCGAGACCTTCTCCGGTCGCTCGGTCGGCGAGGAAATCGCGCTGGCCTTCCCTATTACAATTCGCCTGGCTCTGATGGCCGTTGCCATTGAGGCCATTTTCGGTATCGGCCTCGGCGTTATTGCCGGTATGCGCAAGGGCGGCTTCTTCGACTCCACCGTTCTGGTGATGTCCCTGCTGGTTATCGCAACTCCGACCTTCGTGCTCGGCTTCGTGGCCCGCTACCTCTTCGGTGTGCGCTGGGAGATTGTCTCCCCCACCGTTGGTAGCGATGCCTCCTTTACCTCCCTGCTGCTGCCGGCATTCGTGCTGGGTCTCGTCTCGGTTGCTTATGTTCTGCGACTGACGCGCTCCGAGGTCTCGTCGGCACGCCATGCCGACTTCGTGCGCACTGCCCGCGCCAAGGGCTTGCCAACCTCTGAAGTCACCCGCCGCCACATCTTGCGCAACTCGCTAATTCCCGTTGTGACCTTCATCGGCGCTGATCTCGCGGCTCTGATGGGCGGCGCAATTGTCACCGAGGGCATCTTCAACGTGCCAGGTATCGGTGGCCTGATCTTCCACGCCGTCCAGATTGGTGAAGCTCCCACCGTGGTCAGCATCGTGACCATCCTGGTGGTTATTTACATGTTCGCCAACTTGCTCATCGACTTGCTCTACGCAGTCCTGGATCCGAGGATTCGTTATGCCTAAGCCAGATTCGACGCAGTTAGATTCGACTCAGCCAGAAAAGCAGGCCAACGCCGTGCATACCGGCACCGCGCAGGCCAACACCGCGCAGGCCCCCGCCGCACAGGCGACGAACCCCGACCACAAGCAGTTGCCGGATACCCCGCCACTGGGGCTCTGGGGTTCGGCCTGGCAGAACCTGCGTTACCGCCCACTGTTCTGGGTTTCCGCATTCATTATTTTGCTCTCCATCGCAGTGGCCGCATTCCCGTCGCTGTTCACCTCTGTGGACCCGACGGCGGCAAACCTGCGTGACTCGCTGGCCCCAGCCCGCGACGGCCACCCGATGGGCTTCACTCAGCAGGGCTACGACGTCTACGCCCGTGTCATCTACGGTGCCCGCGCCTCGGTCATCGTCGGCATCGGCGTCACCCTGGCCGTGACCGTGGTGGGCATCATCCTCGGTGCCATCGCTGGCTATCTCGGCGGTTGGGTCGACGCGGTGCTCTCCCGCATCACGGACATGTTCTTTGCCATCCCCCTGATTCTCGCCGGCATCGTGCTGATGCAGCTGTTTACCGAACGCACCATCTGGTCCGTGGTCTTCGTGCTCGCTGCTTTCGGCTGGCCGCAGATGGCGCGCGTGGTGCGTTCCTCGGTGATCTCGGTGAAGAACGAGGAATACGTCACCGCCTCCAAGGCGCTCGGTCTGTCCAGCACCGGCATTCTCTTCCGCCATGTGCTGCCGAACTGCCTCGCCCCTGTCATCGTCATGGCCACGACCTCACTGGGTATTTACATCGTCGCCGAGGCCACGCTGTCCTACCTGGGCATTGGCCTGCCGACGACCACCGTTTCCTGGGGCAACGACATCTCTGTCGCACAGCAGGTGCTCCGCCAGGCCCCGTCCAACCTGTTCTGGCCAGCACTCGCCCTGGCGATTACCGTTCTCGGCTTCATCCTCATGGGTGACGCTTTGAAGGATTCTCTCGACCCGAAGGAGCGTCGTCGATGAGCACCGACACCAATACTTCCGCAGCGCCCATTCTCACCTTGAAGGATGTCTGCATTGGCTTTCCGACGACCACAGCGTCCGGCCGCCGCAGTAAATCGTTGACCGATGTGGTGCATGACGTCGACCTGGAGGTTTTCCCCGGCGAGACGGTTGCCATTGTCGGCGAGTCCGGCTCTGGTAAGTCCACCACTGTCCACGCCGCACTGGGGCTGTTGCCCGGTGATGGTGAAGTCACCGGTGGCACCATCACCTTCGATGGCCGTGACATCACGCACCTGACCGACCGCGAATTCGTCGGCATCCGAGGAAGCGGCATCGGCTTGGTGCCGCAGGATCCGATGACCAACCTGAACCCGGTGTGGACCGTCGGCGCCCAAATCAAGGAAGCCCTGCGCGCAAATAACATTGCCACCGGCTCTGAGGCTCACAAAAAGGCTATTGAGCTGCTGGAACAGGCCGGTCTTCCGGACGCCAAAAAGCGCATTGACCAGTACCCGCACGAATACTCCGGTGGTATGCGCCAGCGCGCACTCATCGCGATGGGTCTGGCCGCCCACCCGAAGCTGCTGATCGCCGATGAGCCCACTTCCGCTCTCGACGTGACCGTGGCGAAGAAGATCCTCGACCACCTCGACAAGCTCACTAGCGAACTCGGCACCTCCGTGGTTCTGATTACCCATGACCTCGGTTTAGCTGCCGAACGCGCCGACCGACTCGTCGTTATGCAAGCAGGACATGTCGTTGAGACTGGTCCTGCGTTGGAAGTCCTCACGCACCCGCAGCACCCGTACACCAAGCAGCTGATCGCGGCCGCGCCGTCGCTGGCTGCCCGGCGCGGTGACCGCGTGGTGGCGGCACCGACGACTGCGGATCACGAGCAGAAGGAAATTCTGGTCGCGAAGAATCTGGTGCGCGACTTCGCCATCCCCGGCGACCGTCCGTGGCGCAAGGATTCCTTTCGCGCCGTCGATGACATCAGCTTTACGCTGCGTCGCGGTCGCACCATCGGTATCGTGGGCGAATCCGGTTCGGGTAAGTCCACTGTCGCCAACATGGCGCTGGGGCTGCTCGATCCGACCGAAGGCGAAGTGCTTTTCGACGGCAAACGCGTCCAGGGCCGGAATCGTAAAGAGGAGCTGGAGCTGCGGCGTCGCATTCAGCCGATTTTCCAGAACCCGTATGCGACGCTGGACCCGATGCGCACGGTGCATTCCTCCATCGAGGAGCCGCTGCGGATTCACAAGATTGGCACCAAGAAGGAGCGTGAGCAGCGCGTATTCGAGCTTCTCGACCGCGTCGCACTTCCCGCGGAGATGGGGCGCCGCTTCCCCGGTGAGCTGTCGGGTGGTCAGCGTCAGCGTGTGGCGATTGCGCGTGCGCTGGCCCTGAACCCTGAGGTTGTGGTCTGTGACGAGGCAGTATCGGCCCTCGACGTGGTGGTGCAGGCTCAGGTGCTCGAACTACTCGCTGAGCTGCAGGAAGAGATGGATTTGGCCTACCTCTTTATTACGCACGACCTCGCTGTGGTGCGGCAGGTGGCTGATGAGGTCATCGTGATGGAGCACGGCAAGATGGTTGAACACCGTCCGACCGACGATCTCTTCGACCACCCGGAGAAGGAATACACCCAGCGGCTGCTGGACGCCATCCCAGGTGCGTCGTTGGATTTGGATCTGTAGCTGGGCAGTGGCCTGTTTCCCCAGGGCACTTCGCTCCGCCCCCCCTCTGGGCCACTTCACGACACAGGCGTCACCTCGTACCAGCTGTGGAGGCGGCATGAGGTGACATAGGTGTCGTGAAGTGGCTGGGCGATTTTGAGTCGGAGCGGATTGAGCGGGAGAAGAGAGAAAGCTATCCGGAAAGACCGTCCAGACAGCCTGCTAGTCCTCCGGAGCAAGCTCGCTTTCAGTAACCCACTTGTGGTTCTTCATGGTCATACCATCATCGTCAATGTCGACCATGTACACCGGCTCCTGGGTGGAGTAGTCAACAGTGCCCTTGGCCCCCTTCATGCCCGCCATATGCTCGGCGTTGATGGTGATCTCGGAGCCGTCGGCAAGCGGTGCTTCGCCTGGGTTCTCCAGCTCCTCATGAACGACCCAGCGGTGGTCCTTCACCGGCTCACTGCCATCGGTCGGGGTGTAGGAAACGGAGTAGGTAGTGGTGTTGAAAACACCAACAACCTTGCCTTCTGCACCCTTCATGCCCGGCATGTGATCGGCGAGAACCTGCACTTCACTGCCGACCGGGAACTTCGCGTTGTCCGCCGCAATCATTCCCTCTGGAGCCGGACCACCATCGGCCGGATGGTCATGGCCGGCCATCGCGTCATCACCATGGTCACCATGACCGCCATGCTCATCGGCATCGTCCATATCATCCATGTCGTCATGCCCCTCAGAGCTGGTGGCCGACACGGAAGAGCTGGTTTCGCTAACAGTGCTGCTTGCCTCAGTACTAGCCGAATCATCGGAGGAGCAACCGGCCAGCACAAGGACGCTGGCGGCACCCGCGGCTACGAGAGCATCTAGTGGTCGAATATTCTTTGCCATGGTTGAGCTCCTTTGTTGTTGATGTCAATCAATCTATGCCCTCACCCTAACAACGCTCCCCCAGCTTCACCAGGGCTTATCGCCCGCGGCGGACGGAAATCGTCCAGCCAGCTTCACCGGTCTGCTCAAAGTTGGTGACCTCGTGGCCATCCTTCGCAGCCCAGCGCGGAATCGCATCCGTGGCCTGGGTGCAGTCGAATGGGATCACCAGCTCCTCGCCGATCTCAATCTTGTTGATCGCGTCCTTGGCCTCGATCAGCGGGAATGGGCACACCGCGCCGACGGTGTCGAGCTCGTAACGCCCATCGCCCAGTGGCTTAAGCTTGCCGTCTTCTTGCTTTACGACGCTCCGGTCGAGCAACGCCACCGGCGCGACCGCAAAGGCACCCGCCAGCGGGGAGGCCTCGGTGCCAGCGGCACCGGCACCTTCGCTACCCGGCAGGGACACAGGAGAAGTAGCAGCCGAAGCGACCGGAGCAGTTGCCGATACCGCCGTGTCGTTGGTGGTGGAAGGGGTGCTCGGGACGTCGCTAAGCGAAGGCGCGGACGGCTTCAGCCAAAGCTTGGCGGCGATAGCGACACCTGCGGCGATGGACGCCAGCGCGAGCCAACCCTGGTAGCTGAACAGCGAAGTCTGGACCATGCCGTTGCCGACGGTGCAGCCGCCGGCCCACGCAGCGCCGACACCCATGAAGATGCCGCCGACGACGGAGCGAGCGCCCTGCGTAGCGTCCGGGACGCGGAGACGGAATTCACCGGAGGCCTTGGCCGCGATGAAGGAACCGACGAGGATGCCGAGGACGAGGAGGACGCCCCAGTCGAAACGCTCGGTGTCACCAGTGACAACGTAGTTAGCGAGGTTGGAGGACGGAGTGGTGATGCCGAGGCCATCGTTGCGGCCGGTAGCTGCGGACAGCGGCCATGCGATAACGCCAAGTACACCGACGATGGCGGCGGTGGCGTACACGTGCCAGGGCTTCTCAGCCAGGATGTGCGCGAGACCGGACTTACGCGGTGCCAGAGTTACCGGGCGCGGGCCGGAGAATTCTTCGCGCAGGAAGCGGACGGCGAAGTATGCCGTGACGGCGCTCAGCGCGATGACCAGTGGCCAAATGCTAATGCCGAGAGAGGCATGAATGCTGGTCAGGCCGACGGTGCGGTCCTTCAGGGAATTCTGCAGGCCGCCCAGGAAGCCAGTCTTCATAGCAGCAGCGGATAGGGCGTAAAAGACCAGTGCGATCCAAGAGCCGATCAGGCCCTCACCGGAGCGGTACCAGGTACCCGAGGCACAGCCACCGGCCAGGACGATACCCAGCCCGAAGATAACGCCACCGACGATAACGGCCACCGGTGCCAGTTCGTTGTATTCGGGAGTAATCACGCCGGCGCTGGTCAGTGCGGCCAGGCCGATGGCGTGGACGGAAATAACAATCAGCAAGGCGACGAAGCCGCGCCAGCTGCGCTGAGTGAAGATATCGCGCAGGAAACCGGTGACGCAGAAACGTCCTCGCTGCATAACAAAGCCGAGCACGGCGCCCAGCGCTAGTCCTGAGATGAGCATGAAAGTAGTTCTCCTAAGTTTTGTGGACAGACCTGTCTATCTGGTGTTTAGGAAACTACTTTATACGCAGAGAAAAGTCCAAGTTTATTGCGTTTTTGCAGGATAACCGCACCCCCACTAGACAGACCGAACCGTATATAACACTGTCGTCCAGGAAGGATTCACCACTCCGAGTTCCACTTTGTGGCAGTGTGGAAAGTTGTGAGTGCAAAAAGTTTCGCGATGACCCCGGTACAGCGATTCCTTGTGCTGCGCTCCATAATCGATCTGCCTTTTACCCGGACATTCGCCATCGACGCGGAGCAGGTCGTCGAAATCTCCGGCGTCGCTCGACTCAGCGAGCTCAACGCCAAAAATGCCGTAATAATCGACAGCTTGCGTTCACTCGCCCACACCAACACACAGGACTTTTACGCCATCGATGATGCCGCCGAGGCGCTGGGCACCGCGCTTCGCATGGCAGTGTCTTCCAGGCAGCTACTGTGGCTCAGCTCGCTTCCCAAAAGCGACGTGGACAAGGTGCGCGCAATCCTCGGTGATGACTTGGTGCACGTGGTGGGCCCAGCACTGGCCGTCGACAAGCTCAACGACGACATCCTGGAGGTTCCCGACGCACTGAAGCGCCGTGGCGAACCGCTTGTTCCCATTGCACTCTCGCCGACTGCGCTAGTGCACGCGTGGGCACATGGCACGCATGAGCAGCAAAAAATGCTGGCGTACCTGCTCGAAGGCACCAACACATTGGTGATGGAGAGCAAAAATCTGCATGCGCTGCGCAAAGTCGGGGCGAACCTCATTGAGCGCAACCTGATCTGGCGGCTGCTCTACAACCCCAAGGTGCTCGCGTATCTGGTGGTGCTGATTTACTCATCTCTGCGCGCGCTACCAGTAGTTTTTGTCCCCGGCTTCCACGGCAATGTCTGGGTGCTCTGGACTATCGACATCATCACGGCAATCCCCTACACCTGGGGAATTGTGGAGATGTTCACCGGCAGCTCATTCTGGCGCCGAATGCTGGGACTGCTGGTCACACTGGTGACTTTTATCTCGCCGTATGTCTATTTCTGGTTCAACGGCCGCGACTATCCCGTGTGGGTCACCGCATTCGTCATCGCCATGATCGTGGGCGCCTTCGCCGTCGAATTCATCCGCTGGCTACGCGACCGCCTCATCCACACAATCCTGCACCAACTGCCCGCCGCTACCGGCCGGTAAACGAGCGACGCACACCACCGACAATCAGCCACGCACCGGCGGCAACGTTGACGGCCACCATCGCATGGCTCACCGTCAGGCTTAACGACGCCGCTTTCGTCACAATTGCGATAAGCAGGCCTGTCGTGACAATCCAGACAAACGTTGCAGCAATGTTGCCCACCTTGCCGCGTTGCACGCGGAACGGGTGCGTGTAGTGCAGCGGTACCAGCGTCATTGTGCTGAAGATAACGATTGCGGCGATACACACTGCCATCGGCGCATTCCACACCCATAGCAGGACTGCCACAATATTCCACGCCGCCGGGAAGCCCACAAAGTAGTAGTCCCCAGACTTGGCGGCTTCGTTGGCATAACAGAACATCGAGGAGACCAACACTACGATGGCCAGGAAAATCGCCAGCGGACGTGGCCCCAGCGGCAGGTACATAACCATGAACGCTGCAGGAATGGCCGTCCACGTGAGGTGGTCGACAATATTGTCCACCACCGCACCGTTAAACCAGGGCACGACTTCCTTGATGTGGTGCTTACGCGCCATGTTGCCATCGACACCGTCGACGACAAGCGCGATACCCAGCCAGAGCCACATCCATTCCGGCTTGCCGTCGAGAAGCGCCACTACCGCCAGCGTTGCCCACACCAAACCGGTCAGCGTGAACCCGTGAACCGCCCAGGCGATAGCATGCTGCCTCCGCGTGAAGGTCTGGGGAGCAGCAGAACTGGCAATGTCAGAGCTAGTAGAAGCGTTCACGGCAGATGTCCTTTAGAGAACAAATTGCGCACAACTGCAAACCTTTATCGCAGTTGTGCGCAGAGTCGATTTTTTTCAATCGGTGAGTATAACGGCTGATGGGTCGTTTTCCCGTATTTTTGCTCGGGCTTGTGCCGAGTTATTTAACGACGATCCTCGAACCAACCGGTAACAGCCGGCGCCGTGTTCTCGTAGACCAGCTTGGCTTCGGTGTACTCTTCCAGGCCGGTCGGGCCCAGCTCGCGGCCAATACCGGACTGGCCGAAGCCACCCCATTCGGCCTGTGGCAGGTAGGGGCCAAAGTCATTAATCCAGACGGTGCCGTGACGCAGCCCGCGGGAAACGCGCTCAGAAACCTCGCGGTTGGATGTCCACACCGCACCGGCCAGGCCATATTCGGTGTCGTTGCCAATCTCGATGGCCTCGTCAACCGTGGTGAAGGTCTCCACCGTCACCACCGGGCCAAAGGCTTCGTCGTGAACGCAGTCCATTTCGCGGGTGACCTGGTCAATCACGGTTGGGAGGTAGAAGTAGCCGTCGGCAAGCGAGGCGGAACCGTCAGCGGTGGCGCCGGTGGCAATCTCGCCGCCAACGCGCACGCGAGCGCCCTGTTCACGGGCCCGATCGACGTATGCCGCGACCTTATCCAGGTGCTGCTTCGAAATCAGCGCACCGGTCTCGGCCTTCTCGTCGAGCGGACCGCCGAGCTGGATGTGTCCGGCGCGCTCGACCAGATCGTCGACAAACTTCTCGGCGATGGACTCCTCCACAATCAAGCGAGCGCCCGCCGAGCACACCTGACCGGAGTGCAGGAACGCAGCATTGAGGGCATTGTCCAAAGCGGCTTCGTAATCGGCGTCGGCGAAGATGATGTTCGGGTTCTTGCCGCCGAGCTCAAGCGCGACCTTCTTCACAGACTTAGCCGCTTCACCAGCAATAATCTTGCCAGTGACAAGACCGCCAGTGAAGGAGACCATGTCCACCTTCGGATGCGAGGACAGCGGTGCGCCCGCTTCGGCACCGGCTCCGGTAATGAGGTTGGCAACGCCTGCCGGAACACCCAGATCATCGATGACGTGCATGAGCAGAATTGCTGTGTGCGGAGTCAGCTCCGCCGGCTTGAGCACAAAGGTATTGCCCGTGGCCAGCGCCGGTGCAACCTTCCATGCGGTCTGCAGCAGTGGGTAGTTCCACGGCGTAATCAGGCCACAGACACCAACAGGTTCACGCACAATACGCGCGACGACGGACGGGTCATCCGCATCCACGAGACGACCGGCATCATTGCCCGCGAGCTTCCCGAAGTACTCAAAGCAGGCAATGATGTCATCCATATCGGCTGCCGCCTCAGGCAGGCGCTTGCCGGTATCCATAGCCTCTGCCCAGGCAAATTCGTCCTTGCGCTGCCTGATGGCAGCTCCGATATCGAGTACCAACTTGCTGCGCTCAGCTGTGCTCCAGGATGCCCAGGAACCTTCTCCGGTACGTCGGAAAGCAGCGTCGGCGGCGGCGATGGCGCGCTCGGTGTCGGTTGCGTCTGCTTCTGCGACCTCGGCGATGAAAGAGCCGTCGGCCGGGCACTCGATGGTGCGAGTATTGCCAGCGGCTGCAGCGGACCAGGTGCCGTTGATAAACAGCGTGGCGGCCCCTTCGTGAGATTTGGCGGTCTCGGTTGCGAGAGCCTTATCAGTAGTGGAAGGCTTAAAGGTCATTTAGGAATCCTCCTTGGCGTAGTCATCAGACCATTCGCGGACAGGTTCGGCATTATCGGACAGATCTGAGGTGCCCGGGAGATCAGACTGCATATGCAGGAACTCCAAGTGCCGTTCGTAGAGGTCGAGGACGTCGGAAATCAGCTGCTCTTGGGTGTAGCCATAGACGTCGTAGCCGAGCGAGCCGGTAAGCGTGAAGACCTCGAGACGGTAGTAGTAAATATCAGCATCACTGTCCAGGTGTACCAGGCCAGCGAAAGACGGCGTCAAGTGTTCAACCGGATAGACCTGGTAGCGGAAGCTCATCTCCTCGCCGAAACCGACCTGCAGGTCAATCTGGTCGATGCCAACTTCTTCTGCTGGTTCACGGTGCAGCGTCACTTCGCCGCCACGATCCCTGATAGCTTCTGCCACCTGTTCAAGCGCGGGCTGTACCACTCGGTCGAGGTAGCGCATGACTGGCTTCTTGCCCGGGAAGGACATGGAGCGGGCAAGTCGCTTACGCCAGTCGCCCTGTTCGCCATCTACGGCGCGGCCCGACATCGCCCCATGGAGGGCTCGACGTGTCGAATCCTGTTGCAGCAGCTCCAGTCGCAGCGACTTAAAGAGGCCATACATCACCAGATAGATGACAAAGGCGAACGGCAGGCCCATCACAATCGTCGCGGACTGCAGTGTCGGAATACCGCCGACGTAGAGCATCGCGATGGTCAGCACACCGACCACGACAGCCCAGAAAATACGGGTCCACTTCTTACCGTCCTGCTGTGTGTCGGTGATCTTCGAAGTGAAGTTACTCATCACCAGTGCTGCCGAGTCAGCCGAGGTGATGTAGAGCAGCAGACCGATCAGGGAGGCGACTGCCGCCACCAACATCGGTGCCGGGTACTGCTCTAGCAGAAGGTAGAAGGCGCGCTCCGGGTAATCCAATGCAGTCTGCCCAAACTCCGAATCGCCACCGATAACCAGGTCCAGAGCCGAGTTACCGAACACCGATACCCACATCAGAACGAAGAGGAATGGAATGGTCAGCGTGCCGACGACAAACTGACGCAGACTACGGCCACGGGAAATGCGAGCCAGGAACAAACCGACGAACGGTGCCCAGGCCACCCACCAAGCCCAGAAGAACAGGGTCCAGGAGTTCAACCATTCCTGCGCTCCGGAGAACGCGTAGGTATCCATAGTCATGGACGGGAACTTCGAGACGTACTCACCGACGTTCATCACCAGTGCGTCAAACAGGAACGCGGTGCGGCCGGTAACCAGGATGTAGAGCATCAAGCAGATGGCCAGGCCAACGTTGAGCTCCGAGAGACGACGAATTCCCTTGTCGACACCGGAAACTGCGGAGGCGATAGCCACCGATACGGCCACGACGATTAGAGCGATCTGCCAGGACGTACTCTCATCCACCCCGAACAGCACACGCAGGCCGTAATTCAGCTGGACGACGCCGATACCCAGCGAGGTTGCGACACCGAAAACGGTACCCAGCATCGCCGCGATTTCGACCGCTTCACCAGCGGGGCCGTGGATGCGCTTGCCGATAATCGGATAGAGCGCCGAACGAATGGTCAGCGGCATGTTCAGGCGATACGCGAAGTAGCCGAATGCCATACCCATCAGGGCGTAGAGTGCCCAACCGGTCACGCCATAGTGGAAGAGCGTGAACACCACTGCCTGACGTGCAGCTTCGATGGTCTCCGCGTCTCCGGTCGGCGGGCCATAAAACTGTGCCACCGGCTCCGCTACCGAGAAGAAGAGCAGGTCAATGCCGATACCCGCCGCAAAGAGCATAGAGGCCCAGGAGAACAGACCAAACTGAGGCTTGGCGTGATCGGGGCCGAGCTTAATCTGTCCCGTTCGCGAGATAGCGACGTAGAGCATGAAGAGCACTGCCACCGTCGCGGTCACGATATAGAACCAGCCGAAGTTCTTCGATACCCAGGCGACAATGCCAGCTAGGGTGTCCGCTGCATTGTCCGGGGCAAAAATAGCCCACAGGGCAATGGCAAGAATGCCAACACCTGAAATAATAAATACAGGCCAGTTGACCTCAGGCTCGGAGGTCACACTCGCTTGCGCTTGTTGTGGAGGGGCCGACTGCGATCGCTGCATTCCTTGCGACGATCCAGATTTTTCCTCCGTTACCTTCTCAGTTGGCGGAGTATCAGACATAGGAAAATCCTTCAGATTCGGGAACTAACCCAGCATACCTAGTTTGAATAATCCCTCAAGTTTAAGAATCGATTCAGAAGAATTCTCCAATACCAACATCAACACCTTCACCTGCATATTTACCCAGTTTTCAAGACGTTTAAGATCATTCCAACTGGAATTGAATACCAATTGTGTGGCATTCTATATAGGTGAAGGGGATTTGAGATACGCCTCCGGCCACTTATTCCAATATCAATATATAGGGCCCGCCTTTAAATATTACTTGGGGCTTATCGGGGCTTATCACAGTCCTTGAAAACCATTCCGATATGCATCGGCAAACAACCTACGGAGGTACACCAGAACATGGGAGCTTTCCCGGCTGTCTTCAACTTCGGTAAAAAGAATGGCAACACCACAGTCGAACACCGCGACGTCGTCATCGTTGGCGCGGGCTCTGCCGGCTCTGTGCTGGCTAACCGGCTGTCCGCAGACCACACTCAGCAGGTGCTCGTACTCGAGGCCGGCCGCATGGACTCCCTCTGGGATCTCTACATTCACATGCCTTCGGCGTTCTCCTTCCCAATCGGTAACAAGTACTACGACTGGAAGTACGAATCCGAGCCGGAACCGGAGATGAACGGTCGCCGCATCTACCACGCCCGCGGCAAGGTCGTCGGCGGCTCCTCCTCCATCAACGGCCAAATTTACCAGCGCGGTAACCCCATGGACTACGACAAGTGGGGCGACACCAAGGGGCTGGAGAACTGGGGCTGGAACCACGTTCTGCCGTACTTCAAGCGCATGGAAAATGCGCTCGGCTCCGACAAGGACGACCCGCGCCGTGGCCACGACGGCCCACTGCGCATGAAGCGCGGTCCGGCCGATTCTCCGCTGTTCAAGGCCTTCTTCAAGTCTGTCCAGCAGGCCGGCTACAACTACACCCCGGACGTCAACGGCTACCGCCAGGAGGGCTTCGGTCCCTTCGACGCGAACATCGACAAGGGCCGTCGCCTCTCCGCTGCCCGCGCATACCTGCACCCAGCCCTGCAGCGTCCAAATCTGGAGCTCCGCACCCGCGCAGAAGCCACCCGCATCCTCTTCGAGGGCACCAAGGCCGTCGGCATCGAGTACACCTGGAAGGGTCGTACACACCAGGTGCGAGCAGACAAGGTCATCCTCTGCGGTGGCGCTTTCAACTCTCCGCAGCTGCTCGAGGTCTCCGGCGTTGGCGATGAGAAGATTCTGAATGCCGCCGGAGTGAACGTCGTCAAGCACCTGCCTGGTGTCGGCGAGAACCTGCAGGACCACCTGGAGGTCTACATTCAGTACAACGCCACCCAGCCGGTGTCTTCACAGCCGTACCTGGAGAAGTGGCGTTGGCCGTTCATTGGCCTGTGGTGGATGCTCACCCACAAGGGCCCGGTGGCGACGTCGCACTTTGAGGGTGGCGGCTTCGCTCGCTCCAACGACAACGAGCCCTACCCGAACCTGATGTTCCACTTCCTGCCGCTGGCCATGCGTTACGACGGCACAAAGATCGATAGCCCGCACGGTTTCCAGTTCCACGTTGGCCCGATGTACTCGGATGCCCGTGGCCATGTCCACATCACCTCCTCGGACATCAAGGTCAAGCCGTCGATTCTGTTCAACTACCTGTCCACTGATCAGGACCGCCGTGAATGGGTCGAGGCTGTCAAGGTCTCCCGTAAGCTGCTGGACACCCCGGCAATGAAGGAGTACACCGACGGCGAGATTTCCCCGGGCGCAGATGTGCAGACCGACGAGGAAATCCTCGAGTGGGTCCGCAAGGATGCCGAGACCGCACTGCACCCATCCTGCACCTGCAAGATGGGACCGGCCTCCGACGAGATGGCCGTGGTCGATCCGGAAACCATGCAGGTTCACGGCACCGAGGGCCTCTACGTGGTTGACGCTTCGGTCATGCCGGGCATCACCAACGGCAATATCTACGCACCGACCATGATGATTGCCGAAAAGGCCGCTGACCTCATCGCCGACAAGACTCCGCTGGCACCGCAGGACATTCCGTTCTACCGCGCCGGCCAGGGCATGCCGCTGGATCCACCGGAGAACAATAAGTAGTTCTTGAGGCGGTAGCGGGTAGCGCGGCGTCTATTGCGCAACGCCGTTCGTCGGCATTGGCCGGGTTCTCCCACATGGGGGAATCCGGCCTTAGTGTTACTCTCGCCCTATGAGCAGCACAACCTCGCAATCACCCGAAAACCTACGACGCTCATCAATCATCTTGGCTCCGATGGCCGGTGGTCCATCCACGCCCGAACTCGTCGCTGCAGTTTCCAATGCTGGTGGGGTTGGCACGCTTGCCGCCGGCTATCTCACTGTTGAAAAGCTCACTGAACAGGCACGGCAGACGTGCGCACTGCTTGACGACGGCAAAGGTTTCGGCATCAACCTCTTCTGCCCCAACACGGCTGACGCCGGTGGCGGAACCTCCGAGGAGGGGCTTGCGCAGTGGACCACGTTTCGCGGCCACTTAGCACCGGCAGCAGACCACTTCGACATCGACTTGCCCGATGCTCCGACCTGGTCAGATGACTACTTCTCGGCGAAAGTCGAGGCAATTCTCGCTGATGATTTTCTGCCCAACCCCGACGCGCTGGAGTTCGTCTCCTTCACCTTTGGCTATCCAGATAAAGAGGTCATTGCTCGGGTAAAGGAATCTGGCCGCAAAGTGGTGCTGAATGCGACCTCAATTGAGGGGGTGCGGGCGGCGGCTGCAGCCGGCGCTGATCGCATTGTTCTGCAGGGATTAGCTGCGGGTGGACACCGCGCATTCGTGAAGGGCAAGGACTCGTCCGACAACATTGGGGCCTCTGTAGAAGAGCTCGCCCAAGCAGTCACCGAGGCGAGTGCAGTTACCGATGCACCCATCATCGCCGCTGGTGGGGTGGGCCACCGAGAGGACGTCGTCAAGCTTTTGGGTGCTGGTGCGACAGCTATACAAGTTGGCACACGGTTCCTCACCACCGCAGAGGCGGGTACGAAGGAGACGCACCGACGGGCATTGCGTGAGCTCACGGAGCGCGACACCGTTTTGACCCACGCCTTTTCCGGCAAGCCCGCGCGGGCAATTGAGAACACGTTTACCCGGGCGTTTTCTAGGGTCGCGCCGGAACTTTATCCGCAATTGCACTACTTGACCACGCCAATCCGTGGTGCCGCGAATCAGGCCGGTGACCCTGAATATCTCAACTTATGGGCGGGTATTGCTTTTTCTCAGTGCGAGAACCAAACTGCGGGCGAGGTTGTTGCGGAGCTTTCCTGCTCAGCCGAGTAATACGAAGCCACCGAAGCTACAAACAGCACAATGACCAGCCACGGGCATATATCGCGGCTGGTCATTTGGCTTTATTTGTGACGATGGATTTTATGCCGACGGCGCAGTTGTGGCGTTAGGCGTCGAGCAGCCAATCGTTCGGGCTGAACAGCTCGAAGTGAATGTTATTGCGATTGACGCCACGCTTGGCAAGCTGATCACGCACGGCCTGCAAGAAGCCATTGCCACCGCAGAGGTAGAACTGCGCCCCCTCCGGCAGGTCAACATCGGTCAAATCCATCAGATCCGGCTCGTACCACACCTGCTGGCGGGCATTGACCAGTGCAGAGACTGCGTTATTGCGTTCTGCGCGCAGTGCGTCGGTGTTCTCGGCGCGGTCCGCGTGGAGGACGACAACATCACGCTTAGAGTCGGCGGCCACCAGGGCATCCAGCATGCCGATCATGGGGGTGGCGCCAATACCTGCGGAAATGAGCACTACCGGGTCATCGGACTTTGTATCCAACACCAGGTCACCTGCAGGCAGAGAAATTTCGATGGCATCGCCCGGCTGCACCTTTTCCCACAGCTGTGTGGAAACTTCGCCAGCCGGCAGGTCCTCGGAGGCATCGACACGACGAACCGCGAAGGTCAGAACACCTTCCTCGCCGCCGACCAGAGAGTATTGCCGTAGCTGGCCGGCGCCGTCCGGCATGGTCTGACGCACAGAGATGTACTGTCCCGGGAGGTAGGAAACGGGGGTTTCGTCGTCAAGCTTGACGGAGAACACTGCGACGTCATCACCGCGCTCTTCACGGGAGACGACGTGAGCGGCGCGGAAGACATCGCCTGCTTCGACACCGAGGTCGTCATAGAGCCCCTTCTCGAAGTTGATGAGAACACGCTCCATCTCCAGGTAGACGGCATCCCACGCATCGCGGACAGCTCCCTGAAAGACCTCTGGGGTGAGGATTTCCTCGATGGCATCGAAGAGGTGCTTGTGTACGATTGGGTACTGCTCCGGCTTGATACCAACGGAGATGTGCTTGTGGCCGATGCGGGAAAGCAGTTCTTCCGGGGCGGGAGCATCTGGGTCGACCAGGGTAGCTGCGAAGGTAGCGACGGATGCCGCCAGCGCCTTCTGCTGAGCACCCTGCTTCTGGTTGCCGCGGTTGAAGGTATCGGCAATGAGCTCCGGGTGAGCAGCGAACATCCGGTTATAGAAGTTCGGCGTGATTTTCTCGATGTTGGCACCGACAACGGGCAGGGTTTGGGTGATGACTTCAGCCTGCTCTGGGGTCAGGCCGTTCTTGTTGACATTCAGGTTTGGCATGACTTCACAATAACACCATATTGCGCATTCCGTTTGCGTATTATCACCCAATGGTGTCCCTAACTACTCTATGCGGTTGAGTTTTACCCGTCTTGAACTGCACAAATGGCAATGTCGAAAACTTCACCAGAAAACTTCGACAGCACCATTTTTAGCTTTTTCAACCCGCGGTCAGGCCTTCAGCTCTGCACCTAAACCGGACGAATATTGAGCTGGGTACTCCCCTGCGGACCGCCTCCCTCGGGGCGATTGGCATCCACACCATTAGCCGATTTGGGCGGAATGAGATCAGCAATCAACACTGGATCCAGTGCGGCAAAGAACGCCTCCTGCGCAGCCGCTAACTTGCCACGCAACAGGCACGTCGGCAGTAATGGGCAGTCAGTGCCGACACAATCGACGACCTCGTTGTTTTCCAAAGTGCGCAGCAGCTTGCCGACGGATTTTTCCGTAGCCGACTCGCGCAGATAGATGCCACCATTGCGCCCCTTGACCGCCTCCAAGAAGCCGAGCTCCACAAGTCGTGAGACAACCTTGGAAACATGCGCGCGAGACGCATTGAGAGACTCCGCCACCTCGGCAGCGGTGTACTTGCGCCCCGACTCCCCCATCGCCATCAAAGTGATGACACGCAGGCTCAAATCAGAGAAAAGCGTTAATTGCATTGCGTGTCACCCTTCATCGTTGTACTGCACAAACCACCCCCTTGCCAGCCACTTCGGGCAACAAGGGGGTGGTTCTATGTTCTAGCTTTTAGCAAGGCTAGCTAGCAAGATCTTAGTCCTGCAGGCTCTTCTCGATACGAGCCTTCAGAGCCTCGAACTCGTCCCAGACTTCCTGCGGAACGCGGTCGCCGAGGAACTTCAGCCACTCCTCGTTGTCCGGCAGGTCACCCTGCCACTTAGCAGCCGGTGCCTTCAGGGCTTCCTTGACATCTTCAAAGTCGATGTCCAGGCCAGTCAGGTCCAGGTCCTCTGCCTTAGCGGTGTGACCAACAACGGTCTCCTTGGCACCAACACGGCCCTCAATGCGGTCGATGATCCACTTGAGAACGCGAGAGTTGTCACCGAAGCCCGGCCACAGGAAGCGGCCGTCTTCGCCACGGCGGAACCAGTTGACCAGGAAGACCTCTGGCATCTTGTCGCCGCCCTTGGCGCCCATGTCGATCCAGTGCTGTAGGTAGTCACCGACGTTGTAGCCAATGAACGGCAGCATTGCCATCGGGTCGTGACGCAGGGAGCCGACCTTGGCCTCAGCGGAAGCAGCGGTCTGGCCGGAAGCCAGGGTTGCACCGATGAAGGTTGCGTGGTTCCAGGACAGTGCCTGGGTTACCAGCGGCACAGTGTCCGGGCGGCGGCCACCGAACAGGATGGCGTCGATCGGGACACCCTGCGGGTCGTCGTACTCCGGTGCGGCGACCGGGCACTGCGAAATCGGGGTGCAGTAACGGGAGTTCGGGTGCGAGGACAGCTCGTCGGAATCCGGAGTCCAGTCATTGCCCTTCCAGTCAATGAGGTGATCCGGCTTGCCTTCCATGCCTTCCCACCAGACGTCACCATCGTCGGTCAGTGCGACGTTGGTGAACAGGGTGTTACCGGCCTCCATGGTCTTCATGGCGTTCGGGTTGGAGGAGTAGTTGGTGCCCGGCGCAACACCGAAGAAGCCGTTCTCCGGGTTAACAGCGTACAGGCGACCGTCCTCACCGAACTTCAGCCATGCAATGTCGTCGCCGACGACCTCGGCCTTCCAGCCCTCGATGGTCGGAGTCAGCATAGCCAGGTTGGTCTTACCACATGCAGACGGGAATGCAGCGGCGATGTGGTAGGCCTTGCCCTCCGGATTAGTGAGCTTCAGGATGAGCATGTGCTCAGCCATCCAGCCCTCTTCCTTGGCCATGACCGAAGCGATACGCAGTGCGTAGCACTTCTTGGCCAGGATGGCGTTTCCGCCGTAGCCGGAACCGTAGGACCAAATCTCCTTGGTCTCCGGGAACTGGGTGATGTACTTCTCATCGTTGCACGGCCATGCAACGTCCTCCTGGCCCTCCTCCAGCGGAGCGCCAACGGAGTGCAGAGCGTGGACGAAGTCTCCGTCCGGGCCAATCTTGTCCAGGGCATCCTGACCCATGCGGGTCATGATTCGCATAGAGAGAACCACGTACTCCGAGTCGGTCAGCTGAACGCCCAGCTTCGGCTCCGGGTCGGTGATCGGACCCATGCAGAACGGAACGACGAACATGGTGCGGCCCTTCATGGAACCGCGGTAGTGCTCGGTCATTTCCTTCTTCAGCTCGACCGGATCCGCCCAGTTGTTGGTCGGGCCAGCGTCCTCTTCCTTTTCAGAAGCGATGAACGTGCGGGACTCCACACGAGCAACGTCCTTCGGGTTAGAGCGGGCAAGGAAAGAGTTCGGGCGCTTTTCCTCATTCAGCTTGATAAGAGTTCCCTTATCAACCAGGTCCTGGGTAAGGCGGTTCCACTCTTCTTCCGAGCCATCAGCAAAGACAACCTTGTCTGGCTGGGTCAGTTCTACGACCTCAGCAATCCAGCGCAGCAGTTCGGCGTTCTCGGTCGGGGCCTGGCCCTCGAGACCAGGAATAGAAGGTGCGGACATCAGTTCTCCTGACTCATTGATTCGCGTCTTAATTTAAGGCTACCGGGGGATACCGAAAGTTGCCGGGCCCCACATCGACAATCGGCTCGTTCCCGCATTTGCAAGCCGTTACATCACAGCTTTACAACAAATAATTTTCCCCGCCCCATTCTTGCGACCTGTTCATTTACGGCCATAACCAGTGAATAAGGCCAGCCTCACCACATAAATCTAAAACCATTAACCCTTTGGGTGCAGTTACCCCCATTTGTAAGCAACCGAGACACGGGTACCCCCGCGCACCGTGGTTCCAAAGTCGTTAGTCCCAGCTGCCCCGAGCGGATTGCTCCCATGAATACGCATCCCACTTCCCCGCGGCTGATGCCGGTTCCACTGCTGCTCCGCCCATCGCGTCAGCAGCCCTCACATCATCACTGCTCCAAGACTCCCAAGTGCCGTCAAAACGGACCGTCGTAACGTGATCCACCGTGCCGTCACCGTCCAGATCTGAATAGATTGACAACCCGGAATCGTCGGCAAGCGTAATTGACCCCTCGTCGTCGCCGAGGTCGTAGAGCTGCCCATCGACCTCCACAACCAGCCCGGCACCACCAACGTCCGCCGACTGCCCATCAATCGGTGTCGCCGCCTCCAAACCACACGGCGTAGCGGGCGAACGCGCCTCCACCCCGCCATCGGACGCGGGTTGATCGGAAAAGTACTGCAGTAAAGAAAACTCATCCATCGTGATATCCCCCTATTTCTCTTCGCTGTCACAGCTATCGTGCAGGCGTTCCGGTGTACTCCGCCAGCTGCTCTATTCGCCATCCCGGACCCCGCGCACCAATGGCTTCGCGCACCGTCATCTCCACGGACTGTGTCCATTTTCGCCGCAGATGGGCAAGGTAATTTGCCCGCCACTGCGAGGTGCGTTGGCGTGCGTTACGACGAATCGTTGCGCTCACCGCCACCACCGCAACACCGAGGCCTATTGCGAGTGCGACCAGCTGCGCCGCAAGCGTCGGCACCCCAATCCACATCAGCAATCCGTGGACGATCCGCACTGCGCCGACCGCCACGCCAAGCGATGCCACCGCCACCAGAGTGTCCATGACATAACTGGGGCGAGCCGGGCTTGCTGGAGCGGGCACTGAAATTTCCACACGAAGGCCCAATTCGTCGCCACACCGCTGTTGCAGCCGCGTCGCTGCGACCTCGGCACGACCCTGAAGTTCCGCCTGATTACCTGCGGGGCCGTCAGCCACTTCCTGGAGTGCATCCCGCACTGCGCTCTCAGCTGCCAACTGCATCTTCCGCTGCAATCGCGCCGCCGCCCCGGCTCCGCGCGATCGCTCCTGTGCCAGCTGAGCTCGCACATTTCGAGCCCGGCGCGCACTCAGTGTTTCCCCCGGGTTTCTGGGCGGACCTTCTGCCAGCAGAACCAGGGTTCTGGCCATCCTCTCGTCCAGCGCTCCCATTGGGATTGTGCTGTCGATTTCCTGACGCCAGGCCTCGGCATACTCACCATTGCCAATCAGGCCAACTGCAACACGGCCGGTGGCTTGGCTAATGGCTGCAACCGTGCTGACGCACTCCCGCGTGGGCTGCACCTCGCTGTCTGCAACATAGAGCACGACGGCGCTGCGTTTATCCACAAACTCCAGGCGACGTGGCGGAGTCGCAGTATCAACAATCTGCGAGAAGTCCGCGCGGTCCGCTGCGTCCCCGGCTTTGGTGACAAGAAGCGGTGGCTGCTCCGGCCCCTCGGCCGAGACCGGGAGTGGCTCAACTACGTCCGGTGCTGCCATAACAGCTCCTCCAGGCTGTCTCTAGCCGCGGGAAAGGCCGCCGCAATCTCAGTCAACTGCACTGCGAGTAGCCCGTCATCATTGCGTGATCCGCCTTTCGCCCCGTGGCGTTCAGCAATCTTCCGCAACGCGGAGCTGAACAAAAAGGTGTGTTCAGCTGTCTCGTTTGTGGTGATGTCGCAATACTCGTCGGCAAGCGAATGGCGAATCGGTTGTTGCTCGATGACCAGCGCGACAGGGACGGACAGCTTGTCGGCCAGCTCCGCGTGACATTGCGAAAATGCCTCGCGCACAGCGGTTTCGCGCACGCCCCTGCGCAATCGCGCGCAGATTATCGATGGCCGTTTCTCACGCTCAAGCGCCTTGGCGACGCACACCTCCGCACCGCTCGTGTGTGTGGTGTCCGAGTGCGCGACCTGCCGTGCTGACAGCCAGTCCACCACAGCGGCGCGCAACGACGATGTAGATCCTGTTGACGGCTGTGTTGTTTCCGTGACGTCACTTGCGGAAATAAGGTCCATTCGGCCTAGTCCCCTCCCATAAATCCCCTGCGCAGTTTAGTTAAAAACCTGCGTAACCCCCATACGGCCCGTAGGCCAGAATCCGCGCCCTGAAACACTGCGCTAGGCAGACCCCAAGCACGGCTTCAACCAACGAATAAGCGCGGCTTCGCGTTCAGCCTACAGCGGACCGCGGATTCGGCAAGTCGACAAAACAACTTGTCCCGCCATGCCGCCAGTTCGGGACGACGCGGCATCGTCAACCGAAGTGAAACCGCCAGGACAACAACAAAAATCCTAGGGGCAATGATTGGATAGTTGGCCGATGTCGTGGACAATAGGGAACGTGACTACTTCTGATTTTTCTGAAAATATCGAACAGCCTGCGGTTTCGCAGGAATCTGAACCATTGCCAACTCGCGGAGACGAGCAGGCGGAACAGCCGCATGAGCGCCAGCCGAAGAAGGGCGAATTGCCTGCAGGTCGTCCGGAAAAGACCCAATTCGACGACGGTCTTGACTACCCGCGCATCGGCAATCTGTCCTTCCGCCGCGGCACTTTGACCCCCAACCAGGAAAAAATCTGGGAAGACAACTGGGACACTTACGGCAAGGTCCTCTCCGACGAAGTCATTGACGTGGAGGAATGGTTTGGCCGCAAGGGCCCGACCATCGTCGAGATTGGCTGCGGCACCGGCACGTCCACCGTGGCTATGGCTCCGCAAGAACCGGACCACAACATCATCGCAGTTGAGCTTTACCGCCCTGGCCTCGCGAAACTGCTCTCTGCCACCGTGCGCAATGAGGTGTCGAACATCCGCATGGTCCGCGGCGACGGCGTCGAGGTTTTGCAGCGCATGATCGAGCCGGAGTCGCTGGCCGGCGTGCGCCTGTTCTTCCCGGACCCGTGGCCGAAGGCACGCCACCACAAGCGCCGCATTGTGCAGTCCGGCACGTTGCGCCTGATCTCTTCGCGTCTGAAGCCCGGCGGCATTTTCCACGCCGCCACCGACCACGCGGACTACGCGGAATGGATTGAGGAACTCCGCGAGGTCGAGCCGACGCTCGAGCCCATCGCCTGGCCGTGGCCGGAATCCCCCATGCTTCTCGACCGACCGACGACCAAGTTCGAAGCCCGCGGCCTGAACCTCGACCACGACATCCACGAGTTCATCTGGCGCAAGAAAGAGGCATAGGAACATGAGCACTACCCAGAACACCTCTGCCAGCTACAACACCACCGAGACGCACCCCACCGCACTGCTCGTATGGGACGCCCCGAACTTGGACATGGGGCTCGGCGCTATCCTTGGCTCCCGCCCGACCGCCGCGCACCGCCCGCGCTTCGACGCCGTGGGTAAATGGCTTATCGACGAAGCCGAGCGCGTATCCAAGAAAATCGGCTCCGATGTCCTCCCCGAAGCCACGGTCTTCACCAACGTCAACCCGGGCTCTGCGGAGATTGTCCGCCCCTGGGTCGAGGCCCTGCGCAATGTCGGTTTCGCGGTCTTCGCAAAGCCGAAGATCGAAGAGGACACCGACGTTGACCCCGACATGATTGCGCACATCCAACGGCGTTACGACGAGGGCGTGTTGCGCAGCGTCGTCGTTGCGTCCGCCGATGGCCAGAACTTCCAGGAGCTGCTGGAAAAGCTCGCCTCCGAAGGGATTCCGGTAACCGTCATCGGTTTTCACGAGCATGCTTCCTGGGCGCTGACCTCCGATGCGATTCGCTTCGTTGACCTGGAGGAAATCAAGGGCGTCTTCCGCGAGCCGCTACCGCGTATCGACCTCGACCGCCTGCCAGATGGCGGTGCGTGGCTGCAGCCGTTCCGTCCGCTCACGTCGTTGCTCAAGGAGCGCGACGGTAAGAACGACGACTAGGGAGACCACCGCGGCGACGTCTAGGGAGACGAACAGGAAGACGAACAGGCTTCTTATTTATGTCACGACTTAAAAAAGTCCTCAAAACCGGCAATTCGAGCTGGCTACGATCGATAATCCTCGTGGCCCTCGTGATTGCCGGTATCGTCCTGACGGTAAGAAACTGGGACAGCGTCGTCCAGGGGCTCCAAATCCTTGCGGATGTCGATGCTAAGTGGCTGTTCATCGCCATTTTTTCCGTGGCTTTTTCGCTCTACGCGATGGCGGAAGTGATGCGTCTGCTGTTGCGAGCTGGAGGCGTAAAAGCAGCCACTCGCCGTAGCACCAATGCGCTAACCCTCGCATCCAACGCGTGGGCGGTCACCGTTCCCGGTGGTGCCGCATTCTCCACGGCGCTGCAGATTAAGCGCATGATGCAGTGGGGCGCATCCGCGGTCCTTGTCAGCTGGTTCGTGCTTTTTTCGGGCGCGTTGTCGTTTTTAGGTCTGGCATTTCTGGGGCTTGGCAGCCTCTTCTTCGTCGGACAGGGTGGCACGACCGCAGTGCTCATCGCTATGGCAATTGCGGTTTTACTAGCCACCATTTTGCTGTGGCGGATTTCGCAGAACCCGGCTTTTCTCAACAAGACAGGCGCGTGGTGTCTGCGTGTCTTTAACAAGATTCGAAAGAAGCCCGCGGACACCGATGTCGACCGACTTGAAGAGTCCGTCAAACAGCTGACCAGCGTGAAGTTGCCCGTGCAAACTTTGGCTCTTTCCTTCACCTGGTCCTTTATCAACTGGGTCGCGGAAATTGTCTGTCTCTACGCCGCCATCCGTGCCGTTGGTGTCGATGACATCTCCGCTACGAAGGTGCTGCTGGCTTTCGTAACCGGCAAGCTCGCAGGTTTCATCCAGGCCACACCGGGCGGCATCGGCACTGTCGAGGCCGCTTTGACCGCGGCTCTCATCGCAGGCGGCACCACCGGCGCCGAGGCCTTTGCAGCGGTGCTGGTCTACCGCATCGTTTCCTTCGTCCTGGTGGCAATTGTGGGCTGGATTATCTACGCCCTCGGCTTCGACCACAAGGATCAGCCCGAGCATCAGCCAGTCGCTGACCGCTAATGGCTTCCTCGCCGCTGGTCGCTGGTCACCCACCAATCTGAGGGGTCGCTAGACTAAGAAGCATGAACACACGCGTATCGACGTTCTTGATTGACATCCTCGCCATCTTTATTTTCGCCGTGTTGGCACGTCTGGCTCACAACACTCCCGAGGATCCTTTTACCTTCATCAATATCCTCGATACCTGGTGGCCGTTCGCATTCGGTGTCCTCCTGGGCACCGCGCTGATTAAGAACGAGCCGAACCCGCGTGCAGTGAGTTCAGGCGCAATTGTGTGGCTCGGCACTGTCGTCGTCGGCCTAGCTGTGTGGGCCACCCGCAATTCGGCAGTCCCGCACTGGTCCTTCATTCTGGTTGCCTCAGTCATGAGCGCCTTGCTGCTGCTGGGTTGGCGAGCAGCGTCGAATGCGGTTGCTCGTAAGTCTCTGGACTAAGCCTTCGGACCCGTCCCTAACCCTTCGGTTTAGTTCACTGACTAAATCTGGTTTTTAATTTTTGCACTCCGCCTCGATAATTGAAGAATGGACAAATCTTCAGACGAGGCTCTCGGCAATCAACCAACTGCTGAGACCCAACGAACTCATAACCCCGCAGGGTCCAGCGAAGACCGCACCTTCATGGGCCAACCGTGGGGTCTCGCCAATCTCTTCGGCATCGAAATGTGGGAGCGCTTCAGCTTCTACGGCATGCAGGCCATCCTGGCTTTCTACATGTACTACGAGACCACTCAGGGCGGTCTCGGCCTGGACAAGGGTGCTGCTACCTCTATCGTCGGTGCTTACGGCGGTCTTGTCTACATGGCCGCACTCGTTGCCTCTCTGGTTGCTGACCGTATCCTTGGCTCGGAGCGGACACTGTTCTACTCCGCCATCCTGGTCATGTTTGGCCACATCTCCTTGGCATTCATCCCCGGCGTGATTGGCCTGGCTATTGGCCTTGTCTCCATCGCAATCGGCTCCGGCGGCGTGAAGACCAACGCACAGGTCGTGCTGGGTCAGCTCTACGCAAAGGACGACCCGCGTCGTGACGCCGGCTTCTCCATCTTCTACATGGGCGTCAATATCGGTGCCCTGTTCGGCCCACTGCTCACCGGCTGGATCTGGGGAATGAAGGGCTTCCACTGGGGCTTCGGCCTGGCCGCTATCGGTATGGCTGCCGGTCTGATTCAGTACATCCTGATGCGCAAGTCCACCATCGCCGAGGCTGGCCATGAGATTCCGAACCCGCTGCCGAAGAAGCAGTACCCGGTATGGATTGGCATCGCAGTGGTCATCACTGTTGTCTCGGTTACGCTGGTTTCCACCGGAATTGTTCCGGTCACGACTCTTTCCACTGTGGTCACAGTGATTGCACTGATCGCCGCTGTGGTGCTGTGGTGGCAGATGTACTCCTCGCCACTTACGACGAAATCGGAGAAGACTCGCCTGGTCGGCTTCATCCCGATGTTCGTCTCAGGCGTGCTGTTCTTCGGTATCTTCCAGCAGCAGTTCACGGTGCTGGCCATCTACTCGGACATCCGCCTCGACCGCGAGATCTTCGGTTGGGAAATGTCCCCGGCCTGGATTAACTCGATCAACCCGATCTTCATCATCGCCTTCTCGATGGTCTTTGCAGCCGCCTGGTCCAAGCTTGGTGACCGCCAGTGGTCCACCCCAGTGAAGTTCGGTGTCGCCAACATCATCATCGGTATCTCGCTGTTCTTCTTCATCCCATTCTCCGGTGGCGGTGAGAACTCCACTCCGCTGTATGCGATTATCTGGATTCTCTTCCTGTTCACCATGGGTGAGCTCATGCTGAGCCCGGTCGGCAACGCCCTTGCTACCAAGGTCGCTCCGGCAGCATTCCCGTCGCGCATGATGGCCGTCTGGCTGATGGCAGTCGCTATGGGTACTTCACTGGCAGGCACCCTGGCCGGCTTCTACAACTATGAGGATGCCGCTGCTGAGAACACCTTCTTCATCACCCTGGGTATCGCCTCGGTTGTCCTGGGCTTGATTCTGCTCGCCCTGCGCAAGTGGATTGTCAAGGAGTTCGTCGACGTCCGATAGGGCCGTAGGGCCGGATCCGTAAGGCTGGCCCCCGCTCTGGCACAGCCCACGCCCACGCCCACGCCCCTCCCCCTCCTCCCCACTTCACGACACCTATGTCACCTCATGCCGCCTCCACAGATGGCACGAGGTGACATAGGTGTCGTGAAGTGTTTTTTGGGTGGCTCTGAACATGCTTCGCCACAAACTCGCCACCAGCACAACCGCCATCCACAGATTTTCCCCACCTCCCCACCGGCTAAAATTGAGGCCATGTTTGCCATCATTACCGTCACCGGCGAGGATCACACCGGCATCATCGCCGCCGTCACCACTGCTCTGGCGGAGCAGGACGTCAACATCGTCGATGTTTCCCAGACCCTCATGGATAAATGGTTCACCATGATCCTGCGGGTGGAGTTCAACGAGAAGGCCACCCCCATCAGCACGCTGCAGGGTTACATGGATTCCGTCGGCAAGCGGGAGGGGCTTGTCATTCGAATCCAGTCTGAGGCGCTATTCAACGCCGTCAACGAGATTTAAAGGGCGCGACCAGGATGGATTTCAACTTCGCGCAATCTAAGTTCCTCGACACTATTGACATGATCGAGAAGTACCGTCTGGATATCCGGACGGTCACCATGGGCATTTCCCTGCTCGAGTGCTCTCGCTCTGAAATGGAAGCCACCGCACAGGCGGTGTATGACCGCGTAACCAGGCAGGCCGCTCGCCTCGTGGAGGTCTGCGAGGGTATCGAGGCGGAGCTGGGCATTCCGATCGTCAATAAGCGCATCTCCGTCACACCAGTTTCCCTCATCACGGCCGGTTGCGAAGGCGACCCCACCGTGGTGGCCAAGGCACTGGACCGCGCCGCCCGCGATTCTGGCGTGAACTTCCTCGGCGGCTACTCGGCGCTCGTCGAAAAGGGCGCGACGACCAGCGAGAAGCGGCTCATCGACTCCATTCCCCACGCTCTTAGCGAGACCGAATTGGTGTGCAGCTCGGTCAACGTAGCGTCGTCACGCGCGGGCATCAACATGGATGCAGTGCGCCGCATGGGCGAAGTGGTGAAGGAAGCTGCGGCGCAGACCGCCGACCGCAGCTCGATTGCCTGCGCAAAACTGGTGGTTTTCGCCAATGCGGTGGGCGACAACCCCTTCATGGCCGGCGCGTTCCACGGCGTCGGGGAGCCCGATTGTGTCGTATCCGTCGGCGTTTCGGGTCCGGGGGTGGTCGATCGCGCGCTCGGCGATCTACAGGGCGCCAGCTTCAACGAAGTCGCCGAGGAGATTAAGAAGGCGGCGTTCAAGATCACGCGCACGGGTCAGCTGGTCGGCACGATGGCGTCGGAGCGCCTGGGCGTGCCTTTTGGCATCGTGGATCTCTCGCTCGCGCCGACCGCTGAGATGGGTGACTCCGTCGCTCACATCCTCGAACACATGGGATTGGAGCAGGTCGGCACGCACGGCACCACTGCCGCGCTCGCGCTGCTTAACGACGCCGTCAAGAAAGGCGGCCTGATGGCTTGTTCACGCGTCGGTGGACTGTCCGGGTCGTTCATCCCGGTCTCTGAGGACAAGGGCATGATTGATGCTGTCCGTGCGGGATCGATCAGCATGGACAAGCTGGAGGCGATGACCTCTATTTGTTCGGTGGGCTTCGACATGATTGCAATTCCTGGTGACACGCCTGCGACCACGATTTCCGGCATGATTGCCGACGAGGCCGCCATCGGTGTGATGAACCACAAAACCACCGCCGCCCGCCTCATTCCGGTGCCGGGTACCAAGCCGGGCGATGAGGTGAACTTCGGTGGTCTGCTCGGCTACGCGCCGGTCATTGATGTCAATGCCAAGGGCAATGCCGAGTTCATTGCCCGTGGCGGCTACATCCCCGCCCCGGTGCACGGGTTCAGGAACTAGCGGCTTCGGACGAGGCTCCTACGATTGCAGGCGGCGCCCATTTGCGTCATAGGCGTAGGAGCCGCTACCGACGAGAATCAAAATGAACTCGATAAATGCCCAAATGCTGACGCCGATAATGAGGAAGAAGCCAACCAGGAAGATGGCGGTAATCCAGCCGAATACCGTCAGTGCTAGCTGAATAGCACCACGCGAGTTGTGCCCCAGGTAGAAATTGTGAACACCCAGGGTGCCCAGGAAGAAAGCAAGCAGAGCCGCTGCAATCTTGGACTTATCCGAGACAGGGGACCCTACGACCCCGTAGCCCTGGTGCGGGTTCGGGCCGCCGAAGCCAGCGGAATACGCCGGCGCCTGCTGGTTTGGGTAACCACTCTGATACGGGTTCGAGTACCCGTTGTGGAAATTGTGCTGGCTCGGGTCCTGATAGCCCTGCCCCATGTTCGGCTGCTGCGATGGGTACGGATCCGAGTACGGCATACCGGAGCTGTAAGCACCCGAGCTGTTAGCGAACTTCCCCTTGGACCTCGGCATACCGTCTTCGTCGAAATCTCCATATGGGTTTGTCGGATTCGTCATTGCACCCTACCTTTTCGCCTAGATTTCCCCGGTCATGAACAGCAGTTCCTTGGGCGATAATAACCGGTTCCGTCAGACTGCTTCCTGCAACTTCGTCAATTTCTTTCGAAATTTTAGCGAAACTGTTGTTTTGAAACATTAAACACCAGTTCTTGAGCAAGATTCTAACAGCAAGTCCCCGTCGGGGGCGTCTCGCACATTTTGAGCTGCCCCCTACCGCGCCAGCGATTGCTCAATCAGTTCGCGAGTCCAGCCCTCAGTCCAGGCCAGCGGAGTCGTCCCCGAAATTGCCACATCATTCGTGGCGTAGGTCGCGTGCGCACCCGCGCCGGTAATCATCTCCTGCGCTCGTGCAATCGCATCGGCCACTCCCGGAGGCACATCACAGAAGGAGTCCGATGGCACGCAGACATTCTGGACCTTGTCATTAAGAGGCCCAAAGCCGTCTCGTGGACCGCGCATCGTTGCGCCCGGAACCACAGCCTGCACAATGCCGCCAAGCGGCTGCAATGACAGCTCGACGCCCACACCAGCCAGCGGAACGCCCTGGTTCACGCCCTGATTGGGGTCACGCCGCGGGTCGCCCAACAGAGCCACGCCCGCGATGCGCTCGGCCGGAACTACACCGCGGCCATTGCCGATGTCAGAGGCCAAATCACCTGCGATAGCTGCCCCCTGGGAGAAGCCCATCAGGACGAAGTCCGTCAGCGGACACTGCCCGTGCAAGTCAGCCATTTCCTTAGCGGTGACATCGCGCCCGACTGCCTGCGAATCATCGTAAGTGAGTTGGTCGGGCAGCTGATGCGTCTTAATCTGTGCCGGGTACGGCGTAGTCCAGACCTTGACATCGCCCTCCGAGTAGGACCCTGAGATCGAGTTCGTCAGGCCAAGCAGCAGCGAATGCGGGTTCGCGGTCGGGGCCATCGGATCATCGTCAGCACGCGATTCCGCAGTTCCGGGCACCGCGATAACTTCTACCGCCGGGCACCACTCGGGTTGTTCGGCCAGAACCCCACCATCGTCACCGGGGGTCGGTGGGGTTTGACCGCCTTGGTCGTCGTTAAGCCATTGCACTACGCCGAAGCCAATAGCGGCCACCAGCACAATGACCGCCAGAATTGTCACCACTTTACGCATGAGTGCTAGCAATACGCCTTTTTAGCGGAGCTTGCAATAGTCTTCGCCACTTCCTCAGCGCTTTCCTGTGAGCGCCCCTGTGCGACCAGCTGTCCGGCAATCGCCAGCGCGATGACCTGACGCTCCTCCTCCGGTGCGTCTGCGCATGCCGCGCGACCTGTGCCGATGAGCTGATCCTCCACCCCAGCAACATCAATTCCCGCTTTTTCCAGCGCTTCGAGGTATGAATCATCCGCCTCACTGAGCTTCATCTGTCCATCGGGCGCTTCGTCCACGCGCTTAGCTTGGGGATCTGTGATCTCCGGCGCAGACTTTTCGCTCGACTTCGGCGCAGAAGTCTTCGTGCTTGACGACGTCGTGGAGGTCTTCGTAGTCGTCGACGAGGTGACCTCCGAAGACTCCACTGTGGAACTGCCACAGGCGGCCACTCCGAAGGTCAGCAGCGCAACAGCTGTGGTTGTAGCCAGTGTCCGGAAGGACTTGTTCATGGACATTTGTCTATCCCTTATTCAGTGCCCTGCTTTGGTTGGCTTACTTGTCATCACCGTTGTCGGCGGCTGGGGCTGGTGCTTCTGGCTTATTGCGCTCTTCAACAATCTTGCCGTTGAGCTGGCGAATCCAGCCACCCTCGAACTGCTGTTCAAGACCGCCGGCCTTGACTGGCTGCAGTGGGCCGACCGGGTAACCGAACGGGCCATTTTCGTAGCCAGTGCTGCCCCAGTGGTCAGTGATGTCGTTGGAGCGCACCGGCTGTGCACCAGTTTCCGGAGTCCAGTAAATGGCACCGTGTTCGAAGCGCTGGAAAGCGCCGCGGGCGAGCTTGACCTCGTCGCCGTCGACAGGCAGACCCAGATCGGACTCAGCGCCACCGAGCTCCTTGTAGACACGGCCGATTTCACCACGCACGATGCGAGGTTCTTCGCCGCCGATCTTGACGATGGTGCCACCCTGGAAGTCCTGGGCGACACCGCCCGGAATATCGCGGTGGTTGGCGACTGGGTAGCCCAGCGGACCGGTCTCGAAGCCGGCCTTGCCCCAGACGTTCATAATGTCGCCGGTGACTTCGTGGGCTCCGCCTTCCGGAGTCCAGTAAATCGAACCCTTTTCGAAGTGAACGAAGCGTCCCGAGCCATCCGGCGTAGCCAGTTCGTTGGTCACTGGGTAGCCGAGCGGCGAGGACGGACCACCGAGCTCGTTGTAACGCGAACCGATGCGCCCCCAGACCACATGTGCCCCGGAATCCGGGTGCCAGTAGGCGGTACCGCCGGTAAAGTCCTGAGCCACGCCATTCTTGGCGACGCCATACTCATCCGACAGGCAGGTGCCAATTCCTGGCAGCGATGCGACGGCCTTCTCAATCTCGCCGCCTACACGGCAGACCGCGCCACGATCGGACTCCGGCAACTGCAGTGCATCGGCCAGCGTTGGCCAGGCCTGACTGACCTCGAATTGCCAGTACGGCCAAGTGTGAGTACCCGAGCTCCGGAAGTTCACAACCGGCTCGACGCCCTTTTCGCGAGCATTTCGGATGAAGGTCTCACTGGTCATGCGGGAAAGCACTTCCAATGCGTAACCGGTCGGATTGTCCGGCTTCGTCGGATCGATCTGCGACGGCACGTCCCACTCACCGGTGTTGCCGTTACCCGCCGAGATGTACAGCGACATGCCCTTGAGCTTGTCGATGTTCAGCTTCGGATCATTGTCCTTCCAACGCTGCGAACCGAGCGGGCCCCACATCTTCGTCGCGTCATAGCCACCGGTGTTCTTCATCGCCAGAGAGATTGCCTGCGGCATGCCCGGCGAAGTCATATCCAGGTAACCAGAGAGGCTACCGGCAAACTTCCACAGCTCCGGAGAGTGTGCTGCAACGTTGTAAGCACCGGTAGCTCCCATGGAGATACCGATAATGCCGCGTTCATCGTTGCCGCGGAAGCCGTTGGTGATAACCGGCACGAGCTCCTTAGTGATGAAGCTCTCCCACTTGTAGTTCTGACCGTTATCCGGCTGATCCCAGTCAGAGTAGAAGGACGATGTACCGCCGGCAGGCATAACCACCAGGACATTCTTGTCCTCGTAGAAGCGTTCGATATTAGTAGCGCGAATCCAACCGGAGTAGTCATCAAACGATGCCATACCGTCAAGGTGGTAGACGCTCGGGAATGTGCGCTCCTTGTCGCGGTACCAATCGCGCGGCAGCAAAATCTCAACCTGGATTGGCTTCTCCGGCATGGCAGCCGAGCGAATGTGCGCAATGACGTGGTGATCTGTGTACCACTCGACCTTGTCTACGCTGACTCCACTGGGGAGGTTCGCCACTGCGGGAGTATCGACTTTAAATGGCGTACGCTCCGGCCCTGGCATCGGCTTCGGCATACCCAGGCCAGGTAGCTGCGCACCAGCAGCTTGCGCTGCTTCAGCGGCCTTAGCAAGGTCTCCCAGGTCTCCAGATTGCGCCAACTGCCCCTGAACGGCCTGAAGTTCCTCGTAGCTAGGCAGACCTGGCTGAGCTGGCTCGGGAGCCGCCACTGCAGCAGGGGCACCGAGAGCGAGAGTCAACGGTAGTGCCAAAAGTGCGGTCAACGCCCGTGATGACTTCCGGCTGTTGCCGAGTCCACCACGGAGGAATCTAGCGGTTACGCGCATAAGAGGGCTTCCCTTTACAAAGTCGCTGGTTGAAATTATTTGAGACGTTGAGTGTTGCACCGGCACCGATTAGGCACCTGCAGATAGCATCACGCGGCGCTTGAGCTATGCGTTTACCGTTCGGCTTCGCAGAATTACGTAGTGACCAGCAACGTATCCGAAGGTTCCCCTCCTCCGGCGTGCCGCTGCAAGAAGAATCTCACACACGATCTGCGAAACATACGGTATAGCTACCTGAATAGCTTCACCCTTTACTTTAAGGTTCGACTCTCATGTTTACCCTCTTACGGGTAAAAACCGTGGAGACACACGCAAAAGGAACTGAATTCAAGCTTTGACAGCGCAACTCTTTGCGCCCCTCTGTAGGCCGTTACCCACACCTTCCACTCAGCATCCAAACCCGGACTCGACACAGAAAAAAGACCAACCCCACAAAAGGATTGGTCTTTTTCAAAATTGAGACTTCTTAAGAAGCTAGCCCCTTTAAGAAGCCATCCAGCACCAGAGCTAGGTCAGCGCGCCAGAGCGCCCTGAAATAACTACCGACCTAGAGCCCCAGCGCCCCAAGAATGTGCGGGCGAGCAAGCGCGGCATCACGGCCCCACAGCTCCCACGAGTGGATACCGTTCGGGCTGTAGACAAACTGCGCATTGAGGCCGGCAGCGCGAGCGTCCTGCTCAAAGCGCTGCGTCGAAGCGCGGGAGACGGACTCCATTACGGCACGCCAGACAGTGTCAGGGAGCTGCGGCACCGGACGGTTCAAAACCTCCGGGTCACTCCACAGGCTCTGAACACCCTGGGCGGAGGAAACATACATCGGCAGCCCCCGGAGCTGGTCCAGCTGCAGCGATGGATCATGAGCACGCCACTGCTCCGAAGCAGGAACCGGAAGGCCCCACATGCCAGTCGGATTCACTACACCAGTGCTAGCCACCATTGCAGTAGCGCCGGTCGCAACAACTGGGTTGGACATCTGGTAGTAACCGGACAGCGAAGTAACCTGCTTGAACTGATCACGGTGGCGGGCCGCCAGAGAAACCGCCGCAGCCGCACCCATGGACAGACCAGCGATTGCGTTGCGGTTCGGGTTGACACCAAACTCACGCTGCAAATAGACCGGGAGCTCCTGGGTCAGGAAGGTTTCCCACTTCTGGGTCTTGACCCCTTCAGCGGTCACTGCCGGAGCGTTCCAGTCGGCATAGAAGGAGCCGTCGCCAGCAGCCGGCGCAACCAGAGTGATGTTGTCATTGGCAAAAGTCTGAGCAATATGGCCCGACCAAATCCAACCGGACGCACCCTTATTAAAGCCCCACAGACCGTCGAGCATGTACAGGGAGGCATCGCCGCCACCAGTAGCCGCCTTGATCTGAACCGGAATATTGCGGTTCATAGCTGGCGAGAAAACCTGGCAGTACTGAACCCACCAGTTGTATGGATCCCACTCACAGCCTGGGCGCAGTCGATCACGGTTTGGATCAGCACTCGCGTCCTTCGCGGATGCGAGCATGATGCCGCCAAAGACCATCGCAACCGCTACGAGGGCAGCTACGACCTTCACCGTGAAGTTACGACTCACTGCAGTAAAGCTCATCGTTCTCCTCTTTACTTTCGGACTTACCTCCGCGCCAGACTTCTCGGAGGCAGTCGCTTGCGCGAGCTTTCGCTTTTCTGCTTCCAGTTGTGACGCGACAACTGGAGACTCCACAAAAGAATCTCGAGTATGTAACGATACTCAATCGTTTCCCTACAACCAAGTTAAAATCGTAACCATTCCGTAATATTTCTCACATTTCCCGACAAAACTATTCGCCACAAGGAGAAACACTGTTTACCAGCGAGGAATTACAGATTTGTAATTCTGCCCCCGACTGACCCGTAGGACTGACTGAGACATCTAAAACACGCCTACAAGAACCCCAAACACAACCTAAGTACTAACGAGATACAGAAAAAAGCCCATGCACCCCTCGATGCATGGGCCTTCAGCTACCAACCGAAACCGACGAGAAACCGACGAGAACCCGACGGAAACCGTAGTTCGCTTAATGGGAAAAGAACAAGGAACTACCCCAGAGCCGGAACAGCGTAGACAGCGATGGCAATGGACAGCAGCCACAGGACGGCCAGTGCCTGCAGCGGACGGTCCTTGAGCGCAATCTCATCCGGGCTTCCCGCATCACCACGGTCGACGTCGGCTGCGAAGCGCAGGATGGCCACAGTGAATGGAACCATCGAAATCTCGTACCAAATAGCCGAAGTGGACGAAGTGCCCGGTGCGCGCCCCATCTCGAAGCCCCACAGCGCGTAGCTCAGTACCACGGCGGTCGCAGCGAGGGTCCACACAAAGCGCAGGTAAGTCGCGGTGTAACCCTGCAACGACTTACGAATCTTCTTACCTGTACGCTCCGCCAACAGCAGCTCAGCGTAACGCTTACCGGCTGCCATAAACAGCGAACCAAAGGCGGCAACCAGCAAGAACCACTGGGACAGGTTGATGTTGGCAGCAACACCGCCGGCCATTGCACGCAGCATGAAACCCGAGGACACCAGCGCAATATCAATCACCGGCTGATGCTTCAGACCAAAGCAGTAACCGAGCTGCAGCGCAATGTATACAGCCACAACAATTGCTAGCCCCGGCCCCTCAGAGGCAAACCAGGACACCGCAATCGAACCAATAATCAGCGCGACCGCCATAATGTACGCCATGCTCACCGGCAGTACGCCAGCGGCAATTGGGCGGAAGCGCTTGGTTGGGTGCGCACGGTCAGCCTCGACATCGCGGGCATCATTAATCAGGTAAATCGACGATGCTGCCAAGCAAAAGGCCACAAACGCCACCAGGATGTCGACGGTCAGCGTGCCGATCGAACGTCCCGAGTCCATGATCTCGTTGCCGGCTGCCAGTGGAGCCGCAATGACTAGGACATTCTTCACCCACTGCTTCGGGCGAAGCGCCTTGATCATGCCGTCCAGCAGATTCTTCGGCGGATGCCCCTGCGGGTGCGCAGGCTCATCGATACCGGAAGTGTGCGGCTCGGACCCAATCCTTGATTGAGAAGCTTGCCGCTGGTTGGCCGACACATTGGCCAAGTTGTCGTTCTCCGCCTGTGTCACTGTGCATTCCTTTCCGCAATGGAGGGCTGTCCACCCTGGTTATGCTGCGCCTTTTTCGGCTCGATGACCTTATCACCTATCTTGTCCACCGCAAGAGCAGTGGCTGTACCCAGCGCTGCTCCGAGAGCGACATCGGTTGGGTAATGAACTCCCAGCACCAGGCGGGAGAGCATAATCGCCGGCACGCCCACGGCCGGTGCTGCCGGGTAACCCAACTTTGCAATCCCCACCAGCGCCGCCGTCGTCGACGTCGCGTGCGAGGACGGGAAACTCAGCTTGCTTGGCGTACCAACGCCGATTGCTATACGACGGTCATGGGGACGCGGGCGACGGACAATGCGCTTAAGCACCACCGATGCCGCATGCGAGGTAAAGGCGGCCACACCGACCTTTGCCCAGCTAATGCGTCGCTCCTTATCCACCGCCGCCCCGAGGGCAGCGAGCCCCATCCACCCAAGGGCGTGCTCACCGAAATAGCTCATGGCACGCGCGGTGGGCAGCACACCCGGGACGTCGTTAAGCGTGTGCTGAATATTAACGAGAACGTCGGACTCGCCGAACGGATCGCCTTTAATTTTCGAAGACATTCGCCCAGGCCTTCCTACTGGTCAGATCGTCATAGGCTGCGCGGTAGCGTGCCTGCATTTGCTCGAACCGCTCCTCAACCTGCTTTTGCAGCTCCCAGGATTCTTCCAGCAGAGCCTTGGCCTTGTCGCGGTCACGCTGGCGATACACCACGCCACGGCCGTCAGCGGTGGTGACCGTTGCGCCATCCAGACGCGACAGGGAGAACCAACGAGCCTCCAGCGGCGCCAGGTTTGCCTGCGGCACCGCATGGTGCTCGGAGTTTTCCGGGCGCACGCTGTGCAGCAGACCCTTGGCCAGCCAACCGACCTTCTTCAGCTTGCCCAGACGACCACCGACATCCTTTGTCGGAACCCCCGGAATACCGGAGGGCTTTGGCAGATCGCCTGCGCTCGGCAGCACAACCGCGTCGGGGAAGCTCTTACGCAGGGCATTGATACGCGGCAGCGAGGACTCGAGAATATCGAACAGGTGCTCCGGACCTGCCAGGAAGTCCTTCATGGCTTCGTTCTGGATGGCAACAGTGGAGTACTCCAGGCACAGAAGGTGCTTGAAAGTGGCCTTGCGCATGGAACGCACGATACCGGCAGCATCGCCCTCGTGCTGAAGAGCCGCGACAATCAAGCGGTTGCGCAGATGGAAGTACGCCTGCCAGTCAATGGCGTCGTCCTTGTCCGACCAGGCCATATGCCAAATTGCTACGCCCGGCCACGTAGCCGTCGGAAAGCCTGCCGTGCCTGCGCGCAAACCGTATTCGGCATCGTCCCACTTAATAAACAGTGGCAGCGGCTGACCGATTGTCTCAGCGGCGACGCGTGGAATCAGGCACATCCACCAGCCGTTGAACTCAACATCGATGCGACGGTGAAGATCCTTCGAATCGACAACCTCACCGGTTGCGTTAGTGCCGTGCTCCCCGCGATCGCGCAGTGGGTGCGCATAAAAGTCGTGGTCATAGTGGACGTGCGGAGCGGAAGTCCACATGAAGTCATGGCGGCCGATGACTTCACCCATCGAGTGCAAGTGGCTGCGCTCCTGCAGGTTCAGCATCTGACCGCCGACCAGCATCGGGGACTTCGCGAACCGGCCGACAGCAACCGCACGCAGAATGGAATCCGGTTCGATGGCGATGTCGTCATCCATGTAGAGAATGAACGGACTATCGGTCGCACGCTTCGAATCCGAATCCGGACCGCCCAGGGCCTCATACATAATGCGGGAGTACCCGCCGGAACCACCGAGATTTCCCTGCGGGAAAATACGCAGGCGGTCACCAAAGTGCTCGGCGACAGCATCGAAGCCCGGCTCATCTGCCGGGTGCTTAGTGCCCTGATCAGGCATCAAAACAGCATCGATGATGGCATCGACCTCAGAATCCGAGGACAGCGCCTCAAGAGCAGCAACTGCGTCGGTCGGGCGATTGAACGTCGGGATACCGATAGTGACGCGCCCCTCCGGCGCCGGATGCTCTGTGCCGTCCGGGTACGTCTGGCTCGGTGCCTCGATATCGGAGTACCAACCTGCGGAGTGGATTACCACGTCCGTCTCACAGGTGAGGTCAAACCAAATCCAGCCGCCGTCTTCAAACTGCGTCAGCGGTACTGGGATTTCGCAGACGTGCACATCCTTGCCGTCCACCTTGGCTTCCGCGCCTTCAGCCGCCGCACCCAGATCACCGACAACTTCGCCGGTCACGGCGATGCGCGCACCGTCAATCTTCGAACGGTAGATGTCTACGCGCGCAGTACCGGACAGCTCCAGGCGCAGGACAACATTGTCCAGATTCGTCCACCGGCGCCAGTAGCTGGCCGGAAAAGCATTGAAGTAGGTTTCAAAACTAACTTCATCACCCGCCGGAACAGTGGCTGACGTGCGCGAATGCGCTTGCACACGACCGGCATTAGTCTCCGGCTCAACCAAGTAGAGCGAGCGGACATCACGGGGCTCACCCAACTTTGGCAGCAAAATCCGCTGCAGGCGTTCAACGGCAAGGCTTGACGACGTTGTCGGGGTATGTGTCCGCTTTTGTTCAGGCTGTGATGCCATGAGACGTATCAACCACTTTCCGAAAGGTCTACCGGGGGTGTTGCCGCCGATAAGTTACCGACGTTTCTATCTCATAGCATCCTAGTGCCCGTGGCGGATTGCCTCTTGTTGCCACGCTAGCGACAGCCCAGAATGTGAAAGCCCCTACGCGCTGCGGACTATCTGCTGCACATAGGGGCTTTTTCGTTCAGTTTGTAGTTTTAAGCTCCGAGGAAACCTTCGATGCGGGCCTTGGAGTTCTGGAGGTTACGATCCCAGGTCGGCCAATCGTGGATACCGGTCTGCTCGTATTCAAACGTGGCATCCAGACCGGAGGTACGAGCACGCAACTCAAACTCGCGGGTGGACAAGCGGGACAGCGACTCCAGCGCAACGCCGCCGGCCTTCGGGACGACCCGGTAGAGATTCTTCGGGTCACGAACCTCATCCGGAACACCATTTGCCGAGGTAATAACCAGATCCAGCCCCTTCATCTTCTCGACGTTCAGGTACGGATCATTGCGGACACGCTCCGCTGACATAGGCGCACCCCACATGTCGAAGGAGCTGTAGCCAGCCGACAGCTGAGCGGCCTCAATTGCAGTGGTCATACCCGGCGCAGTGGTGTGTAGGTAACCGGAGAAGGCAAGAGCCTGACCGAACTGGTCTCGGTGGTTGTATGCCAACGATAGTGCAGCAGATGCACCCATGGACAGACCTGCAATGGAGTTACCAGTGCGAGAAATGCCGAACTCACGCTCAAGGTAAACCGGCAGTTCCTGAGTTAAGAAGGTCTCCCACATGTTTACAAACGGACCGTGCACACTAACCGACGGACGCTTCCAGTCGGTGTAGAAGCTACCGCCGCCACCACCTGGAATAACCAGGTTGACGTTGGATCCTTCAAAAGTACGTGGGGCGTTACCGTGCTCCACCCAGTCAGAGGCATCAGCCGGGCTACGCAGGCCATCTAGCAGGTAGAGAGCCTTGTTACCACCATTGGCAGAGGCCACAATCTGAACCGGAATATTACGGTCCATGGCCGGCGAATAAACCTGGCACTTCTGGGTGAAGTACTGGTACGAATCCCACTCACAACCCGGGCGCAGCGAGCCTCGGTCACCCGCCGCGCTCGCGGCCGGCGCCATGGTCAATGCAGACGCGGCCACAGCTACCGCGGACGCAACGGCTGCAACCTTTCGACGCCAACCACGGAAAGTAGAGGTGATTTTCACGTGTGCATTCTCCTCACAATGTGCGATTCCCCACGGCCGGTGGGAACTATCAGGCGTGTTTCCGCTTCAGGGAATTACCTTAAGAAACAATAAATCTTCGACAAACTTACCCGCATTCACTGTCGTTTTCCAGCAGAACACGTCGAGACCCCACTTTTCGGCGGGTTCTGGTATCCGCATTTTTACTGCGCAAGCCCCCGCAGCTCGCGCGACTCCCGCGCCCCGCGCCAGGTAATAATCGCGCCAGCCGCCGCGATTAGCACGATGCCCAGCGCCATGGACCAAGTCACTCGGTCACCGGAAAACGCCCAGCCCAGGATTGCACCGATGACCGGGTCCAGTGCAAAGAGCGTGCCGACGACCGCCGCTGAGACAATCCCCGCAGCGATGGTGTCCATCACGTAGGGAATAACAGCGCCAATAAACCCGGAAATAACGATGGTGGCCCACATCGAACCGTCGACAAGCGGTGCAGCGGAAACAGAAAATGGCGCGAGCACGATTGCTGCGACGACCACTGACAGCGCCAGGTCGGGCATGCCGCCGCCCTCGGTGCTGCCCATTCGGGCGGAGAAGAGCGTGTAAGCGCCGAAGAAGATTGCACCGATTGCGGCGTAACCAATGCCGATAATGTCAAGGTCATTGGAGGGCTGGGCAATCAGGGCAACGCCGATGAAAGCGACGATGGCCCATAGGCGGGAGCGCCACATTTTCAGCCCCAGGAAGGACACGACGCAGGGGCCGAGGAAGTCGATGGTGACGGCGACGCCCTGCGGGAGGCGCGCGATGGCTGCGTACACCATCATGCTCATCATGCCCATGGCGATGCCGTAGACCACGATGTTGATGGCGCGGGCGCGGGTCATCCCGGACAGTTTTGGCCGGAACAGAACCACCATAATGATGGCGGCGGCGGTCATGCGCAGGCCCGATATGCCCGGCGCGCCGACCGTGGAAAGCATGCCAGTGACCAGCACGGCTGCAGCCTGGGTACCAAGAGAACCGATAAGAACCAGAATGACAGGTGCCACTGGCAGGGTGAGAAACTTGTTCACACGCTGCAGCAATGGCCCCTGTTGGGGAACTTCGGTTTGGGTTTTCTCACGCGACACTCGCGCAATACTAGCGCGGGAGCCGGAAGCGGCAAATTAGTGCCCGCGCTCCTGCTCGATTGCTTCGCCGTCGTTGAAGAACGGCGCAATCTTGTTGTCGAACATCGACAGTGCGGAGCCGATGGCCATGTGCATGTCCAGGTACTGGTAGGTGCCCAGACGACCACCGAAGAGAACCTTGTTCTCCTGCGCTTCTGCTGCGGCGAGCTTGCGGTATGCCTCCAGCATCTCGCGGTCTTCCGGGGTGTTGATCGGGTAGTAGACCTCGTCGCCATCGTCGGCGAAGCGGGAGTATTCCTTAACAATTACCGTCTTGTCCTTGACGTAATCGCGCTCCGGGTGAAAGTGGCGGAACTCGTGAATACGGGTGTACGGCACATCCGCGTCGTTGTAATTCATCACTGGAGTGCCCTGGAAGTCGCCGGTGTTGACAACCTCCATCTCGAAGTCCAGCGTGCGCCAACCCAGCTTGCCCTCGGCGTAGTCGAAGTAGCGGTCCAGCGGGCCGGTGTAGACGACCGGGGCGTCCGGGGATACAGCGCGCAGTTCGTCGCGCACCTCGAACCAGTCGGCATCGACAACGACGTCAATCTTGTCGGAGGTCACCATGTTTTCCAGCCAGGCGGTGTAGCCGTCGACAGGCAGACCTTCGTAGGTGTCGTTGAAGTAGCGGTTATTAAAGGTGTAGCGAACAGGCAGGCGGGTGATGTTGCCGGCCGGCAGGTTCTTCGGGTCGGTCTGCCACTGCTTGGCGGTGTAGTGCTTGACAAATGCCTCGTACAGCGGGCGACCAATCAGGGAGATTGCCTTTTCCTCAAGGTTCTTCGCGTCACGCGGATCCAGACCATCGGTCTGGTCCTTAATCAGCTGGCGCGCCTCGTCCGGGCTGTAGTACTTGCCGAAGAACTGGTTGATCAGCCCCAGCCCCATCGGGAACTGGTACGCGGTGCCCTTGTACATAGCGAACACGCGGTGCTGGTAGTCGGTGAAGTCCGTGAACTGGTTGACGTAGTCCCACACCCTCTTATTAGAGGTATGGAACAGGTGCGCACCGTACTTGTGCACCTCGATGCCAGTCTCCGGCTCTGCCTCCGAGTAGGCGTTGCCGCCGATGTGGTTGCGGCGTTCGACAACGAGCACGCGCTTACCCAGCTCAGTGGCGGTCCGCTCAGCAACGGTCAAACCGAAGAAACCCGAACCGACCACGATGAGGTCGTAGGTGTTGTCCTTGATGTCCTGTAGGGACTTCGGAGCAAATTCATTGGCAGTGGTGTTCTTTTCGCTACTCACGCCTTAAAACCTATTGCATTTCCATCCGGTTTGCGGGTGTACACGCGGGCTTTACGACGTCCACGTGAGCCCAGCCCAACGTTCGTTTGGTCACATTATTTGATAATTTTCCCAAAATTAACGAAGAAACACAGATGTCTCACTAGATTTTTTTAGTCACACTGGTAACATCCTCCTCAGAATTTTCTGTTGCTTTGCAACTTTCCTTCCTTTCGACCCCGGGTAGACCTCGGGTCGATAACCCTGTACCCCATTTTTTTGGAGCTTTTACCGTGCCAACTCGCCGTCGCATCAATGCCCCGTCGATGGGCCGTCGCACCTTCCTCTATGGACTGGCAGCTACTACTGCCGCAGCTCCGCTAGCAACATGGGGTATTCGCCAGGCCCCTACTCTGGTTGAAAGCCCAGGCGTAGGCCCCATCGCGGCCAAGATCTCAACATCGCCGCTGGTTGACGCTGTCACGATGATGATTGACGACGCAGCCGTCGGCACCCATGCCATTACCGATGCCCTGCACCCGCTTCGCGGATTCGTGAAGGACATCACCCGCGACGAACCGTTCTCCCAGTTCGCACTCACCTGGCCGGGCGATGACAATCTGCAGCTCTACGTTCGCGCCGAGCGCGAAGACGGCAGCTTTGGCCCGTGGTTCCACGCTGATTCACACGGTCCGATGAATAACTCCGGGCAGTCCGGCACCGAGCTGCTGTTCGTTGAGCCCACCCGTCGCGTGCAGGTGTCGACTGTCGGCCTGAACCTCCTCGAAGGCCTGGATCCCCGCAACATCATTGGTATCGACAACCTTGACCCCGCCACTATCGGCGGTTCCCTGCAGGACCTCGTCAGCGCTACGGCCGCATTGTCCCTCAACGCTGTCCAGGCAGTTTTCATCGACGGCGTAGAGCAGGTCGGCGAGGTTATTCAGCCAGTTGCGTACGAGTCGTCGATTGCCGGCGCGCCAAATGTAATCAGCCGTGCAGCGTGGGGCGCAGATGAGTCCATCCGCAGCGGTTCGAGCTCCTACAGCACTTTCAAGGGCGCGTGCATCCACCACACCGCGGGTTCCAATAACTACTCAGAGTCCCAGGGACCAGCCATTGTCCGTGGCATTTATGCCTACCACGCAAATACGCTGGGCTGGGGCGATATTGGCTACAACGCGCTGGTCGATAAGTACGGCAACATCTACGAGGGCCGCTACGGTGGCCTGGACAAGAACATCGAGGGCGCACACGCAGGTGGCTTCAACAACGGCACCTTCGGTATCTCGGTGATGGGCAATCACGACCAGCTGGAGATTCCGGATGCGGCCGTCACCGCACTCGGCGAGATGGTCGGCTGGCGCATGAAGGTCGGTGGCGTCGATCCGATGTCCACCGCCGCGCTGACCAGCGCCGGCTACTCGAAGGCACGCTACAGCTCCGGCCAGACCGTGAACCTCCCGGCCATCTTCGGTCACCGCGACACCGGCTACACCTCCTGCCCGGGCACCTTCGGCTACCAGCAGATGGATGCCATCCGCGCTGCAGCCAAAGCCAAGTTTGATGGTGCCGGTGGAGCGGATATCGCCGGCCGCTCGACGGATCCGAACAACCAGGACGGAGAGGCCGCCAGCATTCCGCCGATTCCGGGCACCGGCGAGTCGGGCGACAACGGCGGTTCCCTCGGAAACGTGGAAACGCCCACGCCAGGCGAGGTTGTTGGTGAGTTTCTAACTGAATCCCTGCCAACCAACCCTGCCGAAGCTACGCAGGCCTGGTTCGCACCTCAGAACTAAGCCCCCGCTTATCTAATCCAGGCATAACCACATCACATTTGTGGTGTAACACCAGATTTTCGTAATCACCCAGGAGTTATTACCGTGTTTAGTCGCCGCCGCATCAATCGCCGCGCAGGTGCCAAGCAATCCTTGGTACTCGCTGCCGTGGCGACCCTTGCCCTGACACCCGTTGCCGTTGTCGGCGCAGGTGCCGCTTATGACCTCATTGAGGAAAACGGCGCCGGCCCCATCGACCCGGTTGTCCAGAGCAAGTCGCTTGCAGACAGCGTCTCCGTTCTCGTCGAAGATGCAGCAATCGCAACGCAGTCGCTTGCCGACGAAGCTCATCCCAACCGCGGTGTCGTCAAGGAAATTACCTCCGATACCGAGTTTTCCCAGTTTGCGCTGACGTGGGCCGGTGACCCTGATATCGCCAGCTTCGTCCGCGCCGAGCGAGCAGACGGCTCCTGGTCCGACTGGTTCAGCGTTGACCCGGACTACCCCGCTGAAGGCAATGGCAACGGCCTGAACGGAACGGAGCTCATCTACATCGAGCCAACCAAGCGCGTTCAGGTTTCCACCCACGGACTTAACATCTTCGGTCCGGGTTCCGGCGTGGATCTGAAGGACATCAAGGGCGCTGAGAAGCTGGATCTATCCAAGCTCAACCTCGACGAAATTAATGCTGAGGGCGCGAAGAAGGCCGTGGAGGATGCAAAGGATTCCGCTACGGATGCGGCCAAGGATGTCGCCGAGGCCGCTTCCGACTACCAGCTGACTCCGGATGCAGCTCCTGGGGACGCACTCGATGACCCGACTGCTCCGAGCGCTAACGACGCTGCAAATCTGGACTCGCCGAATCTCCCAGTGAAGTGGACGGACATCGAACCGGTCGCCGATGAACTGCCGATCGACCAGGTCGACGCAGTGCTAATCGACGGCCAGGCTGCTGCATCCGGCATCGACCCAATTGTGGATGCCAAGAATGTCACGGGCATGCCGAAGGTCATTACCCGTGCCGGCTGGGGCGCCAACGAAAACAACCGCTGTAAGGGCGCGGACTACGACAGCAAGCTTGTCGGTGCCACCGTGCACCACACCGCTGGTTCAAACAACTACACCGAGAGCCAGTCCGCTGGTATCGTCCGCGGCATCTACCAGTACCACGCACAGACTCTGGGCTGGTGCGACATCGGATACAACGCTCTTGTCGACAAGTACGGCAACATCTACGAGGGCCGCTACGGTGGCCTGGATAAGAATGTCCAGGGCGCACACGCAGGTGGCTTCAACACCGGTACTTTCGGCATCTCCATGATGGGTAACTACTCTTCGGTTGCTCCCAGTGAGGCTGCACTGAACTCGGTGGGCAATATGATCGGTTGGCGCCTGAAGGTCGCCGGCATCAAGCCGACCGGCCAGATTCAGATGACTTCGGGTGGCACCAGCTACTCCAAGTATGGATACGGCCAGCAGGTCACTCTGCCGACAATCTTCGCGCACCGCGACGTTGGTAACACCACCTGCCCAGGTGATGCTGGCTACGCCCAGATGAGCAAGATCCGCTCGATTGCCGAGAAGAAGTACAACTCTCTCACCAGCGGAAAGATTGATAATGAGGGCCCTGACGGCTTGATTGATCTCCTCGTTCCGCAGGATGAAAAGGACGATAAGACCACCGAGAACACAGACTCGCAGTCGAGCACGTCGACCTCTACTACCTCGACCACTTCGACCACCTCGGCATCGACGGGTACGTCCACGACCTCGTCCTCCGAGAAGTCCTCGAGCGCATCGAGCGCATCGAGCACCACTTCGTCGACAACGTCGAGCTCCGACTCGACCACCTCGGGCACTTCGGATACCTCGGAGCCAACCGACGCCACGAACACCAGTGACACTGCTACGGCTGACTCCTCCGCACCGTCGGCAAGCGAGCAGAGCAACTCCTCCTCGCCGAGCGCATCCGACGAGCAGCAGAAGGCACAAGCTCTGGAGACAGTCTCGGGTGCACGTTCGATGCTGGCCTCGGCGCTGGGCATGCTCGGCGCACCGGGGCTCGGACAGACCGCCGATGCGATTCTGGGTGCCGTTGGACGCTCGATTGAAAACGGCCCGTCGATCGCTGACCTGCCGGTCCTGATTGACCAGATCATCACTATCAATGAGCAGAACGACCTGGCTGCCGAATGGCGCCAAGTTTCCGAGGAAATGGGCTCCGTTCTCGGTTACGCAATGTCCGGTATCCAGAGCGGTTCTACCGTGGCGAACAATGCTGGCCAGGCCGATGCCCTGCGCTACGTGAAGTTCTCCAACGGCGTAATCACCGACTCCGACACCACCGGCGCTCACGCTATCTGGGGCAAGATTGCTGATGAGTGGGCCCGCCAGGGCTTCGAGGTCGGCAAGCTGGGCGCTCCGACGAAGACCCAGGTGGTCGATGGAAACATCGAGCGCGCTGAGTTCCAGAACGGTTCAATCACCTTCGACCGCACCACCGGCGAAGTCAAGACCGAGCTGAAGTAAACGCTGTCGAGCGCTGGGTGAGCTAGCTGGCGCGAGGAAACCCTCGAGGCTAGCTAGAACCAGCGCTCCAGCACACGAGCAACACCGTCATCATCATTGGTGGCGGTGATTTCGTCTGCAATCTCCTTGACGTTGTCAGCCGCATTGCCCATGGCCACACCCGTGCCCGCCCACGACAGCATCTCGATATCGTTCGGCATGTCACCGAAGCAGACCACATCTTTCGCGGTCGCTCCGACCAGTTCAGACACGTATTCCAGCCCGGCGCGCTTAGTCACGCCCGGCGCGGACACCTCCAACAGCCCGTCCGGCATGGAGTAGGTCACGTGCGCCAAGCTCGCGTCAATTGCGGGAGTGACCAGCTCATATAGCTGGGCACTGTTCACATCTGAGTTTCGCAGCAAGAGTTTCGTCGCGGGTTCTGACAACACGGCCTCTTCAGCAAGCTCACCGTGCTCATCCGATTCCCACGCATGGTCATAGGACGGCGCCACCACAAAAAGCTCATCGATGGCATCATTCGCCGACGTCCCAGCGCGCTCTGCCGCAATGCCGATTCCACCGATGGATCGCGCCGCTTCGCGCGCATGCTTGACGACGTATCGCAGCGTCTCCGGCTTCAGTGTGTTGGCGGCAACCACTTCATCACGGCCGGAGTCGTAAATCACGGCGCCATTGGCACACACGCACAACGGCTGAACCGGCAGCTGCTCGAGCACTGGTTGCAACCACCGAGCCGGCCTTCCCGTGGCCAGCACCAACGGGGTTCCGCGGCGTAGCATTCGCGTGACGGCCTGTCGCAGGCGGGGAGTTACCCGCTCCCGCGAGTCGATGAACGTCCCGTCAATATCCGAAGCTACGAGTAGTGGATGTAGTCTCTCGGTCACTTCGAACTACTTGCCGTCCTCACTGTTGTCATCTTCACCGTCATCGCAGAACCGGTCGTGCAACAACTGCAGCGTTGCGGCTACTCCCCCATGCTCGACCGTGTCGATTACCCAATCCGCGTTCTTCAGCAGGGACCAGTCCGCATCGGCCATAACTACCGGCATGCCGACACGCTGTGTGGCTTCCTCAAAGTTCGAGCGACCGGCAAAAAGAATCGCGGTTTCTTCCTTGCGAGCCTGCTTGCGCAGCGTGCTAACCACCGCATTTGTGACGTCCAGTTTGCTGGCGCCCTCCGGGAGTTCCACGACCTGCAGGTCAACCGACTCCAAAGCCGATAGATTCGGCTTATCTCCCGGTTCGTGCAGAACAACGATTGTGGCTCCGGCATCGCCGAGCTGCTGCAAGGCCTTCATGTTTTCTTCGCTGATATTGCCCGCGTCGTCGGCAAGCGATGCGGGGTAATCGAAGATGAACGTCTCCGGCTGAGCGGTGATGAGCCTGTTCAAGCGCTGTGGAAGCTTGTCGCGGATCATCATCGACTGGCCGATAAGACGGTAAACGGTCTGCTGCGTCTGTTCGACACCGGAGGCGGAGGCCTTCTCTAGCTGCACGTACGCTTCGCGGAACGTCACGCGCATCGAATCCGTGGCAGTACGCACGGACTCCTTGCTCTCCTTGGCACCGGCGACGACATCATCAGCCATCTGTTCCACAGACTGACGGAACTGCGCCAACAAGGCGGTCGTCTGTTCCCTTCGGCGAGCAGATTCCGCGCTCATCGTTTGCGAGGCATCGAGGAACTGCTGCCTGGTCTGATCGCCGAACTCACGAGCGCTATCGCCGAATTCACGTGCCGACTCAGCTAGCTTTTCCTTGAATGCGGCCAGATCACCGCGCAAATGACGGATACGCTGACGCTCTTCTTCGACTTTCAGGTCCTCTGCCTGGGCCTCTTCGAAAGTCGGTGCGCCGCCGCCAAGGCGAGCCGGTACCCAGTAGGCGCCCTTCGGCAGGGGACCTTCTTCAGCTGCGTACTCGTCCCAGAGCTGACGGACACCCTGATCCATGATTTCGTGTAGCTTTTCGGTGGCTTCTGCCGGATCGCCCTCCGGGGTCCACGGCGGCAAAACCGTAATATGAATCGGAGTATTGCTGCGGCCGAGATGCTTGGGGTGCCCCTTCGTCCACACGCGCTGGGATCCCACAATCAGCACTGGGATGATGGGCTTGCCGGTGCGCTGCGCCATACGCACCGCACCCGACTTCAGATTCTTGACTTCAAAGCTGCGCGAGATAGTCGACTCCGGAAAGATGCCTACCAACTCGTCGTTTTCCAACTTTGCGCAGGCCTCTTCGAAAGACTTGGAGCCGTCGGTGCGGTCGACCGGAATGTGCTTACAAGCACGCATGATTGGTCCTGCGATCGAATGGTCGAAGACTTCCTTCTTCGCCATAAAACGGACAAAACGGCGGTGCTTGCGGAATGGAAGACCGACATAGGTGAAGTCCATGTATCCGGTGTGGTTAGTAACGAGAACGGCGCCAGAGTCTTTCGGCACGTTTTCCCAGCCCTTAACGGTGAACTTCAAACCTTGGGCAAAGAAGACGGTGCGCGCCAATCCGATAATCGTTAAGTACACAGGATCCTTGAACATGGCCTTTACTCTACAATCTTTCGCACCCCTTAGCGGGGCAATATGTACTGGTATCTGAGACTCGTGAATAAATGTCGTTACAGGCTCATATTCATGTGTAAATGCGAGCGCAGTTCCAGTCATCGCCTCTCAAATACGCCACACGCCCGCCGTGCACCCATTGCCCACCCATCAGCCATCTTTGATACCCCCATTATGGGGGGGTTCATTGCCAGCCGACTTTCAGTCTAAAAGTGGAAAACCTCTATTAACATAGCCATCTACCTGCGGAAAATCGGACAACATTACTGGCGCGATTTTCGTGACTTTTTGCCCCATTATTTATATCTACGTAACCGTAGGTTGGCGCTCACAAGTAAGCCGAGTTTTGGTAACCTGAGCCGTGAGCCGAGAAATTCTCTTCGACGAAAAATCAACGCCCCCACCGGGAAGGATTGGAAAATGTCGTCCTCTTCATCTCTCGCCCCATCTGCAGTTCTAAATAAGGAACAGCATGAAAAGACCTGGGAGAAATTCGGTACCGAGCAATACGACGTCGTCATTATCGGCGGCGGTTCTGTAGGCGCTGGCGCTGCACTCGATGCCGCAACCCGTGGTTTGAAGACTGCGGTCATTGAAACTCGTGACTTCGCAGGCGGTACCTCCAGCCGCTCCTCCAAGATGTTCCACGGCGGTCTGCGCTACCTGCAGATGTTGGACTTCCGCCTGGTAGCTGAATCCCTGCGCGAGCGCGAACTGTCCATGTCGCACCTGGCACCGCACCTGGTTAAGCCACTGCGCTTCGTCTTCCCGCTGACCCACCGCGTGTGGGAGCGCCCGTTCATGGCATCGGGCTTCTTCCTTTACGACGTCATGGGTGGCGCCAAGCAGGTTCCAATGCAGAAGCACTACTCCCGCAAGGGAACCCTGAAGCAGGCTCCGGGCCTGAAGGAAGATGCCGTGGTTGGCGGCGTTCGCTACTACGACACCCTGGTTGACGATGCCCGTCACACCATGACTGTCCTGCGCACCGCTGCTCACTTCGGCGCTGATGTCCGCACCTCCACTCAGGTTGTCGACTTCGTGAAGGAAGGCGAGCGCATCGTCGGCGCGAAGCTCCTTGACACCGACACCGGCGCCACCACCACCATCCGCGGCAGCGTTTTCGTCAATGCCACCGGTATTTGGTCCGATGAGATTGAGAAGCTGGCTGGCGTCACGGGCAAGTTCCGCGTCCACACCTCCAAGGGTGTCCACATTGTTATTCCGAAGTCCGCTCTTGAGGGCTCGGTGGCAATGACCTTCGTGACCGAGAAGTCCGTCCTGTTCGTTATCCCGTGGGGTGAATACTGGATTATCGGTACCACCGACACCGACTGGACCATGAATTTGGCCAACCCGGCAGCTACCCGCGCTGACATCGACTACATCCTCGATCACGTCAACGCCAAGGTTCGCCGTCCAATTACTTACGACGACATCGTCGGTGTCTACTCGGGTCTGCGGCCACTGGTGGAAGGCGACTCCGACTCCACCACCAACCTCTCCCGCAACCACGCTGTTGCCCACGTTGCCCCGGGCATGGTTTCCGTCGCAGGCGGTAAGTACACCACCTACCGCGTCATCGGTGCTGACACCATCGACGCTGCAGTCCAGGACGTCCCCCGCAAGGTACCGGAGTCCGTCACTGCAGATGTCCCGCTGCTCGGCGCTGACGGCTACCACGCACTGAACAACCAGAAGCCAGCCCTGGCCAAGCAGTTCGGTATCACCGAGAAGCAGGTCGAGCACCTGCTCAACCGTTACGGCTCCCTCATCTACGAGGTTCTGGCTCCGACAGCCGAGGACAAGTCCCTGCTCGAGCCGCTGGAGGCTGCTGAGCAGTACATGCGCGCTGAGGTTCTCTACGCCGTGACTCACGAAGGCGCAATGCACCTCGACGACATCCTGGAGCGCCGCCTGCGTGTCTCCATGGAGTACGCACACCGCGGTGTCGACAGCGCCCGGGCCACCGCTGAACTGGTTGCCCCAGCTCTGGGTTGGGACAAGGACACGATGGAGAAGGAGATTAAGGTCTTCATCGAGCGTGTCGAAGCAACTCTGGCAGCTGAACGTGAGCTGACTGACAAGGCCGCTAACGAGATTGCTGCTCATGCAGTGGAGACTCGCGCGGACGTCGATGTCAGCCTCGACCGCTAGTTTGCCCCTCCCCCGGTGGCCGTACTAGTTAGTTCTTAGATGGCCACCAACGCTGTAGCCATAACGAAATAGCTTTCCCTCTTGGGAAAACGGCTTTGCACTTCAAGGGGCTAATGGGCTCGAAATAAAAGTGCCGGCGAAAAGAATCAGTTCTCGCCGGCATTTCTTATACCTAAAAGTTTACGTTGCACGATTCCTCGTGGCCTTTCCCGGTCACGACGCACAGAGAGTTTCACATCTCATGGAGACAATCACAGGATCCCAGGCATTCCTCTGGGAGTTTTTCGGAACCGCCATTCTAATTCTGCTCGGTAACGGAGTCTGTGCCTCTATCAACCTCCGGACTACTCGCGCAGCAAACGCTGGCTGGATGGGCATCGCCTTCGGTTGGGGTATGGCAGTTTTCGCTGGCGCATCGATTGCCGACGTATCCGGTGGCCACTTGAACCCAGCGGTAACCGTTGCCCTAGCAATCAAGGGCAGCCTGGCCTGGAGCCTGGTCCCTTACTATGTCGCAGGTCAGCTGTTGGGCGCATTCGTAGGTGCAATCCTGGCATGGGCCGCTTTTAAGCAGCTGTTCGACGCCAATGGTGTCGACGAAAACGGCAACCCAACCAATGCGAATGCCGAAACTGGCGGCAACTTCTTCACCGCGCCGGTTCACCCAAATAACTTTTGGAATGCCGTCACCGAGTTCATCGCGACCTTCGTTCTGCTCGCATTCATCCTGTTCGGCCCAGCCGGCGGCGAACTTGGCCCGCTGACCTACTTCGGTGTCTCGTTCATCATTGTGTCGATTGGTCTTTCCCTTGGTTCCCCGACCGGATACGCCATCAACCCTGTTCGTGACCTCGGCCCGCGTTTGGCCTACGCTTTCGTGCTCCCGATTAAGGGCAAGGGCGATGCGAACTGGGCCTATGCATGGGTTCCGATTGTCGCACCGATGCTGGCAGCCGTGGCTGCAGGCGCTCTTGCCTTTGCCATCGGATAACGGGAATATGAGAGATATCGCACAATAAAATATCGCAAGCCTGAACACTCACATTTACACACAATTTCGCTAGGAGTATCCCCCATGACGCACAGCAAATACGTCCTCGCCATTGACCAGGGAACTACTTCCACCCGCTGCATCATCTTCAACCATGACGCAGAAATCGTCACTGTTGCACAGATGGAACACAAGCAGATTTTCCCGGAAGAGGGCTGGGTCGAGCACGACGCTCAGGAGATTTGGACCAACACTCGTCGAGTAGTCAGCGAAGCTCTCGCCGATGTCGACATTGCTTCCCAGGATATTGATGCCATCGGTATCACCAACCAGCGTGAAACCACTGTCGTCTGGGACAAGAACACTGGTGAACCGGTCTACAATGCCATCGTCTGGCAGGACACCCGCACGAATGAGATCTGCAAGGAACTCATGGGGGATGAAGGCGCTGACCGCTGGCGTGAGACCACGGGCCTACGTATCAACTCCTACCCAGCTGGCCCGAAGGTGCGCTGGATTCTCGACAACGTCGAGGGAGCTCGCGAAAAGGCTGAGGCTGGCGATCTACTCTTCGGCACCATCGATACTTGGCTGCTGTGGAATCTCACCGGTGGTGCAGAGGGCGACAACGGCGAAGACGCAGTTCACGCAACCGACGTCACCAACGCCTCCCGTACTCTCCTGATGGACCTCAAGACCCTCGAGTGGGATGAGGACATTTGCCGTGAAATTGGCATTCCGATGTCGATGCTGCCTGACATCCGACCGTCGGTAGGCGACTTCGGCCGTATCCGCGCCCGCGGTTCTCTTGCGGAGCGACCGATTACTGGCATCCTCGGCGACCAGCAGGCCGCCATGTTCGGCCAGGGCTGCTTCGGCGAGGGCGACACCAAGAACACCTACGGCACTGGGCTGTTCATGCTAATGAATACTGGTGAGAAGCCGAAGTGGTCTGACCACGGACTCATCTCCACCGTCTGCTACCAGGTCGAGGGAGAGAAGCCGGTCTACGCGCTCGAGGGCTCCGTCTCCATGGGCGGCGCACTTGTTCAGTGGCTGCGTGACGAGCTGCAGATGATTCCGAATGCGGCATCCATTGAGAACAAGGCAAAGAGCGTCAAGGATAACGGCGGCGTGTACATCGTGCCGGCCTTCTCCGGTCTTTTTGCTCCTCGTTGGCAGCCGGACGCTCGTGGCGTCATCGTCGGTTTGACCCGTTTCGTCAACCGAAACCACATTGCCCGTGCTGTGCTGGAGGCTGCTGCGTACCAGACCCGCGAGGTCCTCGACGCCATGGTCGCAGAATCCGACACGGACATCACAACGCTGAGCGTTGATGGTGGCATGACCATGAACGAGTTCCTCATGCAGTTCCAGTCCGACATCCTGAATGTCGCTGTCACACGCCCGAACAACATTGAAACCACGGCCCTTGGTGCGGCATACGCTGCGGGCCTTGGCATTGGCTTCTGGTCGAACCTGGATGAGGTCAAGGCTCACATCACGATTGACAAGAAGTGGCGTCCGAAGATGGAGGCCGAAGAGCGCGATCGCCTGTTCCACCAGTGGAACCGTGCCGTTGAGCGCACCTATGGTTGGGTCGAGGATACGGATGCTGAGGAGGCACCGAAGCCTGAATAAGTCCTCGTAAGAGCCGAAAAATAGCCCGGAAAACCTATTCGGTTTTCCGGGCTATTTTTATTATAAATTCAGGGCTTGTTTGTTATAATAAAATTATTATAACTATCATCCACTCCTCGATTGAAAACAGAAAAGAGCAATCATGCGTCGCGCATCAATTTTCACTGCGAGTGTGACCACCGCCCTGACTTTGGCCCTGGCCACCCCGGCAGCATCAGCAGCCCCAACGGACTTCATCAAGAACCCGCTGGAACCAACTCCCGACCCGCAGTCCACTGCAATGGTCGAGCTGCCCACCACCCCGGCACCAACCACTACGGTTGACGGACGCCACGTTACGGTCACCGACGGCTACATGACCTCACAGGATGGCAAGGGCACCCAGATTTACTGGAAGTCCAACACCATCCCGAATGCCAAAGCCACTGTCGTCGTCGTGCATGGCGCTGCAGAACACCTGGGTCGCTACGAGTGGGTAACCGGCAAGCTGCTGAACGCCGGCTACAACGTTTACCGCATTGACCACCGTGGGCACGGCCACTCGGGCCAGGTCGAAGGAACCCCAGTTGCCCGTGGCCATATTGATGATTTCCACTCGCTTGTCGATGACCTGCACATGCTCGTCGAAAAGGCCAAGGCGGAGAACCCGAGCACGAAGACCTTCCTGCTCGGCCACTCCATGGGCGGCCTTGCCGTGGACTTCCACGGCATCAAGTACCCGGGCAGTGTCGATGGCATTGTCGCCAACGGTGGTGGCGCTCTTTTCAACCCCTACGGTGGCACGGACGAGGGCGAAACCATCACCCCAGAGGCCATGACCGATGTCCAGCGCGAGGCGCAGCCGACGATTTACCAGCGCCTGCCATTCCAGGACATGACCACATTCAACACTCGCATGCTCAAGGAAGTGCCGAACCGCACCGAGATGCGCGTGCCATCACTACCCGGCAGCGACTTGATTCAGCTTGGCAACCCGCTGGGTTCGAAGACCTCTTCTTCGCAGGCAGTGCGTGATGAGTACGAAACTGATCCGTACAACAACTCCAAGCTCTCGCTCGGCATGGCTCAGCAGATGGCTTTTGCCGCCACCTACAACGGCACCAACTCCGTCGACTTTGTTGAGCCGACCCTGGTCATGATGGGCGGCCAGGATGAGATTGTGCCGCCGTTCTTCTCGCGCGACTGGTACAACGGCATCTCGTCCACCGACAAGCAGCTGATCGAGTTCGAAGGCCAGTTCCACGAGACCTTCAACGAGCCGGCACAGCACGAGGCCATTGCGACGGCTATTGCCTGGCTTGATGCGCGTATCTAATTGAACGCTAAATAGGAACCGAACCGCTTCCTAGCAGTTACGAGTTCTCCATAGAGCTAACCCGGTGGAATGAGGGGCGATTGCCTTCTGGCAATTGCCCCTCATTTTCTTTGCCCTGCCCTCTCCGCGCCGTATAAAGCATGCAGTACTTGGCAATACAAACTACTGTGCGTATAGTTGGTATTACAAGGTACTAGGTATGAAAAGTATTCTGCCTGGGCAGATTCCTCCATACCGCCGGAAAGAAAGCACAACGCTATGCCCAAACGTCCACAGACACAACTGAAGAAAGGGGTACTTGAGCTCGCCATTCTCAAGCTGATTTCTCGCGAAGAGCTCTATGGCGCGGCACTCGTCGCAAAGCTCAACGCCTACCCCCACCTCAGCGCGCCCGCGGGAACCGTCTACCCCCTACTCTCGCGGCTGACCACCAACGGCTTGATTAGCAATCGCTGGGAGGAATCCCCCAAAGGGCCGCCGCGCAAGTACTACTCACTGACAGCCAAAGGAAAGCAAACACTCACGCAACTGCATCAGGACTTCATCGACCTATCCGCCGACATGACCGCACTATTTTCCGAGGAGCCCCAATGAACACCTACCTCACTGCCATTGACCACAAACTGCGCGAAATCGGCATATCGCACGCACAACGCAAGGCGATCATCGCCGAGCAGGAGAGTCTTCTGCAAGAGCTTAACGACGTCCACGCGGACCTGACCGAAGAGCTGGGAACGGCGACCGACTACGCAAATTGCGTAGCCGAACAAGTTGGCGAACCAAACACCTTGCGCAGGTACCTCTCCAAACCGCTTCGGGTATTTACCAAAAGCGGTCGCGCTTCCCTGTGGAACATGGACGACCCGCGGATCCTCCAACCTCACCTGTTGGGTTTTGGCTGGTCTATCAACTGGGCCGCAGTAGCGACCAAGCTGGGGATTGTCCGACCGGACGATATTGACGGTGAGGTTATCTCTGAAATTCCAGCTCGCACACTGCAGGCGACCGCTCTTCTCCCCGCGGCCGTGACGGTTGCGCACGGAGTCGCACTGGCTATGTCCTGGAAGCAGTTGCCTGCAGAAGTCCACACCAAATGGAAGCTAAACGGCGAGGCAGTTCAGAAGACAGCACCGAAGGAAACTCTGCTTCTTCCCTTCGTGGTTTCTACGGTCGGAGCTGGATTTTCAGCTGCTTCGCTGCTCAAGGCAGATGACCGTGAAGACGCGCTGCGCGTTGCGTCCCTAGGCGCGCTCGCAAGCACAATTGCGCCATCTCAGCTGATCGGCATTCTCACGGAAGAAAACTCCAAGCTCAATCCAGCATTTGTGCGAGCTGGCGTTGCCCTCACTTCGGCCGTGGCTTCGTCTGCCTGCCTCGTCCTGCCCCTCCGAGCTGGGCTGAAGGCTGCGTGGAAGAAAGCTGGAGCAGCTTAAATCACGGTGCAGGATACATCAGCAGGTGAAAGACACATCAGCAAAATTGCTGTAATCCCGAATGTTGTACACAACCTCTACCACCTCGAGTGAGGCTATCCCCCTGGTTCAGTTGTGTTTTCGGTTGTGTTTCTACTCTCAACCTTCCTGGTGTTTTTACCTTCTCAATCCCCCAATTAATTTTTTAGCGCAGCTAAACAAGTCACGCCTGAAAAAAGCCACTTCACGACACAGGCGTCACCTCATGCCAGCTGTGGAGGTGGCATGAGGTGACATAGGTGTCGTGAAGTCGCGGATGAACTGGGGCGGGGCCGCACCTGCTTAACCGGCTCGCTTAACCGGCTCGCTTAACCGGCTCGAGAACTTCCTTGCCCATCATGAACGGGCGCAGCGCCTCCGGAATCACCACAGAACCATCGGCCTGCTGGTGGTTTTCCAGAATGGCGACCAGCCAACGCGTCGTGGCCAGCGTGCCATTTAGGGTGGCGCAGTACCGAGACTTGCCATCGGCATCGCGGTAGCGGGTCTTCAAACGACGAGCCTGGAAAGTCGTGCAGTTCGAAGTCGAGGTCAACTCGCGGTAGGTGTTCTGCGTCGGCACCCATGCCTCGGTATCGAACTTGCGGGCAGCCGATGCACCCAGGTCACCACCAGCAACATCGATGATGCGGTACGGAACATCGACCGCGGCCAGCATCTCGCGCTCCATGTTCAGCAGCTTCTGGTGCTCTGCCTCCGCCTGCTCCGGCGGACAGTAGGAGAACATCTCCAGCTTGTCGAACTGGTGTACGCGCAGGATACCGCGGGTGTCCTTGCCGTAAGAGCCCGCTTCACGACGGAAACAGGAAGACCAACCAGCGTAGCGACGCGGCCCCTCCGACAGGTCAATAATCTCGTTGGAGTGGTAGCCGGCCAGCGCGACTTCCGAGGTACCGACCAGGTAGAGGTCATCTTCCTGCAGGTAGTAGATCTCATCGGAGTGCGCACCGAGGAAGCCAGTACCCGACATGGTCTCCGGACGAACCAGCACCGGCGGCACCATCAGCTGGAAGCCATTCTGAGTTGCCTTCTGAGCAGCCAGGTTCATCATGGCCAACTGCAGCATGGCACCGTAACCGGTCAGGAAGTAGAAGCGGGAACCGGAGACCTTGACGCCACGCTCCATATCAATAAGACCCAGCGACTCACCGAGGTCCAGGTGATCTTTGGGCTCAAAGTCGAACTGTGGAATCTCACCGATTTCCTCCAGCACGACAAAGTCATCTTCGCCGCCGGCGGGCGCACCCGTAACGATGTTGCCAATCAGGTACTGCAGGCGCTCGACCTCAGCCTCGGCTTCCTTCTGCTCCGCTTCGGCTGCCTTCACGGCGTCGGAAAGCTCCTTGGCCTTCTCCAGCATGGCCGGGCGCTCTTCCTTCGACGCCTGACCAATCTTCTTGCCGAAGCCCTTCTGCTCTGAACGCAGCGCGTCGGTGGAGGCAATAACCTCACGGCGCTTAGCGTCAGCTTCCAGCAGCTGATCGACCAATGCCGGGTCCTCACCACGGGTGCGCTGGGACTCGCGGGCTACTTCAGGGTTTTCGCGAAGAAATTTGAGATCAATCACGTCCCCTAGAGTACCTGGTTTACGTCGGCAAGCAGGCACAAGGCTTGCTAGAGTGCCGCTTCCGCTCCTGAGGCGACCAGCAGCGCGCCGAGGACGAGGAAGATCACGCCGGCGACAGTGTCAATCCACGGCCCTGCCAGCACCATTCGCTTGACGACGGCATCCGTCGACACCACGATTGCGATAAATAGGAAGAAAGCGATTTGGGAGACGATTAGCACCAACGTACAAAGCACAAGCGTCCCCACGGATGCGCCTGCGGGAATGAACTGTGAAAGCACTGCCGCGAGGAAGAGAACAATCTTCGGGTTCGACATGTTGGTGAAAAAGCCCTGGCGGAACGTCGCCTTCGGCGACCGGAGCGCCTCGCTTCCCAGGGCTGGTGCGGCACCGGCGCGCAGTTCGCGGAGAGTATTGATGCCTGCCTTGGCCATACTGATACCCATGTAAATGAGATAACAGCCACCGACAAGCTGGATTACGCCCATCAGCAAAGGATTGGCGGTGATGACAGCTGCGAACCCAAAAACTGTGAGGGTCATCCAGATAGTGGCGCCAGTACTGATACCCGCAACCGCTGCGATCGCGTGCTTTCGGGATTTGGTGGCAAGGCGCAGGATTAAGAAGACGTCAGGCCCTGGTGAGGCCATACCAATAATGTGGACGCCCAGCAGGCTGAGTAGTGCAGTCCAGGTCAAGACTCGTGTCCTCGGGTAGCGAACAAATACCGGACTATTGTAGTGCCTGAAGTTATTGAGCAAACTCGGACCGCAAACTCGGACAGAGCGTTACCTTGTCCACAGGCTCATTGGCGGTGCACAATGGGGTCACTATGGCTGATGACAATATGAACCAGGATCGCGAGCACGCTGCCGCCACAGACACTGACTCCGGTGCAGGTACTGGCGCAGATGCCAGCGCTGGTGCATCCTCCGCAGCCGGCAACGATGCCAACGCTTCGAATAACTCCCGTGGAAGCTGGGGAATGCGCGCTTTGTCGACGGCAATGCTGGTTGGCGCCGCGGGAATGGCATTCGCGCTGCAAGCGGGAGTCATCGAGCCACCGAGTGGGCCACTTGGGGGCAAGGGTTCGTCGGCAAGCGCGTCATCGTCGACAACGACGACCATCGTCGACAAGGAGACGACGGCGTTCACCAGCGCAACCGCGGGCAACTGTCTGGACTGGAATCTGGCAGAAGATTTGAATGTTTCTGACTTCCGCGTCGTGCCCTGTGAGCAGCCGCACGCTTATGAGGTCGCCAAGAAACTGAATCTCGCCGATTACGAGGAACATCCGGGGCAATACGCCAAAACTGCCAACTACCCGACAGCGGACAATTTGGTGGCTCTGCAAAATGGCGTGTGTCGCAACACTGTGACTGAATACCTGGGCGGCCAGTACGATCCAGACGGTCGATTTATCACGGCGCCGATCATTCCTTCACCTAGCCAGTGGGAAAAGGGTGACCGAACCTTCCTGTGCGGTATCCAGGTCGTCGATGAAGACGGCAACACGGCGCACATGTCCGGTCCTGCGGCCGGGCAGGACCAGTCCCGCGTGTTCGAGGGCGGCCGCTGCGTGACATTGGACGAAAACGGCGCCATCCGCCAGGTGCCGTGCGTGGAAGATCATCTGATGGAGTCGACGGGAGTTGTCAATCTCCGCGACCATTTCGGTGACAACGTCCCCACTGACCAGGAGCAAAATGATGTGCTCGCGGAACAGTGTGTGACTCTCGCGCAGAATTACCTCGGCGGTGACGACCCGCTGTATAACTCCACGCTGCTGCCATTTTGGACATCACTGTCGCAGGAGTCGCTCAATGCCGGCTCGCGCAGTGTGAACTGCTGGTTGATTAAGGACAATGGCCAGGGCGGGTTCTCCACTCTCAACGGCCACGCTAACGAGTCCTTCACTATCGACGGCCAGCCGCCCGTAGCTCCGCCACCGCGCAATCCGCTGCGGGAGGAGCAGGGTGACGCTGGCGCTGGCGCTGGCACAGGTGACGTCGGTGAGGTCGGTGCCGACGGTACTGGCGCAGGAGCAGGCGCTGCGGATAACGCAGTCGCTCCCGCCGGACAATAGAACAATCGGCCAGTAAAACAAGAGGACATTGCGAGGCAGCACCATAAATGGTTGACGTTAGCCCGGAGCGGTTCGATGCACTTGTCGATGAGGCCATCGACCGCATCCCCACGCAGTTTCTCGACCAGCTCGATCAGGTCATCATCCAGGTCCACCCGTATAACCTCGACGAACCCACACTGCTGGGCCTCTACGAGGGCATACCTCTGACCGAGCGTTCTAACAACCACTGGGGTCCGCCTGACCAAATCAGCCTGTATCGCGACATGCTCTGCCGCATCAGCCGCACCGAAGAGGAGCTGGTGGAGCAGATTCGGGTCACTCTCCTGCATGAGATCGGGCATTATTTCGGCCTCGAGGAGGAGGATCTGGACCGACTCGGCTACGGATAAGTTTGTCCCGCCGTGCACGGTCTCGTCCCTCTCGCGATGCTGTCCCCTCCCCTCTTCTTCCCTGTAGCCTTAATAACCATGAGCGACAACTCGAGCGAGAAGCCAGAAATCAGGGTCGGCGACAGGGAGCGCAACGCTGCCATGGAGCGTCTCGGCAATCATTTCGCTGATGGCTACTTGGATGTCGATGAGTTCTCCAAACGCGCCGAAAGTGCTGCTTCCGCTAAAACTCGGGCAGAACTGCAAACTCTCTTCGCGGACCTGCCCGCTGAGGTCTCCCCCGAGAGTTCACAGGGCACCCCGGCTAATCCGCAGCATCAAAGTGTCGATCAAGAGCTGCAAAACCTGATGAAAAAGGGCCGCCAGCTCAACATTGTTGATTCTGCTGCAGGCGTTATCGTATGTGTCACTATCGTTCTGATGTTTTTCACCAATATCGATAACGCGTGGCTCGGCTTCATCGTCGCTGCGGCCGTTGCCCTTATCGGGCGCGCCGCCTTGAACATCAATGATGACGAAGAAGAGCTCCTCAACGAAATCAACGAAGAGGAATCCAAGCGTCGCACGGAACGCCTACGCCTGGCAGCGCAGAAGCGCCGCGAGATTCAGGAAGGCCAGCAGTAACGGTCAGCAGTAACGGTCGCCGTTTCGCTCCCTTCTAGGGCAACTCGCTGTCGCCCCAGCGACGCACATCCCACGCGCGCGGTTCAATGCCAGCACGCTTGCCGACGGCCGCTGCGTTCGGAACCAGCTCAATTCGCTCGGTATTGGCAATGCGGTGTCGCAGTGCGTATTCCGGATCCACCCCGGTCAGATACTGCCCAATCAGACGAATAGCCGCGCCGTGGCTGACAATGACGACATCCTTGCTGCTGCCCTCCCTGGACTCCTTGGATTCACCACCTGTCGCTCCTGCCTGCTCCAGCAGCTGCTGTAGCGTCGGCAGGTATCGGTTCAGCACGTCAGCACCGGATTCACCGCCGGGAAGACGATACTCCAGCTCCCCATTGAGCCACTGGTAGAAGGCGCGCATGTACTCCATGTGCGCATCGCGATCATTGCGCCCCTCAAGGTCGCCGGCCTGAATCTCGTGGAGACCACCCTCATGGCGGATGCGAACGGAAGTCTCTCCCAGGCGGTGCAGACTCGCGACCGCGCCTGCACCAGTTTGGCGTGCACGCAGGGCATGGGATGTGACGATGTCACCGATTCTGTGGACGTCGGGAAGCAAAAGACGTCCCAGACTGCGCGCCTGCCTCACACCGAGGTCGGTGAGCGGTGCGCCCGGCAATGCGGTATCCAGGCGGCGGTTGATGTTGCCGGTGGTCTGCCCGTGGCGGATGAAAATGATGCGCTGGGAATCAACCGGCATGACAGATTCAGGGCGGTCTGGGCGGTCATCGAGGAAAGGCAGCTGTCCAACTGGATTTTCGGGCGCGGCGGGTGTCATGTTTTACCTTCGTCCTTCCTTGAGCGCGTCGACCCATTCAATTGACTGGGAGATATCCGGCGGCGGGGTCATAATGCTGCGGCGACCGCCCTCAGCGACCGGCCAAGATCCCAGATACCGCAGGTCTTCGGCGTATTCGTGCAGTGCCGCGAGAGCCGCCGCAACCTGTGCATCATCAACGTGGCCGTTGCAGTCAATGTAGAAGCGGTAGAGGCCGAAGAGCTCTCGTGTCGGCCGCGACTCGATGCGGGTGAGGTTGACCTGTCGCACTGCGAACTCATTCATGGCGCGCATCAGTGTGCCGGGCTGGTTCGGCAGCGTGAAGGAGACCGAGGTCCGGTCGGCACCGGTGCGCGGCGTCGGCACACCAGGGCGCCCCACCAGCAGGAAACGGGTTCGGGCACCGCGCACGTCGGCGACCTCAGTGGCCAGCGCCTCAAGTCCGAGCAGCTCACCCGCGCGGGCCGGGGCAGCGCAAGCGTCGTGGGTACCCTCGGCGACCTGGTGAGCCGCCGCCGCATTGGAGCTGGCCTGATGAACTTCCACGCCCGGAAGGTTGGCATCCACCCACTGTTTGACCTGCGGATACGCCACAGGATGTGTCGTAAAAGTACGCACCTGTTCCGCCGTCGTACCGGGACGGACCAGGATAGAGAAGACCACCCCGACCTCGGTTTCACGGAAAACCTGCAGCTCCGGCCCAGCAGCGAGGGCATCAAAAGTTGGTGTGACGGGACCGTCCACGCTGCTTTCGATAGCCACGCAGGCAAAGTCCGCTTCCCCTCGGCGCACGGCTCCAAGCGCGGCCGCGGGACTATCCACCGGCACCGCATTGACCGCGGATTCCCCTGCCGGATCAATCTCGCCAGCACGCGCCATGTCCCACAGCGCCTGCTCGGTGAATGTGCCCGCAGGACCCAAATAAGTAACCGTCGTCATAAGCTCAGATTAGAGGGCTTCTACACTTATTGCATGACCTTTTCTTCCGAGATGCCCGCCCGCGCCCTCACTGAAGCCGTGCGCAGTGGCGCAATCTCGGTATCGGAGATCGTTTCGGAATTCGCCACGCTTGCCGACGACGCCGCGACCAATCCCGCCCGTTTCGGTATTGCCACGTCCTTGGCCGAGCACGCTGTCGACCGCGCGCGCAGCCTCACTGCCGAATCCGAACCCGCCCGGCGCGCTAGCCACGGACTCCCGCGTGACCTCCTAGGTCTGCCAGTGGCAATCAAGGACCTATTCACCATCGCTGGTGTCGAATGCACGATGGGCTCGACCAACTTGGCTTTCACCGCCACCGAAACCTCGGAACCCGTGGCGAAACTGCTGGCTCGCGGCGCGGTCCTCACGGCGACAACGCACACCTCCGAGGTCGGGATGACGGCCTACACCGAGCCGATTGGCTACCCGGCCCCAGAAAACCCCTACTTCGCCACGCCCAATCAGCTGTCCAATCAGCCGGATACCACGCCACGCACTCCCGGCGGTTCCTCGGGCGGCAGCGCGGTGGCTGTCGCAACTGGTGTCGTTCCCGCAGCTCTGGGCTCTGACGGCGGCGGTTCTATCCGTGTGCCCGCCGCCTGCTGTGGCCTCGTTGGGTTGAAGCCAGCACACGATATTGCGGGTGGAAATCTCTCCACGCCCGCCTTCCTCACTCGCACAGTCGATGACGCAGCGCTACTGGCCGGGGTGCCACTTTCCTCAACCCCGCATGTTTTCCGACGTTTCCAGCGTCCCCTTCGCATCGGTGTCACTGTCAGCCCTTTTCATGCTGAGGTGGACGTCGATAAGCGCTGGGCAAACGGTGCGTGGGCGGCGGCTGACCGTCTTGCCGACGCCGGGTACGACGTGGTGGAAGTGCCCAGCCCCTACGATCCGGCAGGTCCGGACGTGTTCGAGATTTTTCGACGGACCATCACGCGAATGGCCACGAAATTGCCGCGCGCGGACTACTCCGAGATTGTGCAGTGGATTCGAGCCTGTGGCCAGGAGATTTCCGCAGCGGAGGCGACGGCGACACATCAGCAGCGGATGGCTCTGCCCGGCGCGATTCGGTCGCGTTGGGAAGTCGATGCGGTGATTACGCCAACGCTGGCGTTTGATCCGCCGCGTATTGGGCATTTCTCTGCGTTGGCGCCGTCGGAGGACTTTGACGAGCAAACCCGGTGGACACCGTGGTTGTCGCTGTGGAATCTGACTGGGTGGGCGAGTGTGTCGGTGCCGATTGCTGTGCCGGGTACGAGCGGTGCCAGCGCCAGCACAGTGCACCCCGCCACCAGCGTCAATATCGGTGCGGTGCGCTGCGGCGAGGCAGAGCTACTGGAGATGGCTAGCGTGCTGGAGGCTGCTAACGCCAACTAGCGCACGTACTTCGCCGCCATTGCCGCCGCCTGTCCGGCGTATCCGCCACCAAAAAGCACCGCGTGCATGAGCACGGCGTAGAGCTGATGGAGTTCGCAGCTCTCGGCGAAATCCGGCAGCGGATGTACGGATTCGTAGCCACGCAAGATCTCGTCGAAATGCGTTGCCCCGAATAGCGCCAGCAGTGCCAGATCTTCCTCGCGGGCTCCGCCGTGCGCCGCGGGGTCAATCAAGATCGCGCCGTCTGCATCCCACATAAGGTTTCCCCACCACAGGTCACCGTGGACACGCGCAGCATCTGGCTCGTTGTCGAAATCCCCAGCCAAGAGGCGCTCAATGAGCTGGTCAAAGATATCTAGCTGACGGTTATTGTAGGAGCTTTCCAACTTTCCCAGCGCTGGCAGCAGACGCCCTTTGGCCCAGTATTCACCGAAGCTCTCCCGTGGAGTCAGGTCCATCTGCAGGGGCTGATCCAGTGGACCGAAGTAACCGTGCCCCTCCCACCCATCGGGGCCGGCACCCCAGCCAGCAGCGCCCAGATTGTGGGTAATGGCCAACGATTTTCCGAAATCGTACGCTGCCTGCGGAGTCGGCACCGTCGACTCAATTCGACGCAATTTCAGCGCATGCCCGCTCACGCCCAGCACCTCCACTACGCGCGCACCGCCGTCAGCTTCACCCTCGCGCAGCCAACCCAGCCCCGCCGCCTCACAGGCGAAGAAATCCCTAGGGACACCATGCCGGCTCTTGACATAAACATCCGACTCGTTGACTGCACGTTCGTTGTTCTGGTTCATTGCGGACATATTTCCAGCATATTCTTCTTCGTTCCCAACCCCTTTCAGCACGTCGCATGCAGGGTAACGCCAGCGCTACCAAGACTTGTATTGCTGTCTCGGTTCTCTTAGTCCACTGTCGTTGCCTATTCTTTATTGGTATGGAAGGCAACTTCGACGACTCGCGCATTGCCCGCGACCGATACGGTAGGCCGCTTAAAGATCGCTATGGCCGCCCCATCTACCGCCGTGTGGACGAGGCGTCGCCGAAGCATGCCCGCCCCCGTGAGGCCGATTCGCGTGGCGCTTCACGACGCCCCATCCCGCCCCGTTCCGACCGCCCATCTAGGGCAGGGGCAGCCCGCCCAGCGCCTATGCCTCCGCGCAGGTCTAGGCCGCAACCGGAACGTCGGCAGGCGCCACTGAACGAAACGCGCATTGAGTCCCGTCCACCGGTGAACCGGGCCGGTAGCGGACGCGCTGGCAGCGATCCGCGGTTTCCCCCGCCCGGATATAACCCGGATGCGGATTTCCAATCTTCCTCGCACGGCTCGTCACAGGACTACTACAGTGCCCCACAAGCAGCGAGTTCTGGCCGTGGTGGACGCCGTGGCAGTCGTGGCGGCGCCGGCGTCAGGTCTGGGTTCCGCATGCCACGCTTGCGACTGCCACGCTTGCGCTTTAAATCCATCATCCTGCTTCTCGTCATCTTCCTTGTCGTCACAATGGCACTTGTCGACATCCGCCTGACCAGGGTCGATGCGTTCTCCGGTCTGGCAGATCGCCCTGCCAATACGATGTCCTCCAACTGGTTGCTTGTCGGTTCGGACTCTCGTACGGGCTTGTCAGAGGAAGATGCCGCCAAGCTGTCGACGGGCAGTGGTGATTTCGGCCAGCGCACCGACACCATCATGATTGCCCACATTCCGGTGCTCGGTAAGCCGAAGTTGGTCAGTATCCCGCGTGACTCCTTCGTGGATATCCCGGGCAATGACAAGAACAAGATCAATGCGGCATTCGCATTTGGTGGCCCCCAGCTACTCATCGACACTGTAGAGAAAAACACTGGAATTCACATCGACCACTACGCCGAAATTGGCTTTGGCGGTTTCGCCGGTGTCGTCGACGCTGTCGGTGGTATCGAGATGTGCCCTGAAGAAGCCATCGACGATCCGCTGGCAGGCCTGAATATCCAGGCCGGTTGCCAGAAATTCGACGGCGCGGGCGCCCTGGGTTACGTGCGCACGCGTGCTACCGCCCAGGGAGACTTGGACCGCGTAGAGCGGCAGCGTGAATTCATGAGTGCGCTGATGGGACGGCTGAAATCACCTGCGGTATGGCTCAACCCCTACCGCTGGATTCGCCTGGCCAATGCTGGCACTAAGGCCGTGTTCGTCGGCGATGGTGACCATGTCTGGCATCTGACCTGGCTGATGTTGCGCATGCTCTTCGGTTCCGATTCCCTTACCGTGCCTACCTCAGGCGCCATGGATACCGGTTATGCGGGCAATGTGCTGCTCTGGGACGAAGTCGAAGCGCCAGCACTTTTTGCGGAGCTGAGATAGCCAAGAGGGCAGCTAAAACAGCTTCGGATAGCTTTCGAGACAACTAACGCGTGTGACTTAGCATTTTGCTGAGCCACACGCGTTAGTTCTTAAACCAGCTACGCCTAGTTCCGAATGGTCACCTGACGGGACACGATGGTCTCACGGGACTTGCGCTCTTCGGCGGTCAGCGGCTCTTCGCTGGCCAGCGCCTCAGCGATACGCTTGTCGGCCTCTTCCACGGCAGCAATCCAGTGGTCGTGCGGCTTGGTGTTATCCAGGTCCCAGACCGGCACCAGCAGGCCATCGGTGCGGAAGACACCAGCGAACTTAGTGCCCTCTCCCAGCGAAAGGTTGTCCGCAGCGTGCACGCGTGCCAAGGCGTCCAGCAGTGGCTTCTCATCTTCACGGCGCACCCAGCGGATGTGAGCGCGCTCGCCCGGATCAATCCACCACACAGCGCCAGCGACCTTCGCGTCCAGGCGGTATGACGGGAGAATCGCGTCGTTAGCCACGGCCAGGTTCTGCTCGATCATCGGGGTGCGTTCAATGCCCTTGGGAATCCACCACTCGAAGTCCTGGTGGACCTCCATGTTGTCGAGATCCACGGCGGTCAGGACGTCGGTAAGCGGTGCAGCCTCGCCGTCAGTAGCGGCGGAGAGCTGCTGACCCGACTCTGCGTCGCGAGCCCACGCCAGCGCACGGGAGAGATCCGCAGCGCCGTCATTGGTGCGAGTCTGCGTCTGCAGCGCGACGAAAGCCTCATTGCCCTGGTCAGCGGCACGCGTCAGTGCGGCTACGCCACCCGGCAGCACGGTGCAGACCTTGATGTCACGCTCAGCGTCAGCGACCGTGACCGGAATGACCACAGCCGGTGCGAACTCGCGGACAGCCACGATGTCAGCCTCTTCGTCGAAGTCCTTGAACGGACGCGGATTGCCCAGCAACGCTGCACGCTCAGCAGCGCGGGCTGCCAGCTTCGCCTGACGGCGGCTCATGCCCTCCGGGGCCTGATTATTCTTCTTACGAGATTTCTTTCCCACAAGGCCACAGAATACCTATTCGCAGTCCGTAATTCGCGACTGCCTGGGCTACTTATAAAAATCGTCGACGAATTCGCTCGCCGTTCCTTCGAAAAGCTGCTTGTCGACGGCCAACGCGCCCGCCTCCCCCTGTTCATCGGTAGCTTCGCTGGGGATGAAGCCCTTGGACCAAAAACCGGGCTGGGTGCGCTCGCGACCTGCCCCAACGGGAATGTTGCGATGCACTTCCTCGGGAGCCAACACGTAGCGGAGTAGCCGCGCCGTAAGGGCAGTTGTCACACAAGCTAAAACAGTGATGATTCCGGCCTGGAAGTACGTCCTGGACACGTCGGCAGCGATAAACCAACCCGTTGCAAGGGGCCACAAAACGCAGGCCAGATACCAGATAAAGCGACCTGGCCCCATTACGGCAGTGACTCCTGTTTCAGCCAACGCGACCACGGGCCCCGTGATGTTGCGCACTGGCCACATGTGCATCGTGCGCACATCCGTTGCCGTGCGCGACAGCAGTGGGCGGGCATACGTTGCGCGGTCACGCAGCACCTGGAGGGTCTTGTAGACCGAAAAACCCAGCCCAATGAGGGAAACCATTCCGCAGAGACCGAAAGCCCATGCTCCCAGTTCGCCGAGGAGGGAAACCACCAGATCCTGACCTGGACTCAGAATGCTCATCCAGATGAATACGGTAAATGCGGCGAATACGCCAGCGCCGCTCATTGCCCATCGAAAGACACTGTCCGCACGCTTGCGAACAATCTCATCGGCCTTCCAGCGCGGCGTCGCACCTGTGATGGCCGAATCCGAGACAGTCGGCTGCCAGCTCTGCTGCGGTGGCAGCACCACCTGAGGTGGGGACTGCTGTGGCTGCTGTTTTGGAGACTGCGGCGGCACAGCCCACCCCGCGTTTTCTGCCTGTTCATTAGACATTTTCCGCAGGGCTCCTCTCGTACGCGCGGCCGGCTTCTTCCGCAGTCTTTTCTCCCACGGTGTTTTTAAGTGCGCTCCCCCTAACCTACCTAAACTAGCCCGGCCCCTACCCCAGCCACTAGTCCGACCAGCTGCGAATCTTCCGCAGCATGATGCGGCTCTTACGCTGCGAACGTCCCATCTTCCGGGCCAGGTTGTTCAAAATCGCGATGGCCTCGGTAATGTGCGGCCCCTTGTTCAGCATCACGCACTCGGCACGCAGGGCGAAGGCCGCATCGGTAATCTCCGCGCGGGACGGCAGGCCGGCCTTGGCCATGTTCTCCAGCACCTGAGTACCCAGAATGGTCGGCACACCGGCTGCCTGCGCCAGCGTCAGAATCTGGCCTGGGACCTCACCCATACGGTCGAAGCCCAGCTCCACAGCCAGGTCACCACGAGCAATCATCAGACCGGACTTGGCGCGCTTCATGCTGGCGATGATGATTCCCGGCAGATTCTGGAATGCCGGAATAGTCTCAATCTTCAGCACAACACCCAGGTTCCGAGCCTTCGACGCCAGGTCCTCGCGGCCCGCAGCCTCATGTTCCGCCGCAATCTCATCGAGCACCTTGTAAACGTACTCAGCATCCCCCTGCGTGCGAATAAAGCTCACCGCAGCAATATCCGCATGCTCCACCACAAAGCGCAGGTGCTCAATGTCTTCGTCGGTAAGCGAATTGAGTGGCAGGTCGGTGTTCGGCAGATTGATGCCCTTATGCGCCGCCAGCGGCTGACCATTCGGCTTCGTACGCAGGACACGCAGCCGGGCATCGACGTGACTATCTTCGCTTGACGACGTCTCGGAGACCTCAACCACCTCAGCGCCGAGCGCACCGTCGTCGAAAAGCACCGGATTGCCCGGCTTCAGAGCCGCCACGGCAGACGGCAGCGAACAGGAGACGCGTGGAATTTCATCGTCAGTGCGTGGAATGGTGGTGATTTCCTCGCGGCTGGTGAGAATAAACTCATCACCGGTGTGGAAGCGCAGCTTTTGCACGGTCGGTGGCACGCCACCAGCGCGCGTGACCTCGTAGTTGCTGCGCAGGTGTGTTCCCTCGGCAATCCAGGCGTTCTTTTCGCCCTCGGCGAGGACAGCCTCGACCTCGCCCTCGGAGTCGGTGTCGATGCGCACAACAGTGAAGTGACGCTTCGCCGAGCGGGAGTCATGCAGCGTAATGACATCGTCAAGCTGCAGCTGTTCCAACCACCCCTGATCTGCTTCCAACGGCAGTGCGGGACGCCCCGGCAAATCGCTCGGAGCTGGCTTGGGGTGCTCATCCAGTCGCGGAGTCAGCCAAATCTTGGACTTGGAGATGACCGTGCCAGCGTCGTCACGCACAACACGGGCGCGCCCCACACGCGGCCCCGGTTCGATATCGCCCGTGCGCAGCTTCGGACCAGCCAGATCCATGGACACGAAGATGCGGCGACCGGCCTTCTCAGCTGCAGCATTGACGTTGTCAATCATGCGGCTCCACTGCTCAGGTCCGTCGTGGGCGCAGTTGATGCGAGCGAGATCCATGCCAGCGGCAGCGAAGCTCTCCACCAACTCTGCATCGTCGGCGGCCTCGGCGGGCAGGGTCACCATAATGTGCGAAGTGACATCCGCGCGCTCCTGACCGAACAGCTCGGTGGCGTTGTTATCCAGGGCAATATCCGCGCGCTCATCGTCGGCAATAATGCGGGCGACATCGATGTCTGAGGTGCGCCCCGCCAGCGCCAACAGCGCGTTGAGAGCGAGCTCAAGGCGCCCCCGGGTGAAAGTCTCCACCGTGGTCAGACTGGTCACGCCGAGGTCGTGCAAGCTGTTTTGCAGCTCACGGATGTCAATTGTGCGCAGGTGTGCGTAGTGCAGCAGGTTTTCCGCGTGCCGACGGCGCTCTTCCGGCACCTCTGCGAGCAGTGCAGAAGCCTCCACCGAGACGTCGTCCAACTCTGTGATCAGATCAGTGACCTTGCTGATGAGGTCATCCAGACGCGGTACGGCCGCGCCGCTTTCAGTGTTGTCAGTTGCTGTGTCTTGAGGGCTCTGCGCTGCCATAGAGAAGGCACTCCTGTGTTGAAGACGAAGCGTTGGCCAGAGTCGGCCACGCGGGCCAATAGAAGGTGGGCATTCTCATTCTCAAATGAGACGGCCGAAAGCGCATGTCGAGAAGACATCTACTCTCGCTACCAGCAGTTACTTCCAGAATGGATCCTGCACATCTCGGAGCGTCTGAATGGACTTGTCCAGCTGCTTCTTTTCGTATTCGTCCAGCTCAAGCTCGATAACGCGGCGAATTCCTCGACGGTTCACAATGGCTGGTGTTCCGATGAACACGTCCTCATGACCGTATTCACCTTGCAAGTATGCGGAGACCGGCAGAGCTACCTCTTGGTTCTGGAAAATGGCGCGCGTAATGCGGGCCAGCCCCATACCGATTCCGTAGGAAGTGGAGCCCTTGGCATCGATAATCTCGTAGGCGGCATCACGGGTTCGGATGAAGATGTCCTCCAGCTCGTCGTGAAGCGTGGGGTCGGCGGCGAGGCGCTTGGACAGACTGACGCCTGCAACGTTGGCGCTGGACAACACCGGCAGCTCGGAGTCGCCGTGTTCACCAATGATGTATGCGTGCACGCTCATCGGGGAAACATCGTAGTATTCACCCAGCATGTAACGGAAACGTGCGGTGTCCAGGATGGTGCCGGAGCCGAAGACACGGTTGTGTGGCAGCCCGGAGTACTTCCACGCGGCGTATGTGAGTACGTCGACGGGGTTGGAGGCGATCAGTAGGAGCCCATCAAAACCGCTGGCCATGACGGAATCGACGATGGACTTCATAATTTTCATGTTCTTGTCCACCAGCTGTAGGCGAGTCTCGCCGGGCTTTTGTGCTGCGCCTGCACAGATGACTACCAGCGCGGCATCGTCACAGTCGGCGTACGTGCCCTGAGTGACTTTGGTGCGCGACGACGCCCACACGACGCCATGGTTTAAGTCCATGACGTTGCCCATCGTCTTCTTTTCGTCGATGTCAATGATTGCCAAATGGTCGACAGTGCCTTGGTTGACCAGTGAGTACGCATATGCCACGCCGACGTCGCCAGCGCCGATCAGCACGACCTTATTTCCTGTGGATAGCTTCATAGCCCTCGGATCCTTCTCAACCGATTCGGAAAACGTTGCGACACCCCACAGGCTACGCTTTGTGCGGAAAACTGGCGCGAGATGAATAAACCCCGTGGAAAAAATTTTGCCATGATGGGAGTTATGGGATTCCTGCGTCGCGCATTTACTTCGATTGCGCCCTCGATTGCGTCTACGGGCAACACACCTGTAGCTCAGCCAATCGAAACCACCAGGACAGTGCGAGCTGCACGAGCAGCGCGAACGGGAATTACAGGAGTCGCTGGCACAGCTGGCATGGCCAAAGCGCTGGGCGCAGTCGGCACCGGCAGTCTGATGGCGACCAAAGTCTTTCGCGAACGTCTCCTAGGTACCGGCCCTGGCACTATCCGCAGCGCACTGCGAGCGGGCATTCCCTCCAACCCCGGTCTAATTGGTGCAGAAATTGCGTCATGGGCTGCCTTTAGCCCCTCGCTGATGCCGCGTACTCGGATCGCCACCGTTACTGTGACCTTCCTGGCACAGCTGGCGGGCCATGTCACCGGGGTGGCTATCGGCTATGGCTACAACACGACGATGCGGCGTCTGGCCAGCACTCCGCTCAGCCGCTTTGCGCCGGCACCTCGACACGAGCGCGCACTGGCCGTGACCTGGCATGTTGCCACCACGGCCACCACCGCGGCGCTGTGGCTGCGCTCCATTTCCCAGCAGCGCGAAATTGGCCGCCTGGTGGGCAAGGATGAGCAGGAATCCGCACGCAGCCAGTTCGCCTCCACAATGATTGCCAGTGGTCTCTACCTGACCACTCGGGGGCTCTCCGCGCTGGCCAATCGCGGCTATGACTTACTGCGGGACAACCTCCGCCCCTGGCTGCCGCGCGGTCTCGCCCCGGTTCTCAGCGGTGCCATCGTCGGTGGTGCCGTGGCCGCCAGCATTGATCGACTGCTTATCCGTCGGACTTTGGAGTCCATCGCCAAGAAGTCCCGATACCTGAATACCCTGGTAGTTCCAGGCCGCATGCAGCCCTGGGAGCCGGAACGTTCCGGGAGTCCATGGTCTTTGGAGCCGTGGTACGCACTCGGCGCCGAGGGGCGCGTCTTCGTCGCCGAAGGCCCCCGTGCCCGAGATTTGGCGGTGGTCACTGGCAAGCCGCTCTCCGAACTGCAGGAACCCATCCGCATTTATGCGGGCAAGGTGCCAGGTCGTTCTCTGCGGGAACAGGCGGAGCTCATCATCCGCGAGATGCACCGCACCGGCGCGTTTCGGCGCGATCATCTGGTTGTCTTCACCACCACCGGCACCGGTTGGGTGCCACCGTGGTCGGCGCAGGCTGCAGAGTTCTTGACCCTTGGCAACTGCGCCACTGTCGCTCTGCAGTACTCTGACCTCCCCTCCCCAGTGGCATGGCTAACGGACCACGAAACCCCAATCGCGGCTGGCCACACCCTTATCCATCGGGTGTTGCAGGAAGTCGACAAGATGCCGGAGAACGACCGGCCAAAGGTCTACGTCGCCGGTGAATCCCTCGGCGGGTTTGGCGGTCTCGGCGCATTCGAGAATTCCGCTGACATGCTCGCACGCGTCGACGGTGCTGTCTGGACGGGCGCACCACAGTTCTCCGCGATGTGGAAAGAGCTGACGCACCGTCGGACAAAGGGGTCTCCGGAAATCGCTCCAGTCATCGACGAGGGGCGAAACATCCGCTTCGCTACGCGCCCCGACGAGCTGTACCACTCCTTCTATGGCACCAAGTTCGGGCCGTGGGAATTCCCGCGCGTCGCATTCCTGCAGCATGCCTCTGACCCCATCGTTTGGTGGGATTACCCACTGGCCTGGCGCCGCCCCGACTGGCTTGCAGAGCGCGTCGGCCGCGATGTTCTCCCCTCCATGCGCTGGCATCCGTTCGTCACCTTCTGGCAGGTGCTTATCGACGGCCTCGCCTCCGTCACCGTCCCCGGTGGTCACGGCCACCGGTACGAGGAAGAAATGTTGCCAACGTGGGCTTCCATCCTCGACATTCCGCTTGACGACGACCTGGGTGGCGCAGCCGGAATGCGCTTCAAGCGCGTGAGTAAGTGGATTCGCCGCACTCAGCCGCCGCGTTCATAAACTTGTGACAGATATCCCTGAACAGCATTTTTTATGAATTTCGCATTAATTGTATTGCTTAAATGGTTGCGCATCCACTCATCTTGAGTACCATCGACGGCACAACCTAAAAACGTGTTGAGGAGGAGTTTTCCTAATGACTAAGTACGAACTTCCTGAGCTGGATTACGCTTACGACGCTCTGGAGCCGCACATCTCCGGCGAGATTATGGAGCTGCACCACAGCAAGCACCACGCTAATTACGTCAACGGCGCCAACGCTGCTCTGGAGAAGCTCGCTGCTGCTCGCGAGTCCGGCGACTTCGCAGCTGTTACCGGCCTGTCCAAGGACCTGGCCTTTAACCTGGGTGGCCACACCAACCACTCCCTGTTCTGGAAGCTGCTGTCCCCGAACGGTGGCGGCCAGCCGACCGGTGAGCTGGCTGAGGCTATCGAGCGCGACTTCGGCTCTTTCGAGAAGTTCCAGGCTCACTTCAACGCTGCTGCTCTGGGCCTGCAGGGCTCCGGCTGGGCTGTTCTGGGTTACGACACCATTGCAGAGCGCCTGGTTATTGAGCAGATGACGGATCAGCAGGGCAACCTGTCCATCAACCTGAAGCCGGTTCTGCTGCTGGATATGTGGGAGCACGCTTTCTACCTGCAGTACAAGAACGTCAAGGCTGACTACGTCAAGGCTGTCTGGAACGTCTTCAACTGGGATTACGCTGCAGAGCTGTTCGCAGCTGCCAAGTAATTTCAGCTAACAGCGCGCGGCTTTTTACGCGTCCCTGCCGCGCGCTAAAGATGGCTTACCGGCTCGCTGACGGGGCTTACCCTCAGCGGGTCGGTTTTTTGTGTCTTGTTTGAGACCACTTTTGGTATTTCCCGGGCGGCACACGTAGCCGTCGTTTAGCGTTAGTGCCCATGAACACCAGCAACAATGTCAACGTCGCCTATGAACACCTCGCCGTAGCTGATTCAGAGGCGGCGAAAATCGCTGTCGTCAGTTTGGACCGCGGAGACAAACTCAACGGTCTAACACTTGAGATGCTGACCGAGCTGTCCGCCGTCGCCCGGAAACTGGCAGCTGACCGTGATCTGCGTGGCGTAATCCTACGTGGCGAGGGCAAATCGTTTTGCGCTGGACTCGATTTCGCCTCGGCATTTAAGAAGCCCTCACGCATCCTGCGCTCATTCGTCCCCGATATCCACGGCACAAACCTGTTCCAGCGCGCCTGCTGGGACTGGCGAGGCCTGCCGGTGCCGGTCATTGCGGCGGTGCATGGGCACTGCTACGGCGGTGGTCTACAGATTGCACTAGGTGCTGATTTCCGCATTACTACGAGCGATGCCAAGTGGTCAATCCTCGAAGCGAAGTGGGGACTGATTCCGGATATGTCCGGTATGCGAACCATCCTCGATGAGGTCAGCGCCGATACTGCACGTTGGCTGACCATGTCTGGCGAAGAACTCAACGGCAAGGAAGCAACTGAGATCGGTCTGGCGACGTGGGCCGTGGACACGGAGGACGCTGCACTCAAGCTGTCCAAGGAGAAGTTGGCACAGCTGGCGACACGCTCGCCGGATCAGCTGGCGGCGACGAAGCGGCTTTTCCGCGATGTGCACCGCTCTCCTCGCGCAACATTCCGTGCCGAGCGCACACAGCAGCTGCTGCTGTTAGCCCGCAAGAACACGGCCATTATTCGCAATGCTGCGATGAAGAAGGTCTCACCTAAGTTCGCCCGGCGCGGCACGTGGGCGCGTGGTTAGCGCGCTAAGGAACCGGCAGGTCATCCCCATGCGGCAGGTCCGCGGCCGCGCGCTGTGAATCCAGCCAGTCGCGGACGTGGGCTACCGATCGGCAGTCATCGCCGTTGTAGCGCAGCAGCATGGCGCGAGCCTCGGCTTGCGTGAGCTTTTCAAAGGACTGTTCCGAGACAAAGTCAAGGTCAGTGGCCGTCGCAATGCGATACAGATCCAGCGATGCCTCGCCGTCAACATCGGCGTCGCGCCAGTGGAAGCCCGACCACGGGGCCACGACTTTAAGCCCCATGCCGACGGTGGAGAGGATCTGGCGACGGGCGACCTTCAGCATGTCCACCCAGTCCTCCGAGGCAATGAACTTGTCCACTTCTTCGCGGGTCGGCACCCGCACAATCTTTGTCGGGCCAGCTGCCTCGGAACTGGAACCAGCCGCATCGCCTGTAGCCAGCTCCGCCGAATCTGCGGGCACCACAAATTCCTGGCCGCCGAACCGGGTGGCGCTCTGACGCAGCCAATAGTTCTCACCCTCTGCCGCCCAGCAATAGGCGCGGAAGGTCTTGCCTTGTTCATGCGCCGCATTTCGACGACGCATCAGGTAATCCCAGAAAATCGCAAAGTTCCTGGCCTCTGCCGTGCCACCGAGCCCTTCTGGCCCCGGTGGCTCCCAGGTGATAAACCCGCGGTAGTCCTCCCCAGGCACCCACGTTCCCCACAGGTAGGCGCCATCGTTGGGGTACGCCTCCATATCGATATCCATCTCAATATCGCCACGCGTGGCCGATGTCTTAGCGGCTACCCGGAGCGCGTCGACGTCGGCAAGCCGCGCCCTCGCCATCCACACCTGCTCCTTGCTGACGTGCGGAGTGTTGGTACTGGCCTGCGCCAGTGCCGTGACTGTGTCGATGCCCACACTGCGCAACCGCATGGACTTATCGCCAGGTAGGAGGAGGGAAATATCGTCACTTGCGGTCAGCTCATCCAAGCAAAGGTCGTGGTGACGGCAGGTTCGGCACTCCCGGATGCGCCGTGGCGCCAGCGGCCAGGTGCCTGGCGTAAACCGTGACGGTCGCCCCTGAGTGGCAGCGACGGCATCACGCGCATCCCGCAACGCCATCCGGTACGAGGCCACGCGCGAACCTTCATCGGCAATGACAATATGCCGTGTATCCAGGTTCATCCCGGTGGCACTAATCGCCCCCACCAGACCACAGGACACGCCCAGGCGGTGCAGTATCGCCGCTGCCTGCCCAAGCTTCACAGCATCGGGTCCGTAATGCCGTAGCTTCCACTCGTCCGTGACAACCATCGCCTGACGCAGGGTCCGCCCCATCACGCCAGCACGCCCGAGCCGATCAACGCCCAGCAGTCGCACCTTCATCGCCGCCGCACGCGCCGCATTGCTTGACGACGGCTTACGCCGCCGGCCCGGTTTGCGCGCAGAGAGCAGGTGCCGTGTGACAACCAGGACCGGCATGTACGTCGGTGAGGTCGTCTGTGGTGAATCATCGACCTTGACCAGCAGATCGGGGTGGCAAATCTCGTCGATTCCCGAGTACACCCCACCGGGAATCGGACGCTCATGCATGAGCACGCCACCGGTGATGACGCTTTCTCCGCGGGCGATGGCCTCAAGGGTATCCAGGTGAGCGTCCGGTCCCGAGGCCACTGTGTACAGGCCGGGGATGGACGCGATGGACGTCGGCAAGCGGTGCTCATGGTGAGAAGCAGGTTCGACTAGCCGCCCCTCGCGGAGGTCGAGGCTCAGCCGGTAGCGGCAGCCGATGAGGTCGCTCGCGTGGAGAAGCGGGCGCGAAACGGATGAATCAGTCACAATGAGAATTAGCGTATCGCCACTCGGTAGGAAGTTTCACGTTAAGCTTGGATAGCAAGAATCGTGATGCAGCCACTGCATCTGGCAAGCGCACTCCGGCGCGGTGGGGTTTACGGGTTTTCCGCCCCACTTTTCCGGAGGGACTATCTGCGAGCAACTAGGCGAAGGAAAAAATGAGCTTCTTGGGTGACATCCGTGAGCGTCGGCGCGAAACCGCCAAGCAGGTGAAGGCTGCCAAGGCGAAGGCTAAGGAAGAGGCTCGCCACGCAGCTCGACTTAATCGCAAGGCACATAAGGCTGAGGTCAAGGCCGCTAAGCGCGACCAGAAGCACCAACACAAGCTGGAGCTGAAGGAGGCCGCTGGCCGCGTTCGTTCTGAGGAAAAGCTCGGTAAGAAGGAACTCAAGCTGGAAAACCGTGCTCTGAAGCGCGCGGAGAAGATCCGCAAGGCGAGTGCCAAGGACGAGAAGAAGGCGCTGGCCGCCAAGCAGCGCCACCAGACCAAGATGGCCGAGAAGATCCTGCAACAGCAGCGCAGCCAGGGCTTCAACAAGGACAAGGCAAAGTCGTGGATCGGTGGCGCACGCCTGCTGGTACCGGTGCTGGTTCCGCTGGCCTACCGCGCCATCACTGCCATTCAGCGCCGTGAACACTCTTCGGCCGCGCAGAAGTTCGGTGTTTCCGCTAATGATGCCGCTCGTTACCAGGGGCACGGTGCGCCGCTGCTGGCCCGCATTGAGGCCACTCGTGGTTCACTGACAGAGCTGCGTAAGTCGGGTGTCAAGGGTACCGATGGTTTTATCAAGGACGCCAACTCGCGTCTGGATGTCATGACTGACGCCATTAACACTGCCGAGAAGATGACCCCGGAGCAGCGTCGTCGCGCACACCACTCCATTACCGCAGAGCTGGATTCTCTGGATCGCCAGATCATTTCGGAGCTGGGCGCGTAAACCTGGCCGCTTCGGGTTAAGGCCACTCGCCGAGATTCGTCGAACTAAGCGCGACTGTTGTTGAGCAGCAATAGTCGCGCTTTCGCTCTTAGTACCCCCGTATCGGGCTATTTTCTCCCTCCGATGGCGCTACGGACTGAGAACTACTGTAATGAGGGCTATGCCATCTTCAGATAAATCTCAGACTGCAGCCTCGGATCTGAACGGCGCAGTCTCGAACAGCGACGCAACAGCCCAAAAGCCATTCACCCCTACTCGTCGTGCCGTACTGCGTGCCGGCGCTACCGGTGCTGCTGCTGGCGCCATCGGCCTGGCGACCGCTACTAGTGCGGGGGCCAATCCTGAGTCGCAGTCCCCAGCTAATGCTGGCGGTTCTGGTGGTTTTCAGGTCTTCCAACACGGTGTGGCCTCTGGCGATCCACTGCCGGACTCCGTTCTTATCTGGACTCGTGTGACATCGCACCCAGGCGACACCGCAGGTGCAAACCAGGGCCGCCCTGTTGCACTGAAGTGGGAAGTCGCTTCTGATGAGGGCTTCGGCAACATCGTTGCCTCTGGTGCCCTGAACACCGACCCGGATGCTGACAACACCGTCAAGATCGATGTCAAGGGTCTCTCCGCTGATTCCTACTACTTCTACCGCTTTACCGTCACCGCTGGTAATCACGCGGGCCAGGTTTCCCCGATTGGCCAGACTCGCACTGCGCCGCCGGTGAACTCCTCGCCAGATCACCTGGGCATCGCGCTGACCTCCTGCGCTAACTGGGAAAGTGGCTTCTTCTCCGCTTACCGCGATATGGCGGAAAATGACCGCATCGACATCATTATGTGTGTCGGTGACTACATCTACGAGTACGAGGCCGGTGGCTACTCCGGCAAGGGCCCGGTTCGTGACCACAAGCCGGCTCACGAGATTATTTCTCTCGCTGACTACCGCCTGCGCTACGCCACCTACCGCACCGATGCGGACCTGCAGGAAGCTCACCGCGCAAAGCCGTGGATTGTGACCTGGGATGACCACGAGGTCGCCAACGATGATTGGCACAGTGGCGCTGAGAACCACGACCCGGAGACCGAAGGCGACTACGTTGCCCGCCGCGACGCCGCTATCCAGGCTTACCTGGAGTGGCTGCCGGTTCGCGCTGTCCCCTTCTCCCAGGGCGGCAAGCTCTACCGCAGCTTCCGTTTCGGCGATCTCGCCGACCTGACCATGCTGGACCTGCGCACCTACCGTGACCAGCAGCTGAAGTTCATCCGCGCTGGCGAAACCGATGATGAGAGTCGCTCCATGCTCGGCTCTGAGCAGTTCAATTACCTGCTCGGCCAGTGGCGTTCCTCGAGCGCAAAGTGGCGTGTCGTGGGCAACTCCGTCATGTTCACTCCAGTGCTGGTTCCGCCGCTGGATCCGGAGGCCACTCGCGCTGTCACTGAGCTGCTGAGCTTGCCTCAGGACGGCCTGCCGTACAACTTGGATCAGTGGGATGGCTACGCTGCTGAGCGTCGTAAGCTGATCGACATCATGGGTAAGGAGGGCTACGACAACGTTGTCTTCCTCACCGGCGATATTCACTCCTCCTGGAACTGCAACGTACCGAAGGTCCCGGGCCAGTACCCGAGTGCCGGTATTGCCGCCATTGAGATTGTCTGTACTTCCGTCAGCGCCCCGAACATCGATGACATTGTGAAGCTGCCTCAGGACAACCCGATTTCCTTGGCTGCTACCGCTGGACTCAAGGCTGCGAACCCGTACGTCAACTACCTCGAGTTCGACCGCCACGGCTACACCGCTGTCTACTTCGGCCGCGAGGACGTTACCTCTGAGTACCGCCTCGTCGAGGTCAAGGAGGAACCGAACCAGCCACTTTTCGTCGCCGCTACCTACCGAGGCAAGCCTGGTGAGGGCATGACCCAGGCTTAAGCGCCTTCTCATCCTTTCGCTTTCCGACGACCACTGAGAGCGCACCCCGCATTGCGCTCTCAGTAGCGTAGTTGCTGTTCACGACGGCCCTGCACAACATGCAGGGCCGTCTTTTTATTACCCCAAGTTCTTGTGCACAATTAATCGAATTATTAACAAACCATGTATTCGATATAAGTTGCACAATCTAACTCAATTATCGTCAATAGACATTAAATTTCTTTGCACTTATACTGTGGGGGAAAGAAAACAGGGCTTGATATTAATTTGAAATTTCACCGTATTGAAGTTTCACCGTAAGCCTTCTTCATTATTACAAGTTCAGCACCAAGCTTAGGCAGGGATTCTATGGCACGCCGCGAACTAATTCAGTACATCGACGACCTCGATGGGACTCCGCTTGATTCCGCAGATCACCAAGTCGTTCGTTTCTCTTTCCGCGGTAAGAACTACATTCTCGACCTCTCTCAGGAAAATGCTGAGAAGTTCGAGCAGGTATTAGAACCGTATATTGCGAACGCTTCTATTGATCACAGCACGGTTGTAGCTCCGCGTAAGCGCTCTTCCGCTAATCCCAATGCCGCTGAGGCCCGTGATCGCAATCGCAAGATTCGCCAGTGGGCACGAGAGAATGGCATGGATGTTGCAGACCGCGGTGCGCTGCCAAAGCACATTATTGAAAAGTACGAGAGCGCTAACTAGTTCTCACCCAGGTTCGTTTGCCTTCCACTGGGTTTCACCCAGGTTTACTATCTTTAAAACAGGGTCCCGCCACAGCGGGGCCCTGTTTTAAAGTTGGGGCAGGTGATTCGAGTCGCTAGGATAGCGGCTGGAATTGGCACACCGGCCTAATCCGGTTGTCTTACTTTTCTTATCCTTGACATGGAGGAGTCGGCCCGTGGTTATTTTGGAACCATTTGTTTGGCTGGTCTCGTTTGTCCTTAAGGCGTGGCACCTTTTACTGGCCTCAGTGTTTCACCTGCCATCTTCTCTGTCCTGGACGCTTTCTCTCTTCCTGCTGGTGTTTACGGTGCGTGGCGCTCTGGCGTTTCTCGCGTTCCAGCAATTTATCTCGGCGCGCAAGACGGCCAACCTACGGCCGCAGCTTTTTATACTCAAGGAGCGCTACCGCAGGAGCATCGAGCCGAACTCGCCACAATACGTAAACTTTGCCAGCAAGGAAATGCGCAAAGCCGAAGGTATTAAGACCTCCGTAATGCTGGCGCCCCTCTTCGTCCAGATTCCCGTGATTATGGGCCTTGTTCGCATGCTGAGGCACATGCTGCGGGCGTCTGAGGGGCCTGGACTGCCTGCGTCTCATAATGTCGGATTCATCTCTAAGGATGAGATTTCCGACTTCCTGAGCGCGACATTCTTGGGGCAGCCTCTACCCGCGTATCTGCGCATGGACCCGGAGCAACTACAAATCCTTGGGGGCAATCATGATTCGCTGTTAGCTTTCTGCATTATCGGCATCGTGGCAGCGGCCATTTTCACCGGTTTTAACTTGGTCATTTCCTACCGCCGGTTGCAGCGCACTCTCGACTATTCCAATAGCGTCAGTGTATTCCTCAGCAAGTTCATGCGCGTAATGCTTATCTACGCACCGCTGATGATCCTCTTCGCGGGGTTCTTTGGCCCAACACCTGTGGCTCTAATTGTCTACTGGGTCACCAATAACTTCTGGACACTGACCCAAAATATTATTCTCACCCGCTATGTAGAAAAGACCTACCCACTCACGGACGATTTCCGAACTCTGCAAAACCACCAAAAGGGTGAATACGAATCGGAGCGGGAAGAAAAGAAGAAGTTAAAGCAGGCCAAGCGTCGCTTTTATATCAAATCCGCATTCGCTCCGTGGAAAATAAAGCAGTATAAGAGCGAATATGCCGCTATTGAGAAGGAATCGCGGGACCGTCGTAAAGCAAAGCAGGACGAAGAATATGCCCAGGCTTTGAAAATTGCGAAGGTTCGCTACATGGTGACCCAGATGAGGCCTGGCGCTCAGGACAATTTGCCGTCCCTGACGCAGGATATGAAGATTTCCTCGGGTATAGTTCCGCCGCTTCCCGGCCTGGCTAAAGTGCGGGCAGACATGAAACGACAAGCCGAGAAAGCACAAAAGGCGCAGAAGCGGCCGAAACCAATTCTGATTGCAAAGAACCTGGGAATGCTGCTCGGCCAGAATACGAAGAATATGGTTAAGAAAGCCACCGGCTCAAAGGAGTCGGACTGGAAACGCTTCCGGGATTAGCCCGTGAGCAAAAGGCGAGAACTAGGGCGCGTTAAAAAAGGGAATTAGGTATTTACGTGACCAAGTCACGGGCCAGGTCGCGCGCCATCTGCAGCGGGTTCAGATCCTTGGACATCTTGGCACCCGCGAGGCCGCCGTCGAGGTAGAGCAACAGCATATTTGCGTGAGCAGACGGCATACTAGATTCATTTTCAGTCAGCAGCGTGTGTAGCTGTTGCCAAACCCAGGAACGGTGATCGGCTGCGGCCTGACGGATGTCCTGCTCCGACTCCGTTTCCGGCCGCGGATATTCACTAGCCGCATTCTGGAAGTGTGAACCACGGAAGTCGATTGCCGGCTGCTCCGCAATACACTGATCAAAGAACGCGAGAATCTTCTCCGCCGGGGTATCCAACGAGGCCACTCGCTGCTCCCAAGCCTCCCGCCATTTGGCGTCGAGGTCTTGCAGATATGCAATGACTAGCTTGTCCTTGGATCCAAACAACGAATACAGGCTGGCTTTGGCCACATCAGCTTCCCGCAGGATGCGGTCAATGCCGACAACGCGGATACCCTCTGTTGTAAACAGAGTTGTCGCTGATGCCAGGAGGCGCTCCCGCGGACTGGGGCGGTTACGACGGCGAGAGGAAGCGCGGCCGCCTTTTGCGCCCTTGCCCGTTGTCGCTTCTGCCACGGCAGTACCTCTCGTCCTTCCAAAGTCACACCCCGTTCTAACAGCTGCTTACTCGCAAACACCGGCATTAGCGCCATTGCTTTCAGAGCACTGAACAGGGCGTTCATAGTCTGTGATATTCCATTGTAGGCGTATCTGCGACTGTGATTTTGTAAAAGAACAAACTAGTCAGTCTTTCAGCCTCTAGTCCTACTTTAGCGTGCGATGATTGCCGCCCCCAACAGATGTCGCGACAATCGCAGAACGCCAACGTCACGACAACCGCACAACAAAAAAAGGGCATCTCAATGTTGATGAGATGCCCCGCGCTCTAGCTCACTATCCAGTAGATAGCAGCGTTACGACGCTTCGTGCATAGTCGCGCTGTTTTGCTTGGCTTACTTGCGCTTTTGAACCAGGCCGACAATCCACAACAGGATCACGGCGCCGAGCAGACAGGTGAGGAAGCTGAAGAACTTTCCGCCACCGGCGACATCAACGCCGAACAGGGTGAGCAGCCAACCGCCCAAGAAACCACCGACGATACCAACGACGATATTCAGGACGACGCCCATCTGTTCATCGGTGTTCATGATCTTAGAGCCGATCCAGCCGGCAAGACCACCGATGATAATCCAGCTGATGAAGCCCATCGTGGGACTAAAGGAGGCAGCAAGAAGAATCTCGTTCATGATAGATATTCCTTTCCCGAAATCGTTCTGACTCAACTATAAGTCTTTCCGAAAACTCTTGCATACACTGCAAGCACTATCAGGCCATTTCGGCCACTGAGAAACTAGCGAGATAACAGTCGGATAGCCACAGGAAAACTCTTATAAAATCTGCACTTTCTGCATGAAAACAGGGTTTATGCAGACGAGAGGCCTCATTTGGATAAACCGAAGCCGGCCCCGACACCTGTCGGAAACCGGCTAGGTTCTACTTATAAATATTCGGTAACGGTTTCTACTCTCGGCGCTAACCGCGCCTCGACGACCGCCGCCGGCGTCTTTTCTCAGCCCCCTCGAAGGGCGCTTTAGGCGTCAGTCTCCGGGCGGACGACCATCATCGGGCAAGCAGCCGCCTGCAGGAGTGCACGCGAAGTGGAGCCGAGCAGCATGCCCTTGAAACCTCCGCGGCCGTGGCTGCCGACGACCAGCAGCTGCGAGCCTTCCGAGGCATCAGCCAGAGCACGAACCGGGCGGTCGCGGGTAACAACCTTCTTGATGGCCACTTCCGGGTACTTCTTAGCGTACTTCTCCAGACGGTGGCCGAGCAGAGCCTTCTGCTCCTCTTCCACAACCTGCCACTGGCTCTGAGCTGCAGAAAGGCCAGCCAGGGAAGCCTGTACCTGCATGTCCATCCAGGTGTGAACCGCAATCAGTTCGGCACCACGAGCATCGGCCTCACGGAATGCGTACTCCGTTGCCTTTTCGGAAATATCGGAGCCATCGACACCGACAACGACAGGACCGTACTTGGTCTCATCGGTTACCAGGTTGTCCTCGCGGACAACAACAACCGGGCACGATGCGTGGGAAACAACAGCGGCGGAAACCGAACCCATGACCATGCCAGAGAGCCCACCCAGACCGCGAGAGCCCATAACCACCATGGTTGCCTGCTCAGACAGGTCGAGCAGCATGTCAATCGGACTGCCCTCTTCAATCTGGTGGCTGACATCTACCGACGGTGCGAAGTCGAGGGCAATCTTCTTGGCCTCGTTAATCTTCTCCAGGGTCTCGGCCTCAAGATCGTCGTAAAGCTCCTGCGGCGGAACCATGCCCTCTGCGTAGAGGAACTGCGGCATGGAGTAGCTGCTGACCAGACGGAGCGGCTCACCGCGCTTCACTGCGGTGTTAGCGGCCCACTTGACGGCGGTCTTGGATGCCTCCGAGCCATCGACCGCGCACACAATGATGTTCTGCCTTGGCATTGATTGCCTCCTTATTATGCGATCCATAAAAATTGGCTCTCCGCGGCCCGACCGCAACGCAGCTACACCTATCGCACCTGCTTGGACGCCATTTTAATGGACAAGCTTTGCTATTTAGTCAACTCTTCCGAGCCAACCCTTTTATTACTTTCACCTCCACCCTACCCCCATTATGTTGCGACCGACAGGGCAGAATGTTGTCCACCTACGCCATTAGGGGCGGTACCAACACAGCCCTGCGCCAGCAGCTCCGCTTGCCCGCCGGGTGAATCCGGGGCACCTGTTAAAGTCAGCCGTATGCGTCGCATGCCACTGCCCATTCGCGATGGGCTCAACCCCTCCCGCATCGCCGCTCCCGGGCGTCGTGGCGATGCCCCCACCCGTGCGTGGGATCTGCTCGCAGGCGCTATCGCAGGTCAAACCCACCGCCACCCAGACGATGATGAAACGGCTGTGGCCAAGCGTTTTGCAGATGGGCTCGTCGTTCGCGCCAACTCAGTGCCCTACAGTCCAGATGACATGGTGAAGCCCGGCGCGGAAATGTGGTTTTACCGCACCCCGGCACCGGAGCGCACAATCGCGGGGCCGATGCCGATTGTCTTTCAAGATGACAACCTTGTGGTCGTCGACAAGCCGTCGTTTTTGGCAACGATGCCACGCGGCCGACACATCACGGAAACCGCTGTCGTACGCCTGCGGCGGGAGCTGGGAAATCCGGAGTTGGTTCCCGCGCATCGCCTCGACAGACTGACGTCGGGGTTGCTCATCTTTACCGCCCGGCGCGAAGTTCGTGGCGCCTACCAGGGGCTTTTCGCATCGGGGGAAGTCACTAAGCGCTACCACGCACTGACATCGCCCACACCCATCGCTGGCGCGACCAGCGAAGCCCTGCCCGAGACCCCACTGGAATTGCGCACACGACAGCACAAAATTGCTGGCCAAATGCAGGCTTATACTCTCGAGGGCGAGCCAAACGCCCACACCATCATCGAGCACATTTCGCTTGTCGACGTGCCTTCGGACGCCGACGGCCTCGCTGCCGACAGTGGTCGCGTTGCGCTGTGGCAATTGAAACCCATCACCGGACGCACTCATCAGCTGCGGCTGCACTTGAGTGAACTGGGCTTTCCCATCCTGGGTGACCAGTACTACCCGGAGATTCTGCCGCTGGAGGCCGAGAATACCTCGGAGCCCCTGCACCTGGTCTGTGTAGAAATGAGTTTCGCTGACCCCGTGACTGGTGAACAACGAACGTTCCATTCCCGCCGCAGCGTTTTCAATCCGCTTTCGCTGCCGGATATTAATTCGCCGTTGATCAAATCTAATTAGAAGAGAGCCCCTCCCCCATGTCTGCCAAGCATGCAAAACGCCCCACCAAATCATCCGCTGAGTCTTCTTTGAAGCATTCCGCCCCACCAGCGGCGGCCTACGCTGAGGGGCTCACCAAGAAGTACGGTGTCGGCAATGCCGCTGTTACTGCACTGGACCATGTCGATATCTCTTTTGCCGCTGGTGAGTTCACCGCGATTATGGGGCCGTCCGGGTCGGGTAAGTCGACATTGATGCACTGCATGGCCGGCTTGGACTCCGCGACGTCGGGAAGCGCGTACATCGGCACGACGGAACTGTCGAAGCTGTCGGACAAGGAGATTACGGCGCTGCGGCGTGACCGCCTGGGCTTTGTGTTCCAGTCCTTCAACTTGGTGCCGACGTTGACAGCGGCGGAGAACATCACCCTGCCTATCAATATCGCTGGTCGTAAGGTGGATAAGCAGTGGTTCGAGGAAATCACCACGCGCCTCGGGCTTAAAGAACGGCTTACGCACCGCCCCTCGGAACTGTCCGGTGGCCAGCAGCAGCGTGTCGCCTGTGCGCGTGCCATTGTCAGCCGGCCGGAGATCATCTTTGGAGATGAGCCGACGGGCAACTTGGACTCGAACTCATCCCGTGAGGTGTTGACGATTCTCCGCGATGCGGTTGATGACATCGGCCAGACCGTTGTCATTGTGACGCATGATGCCACCGCCGCGTCCTACGCAGACCGTGTTGTGTTCCTCGCGGATGGCCGCGTGGTTGACGAGCTTCGCAACCCCACGCCCGCCGATATTTTGGCGCGCATGGCAGATATTGAGAATCTTTAGGAAGGCAGGTCATCTCTCCCCATGGCATCATCGTCTTCCACGCTAAGCCGCGTCGCCTGGCGTAATATCACCTCGCACAAGTTGCGCCTCGTGCTCACAATTATTTCGGTCGTGCTGGGCACAGCCTTCATCACCGGCGCATTTGTGTTCACATCATCGCTGGACAAGGCCTTTAAGGGCGCAATGAGTACCGCTTATGACGGTGTCGACGTGGTGGTGACGGCCCCAGCTGACAATCCCGGTGCTCTCACCGAAGAAACCGCGCAGGAAATCGAAAGCTTCCCCGGGGTCCGAGCCCTCAACATTGGCGATCCCAACAACAGCATTACGGCCACGGGAGCCGACGGCAAGCCGATTCAAACCAATGGTTCGCCATCGATGGGTCTTCCCTACTATCCAGCGGCCGAAGCGGTGGGCAACAAGGTCACGGTTACCGAGGGGCACGCGCCGGAAACACCAGGTGAGGTGGTCGTCAACTCCACCACCGCCGAACTCGGCAACCTCCACGTCGGCACTGAAATCAAAGTAGCCACCCGCCTCGATCGGGCGACGGTGAAGGTTGTCGGCATCGCTGATACCTCCATCGACGAAACCGGCTACCTCGCGGTCTTTTTCACCCAGAATCAGTGGCGCAAGCTCTACGGCGCGGACAGCCATATGGACATGTTCACCCTCGCCGCCGATTCCACCACTGACGCTGCCACGCTTACCCGTGATGTCGCAGAAGCATTCCCCGAGCTCAAGGTAGAGGCAGGCTCTAAGCTCGCCGAGGAGGCCTCCGAACGTGTCTCCTCTGCCTTAAGCTTTGTCAACTACTTCCTCATCGCTTTCGGGCTCATCGGGCTGCTTGTGGGCATCTTCATCATCTCCAATACTTTCACCATGCTGGTCACTCAGCGCATGAAGGAGTTCGCTCTCCTCCGCGCCCTCGGTGCTTCACGACGACAGCTCACTGCGTCCGTCCTCTTGGAGGCATTCATTGTTGGCCTCATCGGTTCCGCACTAGGTGTCATCACGGGATTTGGGCTGAGCCAGGGGCTATTCATGCTTCTCGATGCCATGAGTATCTCCATGCCCGGCGATGGCCTGACATTCGAACCGGTGGCAGTCATCGTTCCTCTCCTTGTCGGCGTGGCCATCACCATGATCGCCGCCTGGACGCCGGCCGCCCGCGCTGGCGCGGTCCCTCCTGTAGAAGCCATGCGCTCTGGGGATCAAACAACCAGCAATAGCCTCAGTGCTAGGACGTGGACCGGTACTGTGCTGGCGTCCGCCGCGATCGTAATCATTGCCTGGGCATTGCAGTGGAACGACGCAGAAACCAAGATTCGTGCCGTCTTCGTTGGTGTCGGTGCAGTGATGGCCGTAGCCTCCGTCTGGCTTGTCGGCCCCGCGCTGTCCATGCCTCTGATCGGAGGACTGGGGCGCGTCGTAGGTGCGCCTTTTGGAACCGTCGGCAAGCTTGCGGCGACGAACTCCCACCGCAATCCGCGCAGAACGGGAACCACATCGTTTGCACTGACGCTCGGGCTTGCGCTGGTGACTGTGATTGGCATGTTCGGTGTGTCCATGAAGGAGGCGGTCAATGAGTGGTCAGAGACCAATCTGACGGCTGACTTCGTGCTCTCGCCACCTCTGACCGCGCATTCGGCCCTGCCACTTGGGGTCGAGGATGCGGTGAAGGATATCGATGGTGTCGACGACACCGCAACCTTGTCGATTGGCGCGCTACTGGTAATCCCACCTGAGGAAGCCGCCACGATGATAGCTTCCGACGGCGAACAAACTGAAGTCGGACCGGAATCTAGTAATGCGTCGGTTTTCAACTCCAACGTCGGCAAATGGTACGGCACTCGCGCCATCCAGGGCTCCCTGGATCTGGCCAAGCCGGATGCGGGAATTGTCATCAGCGAATCAACAGCGAAAAAGAATAGTTGGAACGTTGGCACTGAACTCGCAGTTGTTTCCAAAGGCGGCATAACACGGCTCCCCGTCACCGGCATTTTTGCTGACACAAGAGATCCAGGCCAGTCGATTATTGTCTCCGACGAAGCCGCCCATAAATATGTCAAAAGCAGCCACCTGTTGCCCTTCCAGACCTACGTCGATGTCTCCAATTCCATCGCGGCAGACAGCGGCTCCTTGGATAAAATGAAGCAAAAGCTTAGCGACGCAGTTGCGGACTACCTCGTAGTACAAGTGATGACTGCTAAGGAGTTTGCGGGCCTGGCTAATGCCTCTATCGATGTCATGCTGGGAATCGTGTACGCACTGCTGGCACTGGCGGTCATCATTTCGATTCTGGGAATTATCAATACTGTCGCGCTCTCAGTTGTCGAGCGCCGCCAGGAGATTGGCATGCTTCGAGCCGTCGGCCTGCAGCGCTCGGGGATTCGCCGGATGATTCGCCTGGAATCTGTGGAAATCTCCATTTTCGGCGCGGTTGTGGGTATTGTCCTCGGCTTGTTCCTTGGCTGGTCACTGCTGACCGTGCTGAAGGATGAGGGCCTGAATACTATTGCGGTACCGTGGCTGCAGGTTGTTCTCACGCTGCTTGGGTCTGCGCTTGTAGGCGTTATTGCTGCTCTCGGACCTGGTCAGAAGGCCGCGAAGACACCACCTCTGGCCGCTATCGCAGACGAATAGCCGCCGCTATATGAAAGCGCCCCGTGCAGATATAGTTTCTGCACGGGGTTTTATTTCGCCTTATTACCTAGGCCGAATCAGCTATCCGACTCACGCATTTCCGCTGGAAATTTATACGGCTGCGTTGGCCTTGCGAACCTCGCGTTCACGATTCTTCAGCGCCTTATTGAGAAGCATAAGGAACCACACAAAGCCAACCGTCAGGATAATGTGGCCGAGTCCTGCAATTCCCGAGTACATCGGACCCCAGGCCTCCGGGCCTGAAACAACGTGGACGATACCGTTTGCCACCATCATGCCGATCGTCCAAACAATGCCGACATTCTGAACAATGAACCAGCGATCAAAGCCCTTGACAGCTGAAATATTGAATTGACCATCCAATGCCAGCGCAACCAAGAAAAAGATCGTGCCAAGGACAAGGAAATGCGTGTGCAGCGTATTGAGCTGCGTTTTATCGCCAAAATCCATTGCACGGGTAAATTCACGATAGAAAACGCCAGAGAATAGACCAAGACCGAGATAGACCGAAGCGGCTGTGAATAACTTACGCATACTTCGTAGCCTACTCAGATAACACTGGCTTCTAAATGGACTAAACCCAGGGGGTTAAACGAAAGTTTGATACCGCGAAACTAGAGGGCCTCAAACTAACCGCGCGAATCGAGCCACAACACGTTTCGGCACAGCCTTAAATAGAGCCATCACCAGACCATATAGACCGGGTGCGACCTCCGCTCGGCCGCTCTCCGCTGCACGTAACGTGCGCTCCACCAGATAACTGAGATTCTGCTCAGGCATAAGACGCAACTTCACCGACTTCGCCTGCTTCACGACGTCCCGTAGCGCCTTGGTCTTAACCTTTCCCGGGTAGCAAATAGTTACAGTTACACCATTAGGTTTCAATTCCTCTCTAAGGCAGATACCCCAGTGCCGAATAAACGCTTTCGATGCTGTGTACACCGCCAGCCCTGGAGTTGGTGCTACAGCTGAGATCGATGAAACGAAAATGATGTGGCCGTTCTTTTCGAATAAATCGTTTAGCGAGTAAACCGCTGCGACCGTACCGCGAATATTCGTCTGTATCATTTGATCAGCCTGCGAAAAATCCTGGGTTTTAACATCGCCATAATTCGCATACGCGGCATTGAGGATTAAATAAACTATCGTCGCGTGATGGCGGTCAACATGATTCCGGAGTTTATCGCCAAAATCATCATCGGACTGATCTAGACAAAGATATCGAAGACGAGGACCTTGCCTCTGCGAGAACTCAGCGTCTTCACCGGAAGAATCATCGTTGTAGCTACGAGAAACACACCAAATTTCATCTAGGTCTGGACGTAGCTGCCCAAGTCTATCGGCAAAGACGGCGCCTATGCCCCGAGATGCTCCAGTCACGATTCCCACTCGCATGAATTCCAAGATACAGCCGACTGAGTCGAGCAATTAAAACGGCGCCGACGTAGCGCGCCGCATAGGAATAAGCATACGAACAGCAAAATGCAGCACTAAAACGCTAGTTAATTCTGTTTACCCGTAGGTACAAAAGTGGGCCGCAGCACCCAACCCCACACGGGAACTGGCTACCACGACCCACAACAATAAACTTTTTATGCCGGCGGCGACCTACTCTCCCACACCCTCCCGAGTGCAGTACCATCGGCGCTGGTGGACTTAGCTTCCGGGTTCGGAATGGGACCGGGCGTGACCCCACCGCTAACACCACCGACAAAAACCAGGCAACAACCATCCCCACCACAACTTTGGGTGGGTGGTGTCATGCCAGACACTGAATAACGGACGCGAGCAAAAACCCTGTAATTCACACTTTGTGTGTTGAATGTTTGGTCTATTAGTACCGGTCACCTCCACACCTTACGATGCTTCCAGATCCGGCCTATCAACCCCATCATCTATAGGGGACCTCAAAAGAAACCTAATCTTGGAACAGGCTTCCCGCTTAGATGCTTTCAGCGGTTATCCCTTCCGTACGTAGCCAACCAGCCATGCCCCAGGCGGGACAACTGGCACACCAGAGGTACGTCCATCCCGGTCCTCTCGTACTAGGGACAGCCTTCCTCAAGTTTCTACGCGCGCGGCGGATAGAGACCGAACTGTCTCACGACGTTCTAAACCCAGCTCGCGTGCCGCTTTAATGGGCGAACAGCCCAACCCTTGGGACCTACTCCAGCCCCAGGATGCGACGAGCCGACATCGAGGTGCCAAACCATCCCGTCGATATGGACTCTTGGGGAAGATCAGCCTGTTATCCCCGGGGTACCTTTTATCCGTTGAGCGACACCGCTTCCACAAGCCGGTGCCGGATCACTAGTCCCTAGTTTCCTACCTGCTCGACCTGTCAGTCTCACAGTCAAGCTCCCTTGTGCACTTACACTCAACACCTGATTGCCAACCAGGCTGAGGGAACCTTTGGGCGCCTCCGTTACTCTTTGGGAGGCAACCGCCCCAGTTAAACTACCCACCAGGCACTGTCCCTAACCCGGATCACGGGCCGAGGTTGAGATGTCCAATACGATCAGAGTGGTATTTCAACAACGACTCCACCCCAACTGGCGTTGAGGCATCACAGTCTCCCACCTATCCTACACAAACCGAACCGAACACCAATACCAAGCTATAGTGAAGGTCCCGGGGTCTTTTCGTCCTGCCGCGCGTAACGAGCATCTTTACTCGTACTGCAATTTCGCCGGGTCTGTGGTTGAGACAGCAGGGAAGTCGTTACGCCATTCGTGCAGGTCGGAACTTACCCGACAAGGAATTTCGCTACCTTAGGATGGTTATAGTTACCACCGCCGTTTACTGGGGCTTAAATTCTCCGCTTCGACCCGCAAAAGGGGTCTAACAGGTCCTCTTAACCTTCCAGCACCGGGCAGGCGTCAGTCCGTATACATCGACTTACCCGTCTTCGCACGGACCTGTGTTTTTAGTAAACAGTCGCTTCCCTCTATTCTCTGCGGCCACAACCAGCTCAACCACGTCGGTCACCAGTCATGGCCCCCCTTCTCCCGAAGTTACGGGGGCATTTTGCCGAGTTCCTTAACCACAGTTCTCCCGATCGCCTTAGTATTCTCTACCTGACTACCTGTGTCGGTTTCGGGTACGGGCCGTATATCCACATCGCTAGAGGCTTTTCTCGGCAGCATAGGATCACCAACTTCCCCAAAACGGGTACGCATCACGCCTCACCCTATATGTGCTCCGGATTTACCTAGAACACGGGCCACACGCTTACACCACGATATCCATCACGTGGCACGGCTACCTTCCTGCGTCACCCCATCACTTGGCTACTACCAGTTCAGGTCCCCGGCATCACACACACCAACCAACCTAAAAGGCTAGTAAACGGCGCGTGTTCAGGTGGGTTAGTATCCCTGATTCACCATGGGCGCGGACACACGGGTACGGGAATATCAACCCGTTATCCATCGACTACGCCTGTCGGCCTCGCCTTAGGTCCCGACTCACCCTGGGAGGATTAACCTGGCCCAGGAACCCTTAGTCATTCGGCGGAGGAGTTTTCCACTCCTCATTCGCTACTCATGCCTGCATTCTCACTCGCGCACACTCCACACTAGGGTTACCCCAGCGCTTCACAGCAGTCACGCGACGCTCCCCTACCCAACCACCAAAAAATGGTGATTGCCGCGGCTTCGGCGGTGTACTTGAGCCCCACTACATTGTCGGCGCAGAACCACTCGACCAGTGAGCTATTACGCACTCTTTCAAGGATGGCTGCTTCTAAGCCAACCTCCTGGTTGTCTTCGCGATCCCACATCCTTTTCCACTTAGCACACCCTTAGGGGCCTTAGCCGGCGATCTGGGCTGTTTCCCTCTCGACTACGAAGCTTATCCCCCGCAGTCTCACTGCCGTGCTCTCACCTCACCGGCATTCGGAGTTTGGCTGATGTCGCTAAGATGATAGTCCCGCTAAACCAACCAGTAGCTCTACCTCCAGGAGGAAACACACGACGCTGCACCTAAATGCATTTCGGGGAGAACCAGCTATCACGGAGTTTGATTGGCCTTTCACCCCTACCCACAACTCATCCCCTCAGTTTTCAACCTAAGTGGGTTCGCGCCTCCACAGAGTCTTACCTCTGCTTCACACTGGCCATGGGTAGATCACCCCGCTTCGGGTCCAGGACATGCCACTGACAACACACTAGTTAGTATTCGCTTTCGCTACGACTACCCCACCAAACGGGTTAACCTCGCGACATGCCGCTGACTCGCAGGCTCATTCTTCAAAAGGCACGCCATCACCCCACAAAAAAGGGCTCTGACGGATTGTAAGCACATGGTTTCAGGTACTATTTCACTCCCCTCCCGGGGTACTTTTCACCATTCCCTCACGGTACTAATCCGCTATCGGTCATAAGCAGGTATTTAGGCTTACCGGGTGGTCCCGGCAGATTCACAGCAGATTCCACGAGCCCGCTGCTACTCGGGCAACACACCAATTGCACGCACGGGTGTTTCACGTACCGGACTCTCACCGTCTACGGCAGGACATTCCAATCCACTTCCGCTACACCCACACAACACAACGCAGGACTAGCAGACCCTGCACAATGCATCCCCACAACCCCACGCACGCAAACCCTGCCAGGTATCACACGCACGCGGTTTAGCCTCATCCACGTTCGTTCGCCACTACTAACGGAATCACAATTGTTTTCTACTCCTACGGGTACTGAGATGTTTCACTTCCCCGCGTAACCACCAATTAGACTATGAATTCATCTAACGGCGACCGCCCACAACGACGGCCAGGTTTCCCCATTCGGACACCCTCGGATCAACGCTCAGTTGGCAGCTCCCCGAGGCCTATCGCAGCCTCTCACGTCCTTCATCGGCCTACTATGCCAAGGCATCCACCATGCGCCCTTACAACACAACACACAAACAAATAACTAAGAACAATCACAAACAGAAAAACTGCTTGACAAAATCGAACTTACAGAAAAACAAGATGCTCGCGTCCACTATCCAGTTCTCACACAACACCCACACACCACACACAAACCACCACAACAGCAGCCTGCCCGCAGCACGCAGCAACCTGTAAACAGGAACAACAACATGTGTCATCCCAGACACCCAACAGCGCACCAACAACCAACCAACACCAAAGGAAAGCACAAACGTTTAAAATCATCACACGCACGCGCAGACCACCACTTCAGTGATCTAACCAGTAGGTGTTCCACCCAAAAAAACAAAAAATAGCCACACGCCACCAACACGATGACACATGACACAAAGAAAAATAATCTCCTTAGAAAGGAGGTGATCCAGCCGCACCTTCCGGTACGGCTACCTTGTTACGACTTCGTCCCAATCGCCAATCCCACCTTCGACAGCTCCCCCACAAAATGTGTTAGGCCACTGGCTTCGGGTGTTACCGACTTTCATGACGTGACGGGCGGTGTGTACAAGGCCCGGGAACGTATTCACCGCAGCGTTGCTGATCTGCGATTACTAGCGACTCCGACTTCACGGGGTCGAGTTGCAGACCCCGATCCGAACTGAGACCGGCTTTGCGGGATTAGCTCGCCCTCACGGACTGGCAACCCACTGTACCGACCATTGTAGCATGTGTGAAGCCCTGGACATAAGGGGCATGATGATTTGACGTCATCCCCACCTTCCTCCGAGTTAACCCCGGCAGTTTCTTACGAGTCCCCACCACAACGTGCTGGCAACATAAGACAAGGGTTGCGCTCGTTGCGGGACTTAACCCAACATCTCACGACACGAGCTGACGACAACCATGCACCACCTGTATACAAGCCACAAGGGAAACACCATCTCTGGCGCGATCCTGTATATGTCAAGCCCAGGTAAGGTTCTTCGCGTTGCATCGAATTAATCCACATGCTCCGCCGCTTGTGCGGGCCCCCGTCAATTCCTTTGAGTTTTAGCCTTGCGGCCGTACTCCCCAGGCGGGGCGCTTAATGCGTTAGCTACGGCACGGATCCCGTGGAAGGAAACCCACACCTAGCGCCCACCGTTTACGGCATGGACTACCAGGGTATCTAATCCTGTTCGCTCCCCATGCTTTCGCTCCTCAGCGTCAGTTACTGCCCAGAGACCCGCCTTCGCCACCGGTGTTCCTCCTGATATCTGCGCATTTCACCGCTACACCAGGAATTCCAGTCTCCCCTACAGTACTCAAGTTATGCCCGTATCGCCTGCACGCCCGGAGTTAAGCCCCGGAATTTCACAGACGACGCGACAAACCACCTACGAGCTCTTTACGCCCAGTAATTCCGGACAACGCTCGCACCCTACGTATTACCGCGGCTGCTGGCACGTAGTTAGCCGGTGCTTCTTCTCCATCTACCGTCAGAAACCCTTCGTCGATGGTGAAAGGAGTTTACAACCCGAAGGCCGTCATCCCCCACGCGGCGTCGCTGCATCAGGCTTCCGCCCATTGTGCAATATTCCCCACTGCTGCCTCCCGTAGGAGTCTGGGCCGTGTCTCAGTCCCAATGTGGCCGTCCACCCTCTCAGGCCGGCTACCCGTCGCCGCCTTGGTAGGCCATTACCCCACCAACAAGCTGATAGGCCGCGGGCCCATCCCACACCGAAAAAACTTTCCACCACACCCTCACGGTGCGGTCCTATCCGGTATTAGACCCAGTTTCCCAGGCTTATCCCGAAGTGCAGGGCAGGTCACCCACGTGTTACTCACCCGTTCGCCACTCGTGTACCCCAGCAAGCTGGAGCCTTACCGTTCGACTTGCATGTGTTAAGCACGCCGCCAGCGTTCGTCCTGAGCCAGGATCAAACCCTCCATCAAAAACCCTTCAAATCAGAAGAATCAAAAAAACAATGAAAGGCCCAAAAACCTGACAAAAACAGACAAACAACCACCACACACCAAAAACAGTGCGCGGCCTGGCCGTTATCCAAAAATAAAACGTTCTCCCCTTCGAACCGACGAGGCCAAAAAAGAAGAGAACAACCATGATCTTTCCCACAAATGAAAAAACCACGCGAAAAGCACCCAAACAAAGGCGCCGCCACGCAATCCATCACCCGCAAGCACAAAAGGACCCAAAACAAACAAAGGCCCCCGGCACCCACCAGCAACACACACGCGCAAACGACAACCAAACAAGCACTTTCCCAAAAAAGTATTAGTTAGTACATCGGCACACTATTGAGTTCTCACACAACACACACCCACGAAGACAACCACCCCAACCAGGGCAACCACCACATGAGCAGCAGAAGAAGACTCTACCTTCACTGCAAACACAAGTCAAACCGACCGTGAATACAAAGTAAACTCTCCCCCACATCACCACAACAAGCAATCACATCGCCCTGTCGCGCTGACCCCGGATACATTACACACACTTCACACATAAAGCGAACCCCCAGGTCACAATGACTTTCTTGGGTACTTTCGAGCTAATAGAAGACCATAACCCTAGAGTTTCACTTAAAGCTGTTCGGCAATGCGTTCGTTCACCGGCTTCTTACGCACACTCACGAGTTATCTCAGCAAAGTGACAAGTCTCGAGGCCTTCGTCGTAAAGCGAGATGGAGCGAAACCACCCCAATAGAAAGCTCCAGTGAGGAAAAGCTGGGCTAGGGAACTAAAGTCGAACTGTGACTACATCAACGAAGACCGATGCCCGGCCGGTCCATCCGGTCGATGAGTATCCGGGCCATGTGAAATTGCTTGTACTCGGCTTTCAACATGTGCTCGCCGCGTATGCAGGCGCGGTGGCAGTCCCGCTTTTCGTGGGCTGGGCACTTGTGGATGCCGGGCGTATGTCCCCATCCGATATTCCGCACCTAATTGCCGCGGACCTGTTTGTTGCCGGCATCGCCACCATCGTGCAGTCGGTGGGTATTTGGCGATTTGGTGTGCGGTTACCACTGATTCAGGGCTGTACCTTCTCTGCCGCCATTCCGATGGTCACTATCGGATCGCAATACGGCGTGCCCGCAATCTACGGTTCGGTGATTGCATCGGGCATTTTCATGATGCTCTTTGCACCGCTTTTTGCGTCGCTTCTACGTCTATTTCCGCCGTTGGTCACTGGCACGGTGCTATTGATTATCGGTACGACGCTTATGCCAGTCGCAGCTGACTGGGTTGGTGGCGGTGCTGAAGTCAAGGACACTCCTGATTTCGGCACGCCCCAAAACTTGGCAGTAGCTGTGTTTGTGTTGGTCTTGATTCTCAGTATTGAGCGTTGGGCACCGGAATGGCTCGCCCGAATCGCCGTTCTAGTGGGCATGATTTCTGGGTTGCTGCTGTGCATTCCATTGGGAATGGTGGATTGGTCTGGGACTAAGGACTCACCAATCTTTGGGCTGACACATCCGTTCTACTTCGGCATGCCTGAGTTTGTCTTCTCGGCTGTATTTGCCATGTGCATTGTCTCGCTTGTGACTATGGTCGAGGCGACTGGAGATGTGCTTGCAATCGGTGAGATTACCGAGACCGAGATTGATAATCGCCGTATTGCCGACACACTGCGTGCCGACGGTGCTGCGACCGTGATCGGCGGTATTTTCAATACCTTCGAATACACGGCGTTTGCCCAGAACATCGGCGTCCTGTCCATCACGGGCGTGCGATCCCGATGGGTTACCGCAGCTGCAGGCGGAATGCTGCTGATTCTGGGACTGATTCCAAAGACGGCCGCTCTCGTTGCTGCTATCCCGGCTCCAGTTTTGGGAGGTGCCGGTATCGCCTTGTTCGGCATGGTCGCAGCATCCGGCGTCCGCACCCTATCCAAGGTTAAGTTCACTGAATCCAACGTGATCGTGGTTGGTATTCCGTTGGCACTGGCATTGCTTCCGGCTGTATCGCCCGAACTATTCTCCGGACTGCCGGCATGGGCACAAACGTTTATGGCCTCAGGAATCTGCGTAGGTTCCGTCGCAGCTATTATCTTGAACCTTTTGTTCAACACCGCCGACCGTGCACCGCACGCAGTTACTCCGAGCGCTCACGACACCTTCCGCGGAGGTATCAACTCTGAAGATAAGGACCACGACGGCTACGGCGACGTCCCGCCCGCTAAGCCAAGCAGTAATAACTAACTTCGGTACTTTGATTAGCGTGGCTGGATAGCTCAATCCCAGACCGCGCTGGCGTAATTAAATACAACACATTCCCGTATGGGCGCAGGCAATACCTCGCCCATACGGGATTTCCTTTTGGCGCGACCTTGGATGGCGCCGCGTTGTCTCGTAGGTAGGGCCTTAAGAATCAGGACGAATTCCAAATAAGCGTATGGATCCCTATTTGGACAGCTTGGCAGTAAAGCCCCATTGAAGCGCGGTATCTGCATGTCGGGATGAGTGGCTGTGGTAAACACAGAAGTGCAATAACTGAATCGGACATGCCAACAAGCTCAGTGCCAGAATTCGAGGAGCCTCCGACCGGTGTACTGCGCATCGGACCCTTCTAAGTACCCGCAATTAAGCCAAATCGGTAGCTACCCCGAGATATAAGCCACGACATTTGTCGATTAAATGTTGTTTACCCGTAGGTACAAAAGTGGGCCGCAGCCCCCAACCCCACACAAGGGGCAAGGCAACCACGACCCACACAATAAACTTTTTATGCCGGCGGCGACCTACTCTCCCACACCCTCCCGAGTGCAGTACCATCGGCGCTGGTGGACTTAGCTTCCGGGTTCGGAATGGGACCGGGCGTGACCCCACCGCTAACACCACCGACAAAAACCAGGCAACAACCATCCCCACCACAACTTTGGGTGGGTGGTGTCATGCCAGACACTGAATAACGGACGCGAGCAAAAACCCTGTAATTCACACTTTGTGTGTTGAATGTTTGGTCTATTAGTACCGGTCACCTCCACACCTTACGATGCTTCCAGATCCGGCCTATCAACCCCATCATCTATAGGGGACCTCAAAAGAAACCTAATCTTGGAACAGGCTTCCCGCTTAGATGCTTTCAGCGGTTATCCCTTCCGTACGTAGCCAACCAGCCATGCCCCAGGCGGGACAACTGGCACACCAGAGGTACGTCCATCCCGGTCCTCTCGTACTAGGGACAGCCTTCCTCAAGTTTCTACGCGCGCGGCGGATAGAGACCGAACTGTCTCACGACGTTCTAAACCCAGCTCGCGTGCCGCTTTAATGGGCGAACAGCCCAACCCTTGGGACCTACTCCAGCCCCAGGATGCGACGAGCCGACATCGAGGTGCCAAACCATCCCGTCGATATGGACTCTTGGGGAAGATCAGCCTGTTATCCCCGGGGTACCTTTTATCCGTTGAGCGACACCGCTTCCACAAGCCGGTGCCGGATCACTAGTCCCTAGTTTCCTACCTGCTCGACCTGTCAGTCTCACAGTCAAGCTCCCTTGTGCACTTACACTCAACACCTGATTGCCAACCAGGCTGAGGGAACCTTTGGGCGCCTCCGTTACTCTTTGGGAGGCAACCGCCCCAGTTAAACTACCCACCAGGCACTGTCCCTAACCCGGATCACGGGCCGAGGTTGAGATGTCCAATACGATCAGAGTGGTATTTCAACAACGACTCCACCCCAACTGGCGTTGAGGCATCACAGTCTCCCACCTATCCTACACAAACCGAACCGAACACCAATACCAAGCTATAGTGAAGGTCCCGGGGTCTTTTCGTCCTGCCGCGCGTAACGAGCATCTTTACTCGTACTGCAATTTCGCCGGGTCTGTGGTTGAGACAGCAGGGAAGTCGTTACGCCATTCGTGCAGGTCGGAACTTACCCGACAAGGAATTTCGCTACCTTAGGATGGTTATAGTTACCACCGCCGTTTACTGGGGCTTAAATTCTCCGCTTCGACCCGCAAAAGGGGTCTAACAGGTCCTCTTAACCTTCCAGCACCGGGCAGGCGTCAGTCCGTATACATCGACTTACCCGTCTTCGCACGGACCTGTGTTTTTAGTAAACAGTCGCTTCCCTCTATTCTCTGCGGCCACAACCAGCTCAACCACGTCGGTCACCAGTCATGGCCCCCCTTCTCCCGAAGTTACGGGGGCATTTTGCCGAGTTCCTTAACCACAGTTCTCCCGATCGCCTTAGTATTCTCTACCTGACTACCTGTGTCGGTTTCGGGTACGGGCCGTATATCCACATCGCTAGAGGCTTTTCTCGGCAGCATAGGATCACCAACTTCCCCAAAACGGGTACGCATCACGCCTCACCCACATGTGCTCCGGATTTACCTAGAACACGGGCCACACGCTTACACCACGATATCCATCACGTGGCACGGCTACCTTCCTGCGTCACCCCATCACTTGGCTACTACCAGTTCAGGTCCCCAGCATCACACACACCAACCAACCTAAAAGGCTAGTAAACGGCGCGTGTTCAGGTGGGTTAGTATCCCTGATTCACCATGGGCGCGGACACACGGGTACGGGAATATCAACCCGTTATCCATCGACTACGCCTGTCGGCCTCGCCTTAGGTCCCGACTCACCCTGGGAGGATTAACCTGGCCCAGGAACCCTTAGTCATTCGGCGGAGGAGTTTTCCACTCCTCATTCGCTACTCATGCCTGCATTCTCACTCGCGCACACTCCACACTAGGGTTACCCCAGCGCTTCACAGCAGTCACGCGACGCTCCCCTACCCAACCACCAAAAGATGATTGCCGCGGCTTCGGCGGTGTACTTGAGCCCCACTACATTGTCGGCGCAGAACCACTCGACCAGTGAGCTATTACGCACTCTTTCAAGGATGGCTGCTTCTAAGCCAACCTCCTGGTTGTCTTCGCGATCCCACATCCTTTTCCACTTAGCACACCCTTAGGGGCCTTAGCCGGCGATCTGGGCTGTTTCCCTCTCGACTACGAAGCTTATCCCCCGCAGTCTCACTGCCGTGCTCTCACCTCACCGGCATTCGGAGTTTGGCTGATGTCGCTAAGATGATAGTCCCGCTAAACCAACCAGTAGCTCTACCTCCAGGAGGAAACACACGACGCTGCACCTAAATGCATTTCGGGGAGAACCAGCTATCACGGAGTTTGATTGGCCTTTCACCCCTACCCACAACTCATCCCCTCAGTTTTCAACCTAAGTGGGTTCGCGCCTCCACAGAGTCTTACCTCTGCTTCACACTGGCCATGGGTAGATCACCCCGCTTCGGGTCCAGGACATGCCACTGACAACACACTAGTTAGTATTCGCTTTCGCTACGACTACCCCACCAAACGGGTTAACCTCGCGACATGCCGCTGACTCGCAGGCTCATTCTTCAAAAGGCACGCCATCACCCCACAAAAAAGGGCTCTGACGGATTGTAAGCACATGGTTTCAGGTACTATTTCACTCCCCTCCCGGGGTACTTTTCACCATTCCCTCACGGTACTAATCCGCTATCGGTCATAAGCAGGTATTTAGGCTTACCGGGTGGTCCCGGCAGATTCACAGCAGATTCCACGAGCCCGCTGCTACTCGGGCAACACACCAATTGCACGCACGGGTGTTTCACGTACCGGACTCTCACCGTCTACGGCAGGACATTCCAATCCACTTCCGCTACACCCACACAACACAACGCAGGACTAGCAGACCCTGCACAATGCATCCCCACAACCCCACGCACGCAAACCCTGCCAGGTATCACACGCACGCGGTTTAGCCTCATCCACGTTCGTTCGCCACTACTAACGGAATCACAATTGTTTTCTACTCCTACGGGTACTGAGATGTTTCACTTCCCCGCGTAACCACCAATTAGACTATGAATTCATCTAACGGCGACCGCCCACAACGACGGCCAGGTTTCCCCATTCGGACACCCTCGGATCAACGCTCAGTTGGCAGCTCCCCGAGGCCTATCGCAGCCTCTCACGTCCTTCATCGGCCTACTATGCCAAGGCATCCACCATGCGCCCTTACAACACAACACACAAACAAATAACTAAGAACAATCACAAACAGAAAAACTGCTTGACAAAATCGAACTTACAGAAAAACAAGATGCTCGCGTCCACTATCCAGTTCTCACACAACACCCACACACCACACACAAACCACCAAACAGCAGCCTGCCCGCAGCACGCAGCAACCTGTAAACAGGAACAACAACATGTGTCATCCCAGACACCCAACAGCGCACCAACAACCAACCAACACAAAAAGGAAAGCACAAACGTTTAAAATCATCACACGCACGCGCAGACCACCACTTCAGTGATCTAACCAGTAGGTGTTCCACCCAAAAAACAAAAAATAGCCACACGCCACCAACACGATGACACATGACACAAAGAAAAAATAATCTCCTTAGAAAGGAGGTGATCCAGCCGCACCTTCCGGTACGGCTACCTTGTTACGACTTCGTCCCAATCGCCAATCCCACCTTCGACAGCTCCCCCACAAAATGTGTTAGGCCACTGGCTTCGGGTGTTACCGACTTTCATGACGTGACGGGCGGTGTGTACAAGGCCCGGGAACGTATTCACCGCAGCGTTGCTGATCTGCGATTACTAGCGACTCCGACTTCACGGGGTCGAGTTGCAGACCCCGATCCGAACTGAGACCGGCTTTGCGGGATTAGCTCGCCCTCACGGACTGGCAACCCACTGTACCGACCATTGTAGCATGTGTGAAGCCCTGGACATAAGGGGCATGATGATTTGACGTCATCCCCACCTTCCTCCGAGTTAACCCCGGCAGTTTCTTACGAGTCCCCACCACAACGTGCTGGCAACATAAGACAAGGGTTGCGCTCGTTGCGGGACTTAACCCAACATCTCACGACACGAGCTGACGACAACCATGCACCACCTGTATACAAGCCACAAGGGAAACACCATCTCTGGCGCGATCCTGTATATGTCAAGCCCAGGTAAGGTTCTTCGCGTTGCATCGAATTAATCCACATGCTCCGCCGCTTGTGCGGGCCCCCGTCAATTCCTTTGAGTTTTAGCCTTGCGGCCGTACTCCCCAGGCGGGGCGCTTAATGCGTTAGCTACGGCACGGATCCCGTGGAAGGAAACCCACACCTAGCGCCCACCGTTTACGGCATGGACTACCAGGGTATCTAATCCTGTTCGCTCCCCATGCTTTCGCTCCTCAGCGTCAGTTACTGCCCAGAGACCCGCCTTCGCCACCGGTGTTCCTCCTGATATCTGCGCATTTCACCGCTACACCAGGAATTCCAGTCTCCCCTACAGTACTCAAGTTATGCCCGTATCGCCTGCACGCCCGGAGTTAAGCCCCGGAATTTCACAGACGACGCGACAAACCACCTACGAGCTCTTTACGCCCAGTAATTCCGGACAACGCTCGCACCCTACGTATTACCGCGGCTGCTGGCACGTAGTTAGCCGGTGCTTCTTCTCCATCTACCGTCAGAAACCCTTCGTCGATGGTGAAAGGAGTTTACAACCCGAAGGCCGTCATCCCCCACGCGGCGTCGCTGCATCAGGCTTCCGCCCATTGTGCAATATTCCCCACTGCTGCCTCCCGTAGGAGTCTGGGCCGTGTCTCAGTCCCAATGTGGCCGTCCACCCTCTCAGGCCGGCTACCCGTCGCCGCCTTGGTAGGCCATTACCCCACCAACAAGCTGATAGGCCGCGGGCCCATCCCACACCGAAAAAACTTTCCACCACACCCTCACGGTGCGGTCCTATCCGGTATTAGACCCAGTTTCCCAGGCTTATCCCGAAGTGCAGGGCAGGTCACCCACGTGTTACTCACCCGTTCGCCACTCGTGTACCCCAGCAAGCTGGAGCCTTACCGTTCGACTTGCATGTGTTAAGCACGCCGCCAGCGTTCGTCCTGAGCCAGGATCAAACCCTCCATCAAAAACCCTTCAAATCAGAAGAATCAAAAAAACAATGAAAGGCCCAAAAACCTGACAAAAACAGACAAACAACCACCACACACCAAAAACAGTGCGCGGCCTGGCCGTTATCCAAAAATAAAACGTTCTCCCCTTCGAACCGACGAGGCCAAAAAAGAAGAGAACAACCATGATCTTTCCCACAAATGAAAAAACCACGCGAAAAGCACCCAAACAAAGGCGCCGCCACGCAATCCATCACCCGCAAGCACAAAAGGACCCAAAACAAACAAAGGCCCCCGGCACCCACCAGCAACACACACGCGCAAACGACAACCAAACAAGCACTTTCCCAAAAAAGTATTAGTTAGTACATCGGCACACTATTGAGTTCTCACACAACACACACCCACGAAGACAACCACCCCAAACCAGGGCAACCACCACGTGAGCAGCGAGAGAAAACATTAACAAACAATTAACCAGAAAGTCAAACCAACGACTCCCAGCGGCTAACCGCACGAAAACATTTCCCCCACATCAACCAACCAAACACATAAACTGCCTGGCCACGCTGACCTCCAGATACATTACACACATGCCCCTATTTAAGCGAATCCGCTGGTAGAACCTGGAAAACGAATCACTTTAGTTAACTCTGTACGCCAGATTTGAGCCTTCCTACGGCTCGGGCGCTACTTTTCAGCAACTCAGCAATCGACCAATTACTTAGTCAGAGCCGCCTTGTCACCTGCGAGTCGTCGCCAAGCAGTGGCAGACGCGACCCCCATCAGCGCACCCGCACCCAGAAACACGCTGCCTGCACCCATCGCGGTAGCACCCAAACCAGCAACCGGCGGCAGGATGACCTGCGCCAAGCGGTTACCCATCAGTCGGATGGATAGCGCCTGAGCGCGCACCTCGGCATCCACCAGGGAGCTCACCCACGTCATTGACATGGGCATGACAAAACCCCACGCCAAGCCACAGATACCAACCGCGACAACCATCAGCCACGCACTCTGTAGCCACGGCATTGCCAAAAGCGGCAGGACACCGGCACAAACTGCAATGATAAGGACTCGATTGCGATTAGCTCGGTTCAAAACAGTCGGCATGAGGGCTCGGGAAATAATCGCGAGGCCACTACGCGCACCAAGGATTGCCGTCACCTCGGCAACACTAAAGCCCAGTTCGCGTCCCAGCACCGGCACATATGCCGTCAACAGGTCAATGGCTACGATGACCGCAATTGATACAGCCATGGCGCTGGACATGCCGTCGATACGCAGGATGCTTAGGACCGATGCGCCGCTGGCTTCGGCCTGCGCCGGCCGCCTCTTGTCCATCCGGCTGCGGTCGCTAACAGTCGACGCCGGGGATTGCTCAGTTGAGCTAGCAGCTTGCACTTCGGCGGCTGCATTCGCTTCGTGCCGTCGATAAGCAGTTGCGACCGGCCAGCCGATGACCAGGGCGACCGCGCCGATTCCCGTCATCGCCCAGAGCGCAGAAGTGGTGGCGGTCATGGCGCTGCCGTCGTGGTTGGGAGTGAGCAGACCTGCACCGACAATGCCGAGGAACTGCCCGACGGAAATTCCGAGCGTGAAATAAGCAAAGAGGCTATCGAGCCCGGCGACGCCGCCACGCAGGTGCGAAACCATGCCTTGAGCGGCGATGAGCGTGGTCATGTGGGCAAAACCCAGGGCCACGTAGCCGAGCAGAAGAATAGGTAGGTTCGGCGAGAGCGCCATTACTGCTGCCGCGATGACGGTGGCGACGAGACCGGAGTACATGACTTCGGTGGCGCGATGACTGTCGACAAGCTTGCCGGCGGGAAGCGCAATAATAAGAGGTACAAGTGAAAATGCGGCAGTGAACCAGCCGACGGTGGCGGCGGAACCGCCAAAATCGAGGACTCGCCAAGAAAGCAGCACGCGACCGCCGTTGAAAACCGCTTGTCCCAACACAGTAATGAGAACCAATAGGCCGAACCAGCGTCTCATACCTGTTTGTAACTCCCCTTCTCCTGTGTGGTCGTACTCTTCGCGGGGCGATTTCTTTGCACGTCAATACCTAAATTGATCGGTGCCTTCTCGTCGACTCGCACTCCTGCCAACCCGCGAAGGGCGGTCAAAGTGATGCGGCTTATTAAGAATAGTCCCTGAAGTTAAACATGTTTAGCGCATAGAATGAATTATTCGGGCATCCTTGTCGATGTAACCGGTTTGCTTATTTAGTTAATAAAGAATCAGGAATTAGGAGCCATGCTTGAACGCACATTGGTGTTCGTCGATACGTCATATTTATTGGCGAGCTTTTACAACTCGTGGGAAACCGGAGCCCGCGGGCAATTAGAAATCGACCTTAGAGAAGTAGTTAGTGTCCTTGACCGAATGATTAACCAGCAGCTGAACCAGCCAGTTCAGCGGCAACTTTGGTACGACGGCATCCCGGAGTCGGGGCCGCATCGTTACCAGCGCTCACTGCGCACGATTGATGGTGTGCAGCTGCGCGCAGGTCAGCTCATTGAATGGGGTGACCGACGGACTCAGAAGGCCGTCGATACGCGACTCGTCGCAGACATGGTCGTCGCCGGCCTGCGCAACCAAGTTTCCGATATCGTGCTGGTCTCGGGCGATGCGGACATGCTGCCCGGCGTCGCTGAGGCTTCGGCTGCCGGTGTGCGTGTGCATCTCTACGGCTTCGGCTGGGACTCCATGTCCGGTGCACTTCGCCATGCCTGCGATTCGACGACAATCCTCGATCCCCGCGAGGACTTCGCCGACGCCATGCAGCTCAACGTCCTTGAAGGCCCAATCCCACCGGTCGTCCGCACGAATAAGCCGCTGGGCGATGCCGAACCAATCGAGGATCTCGGCGCCACCTGCGTGCCGGATACGCGCATCACTCCTCCGGGCGAGGGCTCGCTTGACGACGGCACGGAGAACACTCCCTCCGCTGCCGACGGTGACGCTGCTTCGCCGGAGGCCGGCACTCCGGAGGTTCCGCAGGACCAGCGCGTTGTGCCATCCCCCACGGCTGACAGCGACTCCGACTGTCGCAGCGAAGACAATGCCGCAGCCACGCCGACGGCCAAGGCCGACTCGCCGAAGTTCAACGAGGTCGAGCACGCGGCCAAGATGGGTGCCCGGGAAATCCCGGCGCAGGCTGAGCACCGCGCTGAGGTAGAGCGCACCGGCGGTTCGGAAGCTACACGGGTGGATTCCGCTGCTTCGGGCGTTTCGGCTGCCTCACCAACGCAGCCAACGCAGCCAGCACAGCCTTCTCCAGCGACCATGCCCGGCGCGACAGTCAACACTGGCAGTGGGGCTGGTAACGACACTGTGAACAACACCGGAGCCGAGCATGCAGGCGCGTCTGCCTCCGATTCCGCGTCGTCGACTGCAACCGGCAGTGGGGAGTCGGCGACGGAGTCGTCGACAAGCGAAGACGGTGCCAACACGAGTACGCCGAAACCAAGCCCGCGGCCGAATCCTTCGATGATGGCGCCAAGGAGGAAGCTGCGTAGTCGATACGTGCCCCTGCCGAACGAGGTGTGGGCATCCGCGGGTTTTCAGACGCCGTTCGATGTGGGACAGCAGTACGCGAACTGGTGGTACGAGAATATTGCAAACGAGCAGGCGCGCGATAGTGCCCACTTGCTCTCTGGTGGTGGGCTGCCACCGGACATTGATCGTCCGCTGCTGCAGTTTGCGTGCGAAACCCTGCACGAATACACGCTGACGGAGACGCAGCGCGTCAATCTGCGCGATGGTTTCCACGCCGGTATCCGCGGAGTGCTGCTCGCGCGGAAGAACGGCGAATTGGAGTAATAGCGCGCCTCACGGATTCGGCAGTTTCGGTGGCTTCAGCACTGCTGGCGCTACTGTCGCTGCTGGCGCTACTGTCGCTGCTGGCGCTGCTGGTGCGAGAAAGTGTCGGGGTTTATGTCAGTTTAGGGTGGTTTTTCCCGCTCAAACTGACATAAACCCCGACACTTTCTTGTTGACGATTGTTGGCAACTGGTGAACGCTACTTCGCTTCGTCTGCGTCCGTTGTGGTGTCCTCAACGGCCTCAACGGACTCGGCGGACTCGGCGGCCTCCAGCTCGCCGGCGTTATCCTTCGCGGCAGAACCGGATTCGAGAGCAGCGTTTTCATTATTCATCTGGGCACGAATTTCGGCCAGACGCATGTCAGCAGCGGCATCGCGAGTCGAAGTCTCGATCTCAGCCATACGACCTGCCTGTGAGGATTCCGCGAGCTCCTGAGCGCCCAACGCATTGGCGTAGCGGCCTTCAATCTTCTCACGGACCGAATCCAAAGTCGGCACATTCGGATCCTCGGAAATACCCTGCATGCTCTGGAGAGTCTTCGACGCGGTCTCTTGCATCTTGGCCTGATCGGCCTGCGACTCCAGCTTGCGGATATCCTGCTTAATCTGCTCGTAGCGAGCCTGCGACTGCTGCGCCTGACGCTGTGCCTCCTCAGCAGCAGATACGGCCTGCTGGTGGAGCTGCGTAGTATTTTCCAGCTCCTTTTCAACATTCACCAGCTGGGTGGCAAACACCTCAGCAGTGCTTTCCATCTTCTGTGCAGTGGCCTCATCGCCCTTGGCACGAGCTTGATCCGCATTGGCGAGTGCCTGCCGGGTGTTCTCGGTAATCTTGTCACGCTCAGAGGTCAACCGCCCCAGCTGCATTTCCAGCTGATTGCGGTTGCCGATGATAGCCGCAGCCTGACGCTGAATCTCCTGATGGCGCTGACGCTCGGCCTCAGCTGCCTGTGCAATCTGAACCTTAGGATCCGCATTGTCCTCGATCTTCTTATCGAACGAAGACATCATGTACTTCCAGCCCTTGGCAAATGGATTAGCCATGCAAATCCAACCTTCCTCAACATATGCGGAATAACTAATCGGAACCGAGAAGATTCCATCTCTTAAAAAATTGTACGTGAGCTAGCTCGCTCTCTCTCGGCAAACGGAAAGAGCTGGTTACCGACAAGCAAGACTCCCCCAGAGTTGTAAACTCTCTAAACATGGTTCATTGCCCTCAACGCACGTACCGCGGACTGGCCGCGAGTCTCGCCGCGGTAATTACTCTGTCAGCAACTGCGCCGCTGGCTAACGCGACAGTCACCGCAACTGCTGACTCCACCGATACCGGTGCATTTTCGCAGGTAGTCGTAGCAGCTCCATCGTCAACGGAGCCGGCTAAGCCCTCCGACGCAAAAACCAAGAAGACCACCGAAAAGCCAACTGAAAAGGCTCCCGAGAAGAGCACAGGGCGAACCGCAGAGAAGTCGGCGGAACAGTCGGCTGAGAAGTCGACCGAGAAAACCTCTTCACCGACATCGGAAACGTCCTCGACGGAGCCGTCGGAAAGCACTGTGAAAAGTGAGCCGAAGGAGTTTCCCCCACTTGTGCCAGGGGCGAAGACCCAGTGGGGCCTTGGCGTGCAAACTCGTCTCGACGAAGTGACTGAGAAGTTCGACGCTAAGGGCGGCATGCTCGGCATGGGCATTCTGGATCGCCAGACCGGTGAGTTCATCTGCAACTCACACTGTGATGATGTTTTTCGCCTCGCCAGCCTGATGAAGGTATTCGTCGCCGACGTTGTGGCCTATTCCAACTACACGCAGCCGAAGAAGGGCGAGATTGTCGCTGGCCAGGGTGATATGCCGGTTGAGGGCAACCCCGACGCCATGCTGCGCGACGACATGATTCGATACTCCAACAACGAAGCAACTGACGAGCTGTGGGATTCCTACGGCGGTGTACGCATCGTTGACAATGTCCGACAGCGCTACGGCCTCTCGGATAAGACTGTCGGCTCACCTATGTGGGGAGCCACCACCAGTACGCCAGCCGACATGGTTGCCTACTTTGACCGGATGCTGAGCGAAGAAGGCGGGCTGAGCGACACGGAGACCAAATACATGCGTCAGCTGATGTACTCACTGCCGCGCTACTCCTACGGCGATGCAGACCAGAACTTCGGTCTGCGTGCAGCGCTACCGAAGGAAACGATTGCCAACAAGTCCGGTTGGTACGAAGAGCAGCACACCACTGCCGGATTCCTTGGCGACGATGACCGTTACGCTATCGCGGTTCTGGGCAAAAACCTGACCGCCAACGAACTCACCGAAGCTGTCAAGCACGTGTTCCCAGACGGGCAGGTTCTGCCAACAGGTGAGAAGGAGACAAAGCACGCCCGCACCAGCGCACCACTGTCGATTGAGGAGGACTCAAACAAAGTCGCTCCAGCCCTGTGGGCGCTAGTAGCAGCACTCGCTGGCTTTGGTATTGGCTGGCTCATTCGTGGCCAGCGCGCGGACTAGATACAAAAAGCCCCCGCGCGCTTGAGGGCTAGTTCAGGCGCGGGGGCTTACGCGGAAGTGCTCCAAGTCGGAAAACGCACAGTATGCGGGCTGAACCGCAGAGTTTACTCGGTAGCGCTATCCTGTGCGGCCTGCTCGGCAATTTGCGCACGGACATCATCCATGTTCAGCTCCGAAGCCTGGCCAACCAGATCGCTCAGGGCGGCCTCCGGCAGCACACCAGAGTGCTGGAACAGCAGGATTCCCTCGCGGAAAACAAACAGCGTCGGAATCGACTGAATGCCCATGGCTGCCGAAACCTCCTGGTTGGCATCGGTGTCCAGCTTTGCGAACACTACCTCTGAGTGCTTCTCGGAAGCCTTCTCATAAATCGGGGCGAACTGGCGGCACGGACCGCACCAGGATGCCCAGGCATCAACGAGCACGATGTCGTTGTTCTGAATAGTCTCAGCGAAAGTCTCGTTCGTAATATCAACAGTTGCCATGGGTCTAACTCCTCTTACTCTTTAACGTCGTGTTCTAACTTCACGTTCTTTACGTAGGTTTTTACCCGTTAGTCTCCCACAACGCACGCGGGGGTCGATTCATTCCCGCCGGGTTCGCGGGAACGTCGTAAAGCGGCGCGAGCTAGTGGTTGATGCGGACAGTGTTGGCCTGTTTACCCAGGCCATCGATGGTGATGACCATTTCCTGACCATCCTGAAGGTAGGTCTGCGGGCTCATGCCGTGTCCAACACCCGCCGGCGTTCCCGTGGAGATGACATCGCCCGGGTTCAGCTGCACGAACTGTGAGATGTAGGCGATCAACTTCGCCGGGGAGAAAACAAGGTCCGCAATCGGTGCATCCTGGCGCAGCTCTCCGTCGACGTATGTGCGCACCCGCGCGGAGTCCGCATCGAAAGCATCGGCCGTGAGCATCCACGGCCCGAAAGCACTGGCGCGCT